>NZ_FQUU01000005.1 GCF_900129295.1 Flavisolibacter ginsengisoli DSM 18119
CCAGCCTATAAGATAGCTTATGTGGCCAAGCCGATTGATGCCAGCCAGGAAACTGACAATAATGCTCAAAATGCAGCCAGCCTGTTTGCAGGTGACAGCCGTGATGAAAAGTCTTTCAACCAGAATTGGGAAAAGAACCTGAAAGGAAAAGGCATCAATAAGCTGACAGCGGCTGACATCAAACCTTTGGATTTTGCCATCCAGGGTATCAACGGAACTTCAAGGAAGTTCATTAAGGATATTTTTGAAGCTGATAAAGGTGATGTAGTAGGACCTGAAAGAGTAGGTGATTCTTATGTAGTGGCAATTGTTACCGACATATCAAAAGAAGGCGTATCCAGTGTAGCACATGCACGTCCTGCCATCGAACCATTACTGCGTAACAAGAAAAAGGCTGAACTGATCAAAAAGAACATAGGCCAGGTAACTACACTTGAAGCTGCATCAGCTAAAGTATCCCAACAGATTCAAACTGTGGATAGTGTACGTTTCAGTGGTGCGAGCAATATGCTGGGTTATGAGCCCAAGGTACTGGGTGCCGCTTTCAATCCTGCCAACAAAGGAAAAGTAGCCAGTGAGCCAATAGCCGGCCAGGCTGGTGTATATGTATTAAGAGTAGACAATACTACCACCATACCTGTAGAAACTGCAAGCATTGAAGATCAGCGTAAGATGATGGAGAATCAAACACGCCAGCGCATTATGAGCCAAATGCAATATGGTGGTGGCAATCCATTCATTGAGCCACTGAAGAAATCAATTAAAATAAAAGACAACAGGGCTAAGTTCTTCTAGAATTGTTCCTGCTTCATATTAAAGCCGCCCGGATTTCGGGCGGCTTTTTTTATGTGCATGGGCAATATATCATTTCACTTAACTGTAATATATTTTGCATGCTTTACTGGGGTGGATATGTTGGCGATAGCTTAACCCTAATTACCACCCGATAATTATAATTTTGTATTATGAGTGAAGTGATCGTAAATAAGGTGGCTGAAAGCGGGATCATAACCCTGAACCTGGAAGACTATATTCCTAAGGAGGAAATGGCAAGCTTTGACCTGGCAGATCATTTATTTATGGGAATGATATTAAAGGAAAAAGATTTCAGGGAAGCATTGAAGAACTTTGACTGGACAATTTATGCCGGTAAAAATGTAAATGTTACCTGCACGGCAGATGCCATTATACCGCTTTGGGCTTATATGCTTGTAACCTCTTACCTGCAACCAGTGGCCAGGTATGTATATGCGGGTACTAAGGAAGAAATGTATAAGTACCTTTTTCTTCAAAACCTTGCGGCTATAGATCCGGCGCGTTTTGCAGATCAACGTGTGGTCATAAAGGGCTGTGGTGATGTAACGCTTGATAATTATACCTATACAGAAGTTACCCGGTTATTAAGACCGGTAGTAAAAAGCCTGATGTATGGTGAGCCCTGCAGCACGGTGCCCATCTATAAAAAGAAATAAATGCGTACTGTCAGCCTTTTTATTTTTCCAGCCATATTCTTATTGCTTTCCTGCGGCAATAATGCTTCCACTGTTCCTGAAGAAACAGAAGATACCGTGGAAACTTCAGTAAGTATAAATGTTCGTTTACAGGAACATTTCCCAAAGCTTTTTGCTTTTTACCAGCAACAGGACGCTTCTTTTCCCAAAGCAGGATTTGAAGGCGGCGAACTGGAAAGAAAAGATTCCCTTATTTCCACACCTATCGATACAGCACAATTACGTCCATTCCACTCCTATCTCGTGTTCAATGATGACAGTACAAAAGCTATAGATTTTGTAAGTTATAATTATGTATTGGTGAATAAGAACGGCCAAACCAAACTGGAGCAAGGAGGCCCCGATGCCGAGGTAGCCTTATTAGACTTTAAGAACAATTCCCGTAAGCGCATATTGTTTTTGGGCTCTTCCGCAACCATTCTGAATTCAGACTGGGATGGTAATGAAGTGCTGATAGCCGGTGCTGAAGACCTGGGGGAAGAGAAGGTGAAACCTACATTCTGGATATATGATACAGGAACAGGAACAATGGAGATATATAATTATAATGCTCCTTTGAAAGCCGATATCAAAAATTATACAGAGCAACTATTGAACATAAAGACTGTTGCTAAAACCAGCCCCTCTTTCTAAATGCCCGCACCATCCATAAAGGAATGAGCAACATAGCGGAAACTGAAATCATAAAGCCCCATTTGTTATGCAGCATTGGGATGGTTTCAAAGTTCATCCCAAAGATGCCGCCAATAACAGTGGCAGGAGCCAGCAAGCAGGTAACTACTGCCATCACTTTCATCACCTCGTTCATCTTAAGGTTTACGTTGTTGATATACAGGTCCTGCATGCTGATCATGACATCACGGTAGTTCTCACTTAAATCGTAGGCCTGGATGATATGGTCATATACATCCTTATAATATTTGGTTGTTCTTTCATCCAATAATGGGTTCTCACTGCGAATAATACCACTGACAAGGTCCCGGACAGGAGCAATATTTCTCTTGAGGACAATGAGTTCCTTTCTTAGCATATTGATCCTGGCCAAAGAGCGTTTATTACTATTTCGAATAATTTCTTCTTCAAGTATTTCAATGCTATCACCCAGCTTTTCCATCACAAAAAAGTAGCTGTCCACAATAAGATCCAGCATTGAATAGCATAGGTAATCAGCACCTCTCATGCGCAACTTGCTATTGGGCACTTTTAATTTCTCCCGGATAGGATTGAATACATCTCTTTTTGGATCTTCCTGGAAAGTAATGACAAAATCTTTTCCAAGCACGATGCTTACCTGTTCATGTTCCACTGTTTGCGTATCCTCGTTATAATACAGCATGTTCAGAAGGCAGTATAAAATGTTTTCCATTTCATCCATCTTCGGCCGCTGGTTTACGCTAACAATATCTTCAATGATCAAAGGATGTATACCATAATGTTCTCCAATCAATTCTATGTCTTTTCGGCGAATGCCATCAATATTGATCCAGCTGACATGCTTATTTTCTTTATAGGCAAAGCTTTGCTCTACATTATGCAGTGTGCATTCATCCAGTGAATTCTCATCGTAATCATAAACACGTACAAAGACCTGCTCTGCATCTTTCCTGCTGACATTAGTTATGGGATTGCTGTTTAATATCTCCCTGGTACGGTGTGTGCCCAGGAGCGTGGTAGGGATAAAATATCGGAAGTACTTCTCAGCCTTCATCATGCTGTTTCTTTAAGGAAAGATAGCTAAAGGCGAATAATTGTGTATTCATTTGTGTACAGAAAAGAAAAGGGCGCCAGGGAAAGCGCCATTATAATAAATATGATTTTTTAGAGAAAGTGGCAAAGGCCCTGTTCACAGTTTGCCATAGAGCTCGCGTAATTTTTCTCTTGTCATGATTTTCTCCCAGTCCTGGCCTAATGCATTTTCCCATAATGGCTTCATGCCTAAGGCTACGTTGATCATGGTATCGAATTGCTCTTCAGAAAGTCCTTTGCAGATGCCCTGTGGTATATCAATACCGTTCTTCTCCACCATCCTTTTAAATTCCGCCACTCCTTCCGGGTAATATTCTTCAATATGGTTCATGACAATGCAATTACCAATTCCATGTTTTGTTCCCAGCAGGTAACTCAGACCATAGCTGACAGCATGTGCCACGCCCACCTGGGAATATGCGATGCTCATGCCACCTGCATAAGAAGCCATCATCAACATATCATCACATTCATCATCCCAGCTTTCTTTTTCAAGGAATACTTTTCGGCAAAGCTCCAGCGCTTTTTCGCCATATGCCTTACTAAACTCATTGAGGTAGGTGCCTGTAAGACTTTCAATGCAATGTATGTAACAATCCATACCAGTATAAAACCGCTGGTTGACAGGCGCATTCCTGGTTAATTCCGGATCGAGCACTATCTGGTTGAATGGTGTAAAGTCGGAATTCATTCCCAGTTTTCTTGTAGGGCCGGTAAGTACTGTTGTGCGGCTTACTTCAGCACCCGTACCGCTTAAAGTGGGGATGCCTGCTTTATAGATACCGGGATGCTTAACAAGGTCCCAACCCTGGTAATCTGCTGAAGAGCCGGGATTGTTCATCATTAAAGACACGGCTTTGGCAAGGTCCATGGTAGAGCCACCACCTATACCAACGATGCCACTGACCATTCCAAATTCATCTTTCAACTGGTCGGCTATGGAATCTACATAGGTGGTTTTGGGCTCGTAGGTGACGTCTGCAAAAATGATCTTGTCATTACCCCTCACCGGAACACGATTCACCAGATCCTTACCTTGAAAATAATGATCTACCAGGAACACTATAGGTGCATCATTATTCCGTTGTGGTTGAAGTATTTCGTCTAACTGGTTGAAACTACCACGGCCATAGACCACGTAATCCACCATTTTAAAGTTTCTGAATTTCATAGCCTAAATTTCTAATTCGGGCAAATGTCGAAAACTATTACCATACTTGTTTTGACTTTAAAGAAAATTTGAACATCTTGGCCGATCAACCAACTAACTATGCCTCATTTTAGCAAAACACTGTTATTTCCTGGAAGAAGCTCAGCAGAGTTATTATCAATAGCCTATGGAACCTTCCAGGAGCTTTCATGGAAACTTAAGATTGCCGGTAATGACCAGATAGTTGGATATACAAATAGCAAATGGAAAAACAAGGGTGAAGAGATAATTGTAATAACAGAAAATGAAAAAGTTATTATGATGAGCAAAATGGTCAACGGCGAGGTACTTGATATCCTACAAAAAAACAGGAGAAATATTACACGGTTCCAACAAGCATTTGAAAATTTGGTGCAGCATGAAGATGTTCTGCAGTTAGAAAATTGGACCGGTGAATTGTCCACATTGCAACAAGAAACATTCCTGTTGGCAGAACAGGAAAAGGAAGAGCGGATGGAAGTGGAAAGAATCATGAAGTTATCATCAGGTTCCCGTTCAGTGACCTACTTTCTTATTGGAACAAATGCCCTGATTTTTTTACTTATGTGGATTACTGGTGCCGGTATATGGGAGCCCGGCACTGACGTACTTATAAAATGGGGTGCTAACTATAAACCAATGACCACAGGGGGTGAATGGTGGAGATTGTTTACGTGCATATTTGTGCATATTGGAATTGTACATCTGTTACTCAATATGTATGCTCTATTAATGATTGGAAATTACCTGGAGCCGATGCTTGGACGTTTACGTTTTACCGTTGCCTATGTTTGTACTGGTATCATTGCCAGCATAACAAGTTTGTGGTGGCACCAGGATCCTATAGTAAGTGCCGGAGCATCGGGAGCTATTTTTGGATTATATGGTTTATTCCTGGCCTTATTAACCACTAACCTGATCCCTCACTCTGCCAGGAAGGCTTTGCTTCAAAGTATTGGAATTTTTGTACTTTATAATATTACTTATGGGCTTCGTTCACAAACCGTAGATAACTCTGCTCACATTGGCGGACTGCTTAGCGGATTGGCTATAGGCTATTTATACTTTTTTACAATAAAAACAGAGGCCAGGTTAAAAACCAATGCAACCCTTGTTGCTATTATATCAATAACTGTGATTTTTGGTAGTTTATACATCATGAATTCAAATGACGATTCATGGGTTTACCAACAGCATGTTGAAAAAATAGTTGGCATTGAAGCGGAAGCATTGAAGCCCTTGCAGAACATTAAAGACCCTATGCTGTTGAAGGAGGTAGCCACGGTAACACAACCTAAATGGCAGGAGGCAAAACATTTATTGGAGGAAACTTCGATGTATAAACTTAATGGCCAGCTTGTGAATCATAGGAAAATGCTTGAACAATATTTGGATCTTCGAATTAAGCAAACAGACCTGATAATTATTGCACTTCAAGGCCATGAAAATGTTGATAGTGAATTAAACAGGTATACTGAAAACATCAATGTATTACTTGAACGGATGCAAAAGTAAGGGATGCTGATTTGTAAGGTTTTGAATGAATAAGGGGTTCTGATAATACCCGGCAGAACAATATTTCCTGGTTTGCAATGTTTGGCGTAAAAAATTACAATAGCTGCGCTGCTCTTTCCAGGTCTTCAGGTGTGTCTATCTCCACTCCCATAAAGCCTGTTTCTACCATTCGGATGGGTACTCCATTCTCCAGGTAGCGCAGGCATTCGATCTTTTCAGCATTTTCAAGGGGAGATACAGGCCATGAAGTGAAGTCAAGCAAGGATTGCTTGCGAAAAGCGTATACGCCAATATGTTCGTAGTAAACAATAGGAATGTTCTTATTTCTTGGATAAGGAATAATGCTGCGGCTAAAGAAAAGTGCGTTGCTGTTCTTATCCACGCATACTTTCACATAATTAGGATCCGCTATCAAAGACTCGTCTTCCAGTATCTGCATTAAAGAACCTACCTGTACAGAAGGATCAAGAAATTGTTGTAGTAATTTTTCAAGGTGTTCCTTTTTCACAAAGGGGGTATCTCCCTGCACATTTACAATGACATCCACATCAAGTGATGCTGCGGCTTCGGCAATGCGGTCGCTTCCACTTTCGTGCTCTCTTTGACTCATCAGGGCTTTACCACCATTACCCGTTATCTCCTTATAAATAACATCGCTATCGGTAACCACTACTACTTCGTCAAACAACCCGGTTGCCATTGTAGCATCATAAGTATGCCTGATCACAGACTTGCCTTTTAATGTGGCCATGAGTTTTCCATTGAACCGGGTGGCCCCGTAACGTGCCGGGATCATTGCAATTATTTTCATACCTGTAGTGTTAATAAAGCAGGGTGCAATTTAGGCGAGTCTGCGAGAATCAGAAACAATAAGATCAAGGGCGCATTTCCTGGAAAGGCTTTTTGAGCAGCATGCCAAGGTTCTCATCCTGTTCATTGGCATAATAAGCGTCAAGGCCATAACGGATTTGTGCAGCATCCAGTTTTTTGTAGGTACCCAACAGGCGATCCCACACAGAAAACACTGCACCATAATTACTATCTGTGTATGGCTGTTGCCAGTGATGGTGCACCTTATGCATGGCGGGAGAGACAAAAAGGTAACTCAACGAAGCATCCAGCCACCTTGGAAGATGGATATTGGCATGTGTGAATTGGGTTGATAAAACCAATACTGTCTGGTAGATCATTACTGCATACATGGGCGCTCCTGTAATAGCTATAGCTGCCAGGAAAAATACTCCCCTGAGAACGCTTTCGATGGGATGGTGCCGCAAGCCTGTGGTGACATCTACATTATTATCTGAATGATGCACCACATGGAACTTCCATAATGGGTATATTTTATGTTGAACCCAGTGAACCAGCCAGCCACCAAAGAAGTCAAGAACAAAAAAGGAAATAACGATTGTCCATAATTTAGAAGCATGGAGCCAATAAACCAATCCAAGCCCATTGGCTTTACTCATATCTGAAAGAAGGACAATGACCAGGGCAAACGCTGTATGTATAACCAGGTGAACAACGGTGAAGGTGAGGTTTACGGAAGCGTGGCGCCATTTTGTTTTTTTATATTGAAGTGACAAGAAAGGTATAGCACCTTCCAGCAGCCATAAAAGCAACATGCCACCCACCAGGAAAACCATTCTTTGGGCAGGGTGTTTTTCCAGCTCCTGGAAATAATCAATCATGTTTTGCCACATAACTTAAAGTTAATAAGAACAGGCCGCTTTGCCTATGCGAAAAAGAGTTGATTATTAAAGGCAGGGTTAGGGTAACTCCTTAAAGTCATAGCCACAGTCTTCGCATTGATAGACTTTTTTAACTTCCATGGAATGTCCGTTCAATATCATACTGATGATAGCAGAAAGCCTGCATTTATGTTGGCGGGTGATGCTTACTACTTTTAATTTGTGGGCTTTGCATACCGGGCAGGGAATAGATTTCAAATAATCAAGTTCAGCTTGCTCCATCATATCCCAGGCTCTTTCTGCCTGGCTGTGATAGACCATTAATTTAATACCGCCCAGTGCAGGGGTTAAAAGCGGGTCAACGGTTAAAATGTGTTCATCTTTGAGATGGCAATTGATATCCCTGTGCTGAAGCATATTCAACACTATACGGGCTTCCATGTAATTGTCAAATGAGCGAAGTTCTACATAATCCATACCTCTGATTTACAGGGCCGGAGGGTTGTTAGTAGTAGCAAATAAATTGCCGGGCTTGTGGGCCCGGCAAACTATTAGTTAAAAATACTCTTAATTATAATAATGGACCCGGGTCCCATGCCTTATTGATTCAACATTAAAGGCATTACCAACATCAATACATCTTCACTATCATCCATTTCAGTTGGCTTGATAATTCCTGCCTTGGTAGGAGTAGACAGTTCCAGTCTAACCTCTTCGCTATCTGCTGCATTCAGCATTTCTATAAGGAAGCGTGCATTGAATGCAATGGTGATATCCTCTCCATCATACTGGCATTTCATTCTTTCATTTCCTTCAAAGCTGAAGTCAACGTCCTGGGCGGCCAATTGCAACTCACTACCACTAATGTTCAGTGCTACCTGGTTGGTACTTTTATTACTAAATACACTTACACGTCGCAGCGCACTCTGGAAATCGCTTTTGGTAACCACCATTTTATAGGGGTTGTCTGAAGGAATGACCACCTTATAATCCGGAAACCTTGCATCTATCAGGCGGCAGCTCATTTGAGTAGTGCCATGCTTTACGAAAAGATGGTTGGAATTATAGCTTAAAGTGATCTCATCTTCATTATCAGGGAGTGCAGACTTTAAAAGGTTTAATGGCTTTCGGGGAACTATGAAAGAGTCTGCTTTAGGGCAGCTTACATCCGTTCTTTTATAGCGTACCAACCGATGTGCATCAGTAGCCACGCACTGCAAATAGTCCTTGTTCAGTTCAAAGAAAACACCAGTCATTGCCGGCCTGAGATCATCATTACTTACAGCAAACAAAGTTTTATTGATAGCTGTCACCAATGCTGTTGCGGTCATGGTAAAAGAGGTAGTATCGTCGGCTGTTGGCTCCTTGGGGAAATTATCCGGATTTTCACCCATAACCTTGTATTTACCATTATCGCTGGTGATCTCTACACTAAAATTCTTGTCGATATTAAAGGTTAAAGGCTGGTCAGGAATGTTTTTAAGTGAATCCATCAAGATCCTGGCAGGGATACAAACTTTTCCCGTTTCTTTTGCTTCAATATCCATCTGGATCCTCATTACAGTCTCCAGGTCGGTAGCTACCACGGTAAGCTTATTTTTATCTACTTCAAACAAAAAGTCCTCAAGAATGGGTAAAACAGTATTGGCATTGATAACCCCGTTGATATGCTGCAGTTGTTTAAGCAGTTGCGAAGAAGAAACAATAAACTTCATGTTCTGGATTGTTTGAAATAAGTGTGGCGAAACTAATCATTTTTAGCGGACAAAATAGGGGCGTTGATAAGTTGGACCAATGAAGTTAAAGGCCTATCTGCTAAGCATTAATATATATTATAGGTTTTGCTTCGGGAAGCTATCATCTGTATGGGTGCAGTGGTTATCTTATTCCTGGGGATCGGTAAGACAGGCAGGTATAAGTTTTTAATAATCCCATAAGATTTAATGATTTAGGATGCTTTCGCGGCCCATGTTTTGAATAGTGTAAATTGCCCGAATTGTTTAATATAATGCTGAGACTGATTTAGAAAGTTTTCTGTTAGGATATTTGCTAAATCTAAGAGATAATAAGTATGCTGGATAAGATATTTAGCTGGTCAAAGAAAAAGCCTGATGAAGAAGTGCAGCCGCAAATAATATTTGGACGTTACTCGGACAATAATAAATCTGTAGCCAAGGTTGAAAAGTGGAATGCAGCAGATAACCTCTTCAAGGAAAAGAAGTACTATGAAAGCATTTCTGCCTTCTTTGAATATTTATCTGATGATGAGCTGGGCAATGTCATTCATAAACAGGACGGGAACAAGGGAAGCTTTGAATTTTACCAGGGATCAAAGATCATTCGCGGACACTATGATGATAAGTTGTTTGAGGCAGAAGGCTTTCTTGCCTCCATGCCGCAGGCAAGTGTGCCTGTAATGAGAAGGTTGCTGGAAATGAACTTCACCTTGTATTATAGCAGGTATGCTATAAATGGCGACAATATCTCCATGTTATTCGATAGTGATATACAGACAGCCAATCCAAGCAAATTGTATTATGGCCTGAAAGAGCTAGCCACAAAAACCGACAAGCAGGATGACTTGCTGGTGCAGGATTTCACGGCCTTAAAAGCAATAGACACAGACCATCTGCAGCCTATTCCAGAGGAAGAAAAGGAAGTCAAGTATCAATACTTTAAGAAATGGATAGAAGAGACCCTGGCATTGATCAATGGTGTTGACCAGGATAAATATTCCGGTGGTATAGCCTACCTGTTGCTCGCATTGGCTTACCGGATAGATTATCTGATAGTCCCTGAAGGCAAGCTATTACTGGCACTGGAAAAAATAGTAGAGATCTATTTTAGAAAGGATGACAGGCCAGTAACAGAAAAGAACCAGGAAATGATAGATGGCTATCAAAAATTACTGGAAAAGCAAAAGGAAGACTTTTTCCCCTTCCTGTTTCGTTCAAAATTCACCTTTTCCATAGTTACACCGCAGAATTACAAGACCATTGCAGATGCTATATACAATGCTAACCAGAATGTGGCCTGGTATAAGGATAATAAACTGCCAGGCATTGCAGCACAGATCAGTGAATATGGCCTTTCCTATTGCCAGTACTCTTATAGCTTGCCAAGACCGATAACCGAATATTTCCATTTATTCATGATGATCAATTACGGTGATTTTTTCAGGGATATAGGATTCAAAGAGGAATATTATAAGAAAGAAACAGGGGAGTATAACCGGGAACTGATCTTCCAGAGGATAGAAGAAACAGAAGCAAGATGGAAAGAGAAATACCCTGAGTTAAAGTTTAAAACGGATAAGTTGAAGTTCGACAACGAAGTAGCCTTTAATCAATCATTTACTACCGAGATAGAATACCTGAATTTAGAAACCAAGTAAGCATGAACACCCAGCAGATCATAGAGCTTTACCGGCCGGCCATCATCCAGATTGCTACCCAAAATAGCACGGGGACTGGTTTTTATTTAAAAGAGTTCGACCTGATAGTGACCAATGATCATGTAGTAGGTAAGAATGCCGAGGTGACCATACAGGGTAGGCTATTTGAAAAAAGACTGGCAAGGGTTTGGTTCACTGACCGTAAGCATGACCTGGCTTTCCTTCAGCCACCACTGGAAGTTCAAATACCTGAAGTGAAGCTGGGTAATTATGATGAAACAAAGGATGGTGATGTGGTAGTAGCAATAGGGCATCCTTTCGGCCTGAACTATACCGCTACGCAGGGGGTGATCTCAAAGGTGGACCGTATTAGGGATGGCGTCAAATACATACAGATTGATGCCGCTATCAATCCAGGAAACAGTGGTGGACCTTTAGTAAATAAGGAAGGTCATATTATAGGCATTAATTCATTTATTATACGCGGTGGGGACAACCTGGGTTTTGCCTTACCTGTTAGTTATATCAGGGAGGCGCTGGAGCTCTATTTGCCTCATAAAGGCGAGCCATCTACCCGTTGTCATAGCTGTAACCACCTGGTAACGGCCAGCAATATAGAAGCAAGTAAATACTGCCCTTATTGTGGTACCGAAGTAAAATTGCCACAGCCACCCGAACGGGAAGCAAAACCTGTAGGGGTAGCTAAAACCGTGGAGGAAATACTAAGAGAACTGGGACAGGATGTGAAGCTGGCAAGAGATGGCAATAACAACTGGAGTGTGAAAGAAGGAACGGCCAAGATCAAGATCAACTACAACCCGGATAATTATTTTGTGGCGGGTGATGCTTATCTATGCCAATTGCCCACAGACACTGCTCAAATAAAACCGCTTTACCAATTCCTGCTACAGGAGAATTATAAAATGGAAAGCCTGGTATTAAGCTGTGTGAAACAGAACATTGTACTTTCCTGCATCATGTATGATATGGACATGACAAAAGAGGCTGGTGTGGAAATGTTTCGTGATCTGTTTCAAAAAGCAGATTATTATGACCAGTTACTGGAAAAGGAGTTTGGTTGCATGGAACTATTGGAAGAATAATTTGTGATCTATATAAACAAACCACCGTGCAAAGAAAGATCCTCACTAAAGAACAGGCATTACAAAAACTACGTCAATACTGCGCTTACCAGGAACGCAGCCATTATGAAGTTCAGCAAAAGCTTTATGAGCTTGGCGTAAGAAAAGCTGAACACGATGAGATCATTTCAACATTGATAGAAGAGGATTACCTGAATGAAGAAAGGTTTGCCATGCAATACGTGGGAGGTAAGTTCAGGATGAAAGACTGGGGACGGAAAAAGATCTACTATGCACTAAAAGAAAAAAAAGTAAGTGAGTACAGTATAAAAAAAGCCATGGCCCAGATAGATGAAGAAGCTTATCATGCTATTTTACATGAGCTGGCAGAAAAGAAATACGAATCTCTGAAAGGAGAACAGTTCATGGTGCGTAAGAAAAAAACAATAGATTATTTAATTCAGAAAGGTTACGAATCAGATCTTGTTATGTCTGCTCTGAAAGATATAGCAACCAAAGAATAATTATCTTGGGCTAAATTTCTACTAATGAGAAAAGGCTTGCTTCCCTGTTTTTTATTATTGTCTACAGCTGTTTATTGCCAGCTTGACAGCACAAGGATCATTGAGCCCAATAAAGTAACAAGTTATACCAACAAGGATCTTATCCTTATTGCACTTGCCTCACTGGCACTCCTGATAGCCATCTATTTTTTGTTCAGAAGAGCAAAAACAAGAGCCCGGGGAAATTAATATTTATAATCGGGCAGATGCATTGATTTCCAGTTCTCATTATCCATTTCAAATTTTACTTCACCGCTTTTGGTGATACCCACGGCTTTCCATCCATTCATCCTGTAGAAAGTTTCTGCTTTTGTGCCGGGTGCCGTGCTAAGCCAGACCTTATTGCTGGTTTGTGTAAAATACCAGTCAAGCATAATGGTATGGAGGTATTTGCCAATGCCCTTTCCGGCATGATCAGGGTGAACAAATAAAGCCCAGATATTGTGGTCAACCAGGTCGGCTATGGCAAAGGCTACTATTTGATCGTTGACCTCACAGACCCAACCTTTACCTCTTACAGTAATATATACTTTACAATCATCGTCAGTCACCAGGGCTGGATTGGATAAAACATTTTCCTTCACACTGTGACGAACAATTTGAATCTGCGGTATGTCCTCCGGGAGAGCTTCCCTGTATTGTACCTGTTCTTGTTTCATATGCCCACAAATAGATTAAGAAAGTTAAACAAATTGATAAAATAGCTTCCCTTGGGAATTATTCTTTTTTTTGCAGTATGTCAAACCTTAAGGTAAGCCTGGTCCAAACCTCATTGCATTGGGAAGACAAGGCGTCTAACCTATCCATGCTATCTGAAAAGATAGCAGGCGTTAAAGCATCTACGCACCTGGTAGTATTACCAGAGATGTTCACTACTGGTTTTAGTATGAAGCCGGAGCAGCTGGCTGAAAATATGGAGGGAGACACCTTAGCCTGGATGCAGCAAACTGCCAGGGACAATAAGGTGATACTTACAGGAAGTATGATTGCAGAACAGGAAGGCAATTATTATAACCGGTTGGTTTGGATGCTTCCTAACGGGCAATATGGTACTTATGACAAGAGACACTTATTTGCCTTTGCTGAAGAAGATAAACATTATACCAGTGGAACAAAGCGATTGATAGCTTCTGTAAATGGATGGAAGGTTCATTTGCTTGTGTGTTATGACCTGCGTTTCCCTGTATGGGCCAGGCAACAATTTGATGAGCAGGGAAATTATGAATATGATGTATTGGTGTATGTAGCCAACTGGCCAGAAAAAAGAAGTACAGCCTGGAAAAGCCTGTTGCAGGCACGGGCCATAGAAAACCAATGCTATGTTGTTGGAGTGAACCGCGTAGGGAAAGACGCGAATGATATTATTTACAGCGGAGATAGCATGGTAATAGATCCGCTGGGAGAGATCTTGTATCAAAAAGCCAATGAGGAAGACGTGGCAACATTAACACTTGACAAGGATCATTTAGACGCTGTAAGGAAAAGATTTCCTTTCTGGAGAGATGCCGATAATTTTGATATTTTATTATAGGATCAAACAGCCGTATTTACTTGAGTCCATGAACAGCACTGTCCTGCCTTTTCTCTAAGATGAGTTGCCTCACTTTCTGCATTTTAAAATCTTCATTACGCATTATGGCCTGAACAGTAGGCAATGCTTCAACCTCCGGGATTACTCCCCTTCCTTTGACTTCGTTTTTGTCAATAATCAATCGAAATAACGGCAACCTGAATCTCACTTTGGTATTGGGTAGTTCTACATCAGGAATTAACCAGGCTGTGTTGCCATAGGCTCCTCCACCAGTTTCTTCGCCAACAATGGTCACATTATCCTGTGGCTTAATGGTTTTGGCAAAAAGAGTAGCTGCCGAAAAAGTGTTGCCACCTGTCAGCACATATACGTCTCCGTTAAAGTGGTTCTTCTTTTTAGGAGAGAAATATTTCCTTTCATAGTACTTGAAGTGATAATTGCCATCTTCTCTTTTATGTGCCATAAATAGCAGGAACAAACGACTCTGGAAATAATCTTCTATATACTTGTGGTATTTACTTTTTCGTTTTACAGCATAGATGGAATCTGCTATTTTGAAAGGTGCATTGGCAATATACCGGGTGAGCAGGTTGGATAATACAACGCTGCCCCCACCATTCCCTCTCAGGTCAATGACAAGGTTTTGAACTTTTTCTTTCCTGAGCTTTTTAAAAGACTTCCTGAAGAAAGTGCGCAACCTGTAGCTTTTCGAAAATCCATTCACCTCCATTATGGCCAGGTTTTTTGCCGTATCTACCTGCATATTGCGCTGGGCCTGGAATTCCATTTTCCTTCTTTGTCTTGCCGAAGGTCTTTTAACAACAGGCCTGTGTGCCGGGCTATCTAAAGTAGGATTATATACATCTATTTGTGCCGCCTTTATACTTCCTGTAGTGTCTATATATTCAACATTCATCTTTCTGCGCAGGCCAAAAATAGAGCCGTACATATTGCGAAACATGCCACCATTGCTTATTGTCTGGTACTTGTGTGTGAGGTTATAACCATCTGCAGATAAATAATTAAAAAAGGTGTCTACAATTGATTGGATCGGGCGTCCTTCAATAGATCTAAGGATCACGCCCCTGGTGACATTGCTGTCTTTCCTGTTCAGGTTAGAAGTGACCATTACGGTATCCGGCCACGCCTTCACACTTAAGGGCAGGGAAAAGCTTCTTGACCTGTCCGAGTAGCGGCTGGCAGCTTTGGAAGACCTTACGGTGGTGTGGCCGCACCTGATCTTTGCCACTACGTAACTAAGAATGTTCCGGAATTTGTATTCGGGCAGTGAATCATTCAATTGCCTGGCACCCTGGTCAAAATAATAATCAATACTATCCTTACTGGTATACCAATATAAGCTAGGGTGTGATTCTTCCAGTATATTCCTGAATAAGGTATAATCTTCCTTTAATTGCCCGGGACTATACTTTTTTGCCGGGTCATATTTATTACTAACTGCGCAGCTGCAGGCAAAAAACAACCATAAAATTAGTGGGTAACCCTTTTTCATAGCAGCGATCATTCTCCTTTCAAAGCATTCCATCCCTGCGCTGTAATAGGATGCTTTCCTCCGCCTTTTGTAATAATATGCGCACCGGCATCCGGATCTGTAATGTAACCTATAACGCTTATTTGTTCCGAAAGGGTAATCTTGTCATAATCATCCTGCTTCATGGTAAAAAGCAGTTCATAATCTTCACCACCACTCAAGGCGCAAGCTGTTGGATCCAGATTGAATTTAAAGGCTGCCATCCTGGACTCCTCCGCAATAGGTATTTTCTCTTCATACAGTACACAACCCACCTGGCTGTTCTTACAGATATGTAAGATCTCCGAGCTGAGACCATCGCTAACATCTATCATTGATGTAGGTGTAATATCATTATTGGCAAAGAACTCTATGATGTCTTTTCTTGCCTCGGGTTTCAATATCCGTCCAACAATATATTTTTCACCCTCCAGGTCTGGCTGAACACCCGGGCTTTCCATGAATATTTTCTTTTCCCTTTCCAATAATGTCAAGCCGAGGAAGGCGCCGCCAAGGTCACCCGTAACACAAAGGAGGTCGCCCTTTCGAGCCCCGCTGCGTTTTACATACTTGTCAGGGGCCACTTCGCCTATTGCGGTACACGAGATAATAAAACCTTTTTGAGAGGAAGTGGTGTCACCACCGATTAAGTCAACACCATATTTTTCGCAGGCGGCATACACTCCTTCGTAAAACTCCTCTAATGCTTCGAGGCTGAACCGGTTGCTGAAACCCAATCCCAAAATAACATGGGTAGGTGTTGCATTCATGGCGCAGATATCACTCACATTGACCACGATCGTTTTATAACCCAGGTGCTTTAGTGGCGTATACATAAGATCGAAATGCACGCCTTCCAGTAAAAGATCATTGGTAACGACTGTTTGTTTTCCAAAATGATCTATCACTGCCGCATCATCCCCCACACCAATAATGGTGGAGGCATTCTGGATCTCAATATTTTTAGTAAGGTGGTCAATGAGACCAAATTCTCCAAGTGTAGAAACTTCTGTTCTGTTGTCACTCATAGTTGTAAGATAATTATGATTTAGCCGGAACGTTCCCTTTTACCCACTCCACCAATTCTTCGTGAATAATACCGTTACTGGCAATTATACCAGGCTGGTAAGGAGAATAGGGCCTTCCATTAAGGTCAGTAACTGTTCCACCCGCTTCTTCTACTAATAAAAAGCCCGCAGCGCTATCCCATGCCTGTAATTTATGCTCATAAAAGCCGTCAAAGCGCCCACAGGCCACCCAGGCAAGATCAATGGCAGCAGAACCCAACCTGCGTACGGGCACCCCCCTCCTGATAAATCGTTCAAATACCTGCAAGGGACCATTTGGCTCATCCAGGTAGGTATAAGGGAACCCTGTGACCATGCAGGCATTTACTACATTCTCCTTTTTACTTACGCTGATAGGTTTATCGTTAAGGGTAGCACCCTTTCCCCTTTCTGCTACAAAAAACTCATTTATAAAGGGGTTGTAGATAGCGCCAAGCACCATCTTTTTCTGGTATTCAACTCCAATGGAAATGCAGCAAATAGGGATACGATGGGCAAAGTTCACTGTGCCATCAATAGGATCAATGATCCATTTGTATTCTGAATCCTGTACAAGGTCACCACATTCCTCACTTAATATATGGTGCTCCGGGAAGTTTTGTTTGATAATGTCTATAATGGCCTTTTCAGAAGCATGATCTACCTCTGTTACAAGGTTATTTACCCCTTCCTTGTTGGAGATCTTGATATCCAGGTCATTAAATCTCAGGATCTCACTTGCCGCAGCCTGCACTGCCTGGAGAAGGGTGTTTTTGAGCATCCGCAAAAATAGCTGATAGTTTTGGTATACTTCCTGCCGGGGGTGGTTATAGATTAGTGTACATTAGGCAGGTACCGGCATTTAAGCAAACAGACAATCTTCTTGTTCTTTGAATGATATTCTTGTAGGTTTGTCCGTTTAGATACTTGCCACTATTGAAGTTATCCATCATCATAGTCAATTATAATGTCAAATACTTCCTTGAACAGTGTCTTTTCTCATTGCGCAAAGCCTGTAAAGGAGTAGAGGCAGAGATATTTGTAATAGACAATCTCTCAACCGACGGCAGCATTGCCTACCTAAAGCCCAAGTTTCCCGATGTACGGTTTATAAAAAAAGATAGTAATGTGGGCTTTGCAAAAGCCTGTAATGCAGGCTTACAACTGGCAAAGGGCGAGTATATATTATTCTTAAATCCGGATACGCTGGTGCCTGAAGATTGCTTTCCTGCCTGTTTTTCTTTTTTTGAAACCCATGAAGATTGTGGAGCTATAGGTGTGAAAATGGTGGATGGGTCAGGGCGGTTTTTGAAAGAATCTAAACGATCCTTTCCTTCCCCAATTACATCCTTGTACAAATTAGCAGGGCTTTCAAGGTGCTTTCCACGATCAAAGGTATTCAGCAGGTATCACCTGGGACATTTGGATGATTCTAAAAACCACGAAGTGGACGTACTGGCGGGGGCTTTTATGATGGTAAGAAAAAAGGTTTTAGATGAAACCGGTGGATTTGACGAGATGTTCTTTATGTATGGGGAGGATGTGGACTTAAGTTACAGGATACAACAGGCGGGTTATAAAAATTATTACCTGGCAGAGACAAGTATAATCCACTTTAAGGGAGAAAGCACGCGGCGCGGCAGCCTGAACTATGTGAGGATGTTTTACAAGGCAATGAGCCTGTTTGTCCACAAACATTACGGGGGTGCCAGCGCTGGTATTTTCAATATCAGTATACAATTGGCTATCTGGGCAAGGGCTACCATTACTGCAATTGCCAAGTTTATTAAATGGATTGGACTTCCGGTAATTGATGGCCTATTGATACTACTATCCTTCTGGCTTACAAAGGAAGTATGGATCAACTATATTAAAACAGATACCATTTACCCAAAGGGGTTATTATTGGTTTCTTTTCCTGCGTTTATGATCGTTTACCTGTTAGTAGCTTATTATGCAGGATTGTACGACAGGTATTATAAATTCAACAACCTGGCAAGATCCAACTTTACAGCTACCCTGGTATTGTTAGCGGTTTATGCTTTGCTACCCGAAGACCTGCGATTTTCCAGGGGTATAGTACTGTTCGGATCACTTATCTCTTTTATTCTATTAAACGCATTCCGATGGTTCTTGTTGAAAGGTGATATGCTGAGGCCCGCACCGGGAATGATAACAAAACCATACATACTTGTGGCAGGATCAGAGAAGGAATTCAATGAAATCAAAAATTTCCTGCAGCCTACCAACATGGAGGATAAGATCATTGGCAGGGTGGCAATCAATGGTGATACCGGTGAAGCTGTTTCAGGGTTAAGAGATATAGCCAATGCGTCCAGGTCCCTGAAGGCGGAAGAAATCATCTTTTGTACGGGAAGTATCAGCTATAAAAATATCATTAGGCTACTTCCGCAAATGCCCGGAGGACTTAGAATACGATTTCATGCCTCCTGCAGCGGTAGTATTGTAGGCAGCGAAGCTGGCCATACAGCCGGGGCAACTCTTGCAGCAGAAAAAGAATATAATTTATTCAATGCCGGGAAAAGACGTAGCAAACGACTAATAGATGTAAGCGCATCTATTCTGTTTTTGATCTTCTTCCCGATACCTATTTTTGTTTTGAAACGGCCCTCTAACTTTTTTAGAAACTGCATTCATGTTCTTTTAGGAAAAAAAACATGGGTGGGGTATATTATTCATGAAGTTCAGTTGCCCATGTTGAGAAAAAGTATTTTGGGTTCAAATGGCTTCCCCCTAAAAGATCAAAAGCTGCCGGTAGAAAGCTTAAAAATGGTGGACGAATGGTATGCAAGGGATTATCAACCCTTGCAGGACATTAAAACCATTTTTAGTAGCTATGTATATTTGGATGCTTAGATTCGCCGGGCACAATTGGTACCTTTATTGATAACACTAACGGTTGTAAAGAATGGCAAGGATCATTGATATAAAACTTCCTAAAGCGATAGCAGCGGCCTTGCGTATCCCTGAAAACGATCCAAGGAGACAACAGTTAAGGGTATTGAAGAAATTGTTGAAAAAGGCTACCCTTACAGAGTTTGGCCAGAAATACCATTTTGACGAGATCTTACTAAGTAAACACATAGGAAAAGAATTTCAGCAACGGGTACCCGTACATGATTATAATAAGATCTATGAAGAATGGTGGAAGAAAACACTTGAAGGCGTTCCCGATGTTACCTGGCCTGGGAAAATAAAATATTACGCGCTTAGTTCCGGCACCTCTGAATCTGCCAGCAAGTATATCCCTGTCACCAAAGAAATGTTGCGCAGCAACCGGATCAACTATATCCGCCAGCTAATATCTGTATTTAACTACGAACATTTACCACGCAATGCTGTAACAAAAGGATTCTTAATGCTGGGCGGTGCAACCGACCTGCAGAAAGGTAAGGCAGGCTGGTACGCCGGTGACCTAAGTGGCATCCTTGCAAAGAACAGGCCTTTCTGGTTCCAGACTTTTTATAAGCCTGGTGGGCGCATTGCTAAGATCAAAGACTGGAATGAAAAGCTGAACGAGATTGTAGAAAAAGCACCTGATTGGGATATAGGGTATATTGTTGGCGTACCCGCCTGGTGTCAGATGTGTATGGAAATGATCATTGAACATTACAAGGTCAAAACCATTCATGATATATGGCCTAACCTTGGATTCTTTGTTCATGGAGGTGTGGCCTTCGAACCCTATAAGAAGGGATTTGAAAAGTTATTGGCTAAACCTATTGTCTATATAGAAAACTATCTATCGAGTGAAGGATTCATCGGCTATAAAGATCGTGAAAATGCCAGGGGCATGAAGCTTGTGCTGGATAATAACATCTTCATGGAATTTATTCCTTTTGACAGTAAAAACTTTGATAGTGAGGGGAACATGGTGAAAGATCCTGAAGCATACATGATACATGAAGTGGAAGAAGGCAAAGACTATGCATTGCTGATGAGTACCAACTCCGGGGCATGGAGGTACCTGATAGGAGATACGCTTCGTTTTGTTGATATAGAAAGAAAAGAAGTAGTGATAACCGGTCGCACAAAGCACTACTTAAGCCTTGTTGGAGAACATCTAAGCGTGGAGAATATGAACAAGGCGGTTGAATTGGTGAGCGAGGAGCTTAATATTTCAATACCTGAATTTACAGTAGCTGGATTTCCTTATGAGAATCTCTTTGCTCATAAATGGTATGTAGCCTGTGACGATAAAGTGGATGAAGATCTTTTGATTAAAAAGATCGATGAACACCTCTGCCAGTTAAATGATGACTATGCAGTTGAGCGCACCAGTGCTCTCAAACAGGTATTTATTGAAAAGCTTCCCGAACAGGCCTTTCTAAAATTTATGGAAACCAAGGGCAAGTTAGGTAGTCAGCATAAGTTTCCCCGCGTGTTAAAAGGAAAAATATGGCAGGAATGGAATGAGTTCCTGAACATGAATTACGAGAACAAATAGTGGTTCTTATTTCATTATTGAATCCCCTTTTCATTTTCTACTTCTAACTTAGCAGATTTCAATCACTTATGGTCAATGCTTTACTAAAAGGAATAACGCTGGGGCTCTTGCTTGCAATATCCGTAGGACCTATAGTTTTTACTGTTATCAAGCAAAGCCTTAATAATGGAACAAAGGGAGGGCTTGCTTTTATTGCCGGAATTTCTTTAAGCGATATCATTTTAGTCATACTGGCCAACCTGTTCACCAATCTCTTTACCACATTAAATGAACATAAGCAGGTACTTGCCACTATAGCCAGCATTTTCCTTATCCTGGTTGGCGTTTATTACCTGTTTTTCAAAAAGGTTAAGGTCACTGCGGAAGGAGCGCAATCGCTGACATTTAACACCGGTGATTACCTCAAGATCTTTACTATGGGGTTTATCATGAATGTTTTTAACCCAGGCATTATCATTTTCTGGCTCACAACCTCAACCACCTTTATAGGAAATACTTTAGAGCACCGCATAATCATTTTTACTACTGCCCTATTTTTGGCATTGGCAGCAGATGTATTAAAGGTCCTGCTGGCAAATAATTTACGTAAAAGGTTAACGCCAAAAAACATTCACCGCATCAACCAGCTTAATGGGATCATATTAATTGGATTTGGTGTGGTGATCATTTTTTTACAGTAAACTGCGGTAATGAAATCTAAATCGGGAAAAACCACTATCTGGACCTGGGTCAAAAGAATTATCCTTGGTTTATTTATTCTGCAATTAGTCTACATCATTGCTTTGAAATGGATCAATCCTCCCGTAACGCTTACCCAATTACAAAGCCTGTTTACAGGTAATGGTCTTAAAAGGGATTATGTTAGCGGAGATGAGCTTTCTTATAATATGAAACTTGCCGTTGTTTCCTCCGAAGACCAGGTTTTTCCTGATCATAGTGGTTTTGACTGGAAGAGCATTGAGAAAGCTATGAAATACAATAAGAAAAAACCTAACCGTATCAGGGGTGCCAGCACCATTAGCCAGCAAGTGGCCAAGAATGTGTTTTTATGGCAGGGACGTGACTGGATTCGAAAGGGTCTCGAGATCTATTTCACTAAGATGATAGAATGGATCTGGGGCAAAGAACGAATCCTTGATGTCTATTTAAATGTTATAGAGATGGGTAAAGGCATTTTCGGGGCGGAAGCTGCAGCACAATATTATTTTAAAAAACCCGCAAAGAAATTAACCCGAAGAGAAGCTGCCATGATTGCTGCCTGCCTGCCTAATCCAAAAAAATATACAGTAAAGCCTGCCTCTAATTTTGTGCAAGCCAAATCATGGTGGATACTCCAGCAAATGAATAATCTTGAAGGAGATCCTGACCTTCAAAAGATCATAGCAGACTAATAAGAAAGTATTTACAATAAATAGAAGGCTAACGTACCTATTTCCTTTTGTAGATAGTATTTAAAATGGTTATTGCCGTTTGCAGTCTTTGTGTATCTGTTCCGGTAATCTCCGCCCACATGGTATTGCTGTTAATGACAATATCCTTATACATATCGAATAACTTTTTTCTAAATACCGGGTCAGGGTACTCTCTCAGGCCATCTGATTCCCAGGGCAGGTCTATCGAGCACAACAGGTAGAAATCATATTTGCGTTGCGCTATCTGCTTCAATATCCAGGTATGGCAATTTTCAAATGCCACTTCACACCATACCTTCATTACATACATATCCGTATCAATAAAATAATAACCATTACGTGCCTCCTGCATCATTGAGTCTTCCAACTCCAATTGTCCATGGGCAATATTCAACAGGTCCTCATAATTATAATCCATTCCTTTTTCAGAAAGATACTCCCTGGCAAATTCCGGGCACCACACAGTATTATAGTACTCAGCCAATTGCTTGCATAGTGTACTTTTCCCGGTCGACTCCGGCCCTATAATGACGATCTTTCTCATGCAACTTCACTTAAATGGTTAACACCAGGTTTCCTGATAGCTCTCAATTTCCATTCCTGTAAACCTAATACTGCCAGCACCAACAACACAACATAATACACACTTGTGAACACCAGGCCTTTTACAAAGTAGAGAGGAATAGAAGCTATGTTGGTAGCTATCCACAAGTACCAGCTTTCCACTTTTTTTCTTGCCATTAGCCACATGCCGGTATAGGCAGTTGCAGAAGCAAATGCATCGGCCCATGGTATGGCACCAGAGGCAAATAATTGTTTTAAATAAACGAGCGAAAAATATACAGCTACATAAAAGAAGGCACAAAAAAGTAATTGGTAGATCCATTGCTTTCTGCTGGAATAAGTAATATGAACCAGTGGATGCGCCTGCTTGTCTTTCCTTGCCCAAACAATCCACCCGTAAATGCTCATTACCGTATAGTAAAAATTGACGCTTGCCTCGCCAATAAGATGGTATTTAAAGCTGAGATAAATATATATGATGGTATTGACCAGGCCTACCGGGTATACCCAAATGTTTTCTTTTTTAGAAAACCATACACTGAGTATGCCGGTAACCACAGCAATATATTCAAGTGGAGTGGTCGCCTTTATTCCGGTTATAAATTGTTGTACCAGGTCTTGCATAGAGAGTTGCAAACCTACTTGAAATCAACGGCTTTGTACCAGTTGCCTGGCTTTAAATATAGTATGCCTTTGCCTGTTAAGAACCTGGTGGGCAACTGTTTTCTTCCCATACTTGTTGTTTGCCATACAGAAAAATGCAAATGAGGAAAAGCAGAAAAGCCTGTACTGCCGCTGTATCCGATCACCTGGCCTTGCGCAATACTATCTCCCACTTTTACCAATGATCCGTGGAAACTAATATGTCCATAATAAGCCTGGCTGCTGTCTATATGCCTGATAACTATAAGATTTGCCTTGCCTGCATACCTTTTGCCTATGCCACCTTTTTCATAATCCTGCACCACCCTGGTTACTATGCCTTCCCTGGCCGCCAGGACAGGAGTTCCCCTATTCATTTTAAAATCCAGTGCAAGCCTACCCCGGTGAGAGAATATTGAATTATACCCCTGGACCAAAAAGTGGGACTTTCCTTTTTCATACGGAAGCCTGTACACAAAGCTGCTGTCATTTGCATAGGATTCTATACTGGCAAAATGAAATTGCTTTCCACAGGAAGAAAGTAAGGATGCTAAAACTAACCACAGGATTAACAGCTTCATCGGGTACAAAAATAAAAAGCGGCCACTGGCCGCTTTCATGATTCTAGTATTGTTTTATTATTCTGCTTCAGCCACTACTTCAGTCACCTCTGGTATCATCCTCTTCATCATTCCTTCAATGCCAGCTTTAAGCGTGATCATAGAAGAAGGACAGCCACTACAGCTTCCCTGGAGCATCAGGTTCACTACACCTTCATCATAACTCTTGAACTGTATGGCCCCACCATCCATTTCAACTGCTGGTCGCACATAGTTGTCAAGCAATTCCTTGATCCTCTTTACCACATCACTGTCATCAACATTTACATCATTGCTGCTCTCCACCTTCCTTACAGCCACTTCTTCTTCGTTGATCACAGGTTTACCTTCCTCAAGGTATCCTTTTAAAAACTCGCGTATAGCTGGGATCACATCCTGCCAGTCAGTTTCAGGAGTTTTAGTCAGTGTAACAAAATTAGAAGCAATGAAAACCGCTTTAATAAAGGGGAAACCGAATAATTCATTGGCCAGCGGAGAGGGCTTCGCGCTTTCTACGTCCGGGAAATCAATGCTTTTACCTGGATACAAAAGCTTGTTTGCAACAAACTTCATTGTTTCCGGGTTGGGGGTCATTTCGGTATATATGCTGATAATAGGATTGCCTGTTTTGATCATTTTGCACTATTTGAACTGCAAATTTACCATAGTTCCTGTTAAAAGGATGCTATGAAAGCGCAATTTGCGCAATTCGTAAAGGTTTAAAACGTACGTTTCAGGCCAAGGGTAATATAAAACAGGTTTTCTCCCCTTTCAGAAAGATCTGCCCGGCCCGCAACTGTTATCAGGTTTTGGGGTAATATATAGGAAGGGGTAGCCATGAACATCCATTTATCTTTTGCATAGATGAAAGGAATAGAGGCTTCATAAGCCAGGATGTTGAATTGTTGCACCTGCTCAGTCACCTGGGTATTTGACCCTTGTAATAATGGAAGGCCGCCTTTCTTCTTATTATAGGTGTTGGTAAAGTTTTGTGTACCTGCATAAGCATAGAACGAAGGGTCAATAACAATTACACCGCCATTATTATTTTCCTTCCTGATGATGTGGTCTACTCCGGCAGTGGCACCAAAGTCTGTTTTATCACTAAACTTAACATCACCACCAAGCGTAAGGTTCACAATTTTATTTAAAGCACTTACACTAAATCCTGCCTGGGATTTTAAAGCTGATTGCACCAATTGACTTCCTGCGGTATAAAAGGGTTTCAGCACAAACAAGTTGGTCATCCATTTTTCACTGGTCTTTTGATAACCCACTGTTGTAATAGTGCCTGCATATTCCATCTTTTGCATACTATTATTTACAAACACCGGCGCAGCATTGACATAGAATTTCTCACCCAGCCAGACTTCAGCAAGAGGGAAGAATCCTGTGCTTTTTAAACTATCTGTGCGGCCAAAATAATTAAGGTTGGAATTATAGTTCAAACTCAGCTTAAGCTGAACTTTCCTGACAGTACTATCCTGGGCCTGGGAATAAATTGATATAGTAGTTGCCAGCAGGAAGAATATCTTTTTCATGGGGTGTGTTTTAAAAAAGCATCCCATCCAGGTTATGAATGGGATGAGTTACATAGGGGTAATATTATCCTTTCTTCACCTGGCCTTTAGCCTCGGTTTTAGTTTTTACTTTTCCATTTACTGAAGCTCCGTCTTTATCAGCTTTCACACTGTTGGATGCATCAGTTTCATTGCTGCTGCTTAATACGGCAGAATGCTCATTGGCATGCTCTTTAGCTTCGTCAGAAGCATGAATAGCAGCTTTTGATTTAGCACGGCCTTCAGCCTTCACCTTTGTTTTGGTCTTGTCTTTTGCTTCTTTTGTTTTTACAATGGCCGCATCTTTTTCGTCTTCAGCCTTCACCTTTACTTTATCTGCTTTTGACTTTGCCTTATCAGCTGCCTGGTCACCATCTACTTTCACGTCTGCATCAGTAGAAGTAGTACCATCTGATTTAGCGCCAAATACAGCGGAGTTATCATTTGCATGTGCTTTAGCCTGCTCAGATGCATGTACTTCGGCCTGGGCGTTTACCCTTGCATTTTCCTTAGCGGTAGTAGATACACTGCCTGTTGTACGAACAGAATTTTTTACTGCAGCTTTGGTTGCTGATGTAGCAGCACCTGTAGTAGCTTTAGTAGCAGCACTTGCATTAGCAGCAGCATGAGCGGCGGCCTGTGTAGCGCCTGTTACATTAACTGATTTTGAAACGGAAGCACGGGTGCTGTTGGTAACACCTAAACCTACCTGTGCAAAGGTTACTGAAGCTGCAAACGTGGCAGCTAAAACTAAAACGGATTGTTTGATTGTTTTCATACGAGTATATTTTGTGTTTCGTGTATCATAGAAGGGTAATTAAGGCTGAGGTTTAAAAAAGCCATTAACATTTTTTAACCTAATGGCGGAAAATAAGTGGAATCTATTAGGCATATAGGCCAAACACTATCTTAGGAAAAGAAGCGTTTTGCCCCAAAAAGAAGGGCATCATACCTAAGTATGATGCCCTTATATAAAAAAATAATAAGTTGATTATTAAGTTACTATCATCAGCTTCGCATAATTCAGCATGATCTTCTTTTCCCCATTCTCATCAAACTTTATGGTGGCTACAGGATTGTGACTCGAACCCTCCAGTTTCAAGACCTCACCAAAACCAAACTTCTGGTGTTCCACCCGCATGCCCTGCTCCAGTTTTGTAATATCACTGGGAACAAAATTGGGAGAAGGTACATGTGCCACCTCTTTGGGCTTGTTATTTCCACTTAGTAAGGTGGACACAAAGGTCTTTTCCTTTGGTTCTGTTTTTGCACTGCCAAATCCCCGCTGCATTCTTTCAAAGGCAGAACCCATCATACCCTGTCCCGAATGGTTTTTTACACCTCCTCCCGCGAAGCTCTTATCAATGAATTCCATGGGTATTTCATCAATGAAGCGACTGGGATCATTCTGTTGTAGGTTGCCAAATTTATACCGGGTGTTGGCATAGCTTAGATACAATGTTCCCTTTGCCCTTGTTACCGACACATAGAACAGCCTGCGCTCTTCTTCCAGTTCCTCCCTGGTATTAATGCTCATGGCATTGGGAAATAATCCTTCTTCAAGGCCGCCCACAAAGACAACAGGAAATTCCAGTCCCTTGGCAGCATGAATAGTCATTAGCTTCACGGTATCTGCATCTGGATCTTTCTGATCGGCATCCGTTAGCAAAGTAATTTGTTGTAAATAGCCAGCAAGACTTTTATCTCCCACTTCGCCACTTTCTTCACTCATGGGTGTTTCAGTAAACTCCTTGATAGAGTTCAATAATTCCTGCACGTTTTCATAACGCTGAACCCCTTCGGTGCTTTTATCATTGAACAACTCCTTTACAAAGGCTGTTTGCTTTCCCACATGAAAAGCTATATCATAAGCATTCTTGGTAGGCAGCATGCTGTGAAAACTGCGGATCATCAGTACAAATTCTTCTATAGCCGTTAAGGTACCCGCCTTAAATCCAAACATCTGCGCATTCTCCAACACCTGCCACATGCTGATATTATTCTCATTGGCAGCCAGTATGGCCCTGTCAACAGATGTCTTGCCTATACCGCGTACAGGATAGTTGATGATGCGCTTTAAAGCTTCTTCATCCTTGGGATTGACAATGATCCTCAGGTAAGCTATATAATCTTTTATCTCTTTGCGCTGGTAGAATGAAATGCCTCCATAGATGGTATAGGGAATATTCATTCTTCTCAGGCTTTCTTCAAAAGAACGGCTCTGCGCATTGGTGCGGTATAATATAGCTACGTCCTTATTGTTATGATGGTATCGCAGCTTTTGCTCCTGTATGGCATCCGCTACAAACTTCCCTTCATCGTTATCTGTCATGGTGCGCACCAGCTTGATCTTTTCACCGGTAGCATTCTCTGTAAAAAGTGTCTTGGGTATCTGGCCTTTGTTGTTCTTGATGATCTCATTGGCAATACTCAATATGTTTTGCGTACTGCGGTAATTCTGTTCCAGTTTTATCACCTTCACTTCATCATAATCCTTCTGAAACTGCAATATGTTTTGGATGGTAGCTCCACGGAAAGAATAAATGCTCTGGGCATCATCACCTACCACGCAAACATTTTCATGCACAGCACCCAATAGCTTGATGATCTCGTACTGAGCCGGGTTAGTATCCTGGTACTCATCGATCAGGATGTACTTGAACTTATGTTGGTACTTGTGCAATACTTCAGGGAAATGCTTTAGCAGTTCGTACATCTTGAACAGCAGGTCATCAAAATCCATGGCACCATTCTTAAAACACCGTTTACTGTAAGCATCGTAGATATGGCCGATCATGGGTCTGTTAGCCCTCATATCCTCCTGCTGCAGGTAATAGTCGGTCATGTATTCCTTTGGACCAACCAGTGAATTCTTGGCAGATGAGATGCGATTATATACGGCATTGGGCTTATAATGCTGCACATCCAGGTTCAACTCATTCGTCACCGCTTTTACCACGCTCTTGGCATCGTCTGTGTCATAGATGGTAAAGGCATTTGGATATCCTATGCGGTGTGCTTCGGCACGCATAATGCGGGCAAAGACACTGTGAAATGTTCCTATATATAGGTTGCGGGATTCACGGTTGCCAAGGATGTGGCCAATACGTTCCTTCATTTCGGCTGCTGCCTTATTGGTAAACGTCAGGGCCAGGATATTAAAAGCATCTACTCCCTGGGCCATCAGGTGTGCTATACGGGTGGTCAACACCTTTGTTTTGCCGCTTCCGGCGCCTGCCACTATCATTAGTGGGCCCTCGGTGGTCAATACAGCTTCACGCTGTCTATCATTCAATCCCTTCAAATAATCATGCATGCCGCGAAGGTAGTTTTTTGGGGTGGCTTTCCATGCAGGTACTATCTTAAAAGAACAACAAAAACCTTCCCTTCAGAGGGCCTTTTTATATTTTAAACTGCAAGGATTCTGTAAAACATTGAATTTGTTTTTTAATCCCTTTATATCTCCGCCTGGCGCCATCTTAGATATATTAGTTTTAATACCTTGCCGTTCTCAATACATGGCTATGAACACAAATTTACCCGAGGTATGGCTGCGCGGGCCTGTCGAAAATATCCCTTCGCTATTGCAGCCGGCAGCACATGCAGTGATGCAGGCGCTTGAAGAAGTAAAAGCTATTATGCAGGATTTCCCCCATGAACTTTTATGGGTTAAGCCTGCGGGTGTGGCTTCTGTTGCCTTTCACCTACAACATATGGCGGGCGTACTGGATCGCCTGTCCACTTATGCCCGCAAGGAAATGCTTTCTCCGGAACAAATGAACTGGTTACAAGGTGAAGGGAAAGAAATAAACATTACGGTGGATGCACTCCTTGCCCGTTTGGAACATAATGTTCAATTGTACCTGCAGCAATTGTCCAAAACCAGCGAGTCCTCGCTTACAGAATCAAGGACCATAGGAAGAAAAGCTTTACCTACAACGCACCTGGGATTGTTATTTCATGCTGCAGAACATACACAAAGACACCTGGGGCAACTGCTGGTTACCGCAAGGGTGGTAAAAGCCAACTATAGTAACAGGCAAACATAAAGTGAAAGATTATCCAAAGCTGCCCTTAATAATGGCTATTGGCACTCTTAACAACCTGCCTCATCGGTTTTAACGGCATAACCTTTGTAAAATCAAGGGTATGAAAAAGATGATAGGTGTAATAGTGGCAGCAGCTTTACTAAGTTCCTGCACACAGGTGGCTGGTTGGTTTGGCAATACAACAGACAGTACTACCCACAAAGAAATTGACAGCAGCTCATATGCTGCGTTTAGAGATGAAACTATCACACAGGCCAATGCCTATTCCGATATGTTCCTGGATAGTGCAGCAGTAGCATCATATATTCAAAAAGAAAAGCTCAGCGACTCCGCTGCAAGGGACTTACGCAATTTTTACCTGGTCCGCAACTATCAGTATGCCTGGTTTACTTCGCAGGGAATGACTGAACAGGCAAGGGCAATGTGGAATTTATATGCAGGCGATTCAAGTAATGCTGACAAAAGGCTGAAGGCTCATATTGATAGCCTGATGCAGAATGATTCATTACAATTAAACAGGGGCGATTCTTCTTTTGCTCAGACTGAGCTTGATATGACCAGGCAGCTGGTACAATATGCAGCCAGGCAGGACAGCGGTTTGATTACAAGTGAAAATATTTATTACCTGGTGCCTGCTAAAAAACAGGATGTGATGCAATTGGCTGATTCTATCCTGCACAGGGAAAAGGATTCAGCACAATATGCCAATAACAAGGCATACAATGCACTAAAACAACAATTGGCTATTTATTACAAAGCAGCATCCGATAGCTCCTTAAAGAATATTTCCATTCGTTCGGAGAAATTAAAAAAAGGAAGTACTACGCCCCAGGTGGTCGTAATAAAAAAACGATTGGCAGCAACCGGGGATTATGTAACTACAGATACATCTTCAAAATTTAATGACTCACTGGAAACAGCCATTAAAGACTTCCAATATAGGAATGGATTAATGCCAACCGGTGTGGTGAATGATTCATTGGTGCAGGTGTTGAATGTGCCTTTAAAGCAAAGAGTAGAGCAGATACTGGTGAACCTCAACCGTACTTTATGGATGCGACCAATGAATGACAGCAATCGCATCATGGTCAACATTCCTTCCTTGATGCTGTATGCTATTGAAGATAGCGGAAAGGTATTCGAGATGCCTGTCATTGTAGGTAAAGAAGGTACCAGCACATTAATGTTCAGCGGTGATATCAGCGAGATCGTATTTAACCCGGTATGGCATATACCGCAAAGCATAGTTGAAAAGGAAATAATGCCTAAAATGAAAGCTGACCCTAAGTACCTGGAGAAAAATAATATGCAGGTCGTCAGCAATAAAGACAGTGTTCCTGAGATCAAACAGTTGCCAGGTATGAAAAACTCTTTAGGGCAGGCAAAATTCCTCTTCCCTAATCGCTACGATATCTACCTGCACGATACACCTGACAAATCCTTGTTTGCTAAAAAGGATAGGGCTTTGAGTCATGGTTGCATACGTGTGGCAGATGCGAAAAAGTTGGCAGCATACCTGTTAAGAGACCAGGGTGATTGGTCTGCTACAAAGATTGAACAGGTGATGAAGGGTAATAATGAACAGCATGTGGCAGTAAAGCAAAAGGAACCTGTATATATTACCTATTTCACAGCCTGGGTGGACGAGAAGGGTAAAATGAACTTCAGGAATGATGTCTACGGGCACGATAAAGAAACAGGAGAAAGAATGTTCACTTCAATGTAAAGGTTTACCTGGTATGTAAAAAACGGTTACAGGAGTTTTCTAATTTCCTGTAACCGTTTTTTATTCTCTTATCTCAAGTAACTTCATCCATATTTATTCTTATGAAGTTTATTACCTCCTTTTTATTTCTTATGATATCTATGCATGCAATGGCTCAGAATAAAACCTATATGCTTGTAGGCACTTACACATCCGGAAAGAGTGTAGGCATCTATGTATATGAATTCAACACGAATACGGGAGCTATTCGTTTGGTTGATTCCAGCGCTACTTCCAACCCATCTTACCTGGCCGTATCCCCTGATCAAAGGATTGTGTATGCTGTCAATGAAGATGCTACCCCTGGTGTAGGGGGTAAAGTATCAGCATTCCAGTTCAATAAAAAGAATGGACATTTAACGCTGGTGAACCAGGTTCGTTCCATGGGAGATCACCCATGCTATGTAGCCGTTGACAAAACAGGAAAATGGGTAGCTGTTGGCAATTATAGCTCTGGCAGCCTTGCCGTATTTCCTTCAACCCGGAATGGCAGCCTTGGATCGCCTGTTAGCACGGTTCATCATAGCGGTAGTGGTCCCAACAAGGACAGGCAGGAAAAAGCGCATGTGCATTCTACTGTATTCACTCCAGATAATAAATACCTGGTTGTATCGGATTTGGGCACGGATAAGGTAACCCTGTATCCTTTTAGTCAAAGCAGGGGCACGCTTGACTCTGCCAGGAAGTTTGTTATTGACATGCCCGGGGGCTCAGGGCCAAGGCATTTTATCTTTCATCCCAATGGTAAATGGGGTTACCTGGTGCAGGAATTATCAGGTAATGTTACCCTTTTTGATTATGCTAAGGGTAAGCTGAAAGAAAGACAAACAATAAGTTCCCTGCCTGCAGGGTTTAATAAATCTTTTACCAGCGCAGACATACACATCTCTTCGGATGGCCAATACCTCTATACCTCCACAAGAGATAAGGCCAATACCATTGCCATATTTAAAATAAACGCTAAAACCGGGCAACTGCGCCTGATATCCCAACAGGAAACTTTGGGAAATACACCACGCAATTTCAACCTTGACCCTTCTGGTAATTTTCTTTTAGCTGCCAATCAGAACTCTGATAACATTGTCATTTTCCGCAGGAATCCAAAAACAGGTTTATTAAGAGACACTGGGCATCGTGTGCAGGTGGGTAATCCTGTCTGTATTAAATGGGTGCAATAACAGGATCTCTAATAACCAGAGTGCAAAAAATACCCATAAGTAGGTATTTCCCAGGCTTATATAAGACCCTAACTTGCAGCTAACACTTTATCTCTGATTCATTTATTTTCTCTTGTTCAGTAAAGGCAAGGCCACCAGGCTTTGCCTTTTTTTTGCGCCTAGCATAACTATTGCTGCAATCTATCAAAAGGAAATAGTATGAACAGATTGAAAGACAAAGTTGCCATCGTAACCGGTGGAGGTACTGGCATTGGCGAAGCCATCTGTAAAAAATTTGCAAGGGAAGGTGCCAAGGTCATTGTAAGCGGCTTTCCTGAAGACCCGGTACATGATGTAGTCAGGGAGATCATGACTGAGGGTGGAGATGCTTCACCATTTATTGCCGACATCTCTGTTGAAGACAATGCCATGCGTTGTGTAGAGTTTGCCGTTAACACCTATGGAAAGCTGGATATACTCATAAATAATGCAGGTGTATTTCCTGTAATGGCCGAGATTCAGAATTATCCAATAGATGCTTTTGAATACCTGATAAAGAACAATATCCGTTCAGCATTTTTGATGACACGCTATGCCATACCGGAGCTTAAAAAAACAAAGGGTTGCATTGTATCTGCCGGGTCAGAATCTGGCAAATTGGGATTGGGTGAAAATTCTGTTTATGGTGGTACAAAAGGCTGGATGCATGCCTTTACAAGAGGCGTGGCAGTAGAGCAGGCTAAATATGGCATCAGGGCCAATTGCGTATGCCCGGGCGCCATTGACACGGCGTGGACACATAAAGAAACAGGGCCTATGAAGGCCAAGCATGAGCAAATGATCATTGCCGGTACGCCCATGGGCAGAAGAGGCACGCCGGAAGAAATTGCCAATGCCTATTTATTCCTGGCTTCAGACGAAGCGTCGTATGTAACAGGTGCATTGTTTTCTGTTGATGGAGGTATCACTATTTCCAAGGGGCCTGTTGGCAAGGAAGCGGAAAGTGAAGTTACCGAAGAGCCTAAGGGCGAATTGAACTTACACCATAGCATGGATGGGGCAACGAATATGTTAAGAGGCGTTCCAAGAGAAGTGCATCAGCCATAGCAAATCTATAATGCAGGGGATACTACTATCTCCGGCATCTTAAATGAAGATCGTGAAACTCTATTCTTCTGGTTCGTTACCTGATACCTTTTCTGATGTGAATTGATTCTTTAAGTATTCATTGAAAAAAGAACCTGCAGATCCTTCGCATTCAATATACAATTGAAAGATCTTCCACATCCTTGGAGGCACATCATAGTAGCGGTACACATTGCCAGAACGGAATTCGATCTCCATCGTTTTTTCCTTTTCATTATAATCTACCTTGTGAATGGTAGAAGACTTAGTAGTGAATACCGGCTTTGCCATAAATAAGTGTGCATAAAAATTATACCAGCGAATTATTTATTTACCACTTTAAAAGGAAAACTTCTGGAGTTGTCATGATGTTACTTTGGTTCCCTCCAGCCACATAGATATTGTTATTGACTGAAATGATAGATGCATTAGGAACAATATAATTTAATTTCCCTATCGACCAGGATTTAGACACCAGGTTAAAAACATCAAATGTTTTTACATCAACATTCCAGCTGGGGAATCCAGGGAAAAAGATAATATTTTCACCAAATAATACTGAGTTTAATCCAGCTATTGGATTTGACAAACATGAAAAGCTTGAAGTTTGTGTTTCAACATCCCTGATCTCCACAAGTAAAGATTGCACGGCGGATGTAGATGTTATTCCTGTAACTCCTCCAGCCCAATAGATATTTTTTTTGTCAACAGCAGATGCGAAAAACAACTTTCCTTCCTGTAAACTGGAGACTGACCATGAATTAGAAACACCATCATAAATATCTATACGGTTAGATATATTATTATCTTTTGTTTTTCCGCCAGCAAAATAAATTTTGTTATTTATAGTAGTTCCGACAGCTGAAGCTCTTGCTTCACTCAATGAATCCATTGTCCAGGTGCCTGTCGTTGTATTAAGAATATCAATTCTGTTTGAAGGTTCATAATGGTTAAAGATCCACTTGCTACCTCCGGCAAAAAAGATCTTATCGCCCATAGTCACACTGCAAATATTGCCTCTTGGTTCACTAAGCTCGGCTTTCGTCCAGGAATCGTTGTTTGCATCATATATATCGATCATCGAATGATTAATACCAGAGCCAAAGCCCCCGGCTATATAAATTTTATTTCCAGCAGTTGCTACACTCATATCCTGGCGAGGAATACTTAAATCAATATAAGACCAGGTATTAGTCATATAATCATAAATATCAACCCTGGAAGAAATTTTAAGAAGTGCATATTCATCGTAAGTAAACCCGCCGATAAAAAGTATTTTATTGCCGGCAGTTGCAGTTAGCATACCCATTCTCCCTGCAGAAAGCATTCCGATAGGCACTAATTGTGCATTAATAATGGGCCTGTTGGATGAGCAGGTAGGATTGAGAGTGGCGGATACCTGCACAGTATCACTAGAAGATAGACCTGCATTATCTGTAACGGTTAGTTCGAAAAGATAAGTGCCACCCGTTACATCATAAACCTTTGAACTTGCCTTCATTGGATCTGTAATATTGGTTTGATTGGCACCTCCAATTTGTTTCCATACATAGGATACAATAGATCCATCGGGATCGTAAGATTGGCTTCCATCAATACTAACAGAATTAATCGGCTGAGTATACGTAATATCGGCACCAGCTTTAGCAACAGGTGGTTGGTTTATTTGTGATGAAATAGATACCCTGATTTGCATAGTATCAGCAGAACTTAAGCCTTCATTATCTGTTACTTTCAACTCCAGGTCATATATACCAGCTATCATTCCCCTGAGCATTGTTACAACGGAATCGGGATGTGTAATTATCAACGAAGGGTTTGGTGAGACCACCCTCCATTTATAGGATACGATGAAACCATCAGGATCTTTGGAAGCTTTTCCGGTTATAGTTGTACTGTCTTTAGGAAGTATGACCAGTTGATCTATTCCTGCATCAGCGATTGGTGGTTTATTACCTGCAAGGCAGTGTTCACAAGAGTATTCTTTGGAACAGGAGTTAAAAACTGTTCCAAAAAAAACGGTCATTACAATGAATAAAAATCCTGGTTTCATCCTGGCATTTTAGGCATAATATTCTAGGGACTGGATCTGTAGCTTTTTCAGGATGACTTTAAAAAGAAGATATTGTAATTTATCAAAAAGAAGTAGTCTTAAAGTTCGGAAAATAAATTGATATGAGGAGCCTTTGCGTATTCTTTGCGTGGGTTCTCTCTTTGCGAACTTGGCGATACTCAGTAACGCAAAGAGTGCAAAGATGTCCGCAAAGGACCGAAAAGATGAATACCAATAAAACATGCCTGCACCCATTAGTTCACTTAAGACCTAACGAACCAGAAACAAAAAACAAAAAACCAGAAACGCTTAAGCAGTATGTTTAAGGAGAAACATTGGGACCTGGTAATCCGGTGCAAAGTCTCCTTCAAACCTTATCTTCCAGTCATAATCTTCCATATAAAGCTCTAAGTACTCTGTGTCTTCAGCAGTAAGTGGTGCAGTTACTTTGACCAGGAGTTTATTCTTCATCTTCTTTACCTTTTCTTTCTTTGGTTCTTTCAGCCTAGCCTCCAGTTCCTTTTCAAAGGAAGAAACAAGCAGGGTAAACTGCTCCCGGGTTAAAGAAATACGTTCTTGTTCTGAAAGGAAAGTATACAGGGCAGTGAATACATCCCCTTTTTCCATTCCCTGTTTTAAACAGACAATAGCTATGGTCCTTACCAGTTTAAACAAATGCCTGTATCTTCTTTTGGTGGGAACAAAGCGGTAGATTATGGAAGACATGATATTGCCTGTACCAAACCTTTCAGCACTTCTCCTGCTTCCTTCAAAGGCAGGGTCCTTCCAGTAGCGCTTTGAGTCCACTCCGGGCAGCATTCTTACCAGGTAGCCCCACAACTGATCATAATAAAAGTTGGTGTCACCATCCACTGTACCTGTTGCCTTAACGTATCCTGTTTGCTTAGCCATATGATATTAGATTTTATAGCTGCAAGATTTTGAAAATCCATGTTAGTTCAAAACCACCATGTCCGTTTTGGCCGCTTTTGGCCGATTTGACCGATAATGTCAGCTTTTGGCCGGAAGGGAATTGAGTCGGGAGTCTACAGTCTGGAGTCAGGAGCCTAGGAATACAGGCACCTAATGGTAACCCAAGGTCAGGCAACTTGCTACCAAAGCCCTATCTACGGTATACTTAGTGCGTGATCACCACGCAGTATCTATACCGGAGCTATACAGTTGATAGGGCGTTGATATGCTTCAGACCGGTACCAGGTAGAACTGGCCAGCCAGCATAGCAAGGAACTGCAGCCATCTAAAGCCAAGTCATCGTTCGACTCGCCAATTGATTCAAACCTTTATGGTCTTCTGTCCATTTCCCTTTACTTGAAAATTGAAAATTGAACATTGCTCATTGAATATTATTCATCCTTTATCTATCAATCAAACATTTTTAAGCAGCCTCTCTGCCTCCTGCCTCCAGACTATAGACTCAACCTCTCTCCGGTATATGGTTTGCAACACACCTTCCTATGTTTCGGTGGATATCAGCAAAGTTCAGGAAGACGGCTGCGGCAATGGCTTTATTATCAGTGGAGATGGCGATCGTGGTCAGCCTGTTCGTTTGTGCGCTGGTGGTATTCATTTTTGTTACCCGCCGAATCTTTTTCATGCACCGCACTGGCTTTGACGAACGTGTGTTTAAATTACTCAGCAGCCATGTCAGTGAAGAGAACAACGAGATTGTGCTGTTCTTCACCTTTCTGGGCTCGCATGAATTCCTGATCCCGGCCAACCTGGTGCTGATAGGCTATTATCTTTTTATAAGAAAAAAGAAATGGTACTCCATCAAGGTGCCGGCTATAGCCATCAGCAGCCTGTTGCTGATGTTCATTCTCAAACGCCTCTTCAACCGCCCCAGGCCGGGGATTCCACTGCTTTACGAGGCAAAGGGCCTTAGTTTTCCGAGTGGTCATGCCCTGATGAGCGTGACCTTTTATGGATTGCTGATCTATATAGTTTTCAAAACCTTCAGGAATAAAGGAGCAAAATGGACCATCATTTCCCTGTTATTGCTATTGATCCTCATTATCGGGTTTACCCGCATTTACCTGCGGGTGCATTATACCACAGATGTGATAGCGGGCTATTGCATTGGCTTCCTCTGGTTGGTATTTTCAGTGTGGCTGCTGAACCGGCTGGAAAGATACAGTATGCAGAAGCTGGCCCCTGCTGTTGAGGCACCCGATGCCGAAACGGGGCCGCCAGGGGCTGCCGCTGATTAAAACCAGGTTTATTTCTTTGGATTTTTATCGAAAGTGTCTCTTTTAGACAGGTCAACGCGGTTCTCCAGTTTAGCACTGTCCGTTGCCGGGTGTGCAGTTACATAGGGTGTATCTGCGAGCCCTCCATTAGAGTCAATGGGTTTAATGCCATCATTTACAGCACCGCTTTCTCCCCCATTGTTGCTGCACGATTGAAGCATAATAAAGCCGGCCATTGCGATCAAAACCTTTTTCATAGTATTTATTTTATTGTTTTTATTGAGCTGTCCCTGTTCATAGAATCCATTGAAGCATGGTTATGTATGGAATCATTGGTAACCATAGTGGTGTCTTTATTAACCGTATTGTCAACACCAGTAGGCGCTGCATGCTCTGTTGAATTATTGCAGGCACTGAAAACCAATAAGAGTATACATCCATAGATAAGTTTCATGTGATTCTACTTTCCTTTAGTCAAGCAACTACTTTGCCATGGTATAAATGATGTAGCAGAGATAATTGGCATATGAAATCTTTAGCAAGGGAAGCAAAAATCTAAGCGTATTCAGAATCTTATAGTGACGTATTCTTAACGTTTATCTTGCCCGAAAAGCAGGCATAAATTTGTACCTTTGCCCGCCGTTTCAGGGTAGTTGCTACCTTTTTGAAGCAGGTAAATTCCAGATAATTATGATTTCAGTTAATAATGTGTCGCTTTCCTTTGGTAAAAGGGTATTATTTGACGAGGTAAACATTGGTTTTACCAAGGGCAACTGTTATGGTGTCATTGGCGCCAACGGTGCCGGTAAATCTACCTTTCTGAAAATACTTTCAGGGGAGATCGAGCCCAATAAAGGAACAGTAACCATTTCACCCGGTGAGCGTTTGGCTGTATTAAAGCAGAACCAGTTTGAATTTGATGAGCAGACGGTATTAAATACCGTGCTGATGGGCCATAAGAAGATGTGGGATGTGATGCATAAGAAAGATGCCATCTATGCCGATCCTGAGGCTACAGAAGATGATTACATGAAGGCTGGAGAGCTGGAAGCTGAGTTTGGTGAAATGGGTGGCTATACTGCAGAAAGCGATGCGGCAACTCTATTGAGCGAGCTGGGCGTAAGGGAAGAATACCACCAGATGCTGATGAAGGACATTCCTTCTATCTTAAAACTCAGGGTGTTATTGGCGCAGGCATTATTTGGCAATCCCGACATATTGTTGCTGGATGAGCCTACGAACGGACTTGATATTGAAACCATTGGCTGGCTGGAAAACTTCCTGGCAGATTATGAGAATATTGTGCTGGTAGTATCGCACGACCGTCACTTCCTGGACTCAGTATGTACCCACGTGGCTGACGTTGACCGTTCCAAGATCAAAGTATTTACAGGTAACTATACCTTCTGGTATGAGTCATCGCAATTGATGGCCCGCCAGATGACTGATAAAAATAAGAAGACAGAGGAAAAACGCCAGGCTCTCCTGGATTTCATTGCCCGTTTCTCGGCCAATGCCTCTAAATCAAAGCAGGCTACTTCACGTAAGAAGGCTTTAGAAAAACTGACAATTGAAGAAATAGAACCATCCAACCGCCGCTACCCTGGTATCATTTTCCAGCCATTGCGCGAAGTAGGCAACCAGATATTGAATGTCGAGAACCTTTCCTCGGCTATTGAAGGACGTAAGCTGTTCAGCAAAGTGACCTTCAGCATCAATAAAGGTGAGAAGATCGCTTTCCTGAGCAAGGACCCATTGGCAGTGACCAATTTCTTCGAGATCATCAATGGTAACATGGAAGCTGATGGCGGAAAGTTTGAATGGGGAACAACCATTACCAAGGCTTACCTGCCTGTTGAGAACAATGGCTTCTTTGAAAATGGACTGAACCTGATGGAGTGGCTGCGCCAGTATGTGCCACCGCATGTAACCGATGCCGACGAACCATTCTTACGTGGATTTCTTGGTAAAATGCTGTTCAGCGGTGACGATATCAACAAAAAGACAAACGTATTAAGCGGAGGTGAAAAGGTGCGTTGCATGATCAGCAGGATGATGCTTCAAAATCCAAACGTTGTTGTGCTGGACCAGCCAACCAACCACCTTGACCTGGAGAGCATTCAAAGTTTTAACGAAGGTTGCCAAACTTTTCCGGGTATTGTGTTGTTAACCTCTCATGACCATACCTTCTTGCAAACAGTTGCCAACCGTATCATTGAGCTGACCCCTAAGGGTATCATTGACAGGTTGATGACCTTTGACGAATACATGGAAGATAAAAGAGTGAAAGAACTGAGAGAAGAAATGTATGGAAGCGCCGTATTGGCCTGATGATCGTTTAAGTTTTAAGGTTTAAATAAAGAAAGATCCTGCCCCTCCGGGCGGGATCTTGTCTTTGGGAGGGTCTTCCTACGACGAGGGTCATTTTCTGTGCAACAGCCCTTGTATACCTTCGCGGTTCAAGCTTCTTTTCTTACATTGAACACAATTCATGGCACAGTACCTCCCATATAGCTTATTTCCATTAGGGGATACTGCCCTGTTAATAGATTTTGGTAATACCATCAATGAAGACATCAATGATGAAGTGTTGCGACTTTTTCATTTTTTAAAGCAACAAGGACACCCTTTCATTAAAGACCTGGTACCGGCCTATAGCTCCCTTGCAGTGTATTACGATATCATGGATGTTTTGCATCACATGGAGAATGGCATTACAGCTTTTGATGTGATGGCAGAAGTGATTGGTGGGTTATTAAGAAATGCGGGGGAAATGGAAAACACTACTGGTAAAACGATACGCATACCTGTCTGTTATGCTGAAAAGTATGCTACAGATATTCACTACCTGGCCTCTCAAAACAATATTTGCATAGAAGAGATCATACGGTTACATACTTCACGTACCTACAGGGTTTACATGCTGGGATTTATTCCCGGGTTTTCCTATATGGGAGTGGTGGATGAACGGATCGCTATCAAGCGAAAGCCCGAACCGCAGCAAGTAGTGGCAGGGTCAGTAGGCATTGCGGGCAGGCAAACAGGTATTTACCCGCTTGACTCGCCCGGTGGTTGGCAGATCATTGGCAGAACACCAGTAAAGCCATTTGACAGGGACAAAAATCCGCCGGTGTTGTTTGAGCCCGGCGACCAGGTAAAATTTTATTCTATTACGGAAGATGAGTTTACGGATCATTAAACCAGGTGTATTTGATACCATCCAGGATGGTGGCCGCTGGGGTTATCAACACCAGGGAATTAATATTAATGGTCCTATGGATCGTTTTTCTGCACAACTGGGTAATGCCCTGCTGGGCAAGGAACTAAGGGCACCAGTTATAGAAATGCATTTTCCCAGTGCGCAGATTGAATTTACAAGTCCAACCATTATTTGCCTGACAGGTGCAGACATGGCACCTACGATTGATGGCAATGAAATACCTATGCACCATCCCATAATGGTGGGTCCCAATGCCTTATTGAAATGCAATCGCATGATGAGCGGAGCAAGGTGTTACCTGGCGGTGTGGCATGACATGGAATTGAAACAATGGTTGAACAGCTACAGCACCAACCTGCGTGCAGCCGTGGGTGGAATTGAAGGCCGGAAGCTGGCAAAAGATGATATCATTCCTCTTATAAAAAAAGAAGAAAGCCTGGCTGCATTCCTGAAGGCAAAAGATTGTATTGTGATGCCATGGAAATCGCAGGAGATCGTAAGCAACCGGAATAATATTCAGTTCATTTATGGCAGCGAATGGCAGTGGATGCCCGCTGAAGCCCGGGAAAGTTTTTTAACCAGCTGGTTCCAGGTAACCAATGAAGCTGACCGCATGGGTTACAAACTGGCAGGGCCAAAGCTGGAAGGCAGTAATGGTGCAGAACTGGTGTCAGCACCTGTATGTTTTGGAACGGTGCAATGGTTACCTGATGGCCAGTTGATCATCCTGATGGCCGACCATCAAACCTCGGGCGGCTACCCCAGGGTGGCCCAGGTGATATCGGCACACCTGCCCATACTGGCGCAGAAGAAACCCAACGATGTGATACAATTTGAATTGACTGACCTCACTATTGCAGAATCAAAAAAGATCAAGCAACAGAAATACTTACAGCAATTGCAACTGGCCAGTAAATTCCGCATTGAAGAATATATAAGTTGAAAAGAATAATGTTAAGTTGCGCCTTCTTTTCAAATCACTCACGAAACCCTATTTAAGAGCATAGATGTTGCGGGCCATAGATATTAATTGCGATATGGGCGAAGGTATGGGCAACGACGAAGCCCTAATGCCTTACATTAACTCCGCCAACATAGCATGTGGGTTTCATGCCGGAAATGGTGAGACCATCAGGCGCACTATTGAACTGGCCAAATTGTACAACGTGCGTATAGGCGCGCATCCTTCTTTCCGGGATAAGGACTTTTTTGGTAGGAGGGAACTTGATATTCCAGGGGATAAATTATATGCTATAGTCATTGAGCAGATCATCAAGATGGATATGATAGCAAGGGAAAAGGGAGTGAAGTTATACCATGTAAAGCCACATGGCGCCCTGTATAATATGGCTGCAAGAGATCCGAAGATTGCGCGGATCATTGCGCAGACGGTAAAGGATTTTGATGAGAGCCTGGTGATCTATGGATTGAGCGGTAGCCACCTGGTAAAAGAATCGCAGGCCATGGGACTGGTGGCGGTCAATGAAGCCTTTGCAGACAGAACGTACAGGGATGATGGAAGCCTGACACCACGATCGCAACCCAATGCTATAATAACAAATGAAACAGAAAGCCTGCAGCAGGTGATTCAGATAATGGAGCGGGGCACAGTGACCACTGTTTCGGGAAAGGTGATCCCTATGCAGGCTGAGACCATCTGTATTCATGGTGATGAGAAAACGGCGGTTGGCATTGCAAGGACCATCAGCAATGCACTACACCGCAAAATGATGAACCGGTAAATAGTTTGCAACCAACATTGGCAACACCAAACAGGGATTATAATAAACACATTTCCAATTCAACGATCAATGAGAATAGCGCAGGATAAATGGAAGCATTTTTGGGTTGGCATAGCCATGGGATTATTGTTCCAGGCAGTGGGGATGTATCTTTTGCCTTTGCATTTGTATGTAGCCACTGCTATTAGTTTGATCATTGTGGTAGCTATCAGTTATGGATTTGAATTGTACTCTAAGTTCACCGGCCATGGTCATTATGAAGTGATGGATGCTGTGGCGGCGATCATTGGAGGGGTGTTGGGGATGGGGGCTGTTGTGGGGATAGAGATGATGGTGGGTTAAGGGCTATTCTGACGTATTGGCAAAAGCTATTAAACATAAAAGCAAAAAGTTATCTTAGCTAACGACTTCGCCAATACGACGAGACGCTGTTTGCAAAAACTACCGACACCTTATTAAGATGAGAAACTTTACTATTAAAACACGTTTGACAACAAAAGAGTATGCAAAAGTTATGTTTGTGGGACTTTACAAAAAACCTGCATTTATACTTTCAACTCTTTTGGGCCTTTATTTTTTAACGACGGTAATTCTTGATTACCTGGGCGTAATTGCCTGGTATGATGAACTCCCGATTTTTGAAATTGCTTGTGGTACCTTTTTTATGTTAGCACCAACACTAATCGTATTTATCGCCGTCAGACAATTCACATCAAATCCAAGTTTTCAAAATGACACGGCATATACTTTTGGTGAAAACGGAATTGCCATTCAGTGGACAACGTTCAAGAGTGAGTTTTTGTGGTCGCACATTATCAAGCAAAAAGAACTTAGCAAGTTTCTCATACTATACCATAACAAAAAGTTTGGGAACTTCATTGACAAAACGAAGTTGACTGCAGAACAGGTAGACTTTATAAAATCAAAAGTGGGACATAAATAATTCTGCACACAACATTACATTTGGAATCTTTTAATTCGCAACTCAGCTACTGTTTCTTAGAAGGATAGCAACAAGCAAAAGAATAAACAATTTGCTTTGCCATAATTTACACTTACAACCTGTAACTGACAAAATGAAAATATTTCAATTCGTAACAGAAGCAGTTGGATGGCTCCAAATAATGGCTTCTCCCTTTGCCGCAGGACTTTTACTCGGGGGATAGTATACTTAGTAAAGAGGGATATTGTAGGACTTAGTATAGGTATTTACTTCCCTCGCGTGTCTCCTGAAAGGGACTCGCGGGTTTCAGTTTGATGACGTAAATTGAATTATGGCCATTGAAACTTCAGTTACATCGAAGGGGATATACTTCATAATATTTACCTGTCATAACTGGCTTCCATTAATAGATACCGCTGATGCCTATGCAGATGTATATAAATTCTTTGAAGTAATAAAAAGGGATGGGAATGACATAGTAGGATATGTGATCATTCCTAATCATTTACAAGAATACTTCTAAAAAGCTCAATACGATTATAGGTAATGGTAAAAGGTTCCTGGCTTATGATATAGTAAAAAAGCTACAACAGAGGAAAGAATTTGAGTTGCTGAATCTGTTAGCTTCAGTGGTAGAGCAAAAAGACAGGTCAAGGGGCAAGAAACATGAGGTATGGAAACCGGGATTTGATGTAAAAGAATGCAGGACAGAAAAGTTCCTGCTGCAAAAGCTCAATTACATTTATGATAATCCTGTAAAGGAGAAGTGGATGTTAGCTAAAGACAATGAAGCGTATGATCATTCTTCCTGTCTTTTCTATTTTAAGAAGAAACATAGATTCTGTGAGGTAACTCATTATGAAGAAGTGCTGGATTGGGAGAATATGTACCAGTGAAATCCGCGAGTCCCTTTCAGGAGACTCGCGGAGGAAGAAAGTAATAAAAAAGGAATGATGGTCGATCCTTATAAAAATATCAGAACAGCAGTCTTTCTATCGCAATATGGACTTCTTCTATTTGGAGGCGTTATTGCCATAATAGTCGTTGCAGGCATCTGGCCGGCTTTTAATTTTTACCCTATCCTTGGTTTGATGTTTGGTGTTGTTTTACGCACCTTGTTTATTCAAACCAGATATGTCGCTGGGTTCGAAATAAGAGAAGAAGAGTTGCAAATAAAGTATATCACCTCTTTTTTTACTGAGCGCACCTATCAAAAAGCCCTTAATGAGATATCTGATATTAACCTGGAGGAAACTGGTGAACTTAACATAGTGACGATAGGCAAATGCGAGACTTTTGATTTAGCGAAAAAGAAGATAAAAAGAGATATTGAGGCAAAGGTCAATTCGGCTAACATCGCCTCCAAAAAGCAGGGCTGAGAAATAATCTTTCAACTAATTATCTTTAATCAGCAACCGAATGGCATAGAAGCAGTAGAATATAAAATTTCCCTGCCTTCGTAAGGCAGTTTTCCGTTGTACCTGCCGTACGTTGTGCGCAATGAAAAGTTCCTTTGTTGCAAGACTCGTAACTTGTTAACAACACTAAACAGGACCCTGACATGAAAAAAGCAATTATTACAACAATTGTAAGCATATCAGTTATTCTTTTGTAATTATGGTTTATGCACTCGTCTATGCTGACCATGAAAGTTCATTCTGGAAGAACCGCCTTGTAATTGGGATATCATTTATGGTTTTGGCCGCCCTCTCTATAATTGTTGCCCGACGGTCCCGAACAGCAGCTTAATGAACCAATGCAGTTTAGAACTTTATCATTTGAGTTGGCAGCTAAGGTTCAGTAATCTCTTTCCCGATGAGTCACCGCAGCTATATCAAAATCTTTCTGCTGTGGACAACAAAACAAATAGCTGTAATTTGGACAGTTTGATCGCGAACAGACTGCTTTTAGTCGGAAAGGCCAAAATATCACTTAAAAGCCAAACGCAAAATTCAAAGAAGCTAAAGTACGTTTATAAAAAGGATATTCTAGGTGGTGAACAAGGAACATTCTATTTCGGGAATAGTAAGGTTTATCAGGCTATCATCTTCCTGGGCGAGTAAACGGACTTACAACAACTGTATGTCTAAATACGGGCTTTTGAAAAATTTTGTATCTGATTATCTTTATTCAGCAACAGCACATAGACTGAACTGGAGTTTTGTAAAAGACCATACTTCGGCAAGTACTATCCATGTATGCGAAGTTTTCCCTATCATGAAAAGACTTCTAACTTTATTTAGTTTAATAGGACTTACCACCTGTAATCAGTCAAATCCCAAGGTTGACACAAAGACAATGGATTTTGGTGCATTTAGCGTTAGGACGCCTCAATCCTGGCAGCAAATCAAAGCAAGAGGCACTGACAGTTATGTTGGCAGAATTGCCATTGATGAAAAAGATACGCTAGATTTTCTTTCCCGATGAGTCACCGCAGCAGTAGGCTATCACTTTATGATATCCAGCGCGGGACTCATCGGCTGACTCACTTGTATCCTTCTTCCCTTTTGCTTTCTTTTCTCTTGATTGCAGTACACAAACCCAAAGCAAGAGCAGGCATTTATTTTATCACCTTTACCTGTTATAAATAGAGTTTTATCGGCGTGTTGCGGAGTAGGAGGAAAGGAAGCGGGAGGAACAGAATCGATGAGTCCCGCCAGAGAGCCTGGAGAAGCAAGATATTGCCTCGGTGACTCATCGGAGAAGGAATAAGTAAAATTGTTAGAAATAAATAGACCGAAAAATACATCATTCCAGGAATGAAACTGAATGTTCCAATAAGAGAAAAGATAAACAAGACTAAAAACTCTTACCTTTTGAAATAAGCAATGAGTCTTTGCAACGGTGTAACTATTAACGAATAAGGTATAAACAAGAGTAAATGATATTTATAAAAATGATCAAGAGCACGATTATTTTTTTCTGCGTTTTGACTCCCTTTGTTTCCTGTAACGGTCAAAATCAAAAACTATATGAGTATAGAATAGAACCCACAACTGCAGCAATTGGCCACCCTGTTTCCGATCTTGGAAAAAACATTGACTGCATGTTGCAAGACAAAAACGGGAATTATTGGTTTGCCAGCAACGGAGATGGCGTTTACCGCTATGACAACAAAACGCTTTTACACATTACTGACAAGGATGGCTTATGCAGCAATTTTGTTTTGGCAATTCAGCAGGACATACATGGGTATTTGTGGTTCTCAACCCGCGATGGCATTTGCCAATTTGATGGAAAGAAATTTACCAATTATACCACTATCATAAAAAATGCACCAATTGGCAGATTACAATACAAAGAAGGCGGACTGTTTTTTAATCATTTAAACGGAGTTTGTTTTTATGACGGCAACACGTTTACAAACTTCGTCATTTACCCTGGCAGCTACAAGCCTTCTATGAGCGATATGAACAGGCCCTATGGTATTTATTCAACTCTTATTGATAATACGGGAAATGTTTGGTTTGGCACCCAGTCGCAGGGTGTTTGCCGTTACGACGGCAAAACATTCACATATTTAACTGACAAAAATTTAGCAGGTCCTGCCGTAAGAACCATGTTTCAGGATAAGGCAGGAAATATTTGGTTTGGCAATAACGGTGGAGGGTTATACCGTTACGACGGGAAAAAGTTAACCAACATTACAGAAGAAAAAAATTTAGGTAATGCTGAATTTTTGAAAGGTACATTCAATGATAAACCCGGTTCGCTGGCAAGAGTATGGGCCATAAATGAAGACAATGATGGTAACCTTTGGATAGGAACAATTGACGCTGGGGTATGGAAATTTGACGGAACTAATCTAACAAATTACACGATCAAAGACGGCCTTTCAGGTAACGCTATATGGACAATTTACAAAGACAATAAAGGCGAATTATGGTATGTAACAAATGGGGATGCTATTTGTACATTCAATGGACAAGCATTTATCAAACATGACGTACCTGGGCAACTACTCAAATCAAAGTGAGACAGCAGGTAACAGTGACGCTAAAGGGAAGGCGATTGAAAAACTTTGGCACTTTTGCACCAATTTTGCCTCACTAATAATATGGCGGCTATGAGGCAGACCCACCTGCATCAACATCAGTTTGTCTTATAAATATTTGTTCTGTTAAGTTTTATCTTCTTATGCCAGTAGATGTAAGATAATATACCAGGAATAAACCAAAACAACAGCGTAAGCATTAACGGATCAAAAGTTTTGGAAACCGCAATGCCAGAATAAACCGCAGCAATCAAATCAAAAAACAAGCCTGCGTAAGCCCATTCTTTTATCCTGCCTTTTCCCGGAATCAGGAGGACAATGCACCCGATTAATTTTGCCCAGCCGGTAAAGGGAATAAAATACTCTGGATAGCCCAGCATGCCGTGAATTAGTTTTACTGAATCTTCATTTACCAATATGCTTGACCATGAGGAAAAGATCATTAATGCACAAAATAGAATGGTGAATATCCAGTAGAGTGTGTTGATGGTTTTGGGGTTCATATTTTCGATTTGTTTACCAAGATGGAATCGGTTGCTGATTTATTTAGAGTACTATTACGGCAATTCTAAAGGCGAATTGCGGCAATTGCTACCAAGGGTAGATTACGAAGATAGCAGCAGAACTGGTACTATGAAATAGAAGAACAATTTATTAGTTTTAACGCCATAATCAACAACAGTACTGCTAATGCTGCTATCGGTATGCGGGTATGCGTTGGCCACAATGCAAAAAGAGCCAGGTAACTTATGAAAATGCTTCTAACACTACTATTGTTTGTTTTATCAATTAACAAACTCTATTCTCAAGAAAATGACACAACAAATTTTGAAGCACAACCAACTTCAATATATGAAGTCATCCGGCAATTGGGTACTGATAAACTGGTGTTTTATTACAATGACAACTGGCAATTAGTAAAGCCAATATGTGGAACAATTTTCAGAATCTCAAAACTGGACACAGTCCTGTTAACTTTTACAGGAAAATTTGAGGACTATTATTCCAGCGATACTACAGTAGCAACTGAAGGAAATTATACAAATGGGAAAAAAGAGGGGAGGTTTGCTATTTATTTCCCAAATGGACAGCTGGCACAATCCGGGAATTATATCAATGACAAAAAAAGTGGAATTTGGGAATACTTCTATGAGAACGGAACAAGGCGGCAAATATTGGACTTTCAGGGTGATGAAATACTGGTTAAAGAGTTTTGGAATGAAGAAGGAAAGAAAATGGTTGACTTGGGAAATGGTGAGTGGTTCAGTTATGCGTCTTCGGAAAGATTCATGAAAACATCAGGAGAAGTTCTGAATGGGCGGAGAAATGGTACATGGAAAAACACGATACCCTCCCAAAACCTGACGACTAATACAGAAAAGTATAAAGATGGAAAATTGATCAGCGGGAAAATGTTTTCAGTTGTTGGAGGAACTGAAACTTACAAGGATACACAATACTGTTCCATTGACAAAACACCAATGTTTATAGCGGCAGAACAATTCCAGATGAACCGTTGCTTTAAGTACCTGAAAAACAACTGGGAGTTTGCCACATATCCTGGTGGTATGGATAGGTTTTATAGCCAGATCAGGGAAAAAATAGTATTAAGCGGATCAGTACTTATGCGGGGCGTAATCAAAGTTCAAATGACAATTGATAAGGAAGGCAAAATGACTAATTTTCAGCCAGTTTCTAACCTCGGGTACGAATTTGATTTAATCAGGGCCCTGCAAACAATGGAAAACTGGACACCAACGAAAGTAAACGGCAAGCCAACAATACAACCAAAACTTATAAGTTTTGAGATCAGGTGAAGGGAATATAATGCTTCCAATATTTTTTTGAATACATGGCTTACCTTTTTAGTTGGCTGTAATTTTAATAACAATCCCGATCCAGGGTAATCCACAATTTGCCAATTAAAACACAATCCAATCGTTTGAAATATAGTGTATACGTTATTGAGCTGTCAAAACGGGTATTTACTGAAAACGCAAGGTTTCGTGCTGCTAATCCTCAATTCAATGGTGTGCTTGAATGCCTGTATGTTGGCATGACCAGCAAAACTCCGAAAGAACGATTTGAACAACACAAGAATGGATACATTAATAAGAAGGGTATTAATCTTTCGGCCTACCTTCCTCACAAGTACGGCAGGTATTTAAGACCAAGCCTTTACGAACATATCAATGTTAAAGCCATGTCAAGGCATGAGGCATTACAGATGGAAGAAAAACTAGCATTGGATCTTAGAAGGCAGGGATATGCTGTTTGGTTTAATTGAAATGCTTAACATGTTTTTGAATGTCCCAGGAAAGGTTATGTCTCCTCTCCTGGCACAACAAAGAAGTAATACATTGAAGAATAAGTATTAGTAATGTGCGAGTCCTCTTCGAGAGTCCTGCCTGGGGAGTAAATCCTTGAAGCAAACCGCTATTTTGTAAAACTTGAGGATACTGAATAAATTTAAATCACAATTCACTATTTAGCGTTTATGCGCATGTTAAGCTCCTAAGCTATGCATATAGAACCTTAACAAAGTTGACAACGTTACCGGCACAAGGAAAGATCATCATATATGATACAACGACAATTCGCAGAGCGGGCAAAAGAAGTTATAGAAACAGACGAAAATGTAATTGGCCTGGCCGTTGCGGGCTCCTGGCTAACAAATGAGATGGATGAGTTTTCGGACCTTGACCTTATCCTTGTCACCCAGGACAAGATTTCTAATGATAAAGACAAAATGCTTGGTTATGCTAAACGCCTTGGTGATCTATTATCGGGATTCACTGGGGAACATGTTGGTGAACCAAGAGTGTTGATTTGCCTTTATGACAACCCTTTACTTCATGTGGACATCAAGTTTGTGACGTTGGAAGAGTTTCACATAAGAATTGAGACGCCGACTATCCTGCTTGACAAAGGCTCACGGCTGCAACAGGCTTTGGACAATTCAAGGCCGAAGTTTCCGTATCCGGACTATCAATGGATTGAAGACCGGTTTTGGATATGGATCCATTATGCGCTACTTAAAATCGGGCGGGGTGAATACCTGGAGGCATACGACTTCTTTGGTTTTTTACGAATGGTTGTATTTGGACCTTTGCTTCACATCAAAAATGAAAATCTTCCGCGCGGTGTGAGAAAGGTTGAGACGTCCCTTCAGGAGGATGACTTGAAGAGGTTACTAGACACAATTCCTACTTACGACGTATCGGGTTTGCTATGCGGTTTGAGAAGCGCCGTTGAACTTTACAGGCAGTTGCGTCAATCACTGTTTGGAACAAACGTACTGTTACATCAGCAAGCTGAAAAGAAAGTAATGGAATATTTTGAGCACATTGAACATGTTAAGAATAAAATGGCTGATGAAAGAAGAGACGGCTGAACTGAGTAAATGAGGGGTCTTTTCATTCCCGGGTACGATCTCAGAATTGCATCGAGTAACAAATCGTCAAGACAAAAAGAATGATCAGTGAATAAACGTCTATCGCAATATAAAATGGAATTATGTAAAAGCCCCGGCAACATAATGTGCCAGGGCTTCCGTTTAATCTATGTTAGCGTACTCGTTGTCTTATAAGGCTATCATTTGCCCGATGACCTCCTGTGGCCCGCCGGCAGGTCCCATTAAATTCACCTGGTCGAAGTAATTGTACCAGCCTGCGCCTTCCACTAATTTTTCAAAGCCTTGAGCTGCTTCGCTATTTGGGAAATTCCATATAGCAAAAAAATCGTAGTCTGCCTTGGTGAAAGTGGCTTTATCATTGGCGCCCCAGCTAATAATTTGTGCACCATTTTCTAATAGCTGTTGAATAGCAGGCCCTAAGGCATTCATGTAATTTCCTCTTTCTTCAGTTGACAGATCCATCCAGGCTTGTTTGGCCTTCCATAATTCAATGTAAGTGATCATCGTGTAGTTTTGTTTCAACAAACATATGGAATAAGTATCCTGTATGCTAATGACATTTTGGTGATCTATATAGATTGTAACTTACACAAATGACTATATTGGAAATTTTATTACAGATTGTTCGGGGTATTAAAGGAACGAATTGATTAATATTTATCTTGGAGCAAGGGAAGTATTATATGAAACTTATACTGGAAACAGAGCGCTTGTTATTAAGAGAATTCACTTTGGATGATACAGCATTTATAATTGAATTACTGAATAGCCCGGGGTGGATCAAATATATTGGCGACAGGAATATCAAAACTGAAAAACAGGCATTGGCATATCTGCACAATGGTCCATTGAAAAGTTACCAGCTAAATGGATTCGGTTTGTCCATGGTGGAGAAAAAGGAGGGCAAGGTGCCTATAGGCATGTGTGGTATCATTAAACGCGACACTTTGAACAATCCTGATATAGGGTTTGCTTTTTTGCCAGAGTATTATGGCCAGGGATATGCCCTGGAAATTGCATCCGCCACACTTAACTATGCAAAACAGACTTTAGGGCTTCCTGTAATATCTGCAATTACATTGCCTGGTAATTCCAGGTCGGTAAGGCTATTGGAAAAGATTGGATTGCAGTTTAGTCAAACCATTGTTTTTCCTGGCAGTGAAGAAGAGTTGTTGCTGTATAATGGATGAGCGGTGAAAAAGATTTTTATTTATAATACGCAGAGGTCATCCTTATTAAAGGATGACCTATGTTCTTTTCAATACCCACGTATCTTAGATAAAGCTGCGTGCTTTACTGTGGAATGAAAAGACCCTTAATGCATTTCAGGAATTAATTCTCCTACTTTTTCAAATGTATAAACCTTTAACACTGGTTCTTTTGTGGTGAATGCTGTTACTTTATTACGCAGTTCTTTATAAACTGGTCCATTTTCATAAAGATCAACATCAGCCTTGGTTTTCCATTCTGAAAAAGCTATGAATTCATCTGTGTTAACAGTAGGTACCAGGAACCTGGCATCAGTGCATCCTTTAACTTTTCTCAATGTAGGAATGATTTCTTTCCTGTATAATTCTTTTACTTCATTGATGCGTTCTGGAGCAATTTTCAGGAACATTTGTCTTACTAACATATAGACTCCTTTTGTTTTAAATTAAGAAATTCTGTTTCTTAGGGAGTCAAATTTTAAGAGCAACACAAGGTATGTTAGTCCTGGTACTTAAACAATGATAGTGGTCATAGTATAGTCGAATGGAACATATAATTCAAAACATTCTCTTCCCCTTACCAATGTTATCGCAGGTACAATTGCAGAGAGATTTTAAGACATGGATGTATTAAATATTGTAACTGCTTATTCATAAACCTTGTACAGTGATGTAAAATAAAAAGCCTCCCTTTGTTGAAAGGAGGCTTCGATTTTTTTACTTTATAATTAAAATGTCCTGGGAGTTGCTTTTGCTTTCTGCACTTGCTTTTGAATGGTATCCTTGTCACCTACCATCACCTTGATCATTTTATTGTAGTCAACATAATTGCGCACCATACTGGAAACTGTTTCAGGTGTCACCTTATATAGGTTCTTTACATAGTTATTCAAAAAGCTATCATCCAAACCATATAGATCCAGGAAATTCAGCTGGCTTATAATACCACCTGGTGAAGAATTGCGCAAAACGAATATGCCTGCTTCATAGTTCTGAATGCCAGACAATTCTTCTTTGGATGGCGGTTCTGTTTGCAAACGCTTGATCTCTCTTTCAATTTCTGTCAGCGCGTCAACTGTGTGCTCGCTGGTCACATCTGCCTGCTCAATCCATAGCGAAGAACCTACCTGGTTGTTAACTGAACTAAAGGGAGAATATGTGTAGCCCTTGTTTTCACGTATATTACTTGTAATACGTGAGCCAAAAGAACCACCCAATAAGGAATTGGCTACCAGGAAAGGAACATAATCTTTATTGGTGGGGGATACTACAGGCAGGCCCACCATTAATGTTGTTTGCGGAGCGCCCTTGCGGTCAAGGACCAATGTATCTGAAAATGCTTTTGCTGTAACTGGTGGATATGATACCGCAGGTCCTGTTTTCCATTTTGTCAATGAAGTATTGATGGCATTGTTCACTGCTTTATCATCAAACTTTCCAACAACATACAAAACTGACCGCTTTGCTCCGAAGTTGGCGTTGTAAAAATCCCTGACCATTGCAGTAGTATAGCTGTTCAGCATTTCTTCAGTTGGGAATATGCGACCATAAGGATGATCTTTATAGACGGCCGCGTAAAACTGCTCCTGTGCCAGTGCCTGCGGAACTGCTTTTTGAGTGGCCAGCCTGCGTTTAAAATCGCTTTTCAATCTATCCAATTCACTGGCTGGGAAGGCGGGTTGCATCACCAGGTCAGAGACCAGTTTAATAAACTCCGGTGCATATTCTGAAAGCACTGTACCTGAAATGGTAGTTTGGTTAGAGCCAACATTCACATTAAGACTACCACCCATCTTAGCCACTTTTTTGGAAAGGGCTGCGAAGTTCAGGGTCGAAGTGCCTTCACGCAACAACCTTCCTGTGAGGTCAGCCAGCCATACCTGGTTAGGTCCTTCATGTACATTACCTGTCTTTATGATCAGGCTTATATTGGCCTTTGGCAGTTCACCATAATGGACCACCATTGTCTTCAGGCCGTTGGGATAGGTTTTAACTGATTTAGCCGAGAGTTTAAAATCTTTGGCTACTCCACCGGCAGGAGGTGTTTGCTTTTGAGCAATTATTGGTTGACAGATGCAAAAGCTTATAGCGGCAATGATAATTATTTTGATCGTTCTCATTATTTGGAAGCTTTTGGTTCAATGATTAAAATGGTTCTGTTGTTAGGGGCGAGGTATTTCTGTGCTACCTGGCGAATGAGCTCTGGAGTTACCTTTTTGAATGAAGTTTCAAGGTTGTTGATTTTTGATGGATCATCATCAAAAAGTGCAAAGGAAGCCAGGAGGTTTACTTTGCCAATGCCAAACATGCCACCCATGGCATCATAAAGACCTGAACGCATTTTCACAATGGCCAGCTGGAGATCTTCCTGCGTGGTATTATTGGCAATATCTGCCACTGCCAGGTCATATTGCCTGATGATAGAATCAGCGGGTACTGAAGCATCGTGAATGAGGCTTGAAGTCCAGAGCATCGGCCCATTATAATCAAACATACTTCCCAGCCCTATATTGATGCCGGAGTTGACACTGCTGGCATATCCTTTCTTTTGTACAAGGGCTTCGTATAGTTTGCTATCCTGCCCCTGTCCCAACATCTGGTCTATTAAGCCCATGGCATAATATTCCGGTGTATTACGCTCCGGCATTTTATAGCTGATGGCAATAGCTGGTTTTTTAGCCAGCGCATCTTCCTTGGTAAAGCGCTGTTCTTTCTCCTGTGGGGGCTCAGTTAGATCCGGCTTTGGTGGCAACTTGGAAGACGGGATCTTAGCAAAGTATTGGTCAATCCACTTACGGGCTGCTGGTATTTCAAAATCCCCTGCCACTACCAATACTGCATTATTAGGAGCATAGAAAGTTTTGAAAAATGCATCCACATCTTCCAACTTGGCAGAATCCAGGTCTGCCAGGTCGCCATAAAAGTTATGAGAGTTGTACCAGTTCTTATTGGCATACTGGGGCATGTCAAGCCAGGGGAAACCGCCATAAGGCTGGTTGAGCACATTGACCTTTACTTCGTTCTTAACTACGCCCTGTTGATTGGTCAGGTTGTCCTGGGTAATCTTCAGTCCCTTCATACGGTCAGCTTCAGCCCATAAAGCCGTTTCCAGTTTGTGGGAAGGCATAACTTCAAAATAATTGGTAAAGTCAAAGCGGGTAGACCCGTTTAGAATGCCGCCATTCTTTTGCACCAGTTGTATAAACTCCATCTTACCCAGGTTTTCAGATCCCTGGAACATCATATGTTCAAACAAGTGTGCAAAACCAGTGCGGTTCTTTGGCTCGATGCGAAAGCCGATGTTGTAATAAACACCTACAGCTATGGTAGGTGCTGTTTTATCAGGAGATAAAACCACTTTCAATCCATTGGGTAATTTGTAATACGTAACGGGCACCTGCAGTTCATCGCCGGGGCCATTTGCTGGTTTGTACCAGGAGATGAGTGCAAGAACCGGCAATAGCAGCCCCAAACACTTTAAAGGCAATACACGTGAGTACTTCATAAGCATATGTGTGTTAAATAATTTACAGTTTTGCAACAGAGGATCTATTGCTGCATAATAGCAGTTCAATATATATAAAGAAGGTCATTTGTTTTGGAAAATTATACCAGTGGTTGAAATGACATGTGCTACTGGAGATCTTTCGTTTTTCAAAGGTTCAATGATTACCTTCATAACAAAAACTATCCGGAACTCAATTGCATCCATACCAGGCCTGTTCAAAAAATCCCTGAAAGAATTGTTGAAAAACGATCCTTTACGAATGGCAGGAGCGACAGCCTTTTTTACCACTTTTGCATTACCCCCTATTTTGGTCATACTTATACAGGCATTGAGGTTGATCCTGGACCCACGCACTATAAGGGTGCAATTATTTAAAAATTTAAGGGAGATCATTGGACCCGAAGCGGTAAAGCAATTGGTGGATGTCCTGGTAAACCTCCACAAGATGGCCCAGAACTGGTACATTACCTTAGGCGGGTTTATTTTTTTACTATTTGTAGCTACTACCCTTTTCAAGGTTATTAAAAACTCAATTAACCAGGTTTGGATGGTACGTCCTCATAAAAGAAAAGGAGTGATGAAAGGACTACATACCAGGATACAGTCGCTTCTCATATTGTTGATCGCAGCCATACTTTTTCTAATCGGTATAGTGATGGAGGGCGCAAGGACGCTTGCCAGTAATTACATTTTTGAATTCTCACCCTTGCTTTCCCTGTATTTTAAAGGTGTATTGAACCAGGTAGTTTCTGTATTGGTAGTGATGATATGGTTCATGATGGTATTCAGGTACCTGCCGGATGCCAGGCCGGAATGGAAAGTAGCATTGGTGGGCGCCCTGGTGACCTCTTTATTATTCACAGCAGGCAAGATCATTTTGCACTGGCTTTTGAGATACAGCAGTATTAATAACGTATATGGTGCTTCAGCTTCATTGGTATTGTTGCTCTTGTTTGTATTTTACTCTTCTTTGATCCTTTACTTTGGTGCCAGTTTTACCATGGTATGGGGAGAATATAAAAAAAGACCTATTACCCCCCTTCCCTATGCGGCCCATTACCGGCTGACAGAGGAAGAAGTAATACCTCATAAAGCGTAAGCAGGGTATTAATTTGTCTTAAAAAACACTCTTTATTGGCTAATAAAACAGTTATTCCTGTAAATTGTTCCCCTGATAAATTTGATGGTATTCCTTTTGTAAATACTTAATCATATAGGGATTCGATGCTTCTAAAATGGATATATATCGGCAGTTGGGTATTGACAGGCATTTTTATGCCGGCACTTGCTGATGCTCAAGGGCAGAAAGAAGCAGAAAACACCCTGGACAGCCTTCGCTCAAAAAAGGGAGTTATAGGGGCTATTGCACAAACATTAATAACCGATACCACCAGGGAAGAAAACAAAATACTGGAGCGTGCCGATCTGCCTTTTCAGAAGTACAATAACAAGATCATTCGTAATATAACTATCCAACCTATTGATTTTGGTATCATGATCGGGGATACTTCAAGGCGATTCAACAATACCCTGACAGACATTGCAAACTTTGTCCATTGCAATACAAGGGCCTGGGTGGTGCGCAACCACTTATTCTTTAAGGAGAACGAGCCGCTTTCTCCTTTTCTTTTTGGCAATAATGAACGCTATTTAAGAGACCTGCCCTTTCTGCAGGAAGCTCATATAAAAGTAAGGTCAATAAAAGGCAACCCTGATTCGGTGGATGTGGTAGTGTACACAAAGGATGTGCTTTCTATTGGTGGCGCCCTTTCAGTAAAAAATTCACAGAGTGGCCGGGTAGAGGCAAGGGAAGACAATTTTATGGGATGGGGTGATAAGATGGAAGTGGAAACCTTATACGACAGGGCCAGGAATAACCAATTCGGGTTTGGTGCCGAATATGTAAAGCGCAATATAATAGGGACATTTATAGATGGAAGTGCAGGATACCTCAATTTCAGTCCTGCCTTCAACACCCAAAAAGCAGAAGAGCAACTTGGCTATTTGAAACTGGAGAAGCCCCTGGTCAACCCATACATGCGCTGGACATATTCAGCTTCCGCCGCCTGGCATTCCACTACCAATATGTTTAACCTGGATTCAGTATACCATACTAACCTTAAATATAAATACCGTATTTACGATGCCTGGGCAGGATGGAACCTAAGCTCTAAGAATATAGGGAGTGCCAACGAGTTTGAACGTATGCGCTTTTTAGTGAGCGCCCGTTTTTTCGATCAGCATTTTACTGAAAAGCCCATAGAATATACCAACCATTATTATTATGCTTATGCTAATTCAAGGGCTTTACTAGGCTCCATTTCCATCTTTAAACTGAACTATTACAAGACGCAATACATATATGGTTTTGGAAGAAAAGAAGATGTGCCGGAGGGCCTGGAAGCATCCATTACTGGGGGAATGACAATTAAAGAGGGTAGGAATCGTCCTTACCTTGGATTGTCATTTGACAGGTATTACCTGACAAAGAAAGAAGGACATATGAGTTATTCACTGGCAGTAGGTGGATCCTTATATAAGAGCAGTTTTGAGGACATCAATCTTATTGCTAATATCGATTATTTCACAAGGTTAAGGCAATTGGGCACCAAATGGAAACAACGCTGGTTCTTTAATGCCAGCTATGGCAGGCAATTCAATGGATTGATGGATGAACCATTGCTGATGGAAAGCAAATATGGGTTCGATAACTTTAAGAATAACTACCTGGGAGGGTTTATGCGATCCACTATAAAGGGTGAATCTGTTTTCTTCAGCCCCTGGAATCTATTCTTCTTCAAGTTTGCTCCGTTTGTGTTCAGCAGTGCCACTGTGTTTCAGTTTCCCTCTGAGGTATCAAATAGCAACACCAGGCTCTATTCGGCCATTGGCGGAGGAATACGCACCCGCAATGAAAGCCTAATATTCGGAACCATGGAGTTAAGGGCTTCTTATTTCCCCAAGAAGGATGCATTTAACAATACTTACCAGTTACAACTCAATACCAACATTAGATTTAAGTACAAACAGAACTTTATCCGCAGGCCCGATTTTGTGCAGGTGAACTAATCAAGAGATGTAATAGTTAAGATTTAATATGTAATATTTTGGGAGTAACTAAATGCAAATGCACTCTTATTTTACTCACTTAATCTGTAATGCTCGTTTTCTGAACGCTTCGATGGAGGGTCGCAACCTGCATAAGGGCTGCGGATCCATACCATGGATGGAGTTCCATATCAAAAATTCCCGCTTTTACCGCAGGGTCAGTGGCAACTAAATTTTTTGCTTCTTCAACGGTGGTCACATTGAAAATAAAGATCCCTGCCAGGTCACCATTATCCAGGAAGGGCCCGGCAAGCAGCAGCTTGCCTTCTTTGGCCAACCTGCCAATGTTTTTTAAATGTCCCTGTATCAATTGGTTTCTTTGAGAAGAATCAACTGTTTTAGAGCCTTTCTTTAAAAATGCCATTACATATTGCTTCATGCCATATTGATCTGCTCCCCATTTTTTAGCAAGTACAGAGTCATAACTGTTTTTATCCTGGGAAAAGCAAACAAGTGTTAATAGCAGGGCTGATAACAGTAACAACGGGCGCATCTTTTTGGTTTTGTAAAGGAATCTAATAAGATTTATTAATATGGCAAAACATGGGATAGGGAGGGAAAATTTGAATACTTATAGTAATAACTTAGAAATCTGGCGAAAAACGCAGATTTGCAGTTACAAACAACCTATGTCAATAAAAGTAATTGCCTTTGATGCAGATGATACACTTTGGGTAAATGAACCTTACTTCCAGGAAATAGAAAAGAAGTTTTGTGTATTGCTGGAAGATTACCTGCCGCAACACACTTCTGCCCGGGAATTGCTGAAGACCGAAATAGATAACCTGGCATTGTATGGATATGGAATAAAAGGGTTCATGCTTTCCATGATTGAAACCGCCATGTCTGTGTCTCAACATACCATCAGTCTTGATGTCATCGAAAAGATCATAGGTTATGGAAAGGATTTACTTGCCCGTCCTATAGAATTGCTGGATGGGGTGGATGAAGTGTTGCAGCAACTGAAAGGAAGGTACCGGCTGGTAGTTGCCACGAAGGGCGATCTGCTGGACCAGGAGCGTAAGTTAAAGAACTCAGGCATTGAACATTTTTTCCATCACATAGAGATCATGTCAGATAAAAAGGAATCAGATTATCAAAAGCTGATCCGGCATTTGGATGTGCAACCGGAAGAATTCCTGATGATCGGCAATTCGCTCAAGTCGGATATATTACCTGTATTGAATCTTGGAGGCCATGGGTTTCATATTCCCTATCACACCACCTGGGCGCATGAGCACATTGACCATACCATAGAACATGAAAACTTTAAGCAGGTAGAACACATAAAGCAAGTATTAATTCATTTGGTATGAGCAGGTATCTATTAGATATGGACAATTGGAAACGTAAAGATCATTTTCATTTCTTCAGGCAGTTTGAAGAACCATTCTTTGGTGTAACGGTAAATGTAGATTGTACTAATGCCTATAAGATGGCCAAAGAAAATGGTATTTCATTCTTTCTTTATTACCTATACCATTCGCTGTGTGCTGCTAATGCTATAGAACCTTTTCATTACAGGATAGTTGAAGATGGCGTGATGGTATATGATAAAGTAAATGCTTCGCCAACCATTAATCGTCCTGATGGAACATTTGGTTTCTCGTACATAGATTATTATCCAGACCTTGGCCAGTTCTTATCCAGTGCAAAAAAGGAAATTGAGCGTGTCCAGAACAGTACAGGGTTGATACCGGCAGTATCAGGAGAGAATGTCATTCATTATTCCTCAGTGCCATGGATCAGGTTTACCTCCCTCTCCCATGCCCGCGCCTTTTCATTCAAGGACAGCATCCCTAAGATATCATTTGGTAAAATGGTGGAAGAAAATGGCCGCCAAAACATGCCCATGTCTGTGCATGTGCACCATGCATTAATGGATGGCTTCCATGTAGCCCAATATATTGACATGTTTGAGGAGTTGTTGAATACTGCTCAATGCTAACAAAACGATTCATTGCACTATAGTTACAATACGTGTAAGATATTATCTGGTCTATTCAGTTCAGTATTGATCTACGCCGGAAATTGATCCAATTTTACAGTTCTATAAACTCCCATTTTCTCATTAGCAGTTAGTTTTGTTATCGGCGGTAATTTCTATTACCGCTTCTTTTTTGTTCGGGACTACAAAGCATACTTATGCATCTATTATCTCTAACCGGCTCACGGCATAATTGCTGGTAAGATAAGGCCAATCAACAGTAATATATCACTGTATTATCCGGGTTTATTCTTCATACTCAACTAATCCTTTACCCGTTGCCATATGGGGATACTACGGGGATAGTACTGAGATAGTATGGAACTGCCAGGGAGATCTTATGCTGCAGCTTAGCCTCAGGTAAACTGCAACTATAATGAAGGTTATAAAAAGATATTTGCATTAAAGGAGCCAGGTTGGGTTTCTTGTATCTTATTTTAAGGAGTTGGTTGAATGGAATAACCAGCGGTCAATAAAAAAGAAAGGCCGTCTGTTAAGACGGCCTTCTTCAACTGAACAGGGTGTACCTGTTTTTATTTTTTGATCTTTTTATCTATTGTCCAGGTATTGACATTTGATTTAATGATCATTTTGTTGTCTGCATTTTCCAGGGTGGCATAATAGGAAGTGCCATCCTCTGTAGAGAACTCTATCAGGCTGGCGATCCAGTAGCCATTGTAATTCTCTTTCAGGTTATTCTGCAATAATACCGGCAACTGCGTAGAAAGAATATTCTTTGACAAGCCTAATAAAGTACCGGTAGCATCATAATAAGCAGTAACATGCTGGTTGGTAAATGTGAACTCAGCCTTGTAAATGTCTTTACTAACGGTCCAGGCTACTTCTTTTGCTGTGCTGAAAGATTTCTCGAAAGAATGTAAAACTGGTTTAGTTACTGGTGAATCGGCAGCAAATGTATTCACACCGAAAAGGGTGAATAAAACGATGGAGAAGAAAATCTTTGTCATAAAATGTATTTTAAAGTGTTTTGAATTTTAATTCCACCACAAACCTACATTGGATAAAATCCTTCATCAAGAGCAATGGTACCGAACTGCCATTTTAGGTTGCTAAATGGCGTTAAACCCTTACTGAATTGTAATAAGCCATAGTGGGTTTTTATGTATTTAATGCCAGGTATGTAAATAAGAAAGCCACCCGTGGGTGGCTTGTGCTCGTGTTTTGGTTGTTGTTTGGTTAAGAGTCCTTTTTGGGTATTTCAGTCTTTGCGGGTTTAACTGTTTTCAGGTATTTATATATGGCGATCAATTCAGTATCTGTCATTCTTCCAAAGGCTTCCCAGGGCATGTGGCTGTAAGGGATCAACTTGCCCAGCCTAAATCTTTTGATAAAACTTTCCTGGCTCCAGTTAGTAATACGTCCAGTAGGGTCAGGCGTCAGGTTGGGCGAGATGAGTGTCGGGTGCCCTTTCTCTTCGAAGACCGTTCCACCTGCTAATGGTGCTCCAACGAAATTGCCGATGCCATCTCTTTTGGTGTGACATTCATTACAATTGGCAACTGCCATCACCATATGTTTACCGTAGGCAACGGTAGTATCGGCCCTGACAGCTATTGGCGGTTTAGTGGATGGGCCTACGGGCTTGATCATAAAAGCTTTGATGAGATTGCCGACAAGATTATAATTATGATCCGGTACTTTATTCTTTACAGGCTTTACAGAGCGGAGGTAGGATATAATAGCTGTAAGGTCTTCATCACTTAGATCCTGGAAGGGCATGAAGGGAAGAACAGCTTCCCCGTTTTTCTTGACCCCGTATCGCAACACCCGTGCAATTTCACCATCGGTCATATTGCCTATGCCCGTTTCTTTATCAGGGGTAAGGTTGCGGGTATAGAATTTACCAAATGGCAGGTCAAATGCAAAGCCACCAACCGGCAGCACTTCTTGTCCATGGTTCAATAAAGAATCTTTATTGGGAAGGGGACTGTGACAATCAATGCAATGGGCTGGTCCTACTACAAGGTGTTTCCCCCTGGCAATAATGGCCGTATCAGTTGATGCTTTAATGTTGGGATAGGGAGCATCATATTTTAAATGCTGTCGAAAGATGGTGGTTAAAGTGACACCTGCTATTATGATCAATACCACAATAAGCGTCCATTTCAAGATCTTGCGTATCATAAACAATGGTTAAGAATGCCGAAACTATAACCATGACCATATGGATACAATACGCCTTTGTATGAACTGGTGAAAATTAAGAATGGAATGTTTTATACTCGCTCTATGGCATCCATTATTTGATCCACGAGGTTTATGGGTTGAGCTTTTTTTATCCAGTACAAGTTATTTGTTTGCATAAGCATTGCTTTCGCCTGTAGCGCTGATCACATTGTATGTAATATGATCTGCCAGCCTATGATCAGGGGCTGAAACTGTTTGTGATTTCTGTGGAGCAATATTAGAAAAGGACAAGGTCTTCTTTTGTAAAAGGTCATTTTGTTCAGAAAAATAAGACACTTCCACTGTTGCATTTTTTAACTGGGCTGCACTCTTATTATATAAGGTCAGTTTAAGGCCCTGCACACCCATCATCCAGTCAGCAGGTGATTGATTGGATCTAACCTGCACCTGGTCGGAAAGATCAACGCTTGTGGTACCCTGCTCTTCATCCCTTCTGGATGCAGACCGTCCATTGCTGGTGGTACTGGCAGCACGGGCATCATCAGCTTCCTGCTCTTTTTTATTCTTCTTGAATAGCACATTCAACAGTCCGCGTATAGTTCTTTTTTCTTTGGGCTGCTGCGGTGCAGCAGCAACTTCTGTATTTTCCTTTGAAGGAGCTATAACAGCTGTATTTTGATTGGCTTGCGTATCATTCACCTTGTCTGGAGATGGTGAAGGGGTATGAAGGTTGGTAGTTGAAGGAATTATGGTAGCCTGTTCTTTTTTAGCCCTTATTTTATTTGCTGTAACGGGCTGCTTCTTTACAGGAGTTTGTGTATTTGATACGGTTGTAACTATTGAATTATCTACAGGCTGCGTTACTGAATTCTCTTTAGGCTCTTCAACTCGTGTGGCAGTGGAAACTACCGGTGGTTGTTCTGGTCTTGCTGACGAACTTTTTAGCATCCACCATGCGCCGGATGTTGCAATAACCAGGGTTATACCTAAAGCCACAGGTGATATGCCGGCCAATATCTTCTTCTTTCTTTTTTTCTGGAAGACCCATGAAGTGTAATCCTCTTCTACATCTTCCAACTTCCTTGAATAGTTGGTGCGGATGCCAGGGTTATCCCTATCGGGTTGAGGACTATAGGATTGAACTCTTTTGCGGAGTTCTTCAGCTTTTTGTTCAATTGGATCCTGGCTAACCGGTGGAGATTGAAAAGGTACACCGCCTCCAGGCATGCTGACATAGACCTTGTTATGGGATGGCTGTGTAGGGTTTGGTACTCTTTCTGTTTCTGAAACTGCGTTAGCCTGTGACTGTGGTTTAGGTGCGCTTGCAGTATCTTTTACATAAGGTTGTAGGGTGTCAATTTCTGTGGGATATGACCAGCCATAACTTTTACCCTCCACCCAAACCAGGTCCCTGGGTTTTAATTGAAGTTGCAATAATTCTTCAAGGCTGTGGGGCCCGGTTTGCTGGTTGTTTCGAAGAAGCAAATAAACTTTTTCCATAAACCTGGTTATTTAGGTACTTAAAGAATACATGGAAGGTAACGATGAGAAAAATAAACTATTGCACTTCGGGTTTTAAAGAAAAGCTAATCCTAAAAGGTATGTTCCAGGCCTTCTATTTGTAGACAACACCGCACCCTGAGTAGGTTTGGTTGTTGAACTTTACTAATATTTTATTTTGGTAGGTAAAGTCACTCATGCCATCACTGCAGAAATAGGGAAGCACCATCAATTTTATCTGGCTGGAATCATTTTGTGCCAGGTATACAATGGTGTCTTTGGCTGTGAGGGTTTCTTTACGCTTCATTTTTAGGGCCTGTTCCCAGTCAGCCAGGCGGAAGCTAATGGTATCTTCATTATTCAGTTCTATGCTCCAGAATGGTTCATTGCCTACGCCATACAATGTGTAACCCTGTGCTTTTTTCTGCTGCCATATATCCTTTTCCAGTACATCCTGGAGTTTTACCATGGAGTAACTCTTTTTATATAGGGGATCATAATATTGTAGCGTGTCATTCTTCCATTTATAACGCCCTCTTGCTACCTGGTCCTGGTATAGCCAGATAAAACCATTGGAAGGAAGGAAGGTTCCCTGGATAACCACCATGCTATCCTTCTTATGCCCGGGGTATCTTTCCTGTAATTGATAAGTCTTGTTATTATAAAACTTTACAGTTTGTTCCACCTTTACAGAGTCTTCAATAGGAAATATTACCCTGTACAGACCAACGGGGCTTTTTATTTGTTCGGTCTTTGGCTTAATGATAGGCTCCTCAACCTCGGGTAAGGCAGGTTTTGCCGCATAGGAATTGGAAGATACCGACCCCTGCAGGGTATCAGTAAGGGCAGGATTACTTTTAGCATGCTCATTGACAGCCTTTTCCTTTGCTGGATCAGCGCAGGAAAACAAGTAAAGCAATAAAACAAAGGAAGCTATTTTGAGCATGGGCACACTTTGTTATAGGGGTAAAAAAGTTATGCCATAAAAAACCCCGCTTTGCAGGCGGGGCTTCAATTTTATTGAGGAATTAATTAATCTAAAACCTTAACGCCCCTGGCCGCAAACTGTACATCTTTTTCTGAACCTTTAATGCTCGCGATCTCTTTTTTAGACTTCCCGGCATCTTCTGCATAATGCCTGCGCATTTCTTCTGATACTTCTTTCACCGTAGCAGCACCTTCAATTAGTACAGTTTTGCCAACAATGTTCTCAGGCATCAGGAAGGCATGGTCTTTAGCTCTTACCATCATTGCGGTACCATCATTTTTCTGCACCTTGATCCAGCACCCTTCCGCTTTGCATACTTCCACCACTTTTGCCTTAATAAGGCCTTCATACTGGTTATCTACCAATTTGGCTTTGATTTCATCGGGAGCAATGGCTGCAGTTTCGTTCTTAGAAACCTGGCCATAAACCACACCTTTTGCTGCCGGTATTTTTTCTTTTTGCTGTGCATTCAGTGCAAGGCCCATAAGCAATATAGCAGGAAGTAGCAGTTTTTTCATGGCTAATCTGTTTAGGCAAATATACTCTTTAAGGGATTGAAATTTTAAGGGGAATATAGGTATATAGCAAGGGAATAAACAGAGGGAGGAATAGGATAGAATTGCCTGCAAAAACAGGTGGGATCGTACGCTAGTCTTTAACCTATCATTAATGAATTTTGGTTAATAATAATTAGGTATATTTTGCTAAAAACATTAGCTTCGCCTGCAAATAATATTTTAAGAACAGATGCATAGATATGTTCTACATTAGAGCCATCTTTCTTATAACTCTTTCAACTAAAAAATATGTCAAACGCTGAAAAATTAAAAGCACTCAAGCTTACCATGGATAAGATCGATAAGGATTTTGGTAAGGGAAGTGTAATGATGATGAACGAAAAGGGCGAAAAGGAAATAGATGTCGTTTCCACCGGATCCATTGGTCTTGACGCTGCGCTGGGCGTTGGCGGATTACCAAGGGGAAGAGTGATTGAGATCTATGGGCCAGAAAGCTCCGGTAAAACAACTGTGGCAACCCATGTCATTGCAGAAGCACAGAAGAAAGGTGGTATGTGTGCCATTATTGATGCTGAACATGCCTTTGATAGTGCCTATGCACAAAAGCTGGGTGTAGATATAGATAACCTGTTGATCTCTCAGCCCGACTATGGTGAGCAGGCTTTGGAAATCGCAGATCGCCTGATCCTTTCAGGTGCCCTGGATGTGGTGGTGATTGACTCAGTAGCCGCCCTGGTACCAAAAGGTGAACTGGAAGGTGAAATGGGAGATTCAAAAATGGGTCTGCAAGCCCGTTTGATGTCACAAGCTTTACGTAAACTGACAGCCACTATTTCCAAGACCAATACCATTTGCATCTTCATCAACCAGTTGCGTGAAAAGATCGGGGTAATGTTTGGTAATCCTGAAACAACAACTGGTGGTAATGCCCTGAAATTCTATGCCTCTGTACGTCTTGATATTCGTCGTATGGCACAGATCAAGGATGGTGATGAAGCAGTAGGTAACCGTGTGAAGGTGAAAGTGGTAAAGAACAAAGTAGCCGCACCTTTCCGTACTGCCGAATTTGACCTGGTATTCGGAGAAGGAATCTCCAAGATCGGAGAGATCCTTGATATGGGTGTAGAAATGGGAATTGTTCAGAAAAGCGGCAGCTGGTTTAGCTATAACAGCGATAAATTGGGACAAGGACGTGAAGGGGTTAAATCATTGCTTAAAGACAATCCAACTCTTGCAGATGAAATTGAAGGCAAGATCAGGGAGAAATTAAGAGATCTGCAATTAGCCTGATTAAGTAAAAAAACAAAAATCCTCCTGGTGAAATCAGGAGGATTTTTATTTAAGAGCCTGTAAGTATCATATCAGGCCTAAATGGTGTTCAATAGGTTTAAACTTTCAAACGGTTGTTCAGATCTGGATTTAAAACACGAGGCTAATGGCTTTCATAATTATCTGCTTGGATCGGCTGCTTTTTATTGGCAAAGATGTTGCCATATATATAATTCATTGATATTCAGTTGTATTACATAAATTATACTTCTTTTTTAACGCTTACTCTGCCTTATTTTAAATAGATATAAACGCCTGCTTAGCTAATTTTGTATTTTATGGCATTTACCCTTCAATCATCTTATAAACCAGCCGGTGACCAGCCCTCAGCCATTCAGGAACTTACTGATGGCGTTTTAAGAGGTGAGAGTGCACAGGTACTTCTGGGTGTTACCGGTTCAGGAAAAACCTTTACGGTAGCTAATGTGATTCAAAACGTTCAGCGGCCAACACTGGTATTGACCCACAATAAAACCCTGGTAGCACAGCTATATGGAGAGTTCCGCCAGTTCTTTCCCGACAATGCGGTAGAGTATTTTGTTTCTTACTATGATTATTACCAGCCAGAGGCATATATGCCTACCACAGATACCTATATAGAAAAGGACCTTAACATCAATGAAGAGTTGGATAAGCTCAGGCTGCGGGCTACAACCAGCTTGCTTTCAGGTCGTAGAGACATCATTGTAGTGGCCAGTGTGAGCTGTATCTATGGTATGGGTAATCCAACAGATTATGAAAGCGGTATCATTCGCATTGCCAAAGGAGAGCAAATATCAAGGCAGGGCTTTTTACATTCACTTGTCAATTCCTTATATAACAGGACATCCATTGAGTTTAACCGCGGAACTTTCCGGGTTAAGGGTGATACAGTAGATATCAACCTCCCCTATGTGGACTTTGGTTACCGGGTGACTTTTTTTGGGGATGAGATCGAGGAGATAGAAAGCATTGATGTAAAAGATAATAAGCGCATTGGCAAACTGGATAATGCGGCTATATTCCCTGCTAACCTGTATGTAGCACCCAAGGATATGATCCAGAATGTGATGTACGAGATCCAGGACGAAATGCAAGCACAGGTGGATTATTTTAAAGGCACAGGTAAGTTTATAGAAGCCCAGCGATTAAAGGAAAGGGTAGAATATGACCTGGAAATGATTCGTGAGTTGGGATACTGTAATGGCATTGAGAATTACTCACGCTTCTTTGACAGGCGCAAACCCGGCACCCGGCCTTTCTGTCTTCTTGATTATTTTCCAAAAGATTTCTTGTGCGTGATTGATGAAAGCCATCAAACTGTACCCCAGGTAAGCGGTATGTATGGCGGTGACCGTAGCCGGAAACTTACCCTTGTGGACTATGGTTTCAGACTTCCCTCAGCATTGGATAACCGCCCTCTTAATTTCCATGAGTTTTCTGACCTGGTACACCAGGTGATCTATGTTAGTGCCACCCCTGGAGATTACGAATTGGAACAGACTGGTGGTGTAGTGGTGGAGCAGGTGGTAAGGCCAACAGGCTTATTGGAACCTCCCATTGAAGTACGCCCAAGTGTAAACCAGATAGATGACCTGCTTGATGAAATAGATAAGCGGGTAAAGAAAGGGGACCGCGTGCTGGTGACTACACTTACCAAGCGTATGGCTGAAGAAATGGACAAGTACCTGAAGCGTATTGACATCAAGTCTAAATATATACACAGCGATATAGATGCCCTGGAAAGGGTGGAGATCCTGCGTGACCTGCGCCTGGGCAAGATCGATGTATTGGTGGGGGTTAACCTGCTAAGGGAAGGGCTGGATCTTCCCGAAGTGTCATTGGTGGCAATCCTGGATGCAGATAAGGAAGGCTTCCTGCGTAATGAAAGATCACTGACACAGACCGCAGGACGTGCGGCAAGGAACGTGGATGGGCTGGTGATATTTTATGCAGACACCATGACGGAAAGCATGCAACGCACTATTGATGAAACCAACAGGCGCAGAGAAAAACAGGTAGCCTACAACATACTTCACAATATAACGCCAACGACTGTTCGAAAATCTATTGAGCAGGTAATGGCGCAAACTTCTGTGCTTGATATCAAAGGCTATGACCCGGATTCTCCTTATGCGGTTGAAGAGATCATTACCAAAGCAGCTGAGGATGATGCTGAATACACGACCATTCCCCAGCTGGAAAAAGCCATTACCCGCACTAAAAAGGAAATGGAGAAAGCCGCCAGGGATATGGACTTTATGGAAGCAGCCCGTTTAAGAGACGAAATGTTCGCCATGCAAAAAAAGCTGGAAGGCATGAAGGTCTAAATGTGGTATTGTATGCCAGTCTTTAATAGGCTCTAATAATTGTCTTATAGTAGGTAAACTAAGGGTTTTCGTAGTTCTACGATTATGTGCTAAGTGGTTCCACTCTATTTTGCAAAAAACTGATAGCAAACATTTGCAGGAGTTAAAGTCGCTGTATAATTTGGCATTGTACTTTAAATCCAAATCTAATGAAGAAGCGTCTATCACGTGTCCTAAACTTTTTTGCATTTAACCTCCTGTTCTTTGCTCTTTACCTGAACTTTATTCACAAAGACAGCAACACTCCGGCCCCTATTTCTGCTAAATCCACTACTGCATCCGTGCAGGGCACCGTTTTAGTAAGCAACCCGGAACAATACATCAGTAAAGACATGAAGCCACAGGGTAGTGTTCAGTCTCAAAAGTTATCTTATAATTAATTTACTAACCCAGATACACAGACCTTAAACATACCCCGCTGACAAAGCGGGGTTTTGCATTTTCTAAACCTTTACAGTAAGGTATTTGACTAACTTCGCCGGCATGGACAAAAGACTGTTTTTGCTGGATGCGATGGCCTTAATTTTCAGGGCTTACTATGCCCTGATCCGCAACCCGCGTATCACTTCCAAAGGGAAAAATACAAACGCCCAATTCGGCTTTACCAATACGATCATAGAATTGATCAACAACCAGAAGCCAACACATATGGCTGTATGTTTTGATACAGCCGCCCCCACAGAAAGACATACTGATTTTGCTGATTATAAAGCACACCGGCAGGAAGCCCCCGAAGACATCACACTTGCTATTCCGGATATAAAAAGGATCATCAAAGCCCTGAATATTCCTATCATTGAAAGCGATGGCTACGAGGCAGATGATGTAATAGGTACATTAAGCAAACAAGCAGAGGCAAGAGGCTATAATGTGTTCATGGTTACACCTGATAAAGATTATGGCCAGTTGGTAAGCGACAAGGTAAAGATCTACAAGCCCGGCTACCAGGGTGGCGATGTCGAGATCATGGGACCAAAAGAAGTGTGCGATAAATGGTGTATTGATTCTGTTGACCAGGTAATAGATATCCTTGGCTTGATGGGTGATGCCGTGGATAATATCCCGGGCATTGCAGGTGTTGGTCAAAAGACTGCATGCAAACTGCTTACAGAATATAAGACCCTTGAAAATGTATTGGCCAATGCTGATAACATCAAAGGTGCGCTGGGTGAAAAAGTGAGAAATGGAAGAGAAGATGCTATCATGTCTAAAAAACTGGCAACCATCATTACTTCCGTACCGGTTGATTTCCATGAAGAAGACTTTTTGATCAAGGACTGGAACACCGATGCTCTTAGGGAAGTACTGACTGACCTGGAATTTAAAACCGTATTGAAACGCCTGCTTGGTGAAGAAACAGATGCTGCTGGTACCAGGAAGTCTGGTAATGGTTTACAAACAGAATTATTTGGTAGCAATGGGGTTGAAGAGGAAACTGAAGTGATCACCGTTGTACAGCCAGGAAAAAATATCACTAATACGCCACATGAATATGAATTGGTGGAAAGCGAAGCGGAATTCAGCATGTTGCTGGAAGAGCTGAATAAATACCAGGAGATATCTTTTGATACAGAAACAACAAGCATCGACGCCAATGATGCCGACCTGGTTGGTTTGAGTTTTTCAGTGCGGCCACACCAGGGGTGGTATGTACCTGTTCCATGTGATGATGTGGATGCCACTAAAAATATTCTCGGGCGTTTCTCTGCACTGTTCAATGATGATACCAGGACATGGATAGGCCATAACATCAAGTATGATCTTTTGATATTGAAATGGTATGGTGTTGAGATAAAAGGAAAACTCTTGGATACTATGCTGGCCCATTACCTGATAGAGCCGGATGGTAAAAGCAATATGGATTGGCTGAGTGCCAAATACCTGAATTACGAACCCATACACATAGAAGAGCTGATTGGGAAAAAAGGAAGGAACCAGTTGTGTATGAAAGATATTGAAATTGAAAAGGTGAAGGACTATGCGGCTGAAGATGCTGATGTTACGCTTCAATTCAAAAATATCTTTATTCCTAAACTTCAAAAGCTTGAATTAGAGCATATTTATTACGAAGTAGAGAATCCATTGGTGCCCGTATTGACAGCAATGGAATTTGAAGGTGTAAGGATCGATATGGATTTCCTGCATGAATATTCAAGGGTTTTGGATATTGAATCAAGGGTGCATGAGGAAAAAGTATATGAAGCTGCAGGCGTTAGGTTCAACCTGGGATCGCCGAAACAACTGGGAGAAGTATTGTTTGAGAAATTGAAGCTTGACCCAAAAGCTAAAAAGACAAAGACAGGTCAGTATGCAACAGGTGAAGATGTGTTGAGAAAGATGGCTGTAGTGCACCCGGTGGCTGATGATATCCTGGCTTACCGTGAGTATACTAAATTAAAATCCACTTATGTGGATGCGCTTCCTCTTTTGATCAATAAGAAGACGGGAAGGGTACACACTACCTATGGCCAGGCTGTAGCAGTTACAGGCAGGTTGGCAAGCAATAATCCTAACCTTCAAAATATTCCTATTCGTACTGACAGAGGCCGGGAGATCCGCAAGGCATTCATTGCCCGGGATGCGGACCATGTGATTGTAAGTGCTGACTACTCACAGATAGAACTACGTATTGTGGCTGCTCTCAGCGCAGATCCCAGCATGTGTGAAGCATTCAGGAATAATAAGGATGTGCACACTGCCACCGCAGCAAAAGTGTATGGTATAGAGGAGGAAACAGTAACTAAGGAAATGCGCCGGAAGGCCAAGAGTGTCAACTTTGGAATCATATATGGCCAGGGTGCCTTCGGACTGGCTGAGAACCTGGGCATCAGCCGAACGGAAGCAAAAGAGATCATAGATAATTATAAGAAAGAGTTCTCCGGAATTACCAAGTATATGGCTGACATGATCCATTACTGCCAGGAGCATGGCTATGTACAGACTATACTGGGACGTAAGCGCTGGTTGCGGGATATTAATTCCGGCAATTTCACCGTTCGTGGTTATGCCGAACGCAATGCCATTAACTCACCCATACAGGGCACAGCGGCGGATATGATCAAGCTGGCCATGGTTAAGATCGATAAAGCATTTAAAGAACACAAATTCAAGTCGAAGATGATCCTGCAGGTGCATGATGAACTGGTCTTTGATGCTACACGTGATGAAGTGGAACTTATAAAACCAGTGATCCTGGATTGCATGCAATCTGCCATGACACTTCCAAACGGGATTCCTATCCTGGCCGAGGTAGGAGAAGGAGACAACTGGCTGGAAGCGCATTAATAAGAGGTGTATAATGGCTTGCCCGTTATAATTATTAGAAGCATTTGTAAAATGAATGACATGAGTGAAGATCTAAAGGAAATAGGTGATCACCAGGAACCAGGGGATTTCAGCAAAAGCATCATTTATTATTGTTATGATGCTTATTGTGGCTGGTGTTATGGATTCAGCAAGGGAATGACACAGATAGCTACTGAATATAAAGACGTGTTTGATTTCGAGGTGCTTTCCGGAGGTATGATATTCGAAGAAAAGCCAAGGCATATCAGTGCTATCGCGCCGTTTATTCAAAAAGCCTATAAGAATGTAGAAGAATTGACAGGAATAAAATTCGGAGAAGATTTCCTCTGGCACATCTTTCATGCTGATGAAAGTGACTGGTATCCCGAATCAACATTGCCGGCTATTGCATTATGCATTTTCAAAGAATATTTTCCCGAAAAGGCAGTATTCATCGCCAGTGATATTCAATATGCATTGAACTATGAAGGCAGAGACCTGACAGACAAGGAAGCCTACCGTCACCTGGTACAGAAATATGGCATCCCTGAGGAGGAATTTTATACAAAGCTGCAAAGCGAGGAATACAAAGAGAAGGCCTATTACGAATTTGCATTAGTGAAGCAATTGCAGGTTACAGGTTTTCCCTGCGTATTGATGCAGGTGAGTGATTCAAAATTCTACTTGCTGGCACAGGGTTATACTGATCATGAAACCTTGAAGCAAAGGATAGAAAATGTCCGGCAGGAATTACAGGCGGCCAGCTAATTCTTTTATCCTGCCAGGTCATATGATTGCCTGATCCATTTGATCAGTTGTGGAGTGATGTCGGCACTGCTTTCTAACTTGATTCTATGCGTACACATAGCGTTCCAGCTTCCCGCTGCTTCCAGTTTACCCGAAGCAGGTGTGTCCTTTAACATCAGTCCTACATCCAGTCTTGTTTTGGTGGAAGGCTGCAGGATGGCAAACTGCTTTTTTCTTCTCACACTCACGTATGCTTTTTTAGGCGCCAGCTCCACATCCGGACCAAATTGATGAATCTCTTTTATCAATATGTCATATAATTCCTTCAGCGCTTCTTTGCCTTTATATTGTTCTGTTACCAATTCATCATCTGCGGAAGAGGCAGCACCAGTTTCCTTTGCTTGATGCACCACCATATTGGCATAGCCATGCCCTATGCCATACTTATCTTTTAGCATTGCTACCAGTTCCCCGTGCTTTTCCAGGCCACTGTTATTTACAATGCTTTTCCACTCGTTAATACTCTTCCCGGTTTTTTCCTCCAGGTTCTTTACCTGGCTATCAACGGCTTTTTTAATGGATTCTGTTGACATGATATGAATGGTTGAAGTGTGTATTAATGCTGTGCTATGCTGTGCAGGGCAATCCTGTTTCCTTCAGAGTCAATAAAGACTGCCATGTGCCCATGCTCAGGAGAGATCTCTGTTTTTGGAACAATTATTTTCCCACCAGCTGCTTCCACTTTGTCCAGGATTCTTTGCACATCTGGATTGGCGTTAAAGTATATCAAAGGGCCATCAGTTGCAGATGGCTTATAAAACTCAGCCGATTTGCATAAGGCTCCGCCAACGCCTGTTTGTGTATCACCTATCGGGAACATCCGCATTTGCAAATGGGGAAGATCATTGGATACCAGGGAAACACCAAGGATAGCTTCGTAAAACTTCTGCGCCCTGTCAATATCTGTAGCTGGTATTTCAAACCAGCTTATAGCATTCTTAAAGATCATAGCAGTAGTGTTTCAATAAAGTTAGAGAGGAATGAAGGTAAAATGTAAAATTCAAAAGGAAAATGAAGAAAGGAAAACCTAAGGCTCTGAAATCTTCGCCACAAGCGTTTCATCCCCGGCAAACCATTTTTACATTTACATTTTACATTTTTAATTGCCCCACCTGTTGGCCCTGTTGGCAGCCCTGGCTGCTGCTGTTCCAAAATTGCGCAGGTTGTAGGTAAAAGTCAGCATGAAATACTGCTGCAGCACCTGGTTTTGCACATCCTGGATATATTCACTGGTAACGTCACGTGTAATGCTCCTGTTTTGCTTGAGCAGGTCAAACACACTCAGCTTCAACTCTCCCTTCTGATTTTTCAGGATCTTCTTGCCCCCACTCATATTCCAGAGCCAGTAGTCCTGGTTGAAGCCTGCACTCAGTCCACTGTAATATTGGTTGTTCAGATCATTCTGGAAGAACCAGCCAGATTTTGATAACAGGTTCAACTGCAGTCCTGCCACATGCTGGAAGTAATGGTCATTGGAAGCAGGTTGCAACTGGTTTTTTACGTTATTGAAATTGGCTGAATAAGATACAGTGAAATCAACATACTGGCTTACGTTACTGGCGATAACAGCACCGGCCGTATAGGTAGTATTATCTGTTTCATTCTGCAATCCATTAATAATACCCGGCAACTTGCTGAACGTAACCCCTCCATTCAGGTTGAAATTTGATTTAATGAACTTCATGGGCACAGCAAAAGTGAGGAAGGAACGTAGGCTTCTGTATCCATCCAGGTTGACAGGCTTACTCAATCTGTATGCACCACTGATCTTTTCACCATTGATAACAGTATCTCTTGAATTATAAGAGGCATTGGCAATATAATCCTGTGCGGTCTGGTAAAAGATATTACCCACTAGCAACAATCCTTTTGCCGGATCTGTAAATGTATAGCGCCCACTTACGGTATGCATATACTGCTGGTTCAGGTCAGGATTCCCCAGCGTATACACAGGCGCATTGGTGGGGTCCAGCACATCCTGTAATTGTGTGACAGAAGGCTGGTTCACGTTGGCCCTGTAAAAAAGCCTTATGCTGCTTTTTGGGGAAAGCTTGTAGCGGATCATGGCATTGGGTAATATGTTATCAAAGCTCTTATCCACCCTGGCCACTATGGGTAATATACGCTCGCTGTTCAGGTTTGTATGCTGGTAATTCACACCAAAAGAAATTTGCCTGTCCCTGTCACCCAGCCGGTAGGAAACACCTGCATTCTGTGCCCTGGTGCGGGTTTCAAAATCATTGGAAAAGTTGTTCAGGAACACTGAATATTTATTATCAGCCGGATCCAGGGCATAGGTTTGCTGGTTTGATTTGCTTGTAGCATAACTGGGATTGTAGTTGAATTGCAACTGTGACTTAGTGCCCAGTGGCTCGGTATAGGCAAGGTTGGTAGATAGCTGCATGCCATTGCTTGCCTGGTTGGCAAAACGATTGGATGTAGTGTCTTCCCCGGCTCCATTATTATCAAGGTATTGCGAGAAGGTTTGTACGTATGTCTCTCCATCCCTCTTGTTAGAAGAAGTATTCAGGTTAACAGAAAAGGTCCTGCCTTTTTTAGCAAAGGAATGGCGGTACAAAATATTGTTGTTTAGGTTATTACCAGAGCGCGTACTGTTGGTAATATTCTGATTGATATTTATGGAACCAGATCCCTGGGGAAAGAAATGAGTAAGGCTACTGACATTCCTGTCAGAATTATTATCCTGGAAACTCAGGTTTGGTGTAATAATCAACTGATTATTGGAGTCTATTTTGTATTCCATCCTGAGATTAATCCTATGGTTGGTATTCCGACTTCCTGCTATTGTCGTATCCGATACATCACTAATGTCATCAGGCTTTCCGGTTATATATTGTGTGTTAGCAATTTCGTTCGTGTTATTATTGGTATGGTTGTAAAAATAACTTCCCGTGGTCGTTATTTTTTTGCCCCAAAGGTCACTATAGTTGACACCAAAGGCATTGGTCTTGTTGATGCCATTTTGCTGTCCTACCAGGAAATTACTGCTGTTGCCAAAATTGCCTGAAAAGCCTCCTCCACCACCACCGCCGCGATTGCCACCTCCCTGGGGCCTGCCCCCGCCACCGCGGTTGCCACCACCGCCCCCGCGTTGCGAGTTGCTGGTAACACCTAAAAGATCCTGTTGTGAAAAGTTCTGCTGGTTAGTATTATTAAAATTGCCAACCAGTGATATACGCCGGTTATCTTTCAATATGGTGGCATTTCCACCAGCTGAATAATGAGCATCCGTACCATAGCCGGCATACACCCTTCCAAACTGACCATTACGCATATTGGCCTTGGTAACAATGTTTATCGATTTATTGGTATTGCCATCATCAAAGCCTGTAAACTGGGCCTGGTCACTCAGCCTGTCGAAGATCTGGATCTTGTCAATGATCTCTGCCGGGAGGTTGCGCAAAGCTGCCGTGGCATCATCTCCAAACAGTTCACGGCCATCAATAGTTACTTTTTGCACGTTCTCGCCCTGTGCTTTCACCTGTCCATTTTCAATGGTGATCCCGGGCACTTTCTTTACAAGGTCTTCCCCGCTGGCATCAGGATTTACCTTAAACTGGTCTGCGCTGATCTGCAATGTATCTCCTTTCTGCACGGCTACAGGGGGCTTAGAAGTAATAATAACAGTGGCCAACTCCTGCGATGAGCCTGGTACTAAATTCACAGTTACGCTTATATCTGAACTATCCAGGCGTATATTCCTGGTTACGGTATTAAAACCAACAAAAGATATGGATAGTTGAAAACTGTCAGGTGTTAATTCGGAAAATATAAAAGCGCCTGTTGAATCAGACAACTGTGTCTTTAATATCAATGAATTGGTAGCGCTTTTGAGCTTTACCGTGGCACCCTGCAAAGGCACCTTTCGTTGCTGGTCTACTACTGTTCCCTGTATTTTGAGCGTTTGGGCATTGAGGGCGGAAAGGATTAAAAAAAGAACTCCTGACAACAACATTCTTCTGTTCATGATACTGGTTTAAGGGCTATTCCGGTACAAAGTTGGTAAAAACCATGCCCCCCTATCTGGAATTCAGGTTAATTAATGCTAATAAATCGGTTTATATTGCAGCCCCAAAAATTTCGTATATGGAGTATAACAGAATAGTAGCCGTAACTGGCATGCCGGGCTTATTTGAAGTGGTAAGTAGTAAATCTGATGGCGCCATTGTGCGGTCTTTGGAAGATCAGAGCACTAAATTCGTTTCATCCAGAGTGCACAACCTTTCACACCTGGAAAGCATTGAAGTATATACTGTAAGAGATAACGTACAGTTGGCTGATATATTTACTGCCATGAAAGCCAGTGATGCTGCCATGCCAGATGTAAAAGATAATAAAGCATTGAAATCATACTTTGAAAAAGTATATCCTGATCTTGATTTCGATCGTGTATACAGCAGCGACATGAAGAAGATGATCAAGTGGTATGAAGTAATAGAGAACAACAAAATAGATTATACACGTAAGGAAGAAGCTCCTGAAGAGGAAAACGCAGAAGTGCCAGTACAGGAAGAAGTAGCTGCCGTATCTGAAGCAGTTGCTGAAAAGCCGGCTAAAACAAAGGCTAAAGCAAAAACTGCCACTCCTAAAGCTGAGGCAGAACCTGCTGGTGAAGAAACAGAAAAGCCTAAAAGAACACGTAAGAAAAAGTCAGAGGAATAATTATTGCCTTTGCCATATAGCATGGCAAAAATTACAATATTCCACCATTAATGGTTTCATGGAACGGGTGTCAGAACCTGTTCCTTTGATTCACCCTACCTGTTAAATTAAACCAATATGGAAGAGCAAGAGATCAGTTATTCAGCCCAGATAACCAGTGTGCCCCGCAATTATTTACCAGCCAACTTTAAAGTAACTGACTGGGCTACGTTGGAGCCTTATTTTAAAGAATTGCTGGAGCGTCCTATCCCTTCAAAGAAAGCATTGGAAGACTGGTTGATGGATATGAGCGAGGTGGAAGCTGTTATTGGCGAGGATGCAGCATGGAGACAGATCCGCATGACCTGCGATACTGAAAATAAAGAGCTGGAAGATGCCTTTACGTATTTCGTAATGGAGATCCAGCCAAAGATCCAGCCTTTTGCTGATAAGCTCAATCGTAAGCTGGTAGAAAATGAGTATACTTCACAGTTAGATGCAGAAGGCTATAAGGTTTACCTCAGGAATGTAAAAAAGAACATAGAGCTTTTCAGGGAAAAGAATATTCCGCTGCAGGCTGAGATATCAGTGCTGGCACAACAATACGGTGTTATATCCGGCAAGATGAGCATAGAAATGCAGGGAAGAGAGTATACACTGCAGCAGGCCAGCAAGTTCCTGGAAAATCCTGAGCGCTCCATTCGTGAAGAAGTATACAGAAAAATACAGGAAAGAAGATTACTGGATAAGGATAAGCTCAATGACATGTTCACTACGCTGGTGCAAAAACGCGACCAGGTAGCGAAAAATGCAGGCTTTGAAAATTACCGCGATTATAAATTCGAAGACCTTGGCAGGTTTGATTATACCAAAGAAGATTGCTTCCAGTTTCATGAAGCCGTAAGAACACAAATGCTTCCACTGGTAGATTTCGTTTATGACAGGAAGCGCCAGAAACTGGGACTTGATTCACTACGCCCATGGGATACCGATGCAGAACCCGAAGGTGTAAAGCCCTTGACGCCTTTTGTAAATGGAGAAGAGCTGGTAAATAAGACCATAGCCTGTTTCAACCAGATGCATCCCTTTTTCGGAGAATGTCTTACAAAGATGAAAGAGATGGGAAGACTGGACCTGGACAGCAGGAAAGGAAAGGCACCAGGCGGTTACAATTGCCCGTTGCCTGAAACGGGAGCACCATTTATATTCATGAATGCTGCAGGCCAGATGAGTGATGTCACCACCATGGTGCATGAAGGTGGCCATGCCATCCACTCATTCCTCACGCATAACTTACCCCTTACAGCTTTCAAAGAATATCCGATGGAAATAGCAGAAGTGGCCAGTATGACCATGGAGCTATTCAGTATGGATTACTGGGATGTATTTTTTGACAATAAAGAAGACCTGAAAAGGGCAAAGCAGCAACAACTGGAAAGGGTGCTTACCATCTTCCCATGGATAGCAACGATCGATAAATTCCAGCACTGGGTTTATGAAAATCCACAGCATACCCTGGAGGAAAGAGCAGAAAGCTGGAGAACAATATTAAACCAATACACATCTGTTGCCCTGGATGTTACCGGCCTTGAAGAATACCGTAAGTATTCCTGGCAACGCCAGCTGCACCTGTATGAAGTGCCTTTTTATTATATCGAATATGGCATTGCTCAACTAGGTGCTATTGGACTGTGGAAGCAATTTAAAGAAGATAAGAACAAGGCTATTGATCATTATATCACTGCACTCAAACTGGGGGGAACGCGTACCTTGCCTGAGCTATACAAGGCTGCTGGCTTGAAGTTCAGTTTTGCTCCTGATTATATTAGTGAGCTGATGTTATTCGTGCAGAATGAAATGGAAAAGATCACGCACCATTCCTAAAAACAATAGAACTACATTATAACAAAAAGGGGTCCTTATCAGGGGCCTCTCTTTGTTATAAAGCTACAAGCTCCTGTATCATTTATTATTACAATCCTTGCAGGTGCCATGGATCACCACCTGTACATTGTCGGCAATATAACCTTCAGGAAGATCTATTTTGGGAGAGACAACATCATCAAGGCAAATGGTCCGGTCACATTGTGAGCAGACAAAGTGTACATGGTCATCATGGTGATGCCCTTCTGCGCAGTCCTTGCATAATGCATAGAGCACAGAATTATCTGCCGTAGGTATGGTGTGAACGATACCTTTTTCAACAAAGGTTTGGAGTGTGCGGTAAATCGTTACCCTGTCAAACTTTTCGCCTGCCTTTTTCTCAATATCCCCGTGCGCCATAGCATCAGGCGTGCTGAGGAAAAGCGTCAGGATCTTTCTGCGGCTATCAGTAACACTTAGGTTCTTACGTCTTAATATTTCGTTTAAACGACTATTGGTAGATTTGTTTTCGGCCTGGGCCATTTGTTTATTCTTTCAAAAGTTTGGAAATATCCACTTCCATTTCTTTTACTTCTGAAGGCTTTATGCCATCGTAGATCTTAACAACATCTCCTTTCTTATTAATTAAAGCTATGAATTGTGTGTGTAAAAAATCATCATTAATATCCTGCACAAAGTTTTTGGGGTCGTCAATCTTATAACTATGCCTTGCTGCACTGTACAGGCTGTCCTTTCTTCCTGTCAGGAATATCCATGTTTTATTGTCAACTCCCATGGAGTCTGAATATCTTTTCAATACCGAAGCAGAATCTCTTTCCGGATCTGAAGTATGGGAAACAATGATGAAATCGGGGTTATTCTTATACTGCTCATACACAGGCTTCAGGTTATTGTTCATTTTGGGACAAACTGACTTGCAGGTTGTGAAAAAGAAGTTCACCACTGCTACTTTGCCCGCGAGGTCCTTTTCCGTTGTGTATCCCCCATCCTGGTTAATAAACGCAAAGGGTTTTACAGTACTGATGGGCGGCAACTTGGGCTTCATAAAACCAGGAATGGAATAGGATATGAATCCAAAAAAACCAATGACCAGCACAGCAAAGAATACAATGTAAAAAATCATCCTTTTTGACATAACCAGGGGTATTGCAGCAAAGGTAGACATCAGTGCCTACAGGGAATATGGATTAACAGGATTTTGATCCCCCTCTCAGGCTATTGCTCTTCCATAATACAATAGCATTACTGTATATTTATTGCTGCCCAAAAAAGCATGTATGAGATTAAAATTGTTGTTTACTGCTATTTTATTTGTTTCGGCATCTATCAGCCAGGCGCAGTCAAAGGACGAGCAGCAGATCAGGAATTTATTGCAAACGCAGGTGGAAGCCTGGAACCGTGGCGACCTGGAAGCATTCATGCAAACCTATTGGAAAAGCGATTCCCTGATGTTTATCGGCAAGAATGGCATTAAATGGGGGTGGAATGAAACACTTGCCAACTATAAAAAAGGATATCCCGATACGGCGGCTATGGGCAAGCTTTCATTTAACATCATCCAGGTAAAGCGCTTATCTGTGATGTATTGCTATGTGGTGGGCAAATGGATGTTAACAAGAAGTATTGGCGATATTAGTGGTCACTACGACCTGCTGCTGCGGAAAATTAAAGGCAGATGGGTGATCATTTCTGATCATAGCTCGTGAGCGTACAGGAGAATTATTATACAACAGGACAACTAAGGCTTACAACAAAGGATTTCCTTTTTTCCAAAGTCGGTAGAAATACATCAGTAGGAAAATAAAGGACGTTATGGCCACTATATAGAAAACTATATTATACCATTTTATACCATTATGGGTAATGCCCAGGTCAAAGAACAATCCCGCCGTAAACATGCTCAATAACCAAAGCAGACCATAGGAAAACGAGTTGATGATCTTTTTGAAAAAGCGTTTTATTTCAGGGTCAATCCCCTGGTTGTATTCATCCATAGTTCTTGCTTAAGAAGGCAAGTTAAGCAAACCATGGTTGCATGGAATGATGAAGATCATGAAACAAATACCAGGCAAATCCTATGGCACCAGTAACAATCTGAATTCGGCAGAGTCTCCATTGAACACATTAAAGTCCACCCTTGATAAAATACCGTTTACCCTGCCTTTTTCGCTGTGCTGCCAGAAGGTCCATTGCCTTTTGATGCGGGGCTGGTGGGGCTGCAGGTAGTGAGCCACCCACAATGGATATTCATCAAAATACCCATCCAGGTTCTTTTCATAAAAGTCTATATAAGTATAAATGATGGGGCGCACGCCATAATACGCTTCGGCAGCATCCAGCCATTCCTTCATTTGTTCTCTCACCTGTGCCGGCGAAGCTCCAAAGGTCTGCTCCACATCCAGCACAGGTGGCAGGTCGCCGCTCTCCAGCTTCACATGATTGATAAAATTATTGGCCTGCGTCTTTCCATCTTTAGTAGCAATAAAGAAGTGGTAGGCTCCCCTGGTAATGCCTGCTTCCTTAGCCTTCTTCCAGTTGCGCTTAAAATAACTGTCATAATTACCGTTGCCTTCAGTAGCCTTCATGAAAGCAAAACCCAGTTTTATATGCTGCACCTGCATGTCCTTTACGGCCTCCCAGGCTATCTTCTGCTGGTATTTGGAAACATCAATCCCGTGTATCTCGTATTCATAAGGAATGGGGATTCCGAACTCGGGGTAAGTGATAAACTTCAGTTCTTCCGTCTTGTACCACAGGTAGCCCAGGTACAGGAGAAAGCAGCCGGCAGAAACAATGGAGATGAAAATAATAGGCCCCAAATAACGGTTACGTGATTTTTTTCTGCTTGCCACTTTGCAATGTTAGGAAGTTTCCCTTGTCAACAACAACCGTTTATAAGCAATTAAACATTCTTTTACTACTTATAGGCCTTTAGTTGCAATGAATTAGATTCATAAGTGAAACCGTCCTGGATAAAGGTTCCTCCTTATTTCCTTCCTTTCTGTTCTATAGCTTCTTCCTATCAACGCCCTATCAACAGTATAGGAACAGTATAGATACTGCGTGGTGATCACGCAGTATCTATACTGCAGCTATAACTTAGGTAGGGGGCAGATAGGGAGTAGCCAGGCAGAAAAAGGCAGAAAGACCGGTATTAGGGTTGAACCTACTAGGCTGAAAAAGAAAGATTGGTATATAGGCATTATTCATAATTCACGAGTAAATTGCACCATGCCGCAGTTTAACTGGAATGATAGTGTGAATTTTCTTACTAAAATAACACCCCGTCGTGCGCTGAATGGGTTGAAAGTGGTGAGCAGCTATCATCTCAGTAAATGGCTGAAGAAAAGCATCCAGTGGGGGTATCCTATCTCTATTTCTTTTGAGCCAACTACTTCCTGCAACCTTCGATGCCCGGAGTGCCCAAGTGGACTGAGGGCTTTTTCAAGGCCTACAGGCATGTTGAAGAAGGACTTTTTCCGTGAGACCATCGACCAGATGTATAAGGAGCTGACCTACCTGGTATTTTATTTCCAGGGAGAGCCCTACCTGAACCCGGATTTCCTGGACATGGTGCAGTATGCCACGCAAAAGAAGATCTACACCGCCACATCCACCAATGCCCACTACCTGAATGATAAAAATGCCAAAAGAACGGTGGAGAGTGGGCTGGACCGCCTGATCATCTCCATAGATGGTACCACGCAGGATACCTACCAGCAATACCGGGTAGGCGGAAAACTGGACAAAGTACTGGAGGGAGCGGCCAACATTGTGAAATGGAAAAAGGAATTGCGCAGCAAGACACCTTTTATAATTTTCCAGTTCCTGGTAGTGCGGCACAATGAACACCAGATAGAAGAAGTACACCGTTTGGCAAAGGAAATTGGAGTGGACCAGGTACGCCTGAAAACGGCGCAGGTCTATGATTATGAGAATGATCCTAACCAACTGATTCCCACCATACAGAAATACAGCCGCTACAAAAAGGATAAAAGCGGTAAAATGGCGTTCAAAGGCAATAATGCCAACCATTGCTGGCGGCTTTGGCACGATCCGGTTATTACCTGGGATGGATCTGTGGTGCCCTGCTGCTTTGACAAGGATGCCAAACATAAGTTGGGTGATCTAAGCCAGCAAAGCTTTAAAGAGCTTTGGCACAATAAGAACTACCGTCATTTCCGCAGCCAGGTGCTTCAGAGCCGTAAGAATATTGATATATGTGCCAATTGCTCTGAAGGCGTGAAGGTGTGGGGTTAAGTAAAAGGTAGCAAGGAATCACATCATTGTTACATAATAATATTATTTGTATCATTACTTGTGGGTATAGAAAAAGACATACACCAGGAAAAGTTTTCCAGTGCCCGTCATAAAGCGCTGATAAACCTGCTATATACCTATGGCTGGGCCATTGAGAAGATCAAGGAAAACCTGGCCCGCTTTGATGTAACCCACCAGCAGTTCAACATTCTTCGGATATTAAGAGGCAGTCATCCTAAACCGTTGTCAACCCTTCAAATTCGGGAGCGCATGCTGGATAAAATGAGTGATACCAGCCGTATTGTGGACCGCCTGGTAGCAAAAGACCTGGTGAAAAAAACTACCTGCACTGCCGACAAACGCCTGGTAGATGTGGTGATTACCGAAAAAGGTCAGAAGCTATTAAAGAGAGTGGATGCTGAAACAGACAGCATTTCAAACATCATGGGCAAGCTTTCGGAAAAGGATGCTGAAATGCTTACTACTATTTTAGACAAGCTTCGGGGTTCCGAAGACGAATGACCTTTTTGTTGATTCTATTGAGTTTGAGGTGCCTGATTCATCATTTTATTAGGTGGTTTTTGCTGGTCATGCTGCCGATCAAATACATGGTATGGTCTACAATCCTTACACTTTAATCTTTCTTTGAGAGTTGTTGTTTTAAATTTTTATACTTTTCGGCTGTCATATCATTATAATGAAGAACCTTTTAGCCACCACCACCCTTTTACTAGCCATTTTATATTCTTTTGGACAGGCTCAGCCACCCAAGTATGAGTTTCGCGGCGTTTGGATAGCCACGGTTGATAATATCGACTGGCCCAAAAAGGGGCAGTATGATGTAGATAGCCAGAAGGCGGATTTTATACGCCAGTTGGATATGCACGTGCGCAATGGTATGAATGCGGTTATAGTGCAGGTGCGCCCAGCCACTGATGCCTTCTACCCTTCTCCTTATGAACCATGGAGCCAGTGGTTGACAGGTGTGCAGGGTAAACCCCCGGTGCCTTTTTATGATCCTTTGCAGTTTATGATTGAAGAATCGCACAAGCGTGGGCTCGAGTTTCATGCCTGGCTCAATCCTTACAGGGCCAATTTTTCTATTGGCAAGGCTTCTATAGCCCCTGCCCATATTACAAGGTTACACCCGGAGTGGTTCCTAAATTATGGTGGTACCACCTATTTTGACCCGGGAAATAAAGAAGGACAGCAATGGGTGGAGAATGTGATCAGGGATATTGTAAGCCGTTATGATATTGATGCTGTTCACATGGATGATTACTTCTACCCTTATAGAATTGCCGGCAGGGAATTTCCGGATGCAGCTTCCTATGCCAAAGACCCCCGGGGATTAAACAAAGAAGATTGGAGAAGAAGCAATGTTGATTCCATCATAAGTAAGCTGGCGTTTATCATTAAGGATACCAAGCCATGGGTAAAGTTTGGCATTTCACCTTTTGGGGTTTGGCGCAACCAGGATAAGGATACTATGGGTAGCCCTACAAAAGCCGGCCAAACCAACTACGATGACCTGTATGCCGACATCTTATTATGGCTGCAGAAGGGTTGGATAGATTACGTAGCCCCACAGCTATACTGGGAAATGGGTCATAAGCTGGTAGCTTATGAAACACTGATAGACTGGTGGAGCAAGCATACTTATGGCCGCCATATGTATATTGGCCAGGGCGTTTACAGGGCACTGGAGAAGAGCCCTTCCAGCCGGGCCTGGAAAAACCCTAATGAGTTGCCTAACCAGATCAAATTATTAAGAACCTATCCTACCATCCAGGGAAGTGCATATTTCAGCAGCACCACGTTTCAGTCAAATCCAAATGGATGGTCTGACAGCCTGCGTAATAATTATTATAGCACACCTGCCCTGGTACCTCCCATGGAATGGCTACCGCCCAATCCAAACAGGGGTATTGCTACCTTGCCTTCAGTTATGCCTTCAGCAACAGAGATCCCAATGGATATAAAAAAACCAACAAAGGGGAAGCCTTAGCATAAACCTGGATAAGATAAAAATATAAGTAAAGGCCTGTATGTATTACAGGCTTTTGCTTTTCAGCTTGGCCCTTATCCTTGTTGCTGCGTAATTGTTTGATCAGGAGTTACCTGCCTGCCTTCATGGCAAAAGAAATTGATCGCTTCTATGATTTCTTCTTCTGATTTATCCTGTGTATTGGTTAGGGGGATGTTCAGTGTGTAGATCAAAGCATGATCTGCGGAATAGTACCTGAAGACCAGCACAAAATTATCCTGGTAGCTACCTGTAGCTGTTTTTTCCTGCACAGTGGCATTATAAAATAATTTCCAGCCTGTTATAAGCTTGCCTGCATAAAAGAATCCTGTTTTATTGATCCTGATGATGATTGTATTGCGCTGGCCTTTGGCAATGGCTACCGCGCCGGGGACCAGGAACAGGCAAATAGCCGTGAGGTAATTGGACCAACCATAATCCCCATAACTCATAGACACAACAAAAACGGCAAGCAGGGCAACCCCTATAATGTAATTGGTGGTTTTGGAGTCTTTTACTAAAAAGTCCTGTTCAATATCCAGGGTAGATTCTGCCATGATATAAATGACCTGGGTTGTATTTACTTTTTATAAGCTTGTGTCGAAAGATAGCTGTTGAACAAATTAAATGCAAGTTCGGGTAATGTATATAAAGTGAAATTTGAAAGCTATTTGTCCTTGTACAGTGCCCAGATATGTAAATAGCAAAGATATTTTCCATTTTACTTTGTAATACAAAGTGTATCTATTAGCTTTGTGTTACAAAGTACTTTTAAGCCTTAGGCTTATTATCATTAAAAAATTAAAATATGCTTACACAAAACAAAAGATTGGCTGGCATTGTACTAACAATAGCCATCCTGTTGCTGATTCCGTTCATAGCCATGCAATTCACCAATGAAGTCAATTGGTCGGTTTCTGATTTTATGGTGGCAGGTGTGCTATTACTTGGTACAGGTCTTTTATGTGAACTGGTAATGAGGAAGGTTAAAAATATAAAGACCAGGCTTGCCATATGTGGAGTCATACTGCTTGCGCTTTTAATCATATGGATTGAACTGGCTGTAGGTATTTTCGGATCACCATTTGCAGGATCATGAGAACGCAAACCATTTTACTATCCATGGGAAGCTTGATAGCATGGGCGATAGTAGCCACTATAGGTGTATTGAATTATTCCTGGTTCACCCTGTTCCCGGTATTGTATTCCTCATCCTTTCTATGCTTTACTTTCCGCCTGCAGCTATTTTTTTACAAAGGCTATTTGGAACCGCAATTCCTTTCCTTGTAAAGATCATTCTGTTCATAATAATTCTCTGGTTCACTTTGGGCATCAGTGACCTTGGAGATATGATAGATAAACTTAGTAGATAGTTTACTACGGCAATACCTTGAACATTTCATTTGAGTATTGACTTTGAAGGCTGTATTGGCTTTAATATAATTCTTAACCTCTCTTTACCCCTGGCCACCATCTTATGGAACTGTTAATATCTCCACAGTAGGTTGCTTTATCTAATGATTTCCCCTTTAATATAGGCACCGTCTATGATAACATCATAAAAATCGATTTCATCGATAAGCATTTCTGCCGACATTTGCCACTCGAAAAAAGAAACTAAGAATATGAAGAATGTAGTATTATCGATTGGGTCGGCCTTCCCGGAGTTTAATAAAAAGGCTGTAGTATCTATTGAAAAAGGAAAGGAATTTTATGACCTGTCCTATGAAGAGATCAAAAACAGTGGTAAATGGATGGTGATGTTCTGGTGGCCAAAAGATTTCACTTTTGTATGTCCTACAGAGATCGCTGAGTTCAATAACCATTTCCAGGATTTTGAAGACCGTGAGGCGGTATTGATCGGTGCATCAACAGATAGTGAATTTGTACATGCTGCTTGGAGAAGAGATCATGAAGACCTGCGCAACCTGAAGTTTCCTATGCTTGCAGATACCAGCAAGTCACTGGCCAATGAACTGGGTATACTTGAAACAGAAGAGAAGATAGCTTACAGGGCTACGTTCATTGTAGATCCTCAAGGTATCATTCGTTGGGTTTCTCTTTACGACCTTAATGTTGGACGTAACGTAAAAGAAGTATTACGTGTACTGGATGCTTTACAAACAGACGAACTTTGTCCTTGTAACTGGCAGAAAGGTGAAGCTACCCTGGTAGCTTAATAACTAACGTCATGGTGTAGACTGGAAGATTTTCAATACTGCACCGTGACGTTCTTTTTTTATCAATCATAAAAGGAAGAAAATGTTTGGAATAGCATCAACTACAGATAATGCGCTGGCTTTATTAACAGAGATAGGGTTAACAGAGGAAAATATAACCGGCCAGTTGCGTGTGCTGGCGCAAACTGATTCGAGGTATTTAAAGGACCTTAAGATCAATGTGACCAATTCACTGAATGCAGGCACGTTTACAAAAAAGGAAGCTTATCTCCTTGCCTATGCTGTTGCCGTAAATGAGAAGAATGAAGTATTGCAAAAAGCTTTTGGTGCTTTTGCAGAAAAGGAAGGGGCTTCTGATAAAGAATTGGCTGAAATAATCAGTTGCACCAGTTTGCTCAATGCAAACAATGTATATTATCGCTTTCGCCATTTCATGCACGATGAGTTTTACAACAACACTCAGGCAGGCATTAGAATGAGTATAATGGCTAATCCTTTATTAGGAAAAGAATTTTTTGAACTGGTGAGCCTGGCTGTTAGTGCCTTGAATGGCTGTGAACTTTGTGTTACTTCTCACGAAAAAACATTGATAGGGCATGGTACTGCCAAACAAAGGATACACGATGCCATCAGGCTGACAGCGGTGATCAAAAGCCTTGCTGTATTGCTTTAATCCTGGTAGCCTAACTGATCTGTTAAAAGCTATAAAGTATAAACTTTATAGCTTTTTTTATGAGTGGGCAGTCTTAGTATCTTTGACCACTCAATATTGGAATATAAAAATCAATCATTGGGTTCAACAATTGTATAAAACTATAAACTGAAAATATGCCTGGATTTGAATTGTGGAGTGATGCAGAAAGAAAAGAAGTGAACGATGTATTGGAAACGGGAATATTAATGCGCTATGGCTTTGATGGGGCGCGCAAAGGAATGTGGAAAGCTAAGGAACTGGAGGCAGCCCTATGCTCCAGGTTTGGCAGCAAGTACGCACAGTTGCTATCCAGCGGTACAGCTGCATTGACCACTGCGCTTGCAGCCCTTGGCGTAGGAGCTGGCGATGAGGTAATCATGCCTGCCTTCACCTTTGTTGCTTCTTTCGAGGCTGTATTAAGTGTAGGTGCCATACCGGTGCTGGTTGATATTGATGAAACACTAACACTCAGTCCTGAAGCGGTTCGTCATGCTATCACTGAAAGGACCAAATGCATCATGCCTGTACATATGTGTGGCAGCATGGCTGACCTGGATGCACTGCAGGCCATTTGTAAAGAGCATAATTTATTATTACTTGAAGATGCCTGCCAGAGTATAGGTGGTACCTACAAGGGAAAAAGCCTGGGCACTATTGGAGATGCCGGCACATTTTCTTTTGACTTCGTCAAAACAATGACTTGTGGAGAAGGGGGTGTGGTGCTTACAAACAATAAAGAAGTTTACAACAACTGTGATGGGTATACCGATCATGGACATGATCATAAAGGTGTTGACCGGGGCGCAGACCTTCATCCTTTTCTAGGCTATAACTATCGTATTTCAGAATTGCATGCAGCTGTTGGACTGGCGCAGGTAAGAAGAGTTGATGAGTTCCTGGCCATACAGAAAAGAAATCATGCTGCCCTTAAAGAAATTCTTTCCCAGGTTCCGGAAGTCTCCTTCCGTGCAGTACCAGATCCAGAAGGTGATAGCTGCACCTTTATCAGCTGGTTCCTGCCAAATGAAGAATTGACCCGCGCTGTAGTAAATGAATTCAAGGCCAGGGGCATATTAGGAGGGAATTTTTACTGGTTCGATAATAACTGGCACTACATCCGTAAATGGGACCATTTGAAAAGCGCTACTTCACTTAACCGTTTGCATAAAGACCAGGTAGCTGCATTGGAACACCTGGCTCTAAAGGATTTTTCTTTAAGCGACGCGGTGATGAATCGTTGTATATCTACTTCCATCAGCTTATTATGGACAGAAGAGCAGGTGAAAGAAAAAGGAATAAAGATGCTGGAGGCGCTAAAAGATGCACTTAAAAAGAACCTTGAGAAAGCCTGATTATTATAGACCGATAATAGGTTACCTAGTTATAAAGCTGTAGTGATACAGCTTTTTTTATTGCTTTCCCTGGTAACCGCTATTAGGTTTTCTTTCAAGGCGGTCAACATATTCTTTGGAACCCAGCCTGAAGAAGACAGGCATGGCAGTAAATTTTTGTACCTGTAATTCTTTTTTACAAAAGAAAGAGAGATGGTTTGTGTAGAAGTTTGGGGGCAATACTTTTAATGATATTTTTTTATCACACGTATCCATATATCCCCTGGAAACCGCTTGGGAAGCGGATTTGGTGGATTTTAACACCATTAGCACCAACAAAACAATTACTATCCGGGCCATGGATTGTTATTTGCAGTAAATTTACGGCTTGATTTTTGTGAACCCGGCAAATTTTTTTTGCCACAGACGAAACTGATAATGAGCATTAGCCAAAGTTTACAACAGAAACTATTACAAAAGCTATCACCCCAGCAGATCCAGTTAATGAAGCTGCTGCAGGTGCCTACCGCTATACTTGACGAAAGAATAAAGGAGGAATTGGAAGAGAACCCGGCATTGGAATTATCTGACGAAGCCCATGATGACTTTGAAGATGCACAGGATGAGTTCAAGGAGTCGCCGGAAGAAGAATATGAAGAATCGTCTAATGAGGAACAATATGAGAATATTGATATCTCGGATTATGTGCAGGAAGGAGATGATGATATAGCAGATTATAAGATGAGAGATGATAATTATGGTGAGCAGGAAGAAAAGACCACCATGCCCTATAAGGTAGAGACCAGCTTTTATGAAGTGCTGGAGGCCCAGCTCGGGATGCTCAACCTGGATGAAAGGGAATTTCGCATCACTGAGCAGATCATTGGTAGCATTGATGAAGATGGATACCTGAGAAGGGAAACTTCTGCCATTGTGGATGACCTGGCTTTTCGCCAAAATATAGTGACCTCAGATGCAGAAGTGGAAGGGTTGATCAAACGCATTCAGCAATTTGACCCTCCGGGTGTATGTGCCCGCAACTTACAGGAATGTCTCCTCTTACAGTTAATCAGGCAAAAAGCCGAGGGTAAGGAAGTGGATGTCGCCATTATGGCTGTAACCCGTTATTTTGATGAGTTCACCAAGAAGCATTACGAAAAGATACAAAGGGGACTGAATCTGAGTGACGAGGAATTAAAGGAAGTGATGATACAGATCACCAGGCTGAATCCAAAGCCAGGTGGCAACATGGGTGAAATGAATAAGGCAGAGAACTATGTGGTTCCTGATTTCTTTATTACCAATGCCGGTAACAAGCTCGAGCTTACCCTTAATTCAAAGAATGCTCCTGAGTTACGCATCAGCGAAGGCTACCGCGATATGCTGAAAGAATATGACAGGGGAGCGAAAAAGGATCGCCGCCAAAAAGAAGCGGTACTGTTTATCAAGCAAAAGATAGATGCAGCTAAATGGTTCATTGACGCCATTAAGCAAAGGCAACATACACTGATCAGTACCATGACAGCGATAATGAACCACCAGCATGAGTTTTTCCTTACAGGAGATGAGACCACCCTTAAACCAATGATCCTGAAAGATATTGCTGAAAGAACCGGGCTGGATATATCCACTGTAAGCCGGGTGGCCAACAGTAAGTTTGTGCAGACTGAATTTGGAACCTACAGGTTAAAATTCTTCTTCAGTGAGTCGTTGACAACGGATACAGGCGAAGAAGTGTCTACACGCGAGGTGAAAAAAATACTGAGTGACCTTATAGAAAATGAACATAAGAAAAAGCCATTGAGTGATGAACGCCTGACCGAAATGTTGCAGGAAAAGGGCTATAATATTGCCCGCCGGACGGTGGCTAAGTACAGGGAACAGTTGAATATTCCGGTGGCCAGGCTGCGAAAAGAGCTGTAAAAGCGGTCAATGTAATTCATAACCATACCCCCGGGGGTAGGACTAAAAAGGATTTCTTAAAACAGGGAAGGGCATTACTGCTTCCCGTATGTTTGCAAAATGATGTCAACCGAAGCTGACGGACAAAATATTTCTTTTCACCCCATAATAAAGATTGCTGCTAAAGTAGTTTCCTATGTTTTCCATCCATTGTTTATCCCCGTATACATTGGGTATTTCTTTATTTATATCCTTAGGATCTTCCCGCAATTCACTGAATGGGACAAGACAAAGCTTTTAATCTCCTTCACGGTTAATTATACCGTTCTTCCGCTGGTAACGATACTATTGACAAAGGGGCTGGGTTTTATTAGTTCCATTTATTTAAAAACGCAGCGGGACAGGATCATTCCCTATGTGGCCACTGGGATATTTTATTTCTGGATTTGGTACGTATTCAGGACCCAGGCTTTTCCAAAAGAGGTTGTGATGTTCAGCCTTGCCGTTTTCCTTGCCTCCAGCCTTGGACTTATTGTAAACAGCTATATGAAAGTGAGCATGCATGCCATTTCTGTAGGAGTTGTCAGTGCGCTGTTTGTTATTATGGGTTTTCTTTCAGGAGATAACATTGGTGCCTATATATCTATTGCTCTTTTATTGGCAGGACTGGTTTGTACGGCCAGGATGATCAATAATGAACACATACCTGTTGAAGTATACACCGGGTTGTTTATTGGCATTCTTGCTCAACTGGTGGCTTATCTATTCATTTAGCTTTAGCTTATCTACATCTAATAAAAAAGCAGACAAATGCCTGCTTTTTACATTAAGAGGTTGAATTTAACCGTGCAGGGTATCTGCTAATTGCATTTTAGGCAGCCCCATGGCTTGTTCCATATTCACTTCGTAGCAGAAGTTTTTAGCAAATTCCCCGGCATTCTTATCCAGGAATTGCTGGACATCCTGTGCAGAATCGGCTTCCCAGATACAGGTACCGGTTTTACCATCCTTAGAAGGAAAGACGCTTTGTACTTTTAAATTACCGGGCAGATTTTCAGTTACTTCTTTTGCTCTGCTCCAGAATGCAACAGGATCGCTGATGTTGTGATGTGCAATGACTAGCATTGTTTGTACATTTTAAGGTTAAAAAATATAGCCAACACAGGTCAGAGTAAAAATGGTCTTCTCGAAAAAGGGAAAGATTGGAGGAAGCGGGGAATGTAAAAGCTACATCTAATCAGAGAGATCTCCAAATAAAAATGGCATGGGGAAGAAAGGGTGGTAATTGAAAGATTATATAAAAGAAAAAGCCCAACCATAGGGTACGGTTGGGGCTTTTATCATCCATCCTTGTTTGCGTCCAAATCAGCCATTTAGTACAGTGGATCCGTGCAGATACTTCTGAGATGGGTGATAGATAAACAAGGTAGTTCCGTTTTTGATCGTGTTGATCACTTCTGAAGCTATTTGTTGTGGAACAGCAGGGCATCCCCAGCTTCTTCCCATATAACGGCTTCCCAGGCGTTGATCCCCGATATAAGGAGCACCATGGACTACAACGGCCCTGGCTTCCGCTTTATCATTAAAACCTTTTTCCAGTCCTTCCAGCCTTAAGGAAAGGCCATGCTTACCGAAATAAGTATTCTTGGTTACATAAAATCCCAGGCTGCTTTGCAGCGATTCGGGCCTGTTGGAAAAACGTTCTGCATATTCCAAACCTGAATTCCTGCCGTGTGCCACATAGGTATGAATCAAAACTTTAAGGTTCTTTACATCGATCACATACATGCGCTTTTGATCAGAGGGCTGGCTAAAATCGCATACCGTTAAGATGTCAGGGTTTCCTACTTCACCTTTTTCCTCCAGCTTTTGCTGTCCTTCATAGGCATAAAGCAAAGCTTCTTTGGTAAGGCCAAGGTGGTCAAGGTTCAAACTATCATAAATGGATGAGGCAACAGCTTCTGCAGACAAGGCAGTAGAAATTGCTGTGCGTTCCGGGCGAAAAGATGTAGCCTTTAAATTTTTATTACTACCTGCTTTTACTACGGGAAGCAGTAAAAAGGTGGCAAGAAGGCATAACATGGATAATGGCAAATAAAACTTTCTCACTCTCCTGGGGTTTTTCGTGGTTATTGGAACGCCACTGGGTGTGAAAATATTATGTAACTATCACACTTGCAAGCAGTTCCTAAGAATAATTTAGGAATTGGGTACTTTTCTCGGGATTGGGATAAAAGTACTAAGAGTTTTTACGAGAAAATCATTTCACCCTGTTAATATCCCTTTTCTTAACAATGAATTCAGAAGAATAAATACGGAGCAAAAGAATGAACATTGATATAAGTAATGGACCGAATATCAACCCTATAAAACCAAAAAGCTGAACTCCAACGAGCACTCCAAAGATGGTGATCAGCGGATGGATATCTCCCAGCCATTTATTAAGCAAAAAACGGAAAAGGTTGTCTACAAGGCCCACCAGGCCAAAACCCCATATGCCCATAGCTATCCCCTTTCCAGTTTCTCCCTGGGCAAAAAGCATGATGGTTAGTGGCGCATAGATGAGGGCTGCACCCACTACTGGCATCATGGCAGCAATGCTGGTGGCCGCAAACCATAGAAAAGGTTCATTAATCCCTATGATCAGGTAGCCGATCAGCGCTACCACACCCTGTATCAATGCTATCAGGGGAATACCTATGGCATTGGAAACTACCATTACTTTCACTTCCGCCCCTATACGCCCTACGTTATCGTCAGCTAATGGAATGTACTCGTACAGGGAGTTTTCCATTTTCCTTCCGTTGACCAGCATAAAATAAAGTATGAAGTACATACTGGCTATCAGCATCAATGTATTCAGTGTAACACCCAGAGCTTTAGGCAGCAGTTCTGTGATGTATGTACCTATTTTATTAATGGCATTAGGGTTGATGATCTCGTACCCGATCTTTTTACTTACCTGGTCCGCAGCCCTTTTCAGTGAGTTCAGCGTTTCGCTGGAGTGTGTAACCACGTAACTGATTTTGGAATAAAGGATATTACCCAGCAAGCCTGTAGGTAATAAAATAACAAAAAACGAAAGCAGCATCAATACCCAGGCTGCACTTCCGTAGCCCCATCCCTTTACTTCCGTGAGGTAAAACATACGTTCGCGCATCAATACATAAAATGTTACAGCCCCCAGGAATGCAGGTAAAAAGAACCAAAGCTGGTTGAACAGGACGATACCCAGGAAAATTATAACTGCAATAAAAATGATCTGCCGCAGTAAGTTGGTATCTATAGTGCTCCTGTTCATATACTTTAAGCAAATTACTAAAGGATGAGCAGAAATATGTAACAGGAACTTTAATGTAAAGATGTGTAAGTAACCATTCAGCCACTTAGCATTGCCAGGGTTTTTCAGTCAAATGTTGTTTAATCACTTTTGGTTGTAGTACTACTCACCGAAGAACTGAAAACACCATATCGTGCTGCTATTTCAAGTATGTCAATGTTTATCTCTTTAAGCGTTTTGAATCTAATGCAATATCCGCTCACATTCGCCTTTCCAAGTTGTTTCCCAAATGTTTGTGCTAAGTATGTCTTATCACTTATACCAAGGATATATACAGAGATCCCGGTTTTATTTGCACTGATACCAATTTGAAAAAATTCCCTGGTTTTTCCATTGGCATATTTTATTGTGTAAGCCCCATATCCAATTGTAGGGTTATTGATTGTTTTATTTTCATTGTTCTTACCCTTATCGAACCACAATTTACCTCCGGGCAGCACTTTAAGCAGGAGTCTGTGCAACTCTTTCATGTCACTGCGTTTTGGTTCAGGCAGGCAGGTAATATAATCTGTGATTTGCTCCTGTACGTTCATATAAAGTCAAATTTCGTGATGCTGTTTATACCCGGTTTAATTTACCGCAGCTTCCTTAATAGAATTACAAGTATTGAATTAGCCTGGTTGACCAGGTTGCGTGTACCTTGTTACCTGTGCTTTTTTCTATTCGCTTCCCTTTGCTCTAACTGTGTCTGCTAGTTTCTTGGGGGCAACCTCGCAATAAGCAGTTGTCAGCGCATCAATAAACAGGTTTTTCCTCACTTTCGTCATTTCAATAATTGTCCAACCTTGCTTACCCCATTTATTATCAACCGGAAAAATGATGGACTTATCGACACACGAAAAAACATTTTGGTCTATTGCTGATAGTTTAATGCAAGCCCTTTTCTGTAAAGCATCATAGGTGGCAAATATTTTATTCTTTACCCTGAAAGAAGCTTTTTGAAAATGAAGCTCTTCTTTTGTTTCAGGAAACGAAAGCGCCAGGCTTCTGAAAGTTTCAATTGATACCATTGCCAAACTAATATATTATAAGGGGTGCCTTCAAGGTATAGTCCTAATGGGAATTTACATTCACTCTTATGGCCTGTCCACTATATAATTCAGTTCAGTTACCCCCGAAGTAAACTGCCGGGTGGTCAATAGCTTGAGTTTTATTTTTTCCTTGATGTCTACAAACAATGGAATGCCCTGGCCCAGGATAATTGGATTAACAAATAGCCAGTAGCCATCAATCAGCTTCAGTTGTATAAGGGAATGCGTTGCTGTGGGACTACCAAAAAGCAGGATGTCACTGCCTTCCTGTTGTCTGATTTCATTTATTCTGTCCGAAAGGTTGTCACTGATAACTGTGGTGTTATTCAAATCAGCTTCTTTCAACGTTTTGGATAAAACCAGCTTGTGAACCTGGTTATACCATTTTGAATGTTCAATATCATGCTTGCTCGCATCCGGTTCTGACCCTGCTGAAGGCCAGTAACTTTCCATCATCTGGTATGTTACCCGTCCATATAATGCAGTGTCGCCTTCGCCTATCCGCTTTCCGACATGATCAAAGAGTTCTTCATCCACTTTAATCCAGTCCATTTCTCCATTCGGTCCTGCTACAAATCCGTCAAGCGATATGTGCATAAATGAAATTATTTTCCTCATTGGTTTTGTTTTTTAATTCTATGTATTGTTTACTCCTGTCTTGTAACAATATCCATTACCCTGAATGACTTGTCGATGGACTATTGATCAAGGCCAGGTTTGCAAATATTCTCAGCAAAATAGAAATAAAACTTTGAACTTATTCTTCTGCCCCTATTTAGGAAGGTTAGTGGTGGTAACCGGGCAACTTTACGATTTGCTATTACAGATTACATCAAATCAATCCAGTATACTAAATGCGCACTATGTCATTAAAATTGTAACACTCCTCTTAAATCCTATTCCTTCCTCCCAATCCCAGTTCTACACCATCACCTTCTTCCACCGTCCCTTCTTAAACAACACAACGGCAGTAACAGTAATAAGAGTTTCTGCCACCGGTATGGCAATGAACACGCCTGTCGATCCCAGCTTAAAATATTTGGCCAGCAGGTAGGCCAGTGGTATCTGGAACAGCCAGAAACAAAAGACATTGATCAATGTTGGTGTCCTGGTATCCCCGGCACCATTAAAAGCATTGATCATCACCATGCCCACACCATAAAAAATATAACCGGTGCTGATGATGCGCAAAGCCCTCGTGGCTATTTGCGCTACCTCTGTTTGCAGGGCGAATAAGGAAACGATCGGTTCAGCGGCAAACAAAAAGAGCAGGGAGACCATGCCCATAAAAGCGGCATTATATTTCGCGGTCTTGATCACTGCTTTTTCTGCCCGCTGCGGATCCCGGGCACCCAGGTTTTGACCTACTAATGTAGCTGCAGCGTTACTGGCTCCCCAGGCGGGCAGCAAAAAGAACATGATGATACGCAAGGCTGTCTGGTAACCTGCCGACGCAGCACTATGCCCTGTTTCTGCTACCAGTTCTGCCAGGAAGATCCAGCTGCAGGAAGCAATGATGAATTGCAAGGTAGCAGGCCAGGCTATCTTCACTACCGATTTGATCACATCCCATTCTGCTTTGATGGCATGGCGTGAAAGCTTTACCAGGCTGGAACCATTAAAAAGATGGTAGAGCTGGTAACATACACCTATGCTCCTGCCAATGGTGGTAGCCATTGCTGCTCCTGTGAGACCATAGGCCGGCACCGGACCCAGCCCGTTGATCAGCAAGGGGCAAAGAATGATATTGCAGATATTAGCCAGCCACAGGCTTTTCATGGCTATGGAAGCATCTCCGGCACCCCTGAATATACCATTGATTAGGAACAGCAACATAATGACAACGCTACTGCCCATCATGGTCCTGGTATAATGAACACCCATTTGAAGGGTCATATCCTCTGCACCCATCAGTCGCAGTATGTCGCGGGCGTAGATCATTCCAAAAGCACTAATGATTAGGATAGTTACAACAGCTACCAGCAAGGCCTGCATAGCTGCCCTGGCAGCGCCTTCAGGATTTTTCTCACCTATCCTGCGTGCTACGATGGCTGTAGCTGCCATACTCATGCCTACGGCAATAGAGTAGATGATCGTCAGCACAGATTCCGTAAGTCCAACAGTGGAAACAGCATGCTTGCCCAGCTTACTGACAAAGAACAGGTCCACCAAAGCAAATACACTTTCCATAGCCATTTCCAGTATCATGGGAATGGAAAGCAGGAGAATAGCCTTGCGCAGACTTCCTTTTGTGTAATCCTGTTGGTCCCCTTTAAGAGCGCTAACAATAAGAGTATATACCCGTGAAATAGTTGTGGTTGATTGGCCTGGCATGATCAGGATTGAAGTTTACTGGTAAATAATAGGAAGGCAATTGCTTCCGGATAAACTAACTGGGAGAATCGTCAGAACTTCATATGCGGCCTTTAAGATGGCTCAAAACTATTATTTCTTTTTCAAAACCTCAAGGTATTGGCTAATATATTCATCAAGGTATTTGCGCCTGTATTGCATGATGAACCGGGGATGAGGTACAATTTCAATGGTTTTGAACCATTTGTGTTTTTCATTCAACGCTAATAGGTACTTGTAATTTTTTTCACCTCCTATACAGATCACTCTTTTCCTGTTCACCTTATAGGATAGAAATCGTTCCATATTACGTGTAATAAAAGGCTGAACAGCTTTCACCAGGTCCTTGTCATCATAATAGTTGATGTTCTTTCCACCCTTAATAAATCCAAGCGGACATACAGACCCAATAAAGAATTTTGCATAAAATGGTTTCACGCCACCATAGGCATTGATCACTTTATAAATAAACTCGGCGGATAGTTCCGATCTTTTCTTAAAAGGATGGTCTATGTCACAGTATTCTTCCAGCTCTTTCGAAGCAGTAAAGTTTACGCCTGTGATACCCGCTCCAAACCTTCCGGGGTTAATCCCCAGCAACAATGTTCTTTCATTACTGTCGTCATAAAACTTATTGCAAAATGTTTCCACGATAGAGATCACTTCAGGATTTTGCTGGGGGTATAGCCACTCCACATTGTTGGGAAGTTCTACTGGTGGCTGTAATGCTTTATAATAGTTTATTAGGTGTTGAGCCCAGGTATTCTCGTCATTCATTTTTGTAATAGTTTCATGCTCATCAGTTTTACCTGGTGGCAAGAAGATTGACTGCAAAACTATAGTACAATGGAAGAATTGCTTTTATTAAAAAGCTTATCAAAACACGCTGAATGGAGATGAACACTTATCCGGGCCAGCCTTTCCCATTAGGTGCTACATGGGATGGTAACGGGGTCAACTTTGCTTTATACGCGGAAAATGCGAAAACTGTCGAATTATGTTTATTTAATTCTACAAATGCCGAGGTGGAAACATACCGCATTCGCCTGCGCGAAAGAACCAACCATGTATGGCATGTATACATACCCGAACTGTTCCCCGGGCAATTGTATGGTTACAGGGTGCATGGCCCGTACGACCCGGAAAGCGGGAATCGCTTTAATCCTAACAAGCTCTTGATCGATCCCTATGCAAAGGCTATTTCAGGAACCATCCAATGGCATGATGCCTTGTTTGGATATAAAGTAGGCAACCCTGCTGAGGACCTGAGTTATAGTGAGCTGGACAGTGCTCCCTTCGTTCCCAAATCTATTGTTATCAATCCCAATTTCAATTGGGAGGGTGATACACAGTTGAAGTTGCCACATTATAAGGCCATCATTTACGAAACGCATGTAAAAGGGTTTACTATACAGCACCCGGATATCCCTGAAGTATTAAGAGGCACCTATGCCGGTATGGCCCATCCTGTAACAATAAAGTACCTGAAAGAATTGGGCATTAATGCAGTTGAACTTATGCCGGTACATCATTTTATCACAGACAGGCACCTGCATGAAAACAACCTGACCAATTATTGGGGGTATAATACCATCGGGTATTTTGCCCCGGATGTTCGGTTTTATTCCGGAGATGGCGCCACCGGCGGGCAAGTGAATGAATTTAAGAAGATGGTGAAAGCTCTGCACCGTGCAGGTATTGAGGTGATCCTTGACGTAGTATATAACCACACAGGTGAAGGCAGCCAGTTAGGTCCGACGGTTAGTTTCCGTGGAGTTGACAATTGTTGTTACTACAGGCTTACAGAAAATAAGCGCTATTACAAGGATTATACAGGCACTGGCAATACACTGAATGTACGACTGCCTAATGTGCTCCGGCTTATTATGGATAGCCTGCGCTACTGGGTATTGGAAATGCATGTGGATGGTTTCCGATTTGATCTTGCCTCTACACTTGCCAGGGAGCTGCATGATGTTGACCGCCTCAGTTCTTTTTTTGATATCATTCACCAGGATCCCATCATCTCTCAGGTAAAGCTCATTGCAGAACCATGGGATATAGGCGAAGGAGGATACCAGGTAGGTAAGTTCCCTCCGGGCTGGGGAGAATGGAATGGAAAATACCGGGATTGCATGCGCGATTACTGGAGAGGGGCTGACAGTATGCTTTCTGAGTTTGCCGAACGCTTTACCGGCAGTTCCGACCTGTATAAGGCGGATTTCCGAAGGCCCACTGCCAGTATCAATTTTATCACAGCCCATGATGGCTTTACTTTACACGACCTGGTCTCTTACAATGAAAAACATAATGAGGCTAATGGAGAGAATAACCTGGATGGCGAAAATCATAACCGTTCCTGGAACTGTGGGGTTGAAGGTCCTACCGATGATGAAGCAATCATTCAACTGCGTAAAAAGCAGGTAAGAAATTTCCTGGTCACGCTATTCCTGTCACAGGGAATACCTATGCTGGTGGCAGGAGATGAAATGGGCCGCACCCAGCGAGGAAATAATAATGCTTATTGCCAGGACAATGAAATATCGTGGATCAACTGGAAGGACCGGGATAAAGAATTGATCCTTTTCACCCGCAGGCTTATCCATTTCTATAAGCACCATCCTTCGTTTACCCGTAAGCGTTGGTTCAAAGGCATCCCTGTCAATGAATCTAACCTGCCCGATATCGCCTGGTTCCTGCCAGACGGAAGTATAATGAGTGAAGAGAACTGGAAGCTTGACTTTGCCAAATCCCTTGGCGTTTACCTCAACGGGCTTGCGCTAAGAATGAAAGGTGAACAGGGAGAAGATATCATGGATGACAGCTTCTATATCATTTTTAATGCAGCTCATCACCCCTTGAGATACAAATTACCTGATGAAGAATTTGGCACAACCTGGATACAGGTGATCGATACCAATACAGGCCATATAGAAGAACCCACCAATATTTATAACGCCGGTGAAGTGATTGAAGTTGCCGATCGTTCTGTAGTTGTATTGATTCAACCCTATTCCTGATGATGAACAGTGAAGAACACAAAATACCAGGCATAAGGCTAAAAAATAACAAGGCACAGGTGAATGTATGGGCGCCGCTTGCAAAGGAAGTTGTTCTTCTGATGGGTCCTTCACTTGAGTTACCGCTTACCCGGTCAGGCGAAGGGTATTGGTTCTTGCTTTCAGGCGAATTACAGGAAGGTGACCGCTACCGCTTTCGTATTGACAATAAAGAATATCCCGATCCAGCATCCCTGTCACAACCTGGTGGTGTGCATGGTCCTTCAGAGATCATAAACCTTGATAGTTTTCAATGGACTGATACTGACTGGAACAACCTGCCTTTGCAGGACTATATCATCTATGAACTGCATGTAGGCACATTTACACCAGCAGGCACCTTTGAGGCTATTGAAGACAGGCTAGACTACCTGCTACAACTGGGCATAACAGCCATCGAGCTCATGCCGGTAGCACAATTTCCCGGTCAGCGCAACTGGGGATATGACGGGGTATATCCCTTTGCGGTGCAGAATTCCTATGGCGGGGCAAATGGACTGCAGCATTTGGTAAATGCATGTCATGAAAAAGGTCTGGCTGTCATACTGGATGTGGTCTATAACCACCTGGGACCTGAAGGCGCCTACCTTGGCGCCATAGCACCATACTTCACTGATAAATACCATACACCCTGGGGAGATGCCATCAACTTTGATGATGCCTGGTGCGATGGTGTCCGGGACTTCTTCATAGCAAATGCGCTTATGTGGTTCCGTGACTTTCATATCGATGCATTGCGACTTGATGCCGTACATGCCATAAAAGATATGAGCCCGGTGCACATACTGAAGGAGATCAGGATACAGGTGGACGATCTGATGCAGCATACTGGTAAAAACCATTACCTGGTAGTGGAATCTGACCTGAATGATCCGCGTTATATCAATCCCCTGTCCAAGGGTGGTTATGGCATGGATGCGCAATGGGTGGATGAGTTCCACCATGCGCTAAGGGTTACAGCTTCAGGTGAACACTATGGATACTATTCCGATTTCAATGGCATAGCCCACCTGTGTAAATCCTATACCGATGCCTACGTATACGATGGACAATATTCTGAACACCGGAAAAGAAAATTTGGAGCCAGGGCAATAGATAATCCCGGGCAGCAATTCATAGTATTTTCCCAAAACCATGACCAGGTAGGAAACAGGATGCTGGGAGAACGCACCAGCCAGTTGTTAAGCTTTGAAATGCAAAAGCTATTGGCCGCAGCGGTTATATTCAGTCCCTATATACCGCTTTTGTTCATGGGAGAAGAATGGGCATCAACACATCCTTTCCAGTACTTTGTCGACCACTCCGATCCTGAACTTGCAGAAGCGGTGCGCAAGGGGCGAAGGGAAGAATTTGCAGCTTTTCATGCCCAGGGAGAAGCTCCCGACCCCTTATCAAGGGAAGTTTTTGACCTGTCTACCTTGCAATGGGATCAACTGGAGCAGGAGCAGCACGCCACGATGCTGCATTATTACAAAACCTTGCTTCACCTTCGTAAAACCCACCCGGTATTAAAAGATTTAAACCGCAAACACGTGCAGTTAGCCTGTGACGAGGTAAAACAAACAATACAATTATGTCGCTGGCACCATAATGAATCTGTATGGTGCCTGATGAATTTCTCCCGCGAGGTGCAAACACAAAGCATATCCAACCCCAGCCCGTTGATGACTATCCTGGATTCAGCCAGTTCACAATGGAAATTGGGGGAGGACAAATCCATTAAAGACAGGCCAGGAAACAACACTAATGTGTTTGTATTGCAACCAGAGTCCTTTGTTCTTTTAGGAACCAGGCCATTCACCATTCAATTATGATCAATTATGTACAATCCTGTATCAACATACCGCATCCAGTTTCATAAGGAATTTACTTTCGACGACCTTGAAAAAATATTGCCCTACCTGCAGGAGTTAGGGGTGACTACCGTGTATGCATCACCGGTATTCACTGCCATGCCTGGCTCTACCCATGGGTACGATGTGCTGGATCCCACAACCATCAACGCAGAAATAGGTACCGAAGAAAAGCTGCGGCAGATCAGCCATATGCTACAGGAGGCTAACATGGGTTGGCTGCAGGACATTGTTCCCAACCATATGGCCTACGATACCCGTAATCCATGGATCTTTGATATACTTGAAAAAGGCAGGTCTTCTATTTATGCTGATTTTTTTGATGTAGCCTGGACAAGCTCTTTATTCCAGGGTCGTTTGATGGTCCCCTTCCTTGGCAAACCCCTTGAGGAAGTGATTCAAAACAATGAATTAAAACTGGAGTACAAGAATAACAGGTTTGTGTTAACCTACTTTGATGCTGCATTTCCGCTGCATCCCCGGTCATATGGTACGCTTTTTAAAGCCGCAGGAGGTGCACAGGCCTTCCTCATCCTGGTCAATGAAATTGAGAACCTCCATAAGGCAGATGACCCGGGCATTTACAGGCAGCAGTGGCACGAGCTGTTGATACAGGTGGATGGTATCATGCGCAATAAAGTATTGAAAGAACCGGTTGAAAAACTGCTGGCTTCTTATAACAATGACCCTGCAATGATACAGGCATTGGCGGAAGAACAGGTGTACCGTTTATGTGACTGGAAGGAAACAGATGCGCATATCAATTACCGGAGGTTCTTCACTGTCAATGGGTTGATCTGCCTGGATATCCAAAAGCCGGAGGTTTTTAAAGCGCACCACCAGCTGGTAATGCAACTGGTAAAGGATGGTGTGATACAGGGATTACGCATTGACCATGTGGATGGATTGTACGACCCCACTCAATACCTGGAACAGCTACGCAACAGTGTTGGGCACAACACGTATATCGTTGTTGAAAAAATACTGGAAACCGGCGAGTCCCTTCCTGCCACCTGGCCTGTGCAGGGCACATCAGGTTACCATTTTTTGTCACTGTTGAATAACCTGCTGACAGAGAGCAACAACAGACAGGCGTTCATTGATTTTTATGAAGAGCTGGCAGGCCGGCAACAAAGCATACAGGAGCAGGTATGGGAAAAGAAAAGACATATCCTGTACCATCATATGAGTGGTGAGCTGGAAAATCTTTTCCAATTACTCATGAATTCCAACCTGGTAGCGGTGCCTGATTATGCGCAGATTCGAATAGAAGATATCAAAACCGCAATGGCTGAATTCCTGGTACATATACCTGTCTACAGGCTCTATGGCAACCATATGCCTTTCGAAGCAGAGGAAGTAAAAAATATCGAAACGGTTTTCGAACAACTAAGACAATCACGTAGCGACCTTGTCGCAGCTATCAATCTACTCAGGGATGTCTTATTATTTCGCCCGGTAAACAGTAAAGAATATGCGAAGCAGGCACTGCATTTTTACCAGCGGTGCATGCAGTTTTCGGGACCACTGATGGCAAAGGGCGTGGAAGACACCCTCATGTATACCTATAATAACTTTATCGGCCATAACGAAGTAGGCGATGCGCCAGGCGCCTTTGGAATAAGCACGCAGCATTTCCATTCTGCCATGATAGAGCGACAACAACAATGGCCCTATGCACTGAACGCTACAGCCACGCACGATACAAAAAGAGGAGAGGATGCCAGGGCAAGGCTCAATGTGCTCACCGAGCTACCTGGTCTTTGGTTTCAAAAAATACGTGAGTGGCAGGAACTAAACAAGCCGCTCCGAAAAGATAGTATACCAGATGGCAATATTGAATATTTGATATACCAGGTGCTTGTCAGCACTTACCCTATGAGTGGGGAGCATACCGATAGTTATGCCGGCCGCCTGCAGGAATATATTGAAAAAGCACTCCGGGAAGGGAAAACACATTCCAACTGGGCCTCCCCGGTAGCTGCTTATGAATCACAGGCGAAACAGTTTATAGCTGCCTTACTGCAAACCAAAACACCATTTTATAAAAGCCTGCGCAGCTTATTTGATATCATAGTTGATTTCGGTATTGTCAACTCACTGGTGCAACTGGTATTGAAATTTACCTGCCCTGGAGTGCCCGATGTGTACCAGGGTTGTGAAGCCTGGGACCTGAGCATGGTAGATCCTGATAACCGCCGCCCGGTAGATTACAAAAGAAACAGGGAGCTGCTTTCAGCCATCATGCAAAAAGAGGGCAGGAAGAATTTCCACCATGACCTTTGGCAGCAGAGGCATCACCCGCAACTGAAAATATGGATGACGCATAAGCTTTTCCAGTTGCGCAAAGCACACCCTGTACTGTTTGCAGAAGGTGAGTACCAGCCACTGGCTGTGGAAGGAAAATATGCGCAGCATGTCCTGGCATTTTCCAGGAAGCACAAAAAACAATTATTTATAGTCGTGGTGCCGCTGCACCTGGCTAAAATGGCGGCACACCAAAATACCATCTTTGAACAGCTTAATTGGGAAGACACGCGTGTTTTGCTGCCAGCCAATGCCGACCCCGAATGGGAGCATATCCTGCTTGCTACAAAAGACAAACATGAAAAAGAAGTACAGGTAAGCCATTTATTTGCCGGCCTTCCGTTTGCCATTCTTAAAGGCAGCATACCATCTAACCCCCGGGGCTCTGGCATCCTGCTGCATATTACTTCCCTTGCTTCTCCCTATTGTATTGGAGATATGGGACCAGAAGCCTATGCTTTTGCTGATCTTTTAAGCCGCACCAACCAACGTTTCTGGCAGGTGTTGCCCCTTACGCCTACAGAAGAAGGCCAGGGCAACTCACCCTATAGTTCGGTTTCAAGCAGTGCTGGCAACACGCTGCTCATAAGTCCGGATTTGCTGGTGAAAGAAGGTTTATTGAATGAGGAAGAAGCAGCTGCCTGTCGTTTGCCTGTTCAAAGCGCAGTAGATTTTCCCTTGGTATTGGGCATGAAACAACAGCTTTTCCAAAAAGCTTTTGAAAGGTTTATGCAGGGTCATTTCCCCAACATGGATAAAGCATTCCGGCAATTTGTGAGCAGGGAAAGAGAATGGCTGGATGATTTTGCCCTGTACATATTGATCAAGCAAATGTATAGTGGCAAACCCTGGTATGAATGGCCTGAAGAGCTGAAACTCAGAGATGCCAAAACATTAAAAAACCTTCAGTCGGAAAATAAAAAAGGGTTGGAAATGATCCAATGGCTGCAATTCATTTTTCACCGGCAATGGAAGGAATTAAAACATTATTGCAACAAGCTGGATATACAATTCATTGGAGACCTCCCTATTTATATTAGTTACGATTCGGCAGATGTATGGGCTCATAAAGAGATCTTTTACCTTGACCGGGAAGGCAACCGCATATCCATGGCCGGTGTGCCCCCTGATGCTTTTAGTGAAGATGGCCAGCTTTGGGGTATGCCCGTGTACCGCTGGGATGTGTTGAAGAAAAAAAATTATTACTGGTGGATAGCCAGGCTTAGAAAAAACCTGCAGTTATTTGACCTGCTTCGCCTGGATCACTTCAGGGCATTTATAGATTATTGGGAAGTGCCTGCAGGATCGCAAACTGCCAGGAGTGGTCAATGGGTAAAAGGCCCTGGTGCCGATCTTTTTAATGCAATAAAGAAGGCTTTTGGCGATCTTCCATTTTTAGCAGAAGACCTGGGAGATGTGGATGAAACTGTTTTTGCCCTGAGAGATCAGTTTGGACTGCCAGGCATGAAGGTATTGCAGTTCGCCTTTGGAGGTAATATGCCTCGTTCATTGCATATCCCGCATCAGTATACCCCTCATTTCCTGGCTTATACGGGCACCCATGATAATAATACAGTCACCGGCTGGTGGTTGGATGAAGCAGGTGAATCCGCCAGGAAAGCACTGGAGGAGTATACTGGCATTCAACAAACAAGGGAAAATGTAGCCGAAACCTTTTGTCGCATGGCAGCTGCTTCTGTTGCCAATACTGTAATCTTTCCTATGCAGGATGTTATGGGCCTTGGATCCGAAGCCCGCATGAACAAGCCTGCCACCAGTAACGGCAACTGGTCCTGGAAGTTATTACCCGGCCAACCGGGAATCAATGAAGAAGAAAAATTAAAACACTGGACCTGGTTGTACAACAGGCAGTGAGCATACATTATAAAAAAATGCCGGCATTGCCGGCATTTATGTTTTTAATAACCCTTGTAATTTCCCCCGGGACCATCATTATGAAAGCTTTTTCTTGGCCTTTCAGCAGCTTTCATGTTTTTTCCAATGGATTCATCTTTTTTGTTGTCCTTCCTGTTCTCTTCCGTCCTTGAAAGATTTGAATTCCCCTGTGTTTCCCGACTGCTTTCCAGTTGCCCGGAATGGGTTCTGTCGTTTGTATTGTTATCCATAGCAAAGCGTTTCGTTATCATATTATATGCAAAAATCATGCTTGACTACTGCCTTGTTTAATGGAATATGTTTATAATTAGACACTTATAAATTCAAATAACAGTCCATACTAAAAGATGAGCTACGGGATTCCCTGTTCTGGGCCTAACAGTAAATAATTTCCTGCTCATTTCAATCTAGCTGCATTTCACCTGACATGGATGCATAGCTCTGCTGCTAAGTGTTTACCATTAAGTCACCACAAAGGGTCGTTGGTATAGTCAAATAAGCTGTTTGTGTAACATTTTTCTCAGTCCTCCACGGCATGAATACGTTTGTGCCTGAAACGAAAACATCCCCATTTTAAGATCACCCGGGATATAAAACTTAAGTTATGAGATCATTATTTCTGCTATTAACCATGACCATCGCCCTTGCTTCCAATGCCCAGGAAGTATCAGGCCTGGCTAAAGACGCCCAGGGCACACCACTGAACGGTGCCACCATCACCTTATTTAAAGCAAAAGATACTTCGGTAGTCAAGCTTTCAATTACTAAGGAAGGCAACTACAGTTTTACTGATGTAAAAGAAGGCGAGTACCGTGTAGGGGCTTCCTACGTGGGGTACAACTCACAGCTTTCCACTCCATTCACTGTGGCAGGTACAGCTGTTAAGGCGCCTGAGCTCCTGTTAACCAAAGCAGCTGCCGATATGAAAGGCATCGTGGTAACAGCTAAAAAGCCAATCATCGAGGTAAAGGCTGATAAGACCATCCTGAACGTAGAAGGTACCATCAATGCCACTGGTTCCACAGCATTGGAATTGTTGCGCAAATCACCCGGTGTGACTGTAGATAAAGATGACAACCTCAGCCTCAGCGGCAAGAATGGCGTGCAGGTGTATATTGACGGCCGCCCAAGTCCACTATCCGGACAGGACCTGGCCAACTACCTCAAGTCAATGAACTCCGCCGAGATAGATGCTATTGAATTGATCACCAACCCTTCGGCTAAATATGAAGCAGCAGGTAATGCAGGCATCATCAACATCCGTTTGAAAAAGAACAAATCCTTTGGAACAAACGGTTCCGTCAATGCAGGATTGAACATAGGTCATTATCCAAAATACAATGGAGGCATTTCATTGAACCACAGGAATAAGAATGTTAACCTGTTTGGCAACTATTCTTACAATGAAGGAAAGAATTACAATACGTTGAATATTCACAGAACAGTTGCTGATAGTATTTTTCAAACCCTTGGCACCATCATGTTCAATAACAAGAGCCATAATTTCAAGGCTGGTGCGGATTACTTTATTGATAAGAAAAATACAGTGGGTGTCATGGTGAATGGATCCTTCAGTGATCCTGCTATCACAAATTATGGACGCACCACCATCTCTGACCAGGCAACGAATACAGTAAACAGGATCCTGGTGGCAGATAATAAAAGCTCCATGAAAAGGGATAACCTGAACTATAACCTGAATTATAGCTTCACTGACCCCAAAGGTCAAAGCCTTACTGTCAATGCAGACTATGGCAATTACAACCTGCACAATGACCAGTACCAGCCCAATTACTATTATGATGCCTCTGGCCAGAATAAGATCAGCAATGTGATCTACCAGATGATAGCACCATCAAATATTGATATCTCTTCTTTGAAAGCTGACTGGGAGCAGAACTTTGCAAAAGGCAAACTTGGTTTTGGTGGAAAGACTGCATTTGTAAAAACCGACAACGACTTCCAGCGCTATAATGTGTACACCAGCGGAAACGAGCTGGATAAAGACCGCAGCAACCGCTTTACCTACAAGGAAAACATCAATGCCGGTTACCTGAACTATAACCGTCCTTTTAAAGGATTCATGATCCAGGCTGGCCTTCGTGTAGAGAACACCGTTACAAAAGGTGTGTCTAATGGACAGAAAAAAGGCGATAATGGTTATGTTGGTTACGATTCAACATTTGATCGCAACTATACTGACCTGTTTCCAAGTGCAGCCATTACGTTCAACAAGAACCCAATGAGCCAGTTGAACCTTACCTATAGCCGCCGAATTGACCGCCCGGCTTACCAGGACCTGAACCCCTTTGAGTTCAAGCTGGATGAATACACCTTTATGCGTGGTAACATCAACCTGCGCCCGCAATACACCAACAGTTTTGGTATCACGCATACCTATAAGTATCGCCTGAATACCTCGTTGAACTATAGCCATGTCAAAAACATGTTTGTGCAGCTACCTGATACAACAGAGAAGACAAAAAGCTTCCTGTCAAAGAGAAACCTGGCTACGCAGGATGTTGTAAGCTTTAACATCAGCTATCCATTCCAGTATAAATCATACAGTGTGTTCGGCAATATGAGCGCTAACTATTCTCATTATGTAGCTGATTTCGGCACTGGCCGTAAGGTAGACCTGGATGCATTTGGATATACTTTCTATGCACAGAACAGCCTGAAGTTTGCCAAAACATGGACAGCAGAACTTTCCGGTTTTTACAATGCACCTACCATTTACCAGGGAAGCTTTAAAGCCAATGCTTTATGGAGTGTTGATGCAGGATTGCAAAAACAATTATTGAACAATAAGATCAATATAAAGGCTTCTGTGAGTGACCTGTTCAACAGCCTGAAGTTCAAAGGTGTTACGGAATTTGCAGGACAGAAGTCTGAGTTCAGCTCTAAGTGGGAAAGCCAGCAATTCAAGTTGAGCCTTACCTATCGCTTTGGTAACAATGGAGTGAAGGCAGCCCGCCAGCGCAACACCGGCGCCGAAGAAGAAACCAAAAGAGTAAGCAACGGCGGAGGTGGAATTGGAATCGGTAACTAATAGATAAAGTTTGAAAGGTAAAGGAGGGTCATACCTCCTTTTACCTTTTTATGAAATGTAAAAATTAATACGGAAATTGAATCACTGACCTGCCCCTTTTGAAAAAATAATACATGAAGTTTGCTAAACGATATAGTTTCTGGAAGATCTTTTGGGTAGTCGTTGGTCTATATACCGTATTTGGACTGATAGGCATCCTGGCTGTGTCACTTATTCCCAAGGAAGCCAACAAGCTGTCATCCATATTTACATGGAGGATAGCTGTTAAAACAGTGCTGAGTGTTTTGTTTGCCACTGTTTTCTATTACGTCAGCATCAATTATTACTACCACTTCATTAGTGCCAAAAAGAAACTACTGCACTTCATCCGTTTTTCAGTGATCCTTGTCCTTTTCAGCTTTGGCTACCACATAGCTTCTCATTTCCTTTTTCCTGAATCCACAGGCGAAAATGATGCAAATGCCGCTCTCGTGGTCTTTGGAGTATCCATCAATACTATTTTCTTTATAGGAGTGTCACTCCTGATTGCCTACCTCACCAACCTGCGAGATCAGCAAAAGCAGCACAAGGTGCTGGAGGCCCAGAAGCTGCAGCTGGAGATAGAAAAGTCGCAGGCCAACTTTAATTTCCTGAAGGCACAGATCAACCCGCACTTCCTGCACAATACCCTGAATTTCCTGTATGCCAAATCACTGCCCTATTCTGCCGAACTTTCTGAAGGTATCCTTACGCTGAGCGATATCATGCGCTATGCCCTGAGCGAGGGAAATGCAAAAGATGGCAAGGCCCCGCTGAAAGACGAAATAGAACATGTGCGCAATGTTATTAAGATCAACCAGCTTCGTTTCAGTAATAACCTGAAGGTCCATTTCGATGTGGAAGGCGTGGTGAATGGCGCCCAGATCATACCCTTTATTCTGATCACCCTGGTGGAGAATGCATTTAAGCATGGTGACCTCAAAAGCACCGAGCATCCTATAGTGATCAAATTAAAGGTGAACCATGACAGCCTGTATTTTTATTGCCAGAACAGGAAGAAAACAGGTCCCAAAGAGCTGTCAACGGGTATCGGATTAGATAATATCAAAAAACGTCTCGACCTTGCATATGATAGCCATTACCAGCTTCTCATCAGGGACGAAGCTGACGTTTATACCACCGAATTAACCATTAACCAGTTATGATCAACTGCATCATAGTAGACGATGAGCAACATGCCATTGACATCCTCACACACTACGTTGCGCAAACCCCGCAGCTTACCCTGGTGGGCAGCACCACCAATCCCATTGAGGCCCTGCAACTGGTGACCACGCAAAAGGCTGAACTGGTATTCCTGGATATACAGATGCCCGAGCTTTCAGGAATTGATTTCATCAAAGCCCTGAATGGCAAGGCCAAGGTGATACTGACAACCGCCTACAGCGAGTTTGCCCTCGAAAGCTATGAGCTGGATGTGGTGGATTACCTGTTGAAGCCAATTCGGCTTCCACGCTTCCTGGCAGCCGTGCAAAAAGCTGTCAAAGACCTTGGTGAAGAAGAAGTAGCTTCCCAGCCTTTAGCTGCTGAAGATGATTATATTTTTGTCAAAACAGAATCCAAAGGCAAGCTGCTCAAGATCAACCTGGCAGACATTGATTACATCGAAGGGATGAAGAACTACGTGGCCATTTACCGCGCCGGTCAAAAGACCCTGGTATATACCAGCATGAAGGAGATAGAAGAAAGATTGCCTTCTCCCTTATTTATCCGGGTACATAAATCCTTTATCATTCCCGTCCCGCGCATTACAGGTATTGAAGGCAACATGGTGAAGCTGGAGGGTGTAACAGCGGAAATATTGATAGGGGATAGCTATAAGGCCGATCTTATGGAGATCATCCGCCATAAAATGATACAGTAATAGCCTGGCTGCTTATTCCTCTTCCTGAAGCACCTCCCCAAAAAAGTTGCCGCAAATGGGGCAATAGATCTCTATAGCGCGGGGCAGGTATTCAAAACCTTTTTCCGTTTCATAGCCCTTGCCGCTCCAGCCGCATTCTTCGCAATTCAGTTCCTTTCTTTCCAGTGAGATGAAATCAAAGTTCATAGTATGGGTTCGTAAAAATTAGCTATTCCGGGGATTGATCATCAAATTGTATTCCCAGGCATGTGCCCACCTGTTTCCTGGCTTCCTGCAGGTTAAATGTATGGTAGTTTGAAGGGCTACCTTATTAAGTTTTTTGGTATTTCCTGGCCTTTGCACTTTTTTGTTATGTCGTTGGCTGGCTTCTCACGCATAGGATGGCTTGGCTTTCCCTGTTCACACCTGACAATTTTTCCTTAATGAATACCCCCGGCCTGGTAATTACCACCATTTTCGTTGCTCCGGGCCCCCAACTTCCTGCTATTATGCAACGGCTATGTACCGCCTATGTGCCGCCTATGTAACGGCTTTGTAACGGCTCTTTAAAGAGGCGGTACATAGGCGTTAGAAACCTGTAAGACGGGTGTAAGAATGTCAGGCTACAGGGCTTTGTGCTTCATCGGATTTCCGGGGAAAATGGTTTAGGTTTTTCATTTTTCATTTAACTTCCTGTAAAAACCATAATGGAAAAGAATAACCCCGGGGCATATGCGCCAGTGAATGGCATCAGCATGTATTATGAAATTCATGGTGCGGGCAACCCGCTGGTGTTGATACATGGCGGCGGTTCATCTATCCATACCAGCTTTGGTACCCTCTTGCCCATGCTGGCAAAACACTATAAGGTGATCGCCATGGACCTGCAGGCGCATGGTCATAGTGGTGACAGGGATGCTCCTGAATCTTTTGAGCAGGATGCGGAAGATGTGATAGCACTGCTGCAAAACCTGGGCATCAGCAAGGCGCATATAATGGGCTTTAGCAATGGGGGCAATACGGCAATGATGGTGGCGCATAAGTCGCCGGGGTTGGTGGACAGGCTGGTAGTGATATCTGCTTTTTATAAGCGCGAAGGAATGATCCCCGGTTTTTTTGAAGGAATGGGAAAGGCTACCCTGGAGGTGATGCCAAAACAATTACAGGATCATTACCTGCAGATCAATAACGATCCGAAGGGATTACAAAATATGTTTGAAAAGGACCGGAACCGGATGGCCACATTTACCGACTGGAGTGAAGACATATTGCGATCTATACAAACGCCCACGCTGGTGGTTGTTGCTGACCGGGATGTGATGACCCCGGAGCATACAGTGGCCATGGCAAGGTTGATCCCCAATTCACAGCTCATGATCCTTCCAGGCACACATGGTTCTTTCATTGGTGAAGTGTGTTCCATTGTAGAAGGCAGCAAAATGCCGGTGTTGTTTATAGAGATGGTGAGGGAGTTTCTTGGATGATAGGGGCAAGGATGGTTGGTGGCAGGTTGTACTAAACAAAAATCGTATCTGCATTTGTTGGTGGTTCTAAATTCGATGGCCGCGATTCATGCATATATTTTGCGGAACGTTTCAATTTTTAAACATTTGAATTGAGGTTTGACTGCAAATCATAAACAATGATTCCCTGTCATCCTGAGGCACGAAGGATCTTTGGATTGCATTAAAGCGACGCCGATGCTTTATAGGAACTATTACGCATGCATAGATTAGAAACCTTTTCCTTTTTTTTAATGTTAGGTCGTTGAGGCTTAAATAGTTTAAGGCTGCTTATGCTTTTGCCACAGATTCCGCCTATGGCGGAATGACAGGGTCAAAACGGAGCGATTGCAGGCAGTGCTTAATTCGATGGTCGCCATTCATGTAACTATTTTGCGAAACTTATCAATTCTTAAAAAATTGAATTGATGTCTGACTGCAAATCATAAACAATGATTTTTGTCATCCCGCCGCAGGCGGGATATTTGGACTGCATTAAGGCGGTGTTGATGCGTTATAGGAACTATTATATATGCATAGATTAAAAACCTTTTCCTTTTTTTAATGTTAGGTTGTTGAAGCTTAAATAGTTTAAGGCTGCTTATGCTTTTGCCACAGATTCCGCCTATGGCGGAATGACAGGGTCAAAGGGTAGTCAATTGCAGTCAGTAAAATATTCTGTGTGAACTATTTATTAATGCAGGCGTTCAATAATCACCTGGGGTCCCCCTGGCTAACTCACAAAGCTCAAAAGGGTAGACCCCTGGTGGAGTGTCAGTATTTTTAAATTTAGGAGGGCCTTCTGCATCGTGCCATCATTTGTACGTATAGGTAATGACGTTATCCGTTGAACAAAATCCCCCTTTGGCAATCTTACAATGTGCGGAGTGACCGAGGTCCCCCTTTGAAGGGGGAAAGTAGACAGTCTGCATATCGAACGCGTACAAAAGGGGGATTTTCTAACTGTAAAGAGCAAGTCAAAATGGAAAAGGTCATCTTTTGCAAGTTCTGCAAACTGGTTTGTACTGTTGAACGACGCATTGCCTCGCCCTGCTGCCGCAAAACTGAATTTGACATGTCGGTTTTTGCCAATGGATTTACATCAACTTTAAATTACTTGTCATCTTGCTTTATAAATTAGTGTCACCTCCTGAACTATATTTTCTTGTATAAAAGTTCGTAGTTTTTTGTCATAGTCAATTTGTAAAGTGTCAGATGATAACCATGTAAAATTTATAGATGATGAGTCCAGCCACGTTTTGCCATGATCTGTGTCAACCGTAAAAGCATTTCCAACTTCTCCTTTGTCAAGTGTATGGTCATTGTCGCAAACTGTTACTTGATATGAGTCAGTGACAGTCGCACCAGCTTCCTTTAAAAATAAAATTGCTTTTTTGTGATGTCGCTTGTTTGAACTTTCCTTTATTAATGTGTTTGTCCCTGTGTTGCTCATTAAAGAACATGAACTCAAAGTAAATGACAAGATGAATATTGCCTCTGGGAATTTAAGCATGTGTCAAATGTGCTGGCATGTAACGGACAAGGCTTGCCGAAATGCCGGCATTCCTTGTTCTGTCGTTTGATTAAAGATATAAAGTCAAATAGAAATACAAAAGCCTGGATATTATTCTTAAACCGGCAATGGAGTAAGGCTATTTTGTGGGTTCGTGCACTCAATATTTCTGTCTTAAGAGTAAAGTGTCATCCATTATTTCTACTACGGTAAATTTCTCCAATGACGCGCCATTAGAGAAGTACCCAAATATTTTTGATACTTGTTTATCTCTCTGTTTGAACATAATTCCATAAGCTCCGTCAGTACCCTGTTCGTCCATAGATAATTTATACCGCACCTCTTCTCCAGGTTTAAGACTCAGAAAATGCCTTGTTTTGATGTTACTTGGCATGAAATATAAAGAGTCAATTTTTGAGTTGCTTTTGTTATAAACAATAAACCTTGCTTTCCCCATATCATGACAGGACATCATGGAGAAAAGTAAAATACCAAAACAGCCTTTTAGTAATGTTTTCATATCATAACGCAAATGCATTTGTTGGCAGCAGTAATTAGTCAAACAGCTCGTCTCCAATTTCTAACAGACTATTATCTCTAAAGTCTACCAAAGTTCCCTTCCGTGTTTTCCTGTTGCCCTTTATGTTGGTTGTTTTTTCTGTTTTCAGATTAATAACTTTTATTCCGATTTTCTGTTTATTTCCAACAGCAAAATAAGTGTCATAAATAACGTACTTAAAATCTTTGTTCGTAAATACTATATAATTCAAATCCATCCCTTCATTTTTTGTCCCGCCACCACGCAAGTAGAATGAGTATGTAAAACTTTTCCAACTACTTTTTGATTTGTCAGGAAATTCAAATTCTATTTTGTCTCTTGTCCCGAATCTGTAAATGATGTATTTATTTGCCGAGTCTTTATTTAATGTCACCTGTTTTCCGTTGTAAGTGTCAAATGAAAAAATCACGGTCTCGTTTGGCAAAGTAAAAGTCTGACAAAATATCCTTGTGGATAAGGTTAAAAGAACAAGTAAGATACTAGATCGAATAATCTGAAAAGTCATAGTATAAGATGTCAATGAGTGCGACCAATTTAATCTCTTTTAGTTTATCCAATGCTGCCAGATAAGTGTTGTTGAAATAATCTAAAAGTCTGTGTTTCTTCAGCTTCACTTGTGCTTTGTTGCCGATTAAAGTTTTGTTGTTCAATTTAGTACTTCAGCCACTCATTTACAAACGCTATATTGTGCGTATTTTCATTAATGTTTCGCTTTATCTTAATCCTGCTTTTTCAAGAAATTCAATACAAATTGAATGGGGGTTTGCCCTTTTTAAGGTTTAAGAACCTTTACAACCATCCTTCCATTCTTATTATATCGATCCAATAAACGTTTTAACCCAGCCTGGGCTTCTTCTATTGAATTGTAACTATTGATATCATTTGTACATCCTGTAGCATTTTTACATGCTTGCTTAACTTTTATAGCAGTTGCTCTGACTCTGTCTAAAAATTCCGTTGTTAAGCAAGTGATTTGCGCAACCTCAGTGTGTACAATCATATTATTTTGAGAGGAGCCGATATCCGCCATTGGCCTGGAAATGACATAATAGTAATACGTTTTGGTTACCGGTATGTTGTTGTTAGCTGCTGAAAACTCATCGGCGGGGATGCTGAGAGCCGAAACAGCATTTTGAAAGGCTTGATTGGACTCTAGGTATTTTTCACGCACCAGGTCAAACTTCGCTTTGTCACTGACCACTTCCTTCAATGTTTGCTCAAAAAATGTATAGTCGGTTTTCACCGCAGGAGAAAGCAGCAGCACTTTTAGCCATGTCCACATCTTTTCCTCTCCAATCTCTTTTTCAATGGCTAAAAAAACAAGTGGTGCATAATAATATACGTACAACTCCCTGTTCCTGTAATCAGCTTCTGATCGAATTTTTTGCATTGGTACAGGAGTTAAATTGTTCATTGCCCGAACCTTTGATTTTAACTCGTCGTTGTACTTGCTATTGCTGATAAAGTTTTTGGTAATGCGCATGGCCAGAAACTCTGCAAAGCCTTCGGATATCATACCACGTGTTGCTGAATTGAAGGCACGGACCTTTCCAAAATAATAATGAGCCAGTTCATGCGCCATATATTGCAGAAAGCCAGTCCCTGTGCTTTTGTTTGCAAATGATTTCATGCCTTCATGCCAGCTCACACTAACAATGGTTGGATAGGACGCAAACATCCACGAGTTATTTTTGGATACCGGCGTGGTTTGAATGTATACCGCTTTACCCTTATAGGGAATGCCTAATTTGTTTTCCAAGTATTTTTGATAAGCATCAAGTGTATTTTCGAGTTGAGTAAGTTGTTGCTCGTCGGCATCCGGATTTAGAAAATAGTTGCCGTTAATCGCAACTGATTTAAAGTCACCCGAAAATAAGGTAAGGTCTTGTGGAGTGCTGCTTCTGACCTTCGCATGAGTGCCGGAAACGGGTTGACTACCATTTACATAGATCACGTTGCAATCATGACAGGTTATATCAAGGTCGTATGTTACATTTTCATAACTCCTGTCCGTTTTAACATCATATAGTATCGGGCACCATGCACTCTGAATTCCATCGGCCCGTAAGGTTTTGCCATTGAAGGCAATATTGCCTCTCCAGTCTACTGCACTTGTGGTATCGGTAATCACTGGATACATTCCAACGTAATTAAAATGCACGGCATGCGGGAGATATTTTCCTGATTCATTGTAGGAAGGAATATAATAGGCCAATGATTCACCGGAAGATAAGGTATCATCTTGGGATCTTTCGTATCGAAGTGGTAGCATACCTGGTTCCGCATTTTTGATATACCGAATATTCATGCCGGAATTCAACCGCAAATAATAATCACTGAGCTGTGGCATATTTGACAATGTGAGGTCACATTCAATAGTTCCTTTTCTAACAGATATCAAGATACGTCCCTTTACATGTGGGATAGTATCTTGTCCATGTATGGCCATGTAAAACATTGAAGTAATCAGCACTAGTAAAATGGATTTTTTCATATTATGGGAATACTATAATAAATATAAGTTATGTAATGAGGATCAAATTTCCGGTCAGGATTTAGTTGATTTGTTAAAGGAAGTGCCGCACAACGAGAATATTTGCGAATGTTTTGTAGTACCTATTGAATTTGCTTTATAAAACGACATTCCCCGTCAACAAAATAAACATTAATATAAAACAAGTTGGTAATATTCCTCTGTGATCCGCCCTGTCTCCCTGCTCCTGTGGTTCTTTTTCTCTGATTCCTGACTCCCGACTCACTACTGTCCGGTAAAAATCAAATTACACTTTAGTATGGTTGATTTTTCTGGGTTTCGGTCTATAATTTCAATGGTTTTTTATTTCCAAGCCTATGGGGAAAAAAGTGACGGTGTATAAGTTTGAGGTATAATGAGCCTGCAGCGTTTTAATAATTCTTTTTCAGGCGATAGCAGGAACGTTTTCAGATGCATGTAGGTCATTAAATGTAATCTCACCATACAAGCCAGATTAGAGAAGGACATTCTGCATTTGGTACCTTTCTTTATTATCTTAAGCAAGAGGTCTGCAATAAGCACTGCCCATATTTGTATTTTGATTGCATTTTCGCTATCCCCTAAAAAGTATTTTAAAGGGAAATTCTGTTTGATGCGCTTGAACAAAAGCTCGATCTGCCAGCGTTTCTTATAGTAATTAGCCACACTTAATGGGGAGAGCCGCATGTTATTGGTTATGAACTCAAATAGCTTCCCTGTTTTGGGATCGATAAATCGCACCAGGCGAGCCGGTACCTTAAGTGCTGTTTTTTTATTATTATGCCCCAACACAATCCGGGTATCTGAAAGCACTCCTTCAGCCTTATGGTGCTCATCAAGTGGGTTTTCTTTGACCACTTCATATACCATTGCCGAGCGAAGGCGGGTTACCCAGGTAACCCCTTCATTGCTAAAGCGCAAGTAGCTGCTAAAGTTCGGATATCCCCTGTCAAAGACAATGACAGAACCTTTTGGCAGGTGCACTTCGCGCAAAAACCGGGTGTCATTTGCCGTGGCAGCACTATAGCGTATCATACAAGGTACATCCTGGTCGCTTCTTAACAGGGTATGCACTTTAATGCCTCCCTTACGTCTCCCGTTCAAATCTGGCAGTCCCACACCCTGCAGGGTCTCTTTGAATAAGGTAATGGTTGTGGCATCAAAAATATAAAGGTGCTTAGGGTGTTCACCTGACCTGCTGTCCGATAAAAAATGCCCATACCGCTGTAGTAACTCCATGTAAATCGATTCAAAGACTTCTGCCTTGCGCCTGGTGTTGGCATCAGAGATAGTGCTTCTGCGGGGATGATGCTTCATGCCCAAATGCCCAATCCTTTGTTCCCAGGCTAAAAGGCCAGTGCTTACTTCCCTTAAAGAGTTACATTGATTAAATACAGAGTAAAGAAGAGTTACAAGGTGCTCATATGTAGTGAAGCGCTTACAATAATAATCGGCCTTATGTTCATGCGCTATCCTTAATATCACTTGCTTGGGAAGAAAGGAAAGCACCTGGCAAAAGATCGGCTGTCCGGTAAAAAAAGTACCTTTATTCATTGGTAGTTTTGTTTGTGGTAAAATAAAAATACCAATTCAGGGAGGCTTCACGCCTCCTTTTTTTACCCAATTATTGATTTTTACCGGACAATAGTGCTCCCGACTACAGGCTCCTGACTCCCGACTATTTCTACCAATCCATCCCCTCCCTATATCCCCTCCCGATAGGAATAGATATCCCGCTGACCTCCACTTCTTCCGAGGTGTAAGAGTCGATCTTGCTAAGGGAAATAATATAGGAACGGTGGATGCGTTTAAACTGGGTTGGAGGTAGCAGATCTTCGATCTCGTGTGTGCTCATTTTAGAAAGGTATTCGCCTTTGGTAGTGACGATCTTTATGTATTCACGCTGGCTTTCTATATAGATGATATCCTGGAATAAGACCTTTACCTTTTTCTTTTGCACATTCAGAAAAAGATGGTCTTTTGTTGCCCTTGCTTCTTCGTTTCCAGGAATGGCAGTCTTTGCTGTTTTCACTTTTGTTACCGCCACCAGGAAGCGCTCAAAATCAAATGGCTTCAATAAATAATCAGTCACGTTCATTTCAAATCCTTCCACGGCATATTGATGATAGGCCGTGGTAATAATAATAGCAGGTGGATGGGTGAGCGTTTTTAGAAATGCCATACCTTTTAATTTAGGCAGGTGGATATCAAGGAAAATCAGATCTGCCTGGTGATCACGTAAATAATCAGTGGCCAGTATGGCATCTTTAAAGCTTCCATTGAGTTCAAGGAAGGGCACCTGGCTGATATAATCTGTCAATACTTTTACGGCTAGTGGCTCATCTTCAATAATGATGCATTTGATCTTAGACATGGCTGCCCAGGTTTATATTTAAGGTAGCAATAAACATGGAATCCTGGTGTTTAACTGAGAGATGGTATTCCTTATACTGCAATTCCAGTTGCCTCCTGAGGTTGGACAATCCAATATTTTCTTTGATGCCGTTTTCTGCTGTTGTTGCTTCCGTAGAATTCTTTACTATAAAAGATAACTGCCTTTGTTTCACGCTGAGATGAATATCAACAAAAGGCATTCCTCTTGTCTCAGATACACCGTGCTTGAATGCGTTTTCAACCAGTGGTACCAGGATCAGGGGTGGCACTGCCTGTTTCATGTCTTCCACATCGTAGTTGTAATTGATGCGCAATGATTCATCATACCGCAGTTTTTCCAGGGCTATGTAATCATTGATGATTCGTAATTCCTGTTCGATGGCTATATAATCTCCACTGGTTTCGTACAGCATAAACCGGAGCAGTTTAGACAGGCGCAGGATGGATTCCGGTGCCAGGTCAGATTTGTCTCTTGCTAATGAGTAGATATTGTTGAGGGTGTTGAAAAGGAAGTGCGGGTTGGTTTGCGATTTCAAATAATTCAACTCGGCCTGTTGTTTTTCAATGAGCAGTTGTTGGGAAGCCTGTTTGAGTTTACTGTAGTTATAGGCATGCCTGACCAGTCCAAAAAAGAAAACAGAGAAGATGCCATGCGGTGCGAAATAGGTCATTCCTTTTTCCATAGATGAAAAACTTTGCAATGCTGTGTATAGGCGCAGTAACAAGCCTATGCCCCTCCAGGCAAATAAGCCCACGGTGCAAAACATTAATAGCATCCATACAGTCACAATGCTGAGGATTATGGTGACAAGCAGGTATCTTCTTTTCTTTCTTAACCAGGGCAGCACATATTCGAAGAAGGTGAAATTGAGCAGGGTTAAATAGATTGCCAGCCAGACACTGTTTATAAAAATGGGGAGAAAAGATGCTGAAGAATTAGCGGTATCGATGATCAGCCACAACAGGAAGTACGCTACACCCACCCATATATAAAACTTCAGGCGGTTCAAATCTATCGATATACTCATGTAGTTGATTAGATGATAAATATCGGCAAAACTTTCTCGCAAGCTTACAGCATCTGCAGAATAACCCTTGGTGTATATGAACGAGCCATTGTAGTCAACGGGTCAATCAAACAACTAATTCATGTAGTCTGTTTACGTAGAGCTGTTGTTCATTGACACCAGGCTATAATGCATTCATCAATGGATTATTCTTGTATCAAATATTTAGCTATATGAAAAAGATACTTCTCCTCATCACTTCTGTTTGGCTGATCGCAATTATAGTGCATGCACAAAGTGCCGATGCTGGCAACTGGAAAACCTGGTTCGTTCAATCTGGCAAAGAATACCGGTTGGCGCCACCTGTATCCAGTAAGCAGGAGATAGCCCAGGTGCTTTCCTCACAACGGAATATGGATTCCGCTGTACTGCAGCAGGTATTGTTCTGGAATGCAGGATCCCCTGGCTTTCGCTGGGAAGAGATGATCTATAAATTATGGATGACCGATACCAGTGGCAACGGTGCGTTGGCCAACATGCTGGTGGGAACGGGAATCTATGATGCAACTGTAGCTGCATGGGATACCAAGTATGCTTACCAGCGTCCGCGCCCGTTTGTTGCTGATAACCGTGTTAAAGTATTTGCCGTGAAGCCCTCAAGTCCTTCCTATCCCTGTGAATACTCCGTAGCAGCAGGTGTGGGTGCTACTATCATTGCTCATTTCTTTCCTTCACTGGCAGATTCAGTGAACCATATGGCAGAGCAAGCCATGGCCTCACGTATTGCTGCAGGAACTGCCTGGCCCAGTGATACACATGCCGGTTTTGAACTGGGAAAGCGTATTGCTGAAAAGGAAATAGAGCATACCAAAGACTTTACCTGCAAGATCCCCTGGAATGGCAAGAGGCCTGGAGGTGCGGGCATATGGAAGGGCAAGCCCATGCTGCCACAGGCGGGTTTGAGTAAGACGGTTGTACTGGATAGCGCGAGCCAGTTTCGTCCGGGCCCTCCACCTGATTATGCAAAGGACATGGCGGAACTGAAGGCTTTCAAGCCTGGTTTCAGGTCCACAGCCAACGCTTTTTACTGGGCCAGCCAGGACTTCTGGTTTGAAGCACTGAATAAAAAGATCTTTGAGTACAACCTAAACCTGGATCCCCCGGCGGCAGCCCGGTTGTATGCCATCACAGCCATTGGTCAGTATGATGCTTTCACGGCTTGCTGGGATGCCAAGTATACGTATTGGGGTACCCGCCCGGATCAGTATGATACTACATTCCATCCTGTTTTGATATTTACGCCTCCCTTCCCGGGCTATCCTTCCGGTCATGCAGTAATAAGTGGCATGCAGGCAGCATTGTATTCTTATTTCTTCCCGGCAGAGGAAGCTTATTTCCAGAAGAAGGCAAAAGATGCAGCGGAGTCACGTTTCCAGGGAGGCATTCATTTCCGGACAGATAATGAAGTAGGCCTTGAATTGGGTAGAAAAGTGGCAAATGCTATGATACAGAAATTAAAAGCTGATGGTATTGATCATGTTGTGCCCTTGCTTCAACTGAAGGAGAATCAAAGGGTGGCTAAGGCGAAGTAGTAGCATGTTGTTTTATTTGTTGAAATAGTTAGCGAGTTCCTTGGATGATGAAGGAATAAATCAGTCCTCGTTTTTTTATAAAATTTATGGGTGCATTTGAAATTAGGATTGATTGAAAACATTAAACACTGATTTTTTGTCATCCTGAGGAACGAAGGATCTTTGAACTGCATTAAAGCGGCGTCAATGCTTTATAGAAACTATTACGCATGCATAGATTAGAAACGTTTTCTTTTTTTTGGTTTTAGGTCGTTGAGTCTTAAATGGTTTAAGGCTGCTTATGCTTTTACCACAGATTCCGCCTATGGCGGAATGACAAGGTCAAAGGGTAGTCAATTGCAGTCAGTAAAATATTCGGTGTGAACTATTCTTTTCTTCGTCGTATCAATCCTAAGACGTATAACCGCATTATCCATAGAACAAAATCCCCCTCTGGCAAGCTTACAATGTGCGGAGTGACCGAAGTCCCCCTTTGCAAAGGGGGAAAGTAGACAGTCTGCATATCGAACACGTGCTGAAGGGGGATTTTCTAACAGTAATGATTAACTCAATCAAAAGCGCATTACGAGGAATTGACATTATTGGAAAATCTAGTTCAATAGTATGAAATTGCCACGGCGCTCAGTGCACAAGGGCAGTGCTGCGCCTCGCAATGACTTATTCTTTTTGAAGAGTTCTTTTGAAAAGGTATTCTAATGAAAGAAAAACCATTTGGTGATCGTCTAGGCGCTGCAACTTGTCATCCTGCACCTGAAATCTCTTTGAAGTAAAGTTTCTTTCCGTCGAATGTGAATTTCCACCATAGTACATGTTCGCAAATTGAACTGTCATTCTCCGGGATCTCGTCTTCTGAAATATTTTTGCTCTTGTAGTCTTTGTTTGAATTTGTCCCTACTGTTAGTGTTACAAGATCATTTTCAACGTTAATTCCATAGAAATAATAACATGGTTCAACTTTGATGATGGCTTCATACTCTAAACTATCCTTCTGTAATAGGTTGTCAAGGTTTAGCTTTTTAAACAGTTGGTTTAATTGGTTAATCTGCAAACTTTCTGCAATGCCAGGATAAGACCGGATGAACATAGGCCTTGTCACCTTACTACCATTTTTGTCAAGTTGTTCGTTAAAGGTGCTGTCGTCAATATAAATACCAAAGGCCTCATTAGATATTGGGAAACTAAATAGGTCTGCAATTTTACCTTTTTCATTAGATGCAAAAGCGGCTTGAAGTCTCTTTAGTTCTTTAATTAAATTTTGTCGCTCGTTTTTAGTGGATGTTGTGTCACCATGCTGGTTTAGAGTTGTGTTGGTTAAAACATTAGTCTTGCCAGTATTAATACATGAAAGTAATACGCCAAATAATGTCAAGAGAATTAAGGACTGTCTCATAAAGCTTTAGTATAGCCGGATGTTTAATTTAATTGAGCCAATACCTGTTTGGCTGTTCATTGTTTACTTTTTCGCTTATAGTGTAGTTGTGTCAATCCTGTTTCAAATGTTTTTACCGTAATGAATTCAAGAGTTTGCTCAGGTCTTCCGTCCTGAAAAAGCCTAATTCCATCACCCAATAAAACCGGTATAATAGAAATTATAAACTCGTCTACCAGGTCGTGTTTTAATAGTTCATTTATAACTTCTGCACCACCATCACAATAAATATTTTTTCCTTCTTCAGCCTTCAATCGTTCAACCAGTTGGGCCAGGTTTCCTGTATAGAAAGTCGTTCTACCAACCTGCGGTCTTTCATTTCTGGTGATGACATACACATCCCGCTGCCCGTTGTCATAATGAGATGCGCCGATTTCTTTAAGCACATAATCATAGGTTTTTCTGCCAATAATTAATGTGTCAATTGTGTTTGTAAATTCGGTATAACCATAGTCTTCGCATTCCTTTTCAACGAGTTTTAAGAAGCTAAGATCGTCATCGGGTTTTGCTATGTAGCCGTCTAAACTTGTTGCAATGAAAAGAGATAATTTTCGCATTTGTTTTGAATTTTATTGATTCTGCAAATTTCTTTAGGACAACAGTTTGCCCTTTGTAAAAATGGGACAATTTAAAGCAGTGATGGTGAAAGTCCCGTGTTCTGCCCGATCTCCGCTATTGCAAAAAGCCACTGTTAGGGCAGTACTATTCGGTTTTTTTGAACTTTATTGTTTTAATTGCCTGAAGAAAAAGTCGTTGGTTCTCTGGTTTCATGTTTTCACCACTTAGTTCAAATCGGTCCTTTCCAAACTTTGTTGTCCACAGGCTATCGATATATACTCCTGTGATGCCTATTCCCGACTTTCGTGGATATACAATTTTTGCTTCCCTACCATCGACAGAATCCCAGAGTAAGTTTTGCTTTTTATACTGGTCCAGTTCCTTTGCCTGTCTGTAATCGTCCACCAGTATCAGATCAGTACTGTCGGAATATCCACGATTCTTGAAGTCTTCCCTTGAAAAATGATTGGGTCACGCTCAGATAAAGGGTTAGAAAAATGTCCTAAATCAAAGCTAAGGGTGTCCGAACTATCAATGATGATGTTGCTTACATAGGAATCTATCCCTTGGGCAGTTGACTTCCGCCAAGAGTCAGGAACAACAATTGTAAAAGTACCAAAATCTAGAGTCTTGAATGCTTGCTGCTGACTATGTCCGGCACATGACGTTTGTGTCAGTATGAACATATGAGTCGCCAGCCAGTCTTTGTCCATAGCTTTCTTCGAATAGTTCAAAAGCAGCTCTTTTTCGATGGTTCCCCGGTAGTATACCGAATTGCTATCTGTTCGAAACGGCACCCCGTAAAAAGCAAATACTTTTTTGATCCCTTCCTTATGTTGCGGTGTCAAAGAGTCTTGACGCTCAACAAACTGTTCACCGTCGAAATAGGTGGGCACATATCGATTGTATCTGTCCCGGCAAGAACAGAGAAACACGCTTATAATTATCGTACTTAGGACTGTCTGCATACGCTTGCGCACATACTTGCGAATATTTTGTAGTACTTATTAAAGTATTACAACAAATCAATATTCTCCAACAAAATAATCATTTATAATAGTAGATGCTTATAACTGGTGTTGCGTGATCATCTTCCGTATTATGGATACCTGGCCTAAATGGTAATAACTGTGTTCAATAACGCCTTCTATATTGCGTAAGTAGCTTCCATATTTTTCATCTACAAAGGGTTGATCAAAGATGGCATCTTCCATCTGTGCCACTTTACTGGCGAAGGTTTCTGCATTGCGGAGAAAGGTACTGACTAGATGGTTCCAGTCCTGCTCTGTTTTAATTTCCGGAAGGTCAAAACTGTACTTATCACTGATCTCAAGTTTGCCGCCATTGAAAACGTTCAGCAGTCCCTCCATATAATAGTTGATGTGGAAGGTGAGTGCTGCAATGGTATTCAAATTGTCAACTTTTTGAATGGCTTGTTTCCAATTGATGCTTTGTAATTGCTCCTTATAATTGGTATTGGCGATCCAGTGACCATCGAGGAGCACTTCGCGTAGGCGGGAAGCAAGGGTGGTATTTCTGTTCGGCATGGTTCTGTAATGATTGATTTTCCTTGTTAATGATGAACTTTGCTTCAGTATCCCCAGGAAGCCATTAAATACAATTAGCTTCCAGCAATTGGGCTAAAAACATTTTTGACTTATTACTCTCATATTTAAAACCTCCTAAAGTTAGCCCATAACCAAAGAGAAGCATAAGTAACACAAAGAAAATCGCAGGTTCGAACTTTTTGTGGACAAGCATCTTGATGAAGACCGCTATTAATGCTAAAGTAACTCCGCTCATCCAAACCAGCATGAAACCTGCAACAACAGAATGCAATTTCATTTTTACATGGATGCGACTTCCTTCATTTTCCCTATAAACCTGTCCTTTAATAATTGGCAGAAAAGAATTGCGATACTGTATTATTCTTGAAACTTCGAATGTGTTATGGACGATATATCCTTCATAGGGCCTTGTTGTGTTTGTATTACTACGAAATATGTCCCGGCTTCGGGGGATAATATTGTTTTGCAACAGTGAAACAACCTGATGAGGTGTCAATTTGGTTGTTAGGTAATAGTTCTCATATGGAATGAGGTTCATATTATAATCTTGATATTATAATTCTTATGGGCCACCCGGGGGTCTTCCTGCCTGGGTTTGTGTAGGGAGATCCCGGGAATTTTCCAGATCGTGCTCAAATTTAACCCCGGGGTCTCTCTGGCTTTCGCACAAAAGATATAGGAGAGACGCCGGGCGGAAATCTGAATTGAGGAAAATGCGACTCTCAAAGAAAGAGCTTGCCAACCGTTTAATTTACTTTTTTAAGTTTTTCAATATTTTCTCTTGCCTGTCTTTTCACTTGTTCGTCCCCATATTTGGCAGCCAACTCATAATATTTTATTGCATTGATTTTGTCGCCTTTAAGTTTATACCCTTGCGCAATATTATTTAATACAATGAAATCCTTTGGGTCTAGTTGTTCAGCATGTTTTAAATATTGAATAGCCTTATCATACTGCTTTGTCAACATCAATGCTACAGATGTAGTTGATAATATCTCAACTTCGTTTGGGTAATATTTTAAAGTTGTTTCTCCTATTTCGATCATATTTGGTAGTAAGTTGTCGTCCTCTGTGTCGTAAAGTTCTTTCAGATATGATTGAATGGTTTCTAAAAAGAAAGCCGTACCATTTTCCTGTTTTATGTTCTCTGTCCACAGCCAATTGTTTTTGTTTGTTTGAGAATACTCCACAGTTTTAATTATTTCTTTTGTGAAATTTTCAAAGTCGCCAATTTGCTGAAGCAAATAGCACTTGCCAAACCTGATGTCTAACCTGTTAGGAAATTTGTCTATGCCTTTGTTGGCATATTTTATGGCTTCATTCAATTTGTTATTGTCATAGCCAATATTTGAATTTATATAGCCCGCGACTTTTCCTGTGCTATCGGTTAACTGATAACTCTCTTCGCTTCTTTGTTGTTTATCAAGGGAAACCTCTTCCTGCTTTGAAATAGAGAAATAATAATTGTGCAGAAGTATACAGTTCAAGATCATTGGGATTCGCTCTTTCCCATTCGGTTAGTAAAGTCCTTATTTTGGCTGTGTCATTGGCTTTGAATAATTTTTTGAACGTCTCATAGTTTGCCTGGCCAAATACAGAGTTTGAGATAAGTGCGAGAATTATTATTGCAATTGTCTTTTGCATAGGGGATATTGTAACTGTCAAAGGTGAAAAGATAATAAAATGCTAGAATGAGTGCAAATGACGTGATTACCTCCGATGAGTCCCGCGATGGATATCTTAAACTGTTAGTTACTGCTGCGGTGACTCATCGGGAAAGGCATTTGCAACCTTTTGTTATATGCTGGCTGATAACTTTCTATAAATACCTACTTTTTATTGCGCTTCAGCGATTGCTTTATTAAACTCATTATGTACTCAATGTCTTCGTCCGTCTTTAATGATATTTCGTAATCGCCATTTCCCCAATGTCCAATTTCACTGACGTCTCTTGCGATATTCTTTGGGTCATCTAAGGTGTTTTTTGATAGATTAAGCCAAAGTTTCAACCCGTTACGCTGGATATGAATATCGACTACATTTGAACTTGCCACAAATGCAACATATTTTTTCTTTGGCTTTACTTCCAAATTATCAAGATTAAGTATAGAGAGTTTTACTTTCTCATAAAGCTCCTTAGTCTCATCAGTTGCAACGTCAAGATGTTCTTGTTCGGTGTAAACTTTTATCTCTCTACTGACTGTTTCAATTGTTTCATCTTGTCTGGATATTGTCTTAACGCTTTCCTTAGCGCCAGCTGTTTGAATTTTTATTATGTTAACTGTATAATTATTGAACCGTTTTATCTCCCACAGTTCGATGGGAAGATCTTTGAAGTTTATCGCTTCGCGTTGATAAGAAGTAAAAGACGGCGAAATGAAAATGACCTTCGATTGGCTCCAATCTACATCATCTCTTTTTAGAGTGTCTAAACAATTTTCATTGTATTCCAGAATGAAGTCTGCTTTGTTATTTAGCATTAACGATAAATAGGCATAGCCTTGGTCAATGACACTGAAATTTTTGTCCCTTTTGTATTCAATTATAACGAATGACTTCTGATCTTTGTCAAAACCTAATGTATCAATTCTAAAATTGTTGATACCAAATTCTGAACGGACATATTCGAACCCAAAAACGAGTTTTAGATTGTCTTCAATGAGCTTTTGAATTTCTCTTTCTAATTTAAAGTCCGCTTCTTTAATTAAAGTTAGTTTTCCTTTGTCGTTTATGTCAAATAGTGCCATTGGGATAGTTAGTTGTCAAAAGGTTGCTTGTAATGCGAATATTTGCGAATCTTTTGTGGTACATATTGAATTTGCTCGCGAACTCGAGGTATAGCTAACAAATTAAACATTAATAATATAAAACAAGCATGTATCAACGCAGTTTTATAAAAATGAACAAAAAAGGACTATTATTTAGTAACAAACTGCATGGCCTCAGAGAAAGTAGTTACCCAATACTCTTCGGGATGTGCCTTTAAATATTCCAGGAATGTTCTGTGCGTTTCGCTGGAGATCTTAAAAATTTGGCTGCCAACACCATGAAACTGGTACACACCCATGCCATGACTCTTTTTGACTTTTTCCGCGAAAGAGATCAATTGATCGAGGGTTGTTCCTGTCCATACATGCCAGGAAGGTACATTCAATGGATCCAGGTGTTTGAAATCTGTAATTACACTATTGCTGTCACCACCTCCCCTGGCAAATCTGATTAAGCCTTTGTCATGAACCAGCTTTACATAATCGTGGCCCTGGATCAAATTGTTGTTGCAGGGAAAAGCGAAGGAGCGTTTTTTTCTTTTTGGATCGAGTAGGGTAAGGAGTGCGTTTTGTGTGCTGATCTCCTTTAAGATCCTGTCTATGGTATAATTTTCAATGGAAACAGTGCTATCCCAACCCAGGTTTTTGGGACAGGGATGAAACAAAGTATGGTTGCCCAGTTCATGCCCATGCTTTGCTGCATTGGTCCAGCCCAAAACAGCTTCAGGCGTTTGTCCTATGACGTCAGATGGTGAAGATCCCTGGATGGCATTGAGGAAGAATGTAGCTTTTAGGCCCAGGCTGTCCAACTGCGGGATGCCGGTTGTAAGCTGTGATTCCAGGCCATCATCATAGGTAAGGCAGATGATTGCTTTATGAGCATTGTTTGTCTTTTTTGTTTGCGCGGATGTTGACAGAGAAAGGAAAGAAGCAAGTAATAGACCGGTCAAAAGCTTGAGGTGCATTTGGAAGTGTTAACTTGTTATACATATAATTTACGATAATTTCCTCCAGGCATTGCATAATCATTTCAAAGGCATGTAATCTTCTAATTAATAATGAACTTAATAGTAGATGAAATGATCAATAATCATTATGCTTCAGAAATAAATTAGTTGGAGATGTGAAAAAATTAAGTGTAGATTTATACAAGCAAGTTTTTTCCTGATAAATTATAAGCTACCTATTACTCTCTGACAACCTTTCTATTTGATCCAACTCTTTCGTGTTCATTAATAATGCTAGTGTCTTTTCATTTCCAATCCCTGTTATCACTGTTTTTGATCCATTAAAAATTAATTGCCTGGTTAAGGTAATGTCGTTTTGGCCTCTTTCATGCGAGAAATGATTGGTGGGGAGCCTCTCTATGTTTAAAGCTGTAAAGTGTTTTTTATTTTCTAATCAACAAATACTACATGTTTATGAAAAGGATCATTTACCTAGCATTATTCAGTGCACCTCTATTGTTTTGTTTTCAAAGCTCTGGACAATCAACAGACGTTCTTCTCCGAATAGATAATATTCAAGGGGAGTCTTTGAAGGCAGGGCATGCAAATGAGATCGATGTTTTTTCTTATTCCAATGGGATAAGCAGTTGTAACCAGGTATCCAGTGGAAGCACCAAAACTTCTACCTGCAAGGCAATTGCTAGTGAGTTGAATTTTATGATATCCCTGGATAAGTCAAACGTGCAATTAAAAAACGCTATCACTTCCGGAAAGATCATTCCAAGTGCAGATGTAACTTTTATCACTTCGGGTGCTACACCTTTTGTTTACTATAGAATACACCTCGAAAACATTAATATAGTCTCAGTCCAGGAAAGTGGTTCCAGCGAAAGACCTATCGTTTCAGTGAGCCTTGCTTTTTCAAGGATTGCCTGGCAATATACCATGCAGGATCCCAATACAGTAGGACCTGGAGAGGTCTCTAAAGGGGGATGGGATTTTGTAGGAGCTAAAGCTTTTAATTACTACTGAGAACATTCATGAACATTAAAAAATTGAGAACATGAAAGCGTATAAAATTTTTGGTGTGATCATGGTTTTGCTTGGCAGTTCTCCTTTGTGGGCACAGCTTACCCTGGTGAAGAATGGTGCCGGGCATTTTAAATATGCCCTGAAACAGCCTCCTTCTATCATTGTTTCTGCAGCCAGCAAAATAAAGGTGGCTTCCATTCCTGCCATCAGTAAACCAAAACCCGCAGGTTTAGACCTGGAGGGTCAAATGCAAATGCTGAGAGAACAGTGTACTTTATTGAGAGAACCTTCGCCTACACTTCATTTAACTGGTGAACGCCGCAATACGGCCCTGGTGGGATTGCAATGGAAAGCTACCAATGGCATCAACAATGAAGAATTTATTGTGGAACGATCACTGTCAGATAGCATGCATTTTGAAGTGATCAATAATGTATGGGCTAACAGCATTTCCGGATTTAGCGATACTTATCGATTGCCGGATAATAATGACTACGATAATATCTCTTATTACCGTTTGCGGCTAGTGCTGAGAACTGGAAAATACCTTTATTCCAACATAGCTGAAGTCAAGGGTTATGACAATCATTCGTTCTTTGTCTACCCTAACCCGGCCCTATCTCAGGTTTCTGTCAATTTCCTGTCAAAGGAGCAGGGCACAGGTATGATCAGGATTCATGATGCGGCAGGCCGATTGGTTGGGCAACAAAGCATAGTAGTGCAGGAGGGCATGAATTTGCAAAATATCAGTATCAGCAGGTTGATACAAGGAAATTATTCCATGCAGTTGAATGTCGCTGATCAAACTTATGGCGTTTCAAAGTTCATAAAAGTGGACCGGTATTGATTGGGTATTCCTTGATTAAGAGAACCGAAAGATAATAAGGCCGGGGACTCCGCTAATGTGTGAAGCTCCCGGCCTTTTTTTATTGCAACGCTGATGACAAAACTTAAAAACGTATCAAGGTGGAAAATAAAATCCGCGAGTCAATTTTCCTGTGAGGGAAATGAAACACCGCGGAGAAAGAATGGACCTAATCAATAAAAGAACTGCTCCAAAACGATCTGTCCGTCCTGCACTTCATAGAGCATGACCTGGTCCATTTTCATTCTGCCAATGCCTTTCACTGTGATATCTGCTACCCGTCCAACTGCAAAAAAATTACCACCTATTACTGGCTCAGTGGTGTGACCGCCATGAAAAGCTTCGATCAGTTTCACCCAGTCCTCTCCTTTTTTTCGAACGGCCGCCTTTCCTTCCGCATTGTGAAGGTATTTTGCTGTGGAGGGCTCTATGCTCCTCACATGATCGGCAAATAACTCGTCCTGTATCTCGAACCATTTTTCCTGGCTGGCCAGCTCATTGAATCTTGCTGCAACTTCCTGTGTGGTCATTGTTGCTGTATCGTTTTCCATTTTGATTGATTTAATTATTGATGGCTTCAGCCTTCTCATTTATCTTTTTATCCGGCGCTCCTGTGCCTGTGGTTATAAGGCTTAACAGGCTTTGCTGCACATACTGGCTCCATCCTTTCTGGCAGGCACTGTAACATTCCACACCGGGAACCAGCCCGATATGTGTGAATAGTACCTGGGTTTTATCACCCTGCCTGGTAATTTCAAAACTGATCCGGGTGCCCGTCCACTCTTCCTTGTGCTGCAAAAAATATAACTGGCTCTCTGTTACCAGCCAAACGATCTTTTGGTTGGGGACCAGTTCCACTAATCTTTGTTTGGAATAGTGCATGTCTTTGTAGCGGTAAATGAATTCATCATTTAATTGCCCGGTGTTGCCTTCAATGTTTTCAGACCACCATCCGCGAACGTTCCTGATAGCATTAAAAGCTACCTCGGGCGATTGGTCAACCAGCAGTGTAAAACTTAAATCGGGTGTATTCATTTCATTATTATTTAAGTGAAGAAAAAGGAAGACAACAAAGCTATTGTCTAAATATGGGTACTACGGGGTGTTAAATGGACTTTCTCATGGGTTGATCCGGACAAAGAGGATGGTTACCTTTAAACATTGAAAACAGGGAGTATGAAACATTTGACCATTGTTGTTCCTGATGGGGATGGCAACAATCTAAGTAGCATTGTGGGGGCGTACAAGATATTTTCGAGAGCTAATGCTTACTGGAAACAATCGGGCAGGAATGAGCTGTTTACCATTGACCTGGCGGGCATATCCAACAAGGTTGACTTCTATAACGGCCTGTTTACTGTAACGCCAAATAAAGAGATCCAGGATATATCCAAAACAGATCTTATCATCATTCCTTCCTTAAATCATAATTACGAACAGGCTGTTAAGGCAAATGGCCAACTCATTGAATGGATAGAGCAACAGTATAAAAATGGTGCAGAGATTGCCAGCATTTGTACGGGTGCTTTTTTGCTGGCATCTTCAGGCTTACTGGATGGAAGGACCTGTTCCACGCACTGGGCGGCTGCCGATACTTTCAGAATACTGTTTCCCAAGGTGGATCTGCAGGCTGACAGGCTGATCACGGATGAAAACGGGATCTATACTAACGGCGGCGCCTACTCTTTCCTGAACCTGGTGATCTACCTGGTAGAGAAATATTTTGACAGGCAGACAGCGATCTATTGTTCCAAGGTATTCCAGATTGAAATGGACCGGGAAAGCCAGTCGGCATTTACCATATTTACCGGGCAGAAGCAGCATGGGGATGAAATGGTGAAAGAGGCGCAGGCGTATATTGAAACCAATATGCAGGAAAAGATATCCGTAGAGCATTTGTCAGCCAGGTTTGCTGTGGGCCGGCGCAATTTTGACCGCAGGTTTATCAAGGCTACAGGTAATACGCCGGTGGAATATTTACAAAGGGTGAAAATAGAATCCGCAAAGAAAGCATTGGAGACCAGCCGGAAGACCATCAACGAGGTGATGTATGAAGTGGGCTATGCTGATGTGAAAGCATTTCGCGAAGTGTTTAGAAAAGTTACGGGGATGTCTCCATTGGAATACAGAAGGCGGTATAATAAAGAGGCGGTGGTTTGATGTTGTTCGATCTATTCTTCATAAACCAGTTTTTGTTTAAGAAGCTTCAATAAGTTCACTTTATCATTGATATCATTTAGTTTCCATTCGTCCTTTTCACGCAAAAAAGAACAGATCACTTTAAAACTGGATTTATCAACTATTAACTCATTTGATATTGATGAATGGTCCCTGGGACAGATGATATATCCCGAGATGTAGGCAGTATAACTATCACATGTGTTATCTAGTTTGTCTTCTACTCCAATAATATGAGTATCCGTTATTTCAATAGGGTTAACAACCTCATAATTGGTTACACCAGGGACAAGATTTTCCTGGAAGAATTCTTTGTAAAAAGATTGGGTAAGAAAATTGGGAACTACAGAGAAATCTCTTTCTATAAGAGCATCATAAAATTGATAAAATGCAAGGCGGGCTCTGTTCTTTAAATAATATAAATCCCATGCAGCATCTCTTTTTACTGCTTTTTCAATTATTGCTGCGGTTTTTCTTTCTTTAAAAAGGAGTAAGGATAAGAAAAGGCCTGATGATGTACCAAGTGCAATAGAAACATAATTAATTACCGAGTTATAAGTATTTAAAAAATTAGCAGTTTCTACCAGCACAGGCTCTTCATTAGCTAAGCTATGCAGCAGGTAAGGGATGACAAAGAGAAAAAAGGAAAATACGAATACACTGTATAAATATTTCTTCATGGGTAGAAATTCAAAAGAATGTAAGTTCTCTAATTTATTATAAGTTTTAAAGGATTCAAATAAAAGGTGCCATGGAACTAAATGATCTTTCTCTTCCCCGATGATTTACTGCAACAGTAGTTTTCCTTCGGAATCTCTCCCTGGGGATTTATCGGTTTTGATAAGATAGCAAAGGAAGAAAAAGGGAAAGGGACGTTATTATCTCCGATGAGTCCCACGCAGGATTTTATACGGTGTTAGCCACTACTGTGGTGACTCATCGGGAAAGGAAAGAAGTTATAATAAGGAAGTCAGTGGTTTGATGCGATTTCAGGGCTTGAAGAAAGGAATTAAACAATAAATATCGATACTTAAAAACGCTACAAGCAGCACCCAAAATACAGTACTCTTAAAATGAGTTCACTGTCCGCCCGGGGTCTTCCCTGCAAGGCATTGTGTTTGGGGAGACCCCGGGAATTTTCCTGATAAAGCATCCTTGAAGTGCACTTTCTTTCCCGATGAGTCACCGCAGCAGAAGCATGCCTTCTCAATCTCTCCCGCGGGACTCATCGGTTTTGTTTATCCCACTCGCTTTCTTCCAGTTCCAGCAGCAATCCCATAAACTCCCGGTAATCCCGTAGCAATTTATTGTTTCTGTTTCCCTTTTCATAGAAAGCCGCAGAACTATGAGCATAGTCATACGTGTTTTTACATAACCCCCACCTCCCGACACATGGATTCTGATGCATGTAATTTAGCTTTTGCAGGATGAATTTTTCTGTTCTGCATTCTTTTACATCAAAACTGCCCTGCCACAGTTGATGAAGTTTGCCTTTTTTACGCTCAGCATCTACTACACCCTGGGTAAGAATAGCAAGTGTTTCCTTCTCATTTCGCGCCTGCAAATTTTTTATGATCTCGTAACCTATGAATCGCTTAAGATTGCCGATCACTGTATTTAAAGACTTATTATCACTTGCAAAGAATAATAAAAGGTGCACATGGTTTGGCATAATAGTATAACCGACTACCTGGTGGCCTTTTTGGTTAAGATGAGAAAGGAAATAATAGACTACATCATAGGCATTTGTTTTACCAATCAAGTGTAGCCATTTGTAACAGGTGAACGTTATAAAATAAATGCCTGGTCTGGCTACGGGTTTGTGTACAGCCATGGGGTGATAAGATAGTAAATTGGAAGAAAGAGTGCAAGTGACGGTTCTCCGATGAGTCCCTCGCAGGATTACCTAAGATGTTAGCCACTGCTGCGGTGACTCATCGGGAAAGGCAGGTGCGAAGAATGGGTTAGTTTCATTGTTTGACATATGAGGCATTTTGAATGATCACCAATTCAAAAGCTTGTTAATACTGTTCTCCAGTCTTGCCTTCGCCAGGAAATTCTTTTCCAATTCCAAATTAAATGGAACTGCAGTATCCAATGAGGCGCAACGCATAACAGGTGCATCCAGCCAGGAGAAACAATGCTCTGCGATCCAGGCGCCCAACTCTCCTCCAATACCACCAGTGAGGGTGTCTTCATGTAGGATCAGTACTTTGCCCGTGCGTTTTACAGAGGCGGCAATAGCATCGTAATCAAGTGGCAATAAACTGCGGAGGTCAAGGATGTCTATAGATACATGCGTATTCTCCATAGCGTAATCTTCCGCCCAGTGAACACCTGCGCCATAAGTGATGATAGATAGATCATCACCGGTTTGCACCTGGCGGGCCTTGCCAATTTCTATTTCATAATATACTTCGGGTACTGGTCCGCTGATGCTGCGGTACAATCCTTTGTGCTCGAAGTACATGACCGGGTTGGGATCATTGATGGCGGCTATGAGCAATCCTTTGGCATCGGATGGGGTAGATGGATATACTACTTTTAGTCCTGGTGTATGCACAAACCAGGCTTCATTGCTCTGGCTGTGAAAAGGACCAGCCCCTACGCCGCCACCTGTAGGCATACGTATCACCACATCAGCGTTTTGCCCCCAGCGGTAGTAGATCTTAGCCAGGTTATTAACGATTTGGTTGAAGCCTACAGCCGCAAAATCGGCAAACTGCATTTCCATCATGGACTTGAAGCCTTCGAGGCTCAAGCCTAACGCAGCGCCAACAATAGCGCTTTCACAAAGGGGTGTGTTGCGTACACGCTCCTTTCCAAACTGCTGCACAAAGCCTTCAGTGATCTTAAAGGCACCGCCATATTCCGCTATATCTTGTCCCATTAAAATAAGGTTGGGATGCTGCTCCATGGATTGCTGCAGTCCTTCTTTAATGGCATCTATCAAACGTATTTCCCTTGTAGTATCTAATGTTGCAGGATGATTGATGGCTGATACACGGGGCGCATATACATCTTTCAATTCAATGTCAGTGGACACAACAATAGGAGGCGAATTAAAACCTTTTTGCAGTTCTTCTTCTATGGTCTTTTTTTGATCAGCACGGATAGAACTCACCTCAGTTTCTGTCAATAGCTTTTCTTTCACCAGCCATTGCTCATAATTTTTAATAGGATCTTTCACTTCCCATGCTTCGAACAATTCTTTGGGAACGTACTTGGTGCCACTGGCTTCTTCATGGCCGCGCATACGGAAGGTGAGGCATTCGATCAAATAAGGCTTCTGGTTTTTGATGCAGTATTCCCGCACGCCTTTAATGGTATCGTAAACTGTGAGCACATTGTTGCCATCGATGATGACCGATTCCATGCCATAACCTTTAGCCCTGTCGGCGAGACTGGCGCATCGGTATTGCTCCTGCACGGGTGTACTTAAACCATAGCCATTATTCTCTATCAGGAAGATAACGGGCAGGTCCCAGACAGCTGCCGTATTCAATGCTTCATGGAAGTCGCCTTCGCTGGTGCCACCATCTCCTGTAAAGGCCAGGGATACCTTGTTCTCTTTTTTAAGTTTTGCCGCAAGTGCTACGCCATCGGCAATAGCCAATTGAGGACCAAGGTGGGAGATCATGCCGCAGATATGGTGCTCGCGACTTCCAAAATGAAAGCTTCTTTCCCGCCCTTTTGAATAACCATCGCTGCTACCCTGCCATTGTTTGAACAATTTATGCAGCGGCATGTTGCGGGCGGTGAATACCCCAAGGTTGCGGTGCAGGGGCATGATCCATTCATCAGTTTCCAAAGCCATGGTAGCGCCAACGGCAATGGCTTCCTGGCCAATGCCACTAAACCATTTAGAGATCTTTCCCTGGCGAAGCAACACGAGCATCTTCTCTTCAATGAGCCTTGGCCAGAGTAGTTGCTTATAAAGATGCAGCAGTTCTTCGTTAGTGAGTCCTTTGCGGTGAAAGTTCATGAATACATATTATTATTAGTCCCTGTCCCCAACAAAGGCGTTCAGGATATAGCTTACCACGGTCACGATCAGGCTAACCAGCAATGCTGAAAACCAGCCATCAACCGTGAAGCCTGAAACAAGACTTGCCGCCCATTTGACCATGAGTGCATTGATCACCAGCAGGAACAACCCTAAGGTAATAAGTGTGATAGGTATGGTAAGTATGACCAGTATCGGTTTAATAAATGTGTTGAGCAAAGCCAGTACCAAGGCTACTATAATGGTTGTTTTTACATCGGTAATGTTGACGCCCGGTAAGAGGTAGGCGGCCAGGTAAACAGCTACAGCTGTGATCAGTACTTTAATGATAAAACCCATAAGAGTTCATTTTTCTCAAAAATAGAACAGTTTGTAGTTTGTAGTGTGTAGTTTCTTAGGTGTAGATGCCTAAAGGATACAACCATATTTAGTGGTGAAATAAAAAAACCCTGGAGGCCAGGGTTTATGTAAGTGGGCTTTTAATCGATTATTTGAGAAGATAGATACCGGTGCGGTTGATGCCTGCCAATAGCTTTCCGTCCGGGGCAAGGGCGATGGCATACACAGGTTTTTTAGGAAGCCCCGTGCCAATAGCGGTCCAGGACTTGCCATTGTCAGCAGAACGGAAAATTTCACCTTCTGCTCCCGCATAAAGTACCCCGTTAGCTGCTGCAAAAAGAGCAGTAACAGCTTTGCCTTCCAACCCGGCAGCTTTCCAGTTGTTGCCATTGTCAGTGGACAGGAACACACCTTTTTGCGCAGTGCCAATACCTGTAAACAAATTGTTTTTTGAAACAGCAAGGGATTGCATGTAGCCCAGCCTTACAATACCATTATGTGCAGGCTTGTTCCAGGTCTTACCCTTATCAGTAGAATAACGAACACCAAGGTCGGTAAGGGCATAGACAGTTTTGTCATTCTGAACAAGTTGTGAAACTGAAACCATCTTGCTGGTAATCAGGTCCAGCGGTATGCCATTGTTGGAAGGTTGCCAGCTTTTGCCTTTATTATCAGACAGGTACACGCCGCTCTCCATTGTTCCTTTCAGGATATTGTTGCCTGCAGCCAGCATGGCATAGCTGCTCCTGGGTCCACCCTTGTTCAATCCTTCACTGTATAATTTCCAACTGTCTCCATTGTCTTCCGACACCAGCACACCATACCGGCTTAGACCTGCGTAGATGGTGCCTGAAGCATCCATGGCCAGGCTGAAAACCGCTGCTTTGTCATCCGGGTTGATATTGGCAGGTTTCCAGGTGTTGCCCTTATCGTCTGAAATATAAGGACCAGCTGAAGTGCCGGCAACCAGGCGGCCTTTTTTGGTGGTAACAAAGGCACTCACGGTTTCATCTTTATCGTTCAGGGCTACCGGAGTCCATTGTGTACCCAAATTTTCTGTAATGAGCGCTGATTCAGTGTTTTCAGTATTTACAGAGGAGCTATCTGCATTGCTGCAAAAAACTAGTGTGGCAGAAATAGAGATAAATGCGAGGCATAAAAAGGATGTCTTCAGCATGGTACAGTACTGTTTATAGTTTATGGTTTTTTGTTTCTGGTTCTTAAGGTCAAAGACTCTTATGAAACGCAGTCATAAATATATTACAGGTAATGATAAATTGTTACTGTATTTCAAACAAATTTGAAACAGTACTGTTTTTGGTTTTATGGTTTTTTGTTTCTGGTTCGTTAGGTGAATCATTCCTATGGAACGCAGGCATAAATATATTACAGGGATTGATCACTGTTACTTTATGTCAAAACAAATTCGAGGGAAGGTTTGATCAACTCAACGTATCACACCTGAACCTTAAAACTTCACACTACATAATTGTCAACTTTTCAACCTGTTAACTTTTCAACTTCTCCCCCTACACCACCACAAGCTCATAAAATTGCTCCGGTTGCAGGTATTTGTTAGCAAGTTGTTGCAATTCTTCTGCGGAAACAGTTTTGATCGTTTCAATTTGTTTATAAAAATGATCTTCGGGAAGGTCATTCAGGATGATGGTTTTCCAGCGGTTGATGATGTGGAAGGGTCCATCAAGGTCTCCAAGAATAGAGCCGATCATATAGTTGCGTACCAGCAGTAATTCGTCTTCTTCAACTATCTCGTTGCGTAACTCTTCCATCTCTTTGTACACTTCCACTATCGTGGCTTCACATACATCCCTGCCGGCCTCTGTGCTGATCACCCAGGCACTTTCCTGGATATGGTTTTCCAGGTAGCTGTAAATGCCATAGGTATATCCTTTTTCTTCCCGGATATTGCTCATCAGCCGGGAGCCAAAGAAACCTCCGAATACATTATTCAGCACCTGTGCTTTTGTAAAATCGGGGTGATGACGGTTAGGGAAATTAGATCCCATGCGTATGGCGCCCTGTACACCTTGTGGATCGTTGGTAACCCGGTATTTTTTTTCTTCCGCCTGCACTGATGGAATAAGCGGGACTGTTACAGTGCTGTTTTTCAGATCACCGAAATGTTGATTCAAAAGCGAGAATAAATTGGATGGCAGCTTACCTGCGGCAAAAAGCAGGAACTTGCCATCGCGGTAATACTGCTGGTAAAAGTTCAGCACTTCTTCACGGGTAAGGCTGTCAAAATCTTCAAAGCGGCTGAAGCGTCCATAGGGATGCTCGGGGCCATATAGGTAAGTATCAATCAGTCGACCGGCCACAAAATCACTTTTCTTCAGGTTCACATTCAGGCGCTGCTTCATATTCTGCTTGTAAATGCTGATCTCTTCTTCAGGAAAGATGGCATCTACCAGCATTTCTCTCACTACCGGTAACAGCACTTCAAGGTGTTTTGCCAGGCAATGGAGGGTGATGACAGCAGTTTCATTAAAACAATTCCGGTTCAGGTAAGAGCCGTAATATTCAAAATGCTCATTGACCTGGAAAGCGTTTTTGGTGGAGGTGCCATTCTTTAATAAAAAATTGGTACTGGCAGCTACCAGGTTATGCTTTTCAAAAGAGTTGCCCGCATAATACACCCATTCCAATTGCAATACTTCTTCTGCCCCGGCATTCACTGCATATACCGGAACTCCATTATTGAGCGTGTGCTTCTCAAAAGGCTTTAAACTTAAATTGAATTCTATAGCATCTTTTATGGGAGGAGCAATGGTTCTGTTTAACATGTATCTTTTGTTTTATTGCTGACATGGCATTAAGGTTGCCAGCGGCCAGTTATGAGGCTAATGCTTATGCCGGTTTAATTATACCTTGGATCTATAATATAAAGTGCTGCTATTCACTTCTCTGAAGATCTTTTGAGATTCCTCTTTTATATCTTCCACTGTGACAGCATTGTAGCGGTCCAGCTCTGTATTCATCAATGAGGCATCACCCAACAGTTCATAAAAGGCAAGGCTGTTTGCCCTGTTCATGACACTCATGTCTTCAAATGCGATCATGCTTTCTGTTTTATTCTTCACTTTTTCCAACTCGGCTTCTGTGACTTTTTCATTCCTGATCTTTTCCAGTTCCACTTCAATAGCAGCTTCGGCATCTTCCATCTTCACACCCTTCACCAACTTGCCTTCAATGGCCAGTAAACCAGCATCAAGTGTGCCGAAATGATAGCATTCAATATTGCTGAACAACTGTTTTTCTTTTACCAGGGCCTGGTATAAGCGTGAAGAACCACCGCCACCCAGTATCTCCGTGATAAGGTCTGAAACATAATACCGATGGTCTAACCGCGGGTATATGTGCCAGCATTTATATAAGGCATCCAATGGTACATTGGCAAAGACCTCGAGCTTTTTAGCCGTAGTTTGGGCTGGTTCCGATGGCAAATTCCGCTGGTATTTTTCACCTGCCTCAATAGGACCAAACCATTTTTCTGCCAAGGCACGTACCTGGTCTACCGTAACATTCCCGGCAACAACAAGTATGGCATTATTGGGACGGTAGAATTTAAAAAAGAAATTCTTTACATCCTGGAGTTGGGCATTTTCAATATGAGAAAGTTCTTTTCCAATGGTCATCCATCTATATGGGTGCACCTGGTAAGCCAATTCGCGCAATTTCAACCAAACATCACCGTAAGGCTTGTTCAGGTAATGTTCTTTGAACTCTTCACTCACTACTTTGCGCTGCACTTCAAGGCTGTTCTCGGTAAAGCCCAGGGAAAGCATGCGGTCGCTTTCAAGCCAGAAAGCTGTTTCCAGGTTTTCTGATGGCAGCTGTATATAGTAGTTGGTAAGGTCATTGGTAGTATAGGCATTGTTTTCACCTCCTGCCATTTGCAGGGGCTCATCATATACAGGTATATTCACAGATCCACCAAACATAAGGTGCTCAAAGAGGTGGGCAAAACCTGTTTGACCGGGATCTTCGTCCCTTGCCCCCACATCGTACATCACATTGACAACAGCCATGGGAGTAGAAGTATCCTGGTGAACGATGACCCTTAATCCATTTTCGAGATTGAACCTTTCAAATTGAACCACGTACTAATATTTTAAGTGAACAGACAAATGTATAGGTTAAGCCTTTGTGCTTATTACAAAGGGTTGCAAAAGTATTTAAAAGATGCCAATAGGATGCTGATAGTGGCATTGTGCCCTTGTTTAGAGGATGCTTTTGACTTTTAAACTGTATTCGAATACATCTGGCCCTCTTTGAATGATCATTTTCAGCTTATCCCCTGCATTTTGAATCGCCAGCTTATATTGCTGAATGCTCTGGTTAAAATTCCTGTCGATGGCTATAACAATATCTCCTTCTTTCAAGCCTACCGCTTCGGCGGGTGATCCTTTTGCCACATCGCCAATAACTATATGACCATTTTCATAGAAGAGCTCCATTCCGGTGTAGGAATAATCAAAAGGTTCATTATAATGGCTATTAGGTAACAGGTATATATCCCTGTGATCATAATTGAGAATGATATTGAAACGACGCAGCAGGTCATTGCCCAGGATACCACCCAGGTAAGGATAGGAGGTAACATTGTACGTGTCATCGAAAATATAGACGGGCACATTGCGGAAGCGGTAAGGGCCTATCTTGACCTCCTTGATCACTGAAAGCTGCATATCAATCTTGCCGCCGAGGCCTTCTGCTTGCTTTGTAAAGAATTTTCTTTTTTTACGCATAAATGCGCTGTCCTTTATAAAATCACTGGTCAGCATCATGTTCAGGCCGGCTCCCATATCAAAAAGGAAACGGCTGGTAATGGTTCTTTCATCCTTAATACGCAGTGACTGCACCGGGAGCATATTGATCTGGGGCCTTAACAGGTAGCCCCCGCGTGGATATTTTAGGGAGCCTCTCGACCAGAATTCGATCTTATTACTGTCATAATCAATTTTCAGTATATAACGACTCAGCACAGCATACCCAATGATCCCATCAATTCTTTCTCCATACACGCTGGTAAGGATTGAATAGTCATTGACATGGAATTCGAGGCTGTCAATACTGAGATCGGGAAGTTTTAACACCTGGTCATGAACAAAGCTCACCTGGCGTATGCCTGCAATACCCCTGATGGTTCTATTTGAAGGCACGGGTTTAAGCCCGAAGTATTGAACAGTGACGGAATCAAGGGAAATGCCGCCGCTTCCGCTGTCAAGGATAAAGTTAAGTGTGTCAGGAAAGGGTTCCAGGCGGGCCCTTAACAGGATTACACCCCCGGTAAGCTGTGTGAAACCGCAACTGGACAAATAACGGGAAGGTGCTATGAACTCCTCCTGGGCAATAGAAGAATAGGTGGATGCTAGAAGCAGTATAAGCGTTATGGTTCTCTTCATTCCTTTAGAAGGACAAAAGATATATTTTAAAAGTTGCAATTGCCAGAAGTATTAAAATTATTCTAAGCTTTGTCTCCTGCCAAACCTTTCATCCATAATGCTGGCAAACCATTGTAAATTTGCCGCGCTATGAATCTTTCCGAATTATATACCAAAGCATTAGCCTTTGAGTTCCTGAGTATCGAAGAAGGTATGCACCTTTTCGAACGTGCGCCGCTGGCAGAATTGATGTATGTAGCTGATGAACTCAGAAAGAAGCAGGTGCCCCACGGGAAGGTGACCTGGCAGATAGACCGGAATGTGAATACTACCAATGTATGTATTGCCAATTGCAAGTTTTGCAATTTCTACCGCATTCCCGGGCATCCGGAAGCCTATATAACGGATATGCCTTCCTACAGGCAAAAGATCACGGAAACAATAAAATATGGCGGCGACCAGTTGCTGTTGCAAGGTGGTCACCACCCTGAGCTGGGACTTGATTTTTACACTAACATTTTCCGCCAGATCAAGCAGGAATTCCCCACTATCAAATTGCACGCACTCGGGCCCCCCGAAGTGGCACATATCACCAAACTGGCAAAGTCAACCCACCACGAAGTATTGAAAGCGCTGAAAGAAGCCGGGCTGGATTCACTTCCGGGCGCGGGTGCAGAGATATTGGTTGACAGGGTGCGTCGGTTGATCTCCAAGGGAAAATGTGGAGCAGACGAATGGCTGGCCATTATGCATGAAGCACATAAGCTGAATATCACTACATCCGCTACCATGATGTTTGGCCATGTGGAAACAATCAGGGAACGATTTGAACACCTGGTGAAGATCAGGGAAGTGCAGGCTAAAAAGCCACAGGATGCAAAGGGTTTCCTGGCTTTCATTCCATGGACCTTCCAGGATGTAGATACCCTGCTGACACGTATACGAGGCGTACATAACCTTACCACTCCTGAAGAATATATCCGCATGATCGCTATCAGCCGTATCATGTTACCTAATATCAAGAACATCCAGGCCTCCTGGTTGACAGTGGGTAAGCAAACAGCCCAGTTATGCCTGAATGGTGGCGCCAATGATTTCGGAAGTATTATGATCGAAGAGAATGTGGTAAGTGCTGCAGGAGCACCACACAGGTTCACGTCACGCACCATCCAGGATGCCATCAGGGAAGCAGGTTTTGAACCCCAGTTGCGCAACCAGCAATATGAGTGGAGAGAGATTCCCCAGGCCATTGAGGAACAGGTTGTAAATTATTAACATAGAACAAATCATGAGGCCTTTCAAATTGAAAGGTCTCCTTTATAAGCTACCCCTTACGGGATCGATATGAAAAACAATAGCTTTTACTTTCTTTGGGTACCTTTTATCGTAGGATTGTTATTCGGCATTTTTGGTGTAGCCTTCAATCTTTTTGCCCTGAATAACCGGCGGGATAAGGTCTATTCCTCTTTATTAGGTTGTGGCATTGGAATGGCTATCAGCTTTTTCCTTTTAAAAACAGTAGTGAAGGCCTGACGATCAATCTTTTACAAAAGGGAACTCCCTGAATAATTTCCAGTTGCCTCCGTTATTCTCCCAGAGTTGGAGCCCGGTTGAAATAGCTTCAAAGGCGGAGAAATTATCTTTCAGGAATTGCAACAATTCTGTGGCGGCTTCCTGATTTGCCTGGCTTTGGATGGTAATATGGGGCCATAACTCTTCCCGGTCCTGGGGTATCAGGAATGGTTCCCAGCCGTGTTGAAACTTACTATGCAATTGCATGAGAGATTCACTTTCAATAGTGTAAGCAACACCGGTGGATGTGCGGAGGGGTTCTTTTACCTGCAGAGTGATGACACTTTGCTGCGCCGCTATCAGTGCCACTTTTTCTATGATTGATTCCTCGTTGGGTAGTAAGCGGAATAAAGTAAGGTGGGCATCTGTTTTATTAAGATGGGCAGGGTAATAGATCTTTCTTAGGGCATTAAAAAACTGGAATGCATAGTCTTCCAGGGCCAGAGTAAGGATCAGGGGTACCTCCATAGCGTAAATAAACAAATTTATATTGTTATAAACGTTTATCCGGCCTTTAAGTATTTTAATATCAAGGAAGTAATAGGAAGCACTTAGTATTAATGTTGCCTGAATAAATAGCGGTCGAGGGCTTCAATGGCCTGGGCTTTCAATGTGGGGTCTAAAAGTTCGGTTACATGCCACTCATCTTGTTCCCTCACAAAAGAAAAGGGTTCAACCGCGGTTTTGGCACCCTGGGGTATAAAAGTATATCGCTCCTTATCGAAGATGACATGATAGGTGATGTTTTGATGGTTAACATCCAGTTGGGTAGAAAACAGATCTTCCATACGCTGTTTTTATTCATTGACCGTTAACACCTTCCTGAAAAGGTGTTAACGGTATTTTTTACTTATTGACTTGATGCAGAATCCTGTTGTGCAGGTCCTTGCTGAAGTAACTGCATCAGTTCGTCAAGTTTCGGAGCAAGAATGATCTCTGTTCTGCGGTTGCGTTGCCTGCCATCTGCAGTTTCATTGGATTCAACCGGTTCAAACTTACTACGTCCACTTGCCGTAACCCTGGTAGGGTCAACATGATACGTATCAGTAAGCAGGCGGACAATAGATGTGGCTCTTGCAACACTTAACGCCCAGTTATCTTCATATTTACCATGGATAGGAATAGAGTCCGTGTGCCCTTCCACTACAACATTAATATCCGGATTCACATTTAGTACTTGTGCCAGTGTTGCCAGGGCCTGTTTTCCTTTTGCATTTACTACCGCACTACCGGATGGGAAAAGCACTTTTTCCTGTAAGCTAACGTATACTTTTCCATTTTTAGTAAAGACCTGTAATTCATTGGAATTAAAACCAGTAAGCGCATCAGACATTTTTTTGCGCAGATTTTCTACAGCTTGTCTTTGCTGGTCAAGCAGCTTCCTGAGATCCCATAGCCTTTTTTGTTCAGCTTCCAATTGTTTTTGAGTCATGTTAGCCGTTCCTGTAGCTTGCGATGCAGCTTTCATGGCATCATCTATTTGCTTCACCAATTTGGAATTATCGCCTTGTAAACCTTCTATTTGACCTTTTAGCTGGGTTATTTCGTTCCTAAGTTCAGTATTCTGTGCCATCAGGTCCTGCTCCCGCGTAAGAGATTCTTCATATTTTTTGCGTGAAATACAGGAAGAAAGAAATAACAAGCAGAAAAGGGAGGTAAATAGGAGGCTATACTGTTTTCTCATAGCTACAATGATTTGCCATATTTTTCAAAAAAACTATGCCATTAGGTTGGTTTTACCTAACAATAGGGTGCAACTGACCTGCTTCTCTTAAATTTCAACGAGTAATTGCATGCACCCGACTAAGAAATTATATAGTAAAAATTGGTTGAAATACCTTTGATGAACTTGATGTCTGGCAAAGATAATATCGATGCCCGTGAGGCTAAACCCCTATAATAAGCATGCTGAAAAACACCATTCTTTGGGCTGATGATGATGCAGATGATCTCATGCTTATGAAGGAGATCCTGCTGAAGAATAATCGCCATTTCCAGATTATAGAAGTGCGTAACGGCCAGGAGGTTATGGATTATTTACAAAACGCCGGTCAAAAGGCTGCTTACCCCTCTCTTATTATCCTTGATATTAATATGCCCATAATGGATGGGAAGGAAACTCTTTCCAGGATCAAACAATCGGAAGAGTTTAAAGATATCCCCCTCGTCATCTTTACCACATCCAATAGCGAACTGGATAAGCTCTACTGCCGCAAATACCAGGTAGAGATGATCACAAAGCCTCCCAATTATAAAAGCCTGGAAAAAGCTGTCCTTAAATTAATCAGCTATTGCAAACATGAATAAATTAGCCTGCAGGATGTCCTCCAAAGCGGTTCCGGTCCAGTAAGGGTTTCGCTTTCAATTCAATGGCATAGCCCAGTTCATCGGAAAGGTCTTTATACCTTTCATCGGCCACCCATCTTCTACGTTCTTTCTGAAGAACTAACTGTTGGGGAGGTGCATTTTCATTTCTGCCATTATATTTTTGAAGGTGTGCGTAACACCTGCCGTCATATCCTATTGCTACATCGTAATGAGCTAAAGCACCCTCGTGTAACACTACTGCTGTCATTTCCATAACACATGCTTTAGTTTAATAAATCCAAAGATGATGCCCTTTTGAATGGAAAGGCAATAAAAATTTATAATGTAAAATACAGTCAACAATAAAGGAATACAATTCTACAATACGGGCACAAAAATCAGGGAAAGACACAGTGATTAAAGTATCAAAAAAACAAAAGCACATTAATGTAGACGAAACGAATCACCCAATGAGGACCAGGGTTTGGTCGGTATAATGCTTAATCTTGCTGCAAATCAATAAAATCGGATTATGATAAGAATACGTGAATTTCTCAGCGGCTTCATCTATTGAAAGTGAAAAGATTACATCATAATTTATACCTTTAATAAATGATAAGTAAGCACACCATTTTATATGCTGAGGATGACATTGATGATGTGTTCATGGTGAAAGAAGCATTTGAGAAACATGACCATATCGAAGTGGTGCATGCATTTAATGGCTGGGAAGCTTTACAGATCTTAAATAAGATGCATTCCAATGATGTTCTTCCATGCCTGCTGATACTTGATATAAATATGCCGGTAATGGATGGTAAAGAAGCCCTGGCAAAAGTGAGGAATAACCAACACCTGAAATCAATTCCTATCGTTTTATTCAGTACTTCCAACAGTATATCAGACCAGTTCTTCGCACAACAATGGAGTGTTGAGCTTATAACCAAACCACTTAATTACAATGACCTGGAAGGAATTGCCAGGGAATTCGTTAGCCGCTGCAATTTTGAGATCAACCAGCTGAAACAAAGCACCTGATCTACCCGATTCACATTTAATCTTCGTATTCATCCTGTCAATCTGGCAATTTCATTGGTTTGGAACAGGCATTGATAGCTATGGTACAATCACTTACACGAACAGATAAATATATTTTAGACTATGGTACAAGAAAAGGGAACAATTTCCATTCATACAGAGAACATCTTCCCCATTATTAAAAAGTTTTTGTATTCTGATAACGAGATCTTTCTGCGTGAGCTGGTAAGTAATGCTGTGGATGCCACTCAAAAGGTTAAACGTTTATCATCCCTGGGCCAATACAACAAGGAACTCGGCGACCTGACAATACAAGTGTCGGTAGATGAGAAAGCGAAAACCATTACTATCAGTGATAAAGGTATTGGTATGACCGCTGAAGAGATCAAAAAATATATTAACCAGATAGCTTTTTCAGGTGCTACAGAATTCATGGAAAAGTTCAAGGAAGCCAATGATGCCAACGAGATTATTGGTCGCTTTGGATTAGGCTTTTATTCTGCTTTTATGGTTGCAGACAAAGTGGAAATACAGACCCTTAGTTACCAGGAAGGAGCAGAGCCAGCACGTTGGATCTGTGATGGCAGTACTGAGTTTGAGATCACAGAAGGCAATAAGCAGGAAAGGGGCACTGATGTAATATTATACATCAATTCAGAAAGTGAAGAGTTTCTACAGGAAAACAGGATCCAGGGTATATTGGATAAATATGCCAAATTCCTGCCTGTGCCCATCCAGTTTGGGACCAGGTCGGAGTCGGTTGAGGACGGAGAAGATGAAAAGGGTGAAAAGAAATACAAAACTATCGAAGTACCCAACATCATTAATAATACTACACCCATATGGACAAAGCAACCAGCTGACCTGAATGATGAGGATTATCTTAAGTTTTACAGGGAGCTATACCCGTTTGCAGAAGACCCTTTGTTTTGGATTCACCTGAATGTGGATTATCCTTTTAACCTTACAGGGGTACTTTACTTCCCCAAATTGAAGAACGATTTTGAAGTACAGCGCAATAAGATCAAATTATTCTCACGCCAGGTATTCATTACCGATGAAGTAAAGGATATTGTTCCTGAATTTTTAATGCTGTTGCATGGTGTGATCGATTCTCCGGATATTCCATTGAACGTGAGCCGGAGCTTTTTGCAGGCCGACAGTAATGTAAAAAAGATCAACAGTTACATAACCCGTAAGGTAGCAGATAAGCTTAACGAGTTGTTCAGGAAAGACAGGAAGGCCTATGAAGATAAGTGGAAGGATATAGGCCTGTTTGTGAAATACGGGGCGCTGAGTGAAGAAAAGTTTTACGAAAAGGCAAAGGATTTCATATTGCTGACGAATACTGCAGGTGAGTACTATACATTGGAAGAATACAATGCAAAAGTGCGGGATTTCCAGACTGATAAGAATGGTACTACTGTTTACCTGTATACGGTAGATGAGGAAAGACAACACAGTTATGTGCAGTCTGCTAATAAGAAAGGCTATGATGTAGTTGTGATGGATTCTCCTATTGATAATCATTTTATGCAACATTTGGAAATGAAGCTGGACAAGGTTTCATTTAAAAGGGTGGATGCTGATGTATTGGATAAGCTGATACAAAAGGAAGATGTGCAAACACACCAGTTGACAGAAGACGAGCAAAAAATGGTTAAGGAGGTATTTGATAAAGCCATCAACAATACCAATATGAAGGTGGAAGTGGAAAGTTTGTCCGCCGGGGAACTGCCTGTAACCATAACCATGGAAGAATGGATGCGCCGGATGAAAGACATGGCTCGTATGGGCGGCGGCGGTGGAATGAATTTTTACGGTTCATTGCCTGATACCTATAAAGTAGCTGTAAATGGTAATCACAAGCTTGTTCAGCGCATACTGCAGTCAGATGACTCACATAAAGTGCAACTGGCAAGGCAGGCCTTTGATCTTGCCCTGCTATCACAGGGAATGTTGAAAGGTGCTGACCTTACTGCCTTCGTTGAAAGAAGTGTGCAGGTGGCAAGCGGAGAGTAAGAAGATTTAAGAGTTAATATATAATATTTAGGCCGGTCAGGAAACTGTACCCGGCCTTTTTTATTGTAAGCTTTTAATCAGGTCGTCTATGACCAGGGGGTAATGGAGGTGTTCGAGCTGGTGAATGCGGTTGGCCAGTGATTCGGGAGAGTCTGTGTCGAGTACCGGGCATGCAGTCTGGAAAAGGATATCTCCATTATCATAATGTTCGTCTACATAATGAATGGTAATACCTGATTCCATTTCGCCTGCATTCAACACAGATTCATGAACATATTGCCCGTACATGCCCCTGCCCCCATATTTGGGCAACAAGGCCGGGTGAATGTTAATGATCCGGCGTGGATAAGCATCAATTAATGAATGGGGTATTTTCCATAGAAAGCCCGCCAATACTATGAGGTTGGTGCTGGCTTGCCTGATTTCAGGCAGGTATCCATCTCCTTTAAAAAATCGTTCTTTTTCAATTATTAATACAGGAATCCCTTCTTTTTCAGCTATACTTATGACTCCTGCGCCAGGTTTATTGCATATTACCAGGCAAACCCTTGCAAGCGTGGAATTTCTGAAATAGTCTATAATCCTTGAGGCATTACTACCGGCCCCTGAGGCAAAAATGGTGATCCCTTGTAATTTTTGCGATGCAGATTGCCTGGATAAAGAAGATTCCTCGTTCATTTTCGGGAGATTTTTTTAGCGATCCTGCGAATATAGCTCCTAAAGAAAAAGAACTGGCCAAGTGGTAAGCTTACCAATAGTACCATTACCGGCCAAAGAATGGTTACTAATATTATATAAACAGGTATATATAGAAACAGGGAGTCAATTTCAAGAGATGTAATGATCTTCCTGGCCAAAAATCCTGTGAGGCTCCCCCCTAAAGCAAATGTTACCAGGATGAGGCTTACCCTTCCAGCCCCGACACCCCATTTTTCTTTTAAGTTTTCAAGCATAATTTCTTCATTGCTGTTACGAAATTACCCTTAGCCAATGGGATTCGAAAAAGAGGGTTCAATAGGTATAATATAGATTTCAACAACCTGATGAGAATCAGACAAAAACATGACATAAATCTTTCCCCTATTCCGGGAACTGGTTGAAAATTGGCTGAAACTCAAGCTGGTAGCGGGTTAAAAAATTTTTTGCATCCTCGATGATTTGTTAGATTCCTGTCATATTTTTGCACCCGATTCGGGAAATTATCCACATTTCAGACCAATCTTTTCTATGAATTTTTTTAAGATAATTGCTAAGAGGAGTGTTTTGCCAGGACTTTTGCTTCTAATTTCTTTTAACTCCATAAAAGCTCAATCAGGTCAGCAGATATTTCAACAGAATTGCCAAACCTGCCATAACCTGGATAAGGATGGCACTGGTCCGCACCTGAGAGGGGTTGAAGAAAGAGGGCCATGGGCTGAATCAAGGCAAAATTTGCACAAGTGGGTGCATAATCCCGGAGCATTTATCCCAACTACACCTTATACACAGGAATTACATAAGACCTTCGGCCAGATAATGCCATCATTTCCCCAATTATCTGATGCGGATATAGATGCGATCTTTGACTGGATCAAGAATGCACCAGCTCCCGGAGCTGCCAAGCCAACAGGGGAAGGTGCCACTGCTACTGAAGGTGAAGGAACATCAAACAGGAATGCCCTGATCTTCGGTATCATTTCATTGATCCTGGCTATTGTGGCTTTGATTCTAATGCAGGTAAACAGCAACCTGAAAAAGCTGTCTGATGATAAGGAAAGCATTCTGCGGCCCGAGCCTGTACCATTCTGGCGCAATAAGATCTATATAGCTTTATTTGCCATCATATTATTTATAGTAGGTGGTTATTATGTGGGCAAAGGTGCTATAGGTCTTGGCCGTCAACAGGGATACCAACCAACACAGCCTATTTACTTTTCTCATAAAGTACATGCCGGTATTAACCAGATCAACTGTTTATATTGTCATAACAGCGCCTTTGAGGGCAAGCACGCGGGCATACCAACCCTGAACATTTGTATGAACTGTCATAAATCTATTAATGCCTATGAAAAAGGGCCTAAGATCTATGATGAGAACAAGAATGAGATTGATGGAACCGCGGAGATCAAAAAACTTTACAGCTACGCCGGCTTTACTCCGGGACCTGGAGCTAATTGGGACCCTGCCAATGCAAAATCTCCTGAGTGGATAAAAATTCATAATCTTCCTGACCACGTTTATTTTAACCATTCACAGCATACGAAGGTGGGAAATGTACAATGCCAGACCTGTCATGGAAATATCCAGCAGATGGATAAAGTGCAACAAATGGCTGAACTGAGCATGGGATGGTGTATCAATTGCCACCGCGAAACAAAAGTGAACTTTAATTACAACGATAGTTCAGGAAATAAATACTACAGCATTTACGAGAAGTTTCACAACGATATTAAGTCAGGTAAAATGGATAGTGTGACAGTCAAGGACATCGGCGGTCTTGAATGTCAGAAGTGTCACTATTAATTAGCATTGAACATATGGCTTTTACGGCATATACCGTCAGGCCTGAACCATATAATTGTTGCCCTGAGCATGTCGAAGGGTCAAATTTTCAAATTCTAATATGAGCGATAAGAAATATTGGCAAAGTTTCGCTGAGCTGAATAATAAAGAAGAAGTTCAAAAACTGGCGCAGAATGAATTTGCTGAAGACCTGCCTTTTGAAGATCTTGATGATAAAGGATTATTTGATTCCAAGACACCACGCAGGGATTTTTTAAAGTATTTGGGCTTTAGTACTGCCGCTGCAACTTTAGCTGCAAGCTGTGAGACGCCTGTAAGGAAAGCAATGCCATATGTGAACCGCCCTGAAAACGTTACACCGGGAATAGCAAGGTATTTTGCTTCCACTTATGTGCAGGATGGTGACGTGGTGCCAGTGGTTGTTAAGGTGAGAGACGGACGTCCGATCAAGATTGAAGGAAATGAATTGTATCCTTTTACTAAAGGAGGTACTTCGGCACGAGCGCAGGCTTCTGTTCTTGACCTATATGATATGTACCGCCTTCCGCATCCAAAGCGCAAGTCGGGCAATAAATTCCAGGAGATCCCAACATTTGACCAGCTGGACACCCAGATCAATAATGCATTAGCCGGATTGGGTGGTGCACCAGTGGTACTGCTGACCAGCACTGTAGTTTCTCCTACAACAAAACAGGTAATCTCTGAATTCCTTGCAAAATACCCGGGAAGTCGCCATGTGCAATATGATGCAATTTCCTATAGTGGCCTTATCCAGGCCAATGGTGGTAAGATACCAGCCTACCAGTTTGATCGTGCTAAAGTTATTGTGAGCCTGGGTGCTGACTTTTTAGGTACCTGGTTATCACCGGTTGAATTTGCCCGCCAATATGCTGTGGGTCGCAAGATCGATGAGAAAAATGTTTCCATGAGCAAACATTACCAGTTTGAAAGCTATTTGAGCATGACTGGTTCCTGTGCAGATGAACGATTTACACATAGACCTTCAGAATTAGGCCAGGTGGCTCTTGCCTTACTGGGAGCAGTAGGTGGCCAGGCGCCTGCAGTAAATTTTGCAGATGCCAACCTGCGTGCAGGCATCCAGAAAGTGGCTAATGATCTAAAAGCACATAATGGTGCTGCCCTGGTGGTTTGCGGAAGCAATGATCCAAATGTACAGGCAGTAGTAACAGCCATTAACAGTGCTATAGGTGCTACTATTGATCCTGCTGTTAGCTTAAATAACAGGCAGGGTATAGATGCTGACATGGTAAACCTTGTCAACCAGATGAATGCCGGACAGGTAGGTGCTTTATTTATCTATGGTGCCAATCCTGTCTATGATTATTTTGATGCCGATAAATTCAAAACCGGTTTAAGTAAGGTCAGGCTTTCCATTTCCTTTAATGAGAAGCTGGATGAGACCACTGAGCTTTGTCAATATTCGGTGCCAACACACCATTACCTGGAAAGCTGGGGTGATGCAGAGCCAAGAACAGGTTATATCTGCTTTATTCAGCCTACCATTAATCCTCTTTTCAAAACACGTCCTTTCCAGACCTCTTTATTGAAATGGAGTGGTAACAATACTGACTATGAAACCTATTTCAGGAATTTCTGGATGGGTAAAGTAGGTGGACAGGCAGGATTTGATAAGGTGCTGCAGGATGGCGTTCTGGCTATGTCAGTTGCTTCACCTGCCACAACTACTTCTACTGCTAATACAGGTGGTCTTCCTGCAGCTATCACTGCTATCACAGGTGGTCGCAAAGGGGGTAAAACTGAAGTGATTTTATACCAGAATGTGGCAATGGGAACAGGTCGCCAGGGTGGTAACCCATGGTTGCTGGAAGTTCCTGATCCTGTTACCAGGTCAAGCTGGGACAACTACGCCATGATCTCTACCAAGAAAGCAGAAGAACTAGGTATTAATTATAAAGATGTTGATTTTGAATATTATCCTGATAAGCCAATAATAGATATTACTGTTGGTAATAAAAAAGTTTCACTGCCTGCCCTGGTCATTCCTGGTATGCAGCCAGATACCATTGCAGTAGCAGTAGGATATGGCCGTAGCGAGAATTATTCCAAGGCAACACAGGGAGTGGGAAAGAATGTTTACCCATTGGCCCGCTGGAATGGATCTTCTATTGAATATGCCAATGATGTCAATGTGGCCCTGGCCGGAGACACTTACAAGGTGGCAAGGGTACAGGTGCACAATTCCTATGACGGCAGGACAGAAGTAGTAAAGGAAACTTCAATGGCTTCCTTCATGCTGCATCCTGACGCCTATAAAGAATGGCGTGAAGAATTGCATAAAGATTTTGCACCTGCTACAGGTGATTACCGCAAGGAAGGAACACTGTATGGTGATCATGTGCAGCCTGGTCCAAAATGGGGTATGTCTATCGATATGAACCTATGTATCGGTTGCCATGCCTGCGTAGTGGCCTGTCACCTGGAAAACAACGTTCCTGTTGTTGGTAAAAGTGAAGTACTGCGCTATCATGATATGCACTGGTTACGGATTGACCGCTACTTTGTAAGCGATGAAAATAACCCGGATAACCTGAAGGCAGTTGTATTCCAGCCTATGCTTTGCCAGCATTGTGATAATGCTCCTTGTGAGAACGTTTGCCCTGTTGCTGCTACCATGCACAACTCTGAAGGTGTAAACCAAATGGCTTATAACCGTTGTATAGGTACAAGGTATTGTGCCAACAACTGTCCTTATAAAGTTCGACGCTTTAACTGGGGTGATTATACTGGTGCAAGTACGCACGGTGTGTTAGGCCCTTCCAGTGGTGTAGGAGAACTAGATCCTGTTGTTCACCAGATGAATGACGAGCTGACACGTATGGTATTAAATCCCGACGTTGTTACCCGTAGCCGTGGTGTAATGGAGAAATGTTCCTTCTGTGTGCAGCGTACACAGGCTGGAAAATTACAGGCAAAAATGGAGAACAGGCCGCTGGGTGGTGACGATGTGATCACAGCATGTGCGCAAGCTTGTCCTACCAATGCTATCACTTTTAGTAATGTAAACGATAAAACAAGTACTGTTTCTAAGATCCGTGAGCAGAATCCGCGTCGTTTATTCTACGTGCTGGAACAGATCCATACCTTGCCTAACGTAAGTTACCTGGCCAAGATCCGTAACACGCAGGAAGTGATACAAGGTGAGAAAGAAGGCGCTGAGCATGCGCAACAACAAACGCATGAACCAGTTCCTTCAGAGCAGGCACCTGCTTCCACCGAAGCTGGACACTAGAATAAAGGGCGGAAACGCTTGAGATAAAAACAGTTGAAAGGTTGTTTAACAGAAACGGCCGGTAAGAAAAAGTAGAAAACCTGGTGAGGTATAAACTCCACCAGGAAAAGCATAAAAATTAAATAAGAGCCCTGGACATTTGCCATGGCTTGTAGCTAATAAATTATGGCATTACTTAAATATGAATCGCAGGTAAGACCACCGTTGGTAGTGGGTGACAAAGATTACCACCAGGTAACAGAAGACATTTGCCGCCCTGTGGAAGCCCGTCCTTCAACGCTTTGGTGGATTGGATTTATCATCTCTGTATTAATGCTTTTGTTTGGAGTTGTTTCCGTTACCCGCGAGGTGTGGTTTGGTACCGGCCAATGGAATCTAAATAAGACCGTGGGTTGGGGATGGGATATCACCAACTTCGTATGGTGGGTTGGTATTGGTCACGCCGGTACATTGATCTCCGCGATCCTGTTGCTCTTCCGCCAGGGATGGAGAACAGGTGTAAACCGCGCTGCTGAGGCTATGACCATCTTTGCGGTAATGTGCGCCGGCCAGTTTCCTATCTTTCACATGGGTCGTGTGTGGAATGCCTTCTTTACGCTTCCTTATCCAAATACACGTGGTCCTTTATGGGTGAATTTCAACTCACCCTTGTTATGGGACGTATTCGCGATCTCAACATATTTTACCGTTTCTCTTCTTTTCTGGTATGCGGGTTTACTGCCTGACCTGGCCACTCTTCGTGACAGGGCCAAAGAAAAATGGAGAAAGATGTTCTATGGTATCACCGCTTTTGGATGGACTGGTTCTACCAAGCACTGGCAGCGCCATGAAGCCCTTTCATTAGTTTTAGCCGGTTTGGCAACACCACTGGTACTTTCGGTACATACCATTGTATCCTTTGACTTTGCCACTTCAGTTATTCCAGGCTGGCATACTACCATTTTCCCTCCTTACTTCGTTGCAGGAGCCATCTTCTCTGGTTTTGCAATGGTGCAAACCCTGTTGCTGGTAACAAGAAAAGTATTGAACCTTCAACAATATATTACCATTGAGCACATCGAGGTAATGAATAAGGTAATAGTGTTAACGGGGTCTATTGTTGGTATTGCCTACCTGACAGAGTTATTCATGGCCTGGTATTCCGGGGTGAAATATGAGTGGTTTGCATTTGAACAAAACAGGGTGAACCTTTCCAGTCCATATGGATGGAGCTACTACATTATGATGGGATGTAACGTACTTTCTCCCCAGATCTTCTGGTTCAGAAAGATGAGAAGAAACCTATACGTTACATTTTTTATGTCAATCCTTGTGAACATTGGTATGTGGTTCGAGCGTTTCGTGATCATCGTTACTTCACTTTACCGTGATTACCTGCCATCTTCCTGGAGTACTTATTACTCACCAACTATCTGGGAGGTGGGCTTTTATATCGGAACTTTTGGATTATTCTTTACATGCTATTTCCTGTTTGCCAAGTTCTTCCCGGTAATTGCAGCGGCAGAGATCAAGCATATCCTAAAGAAGAGCGGGGATAATTATAAGGAACAAATGACCGTAGTGGAGGAAGAGTCGGTAGACCAATTTGTGCACGATACAGCACACTAAATAAGATTTGTGTGCAATTACAAATTGCCCACAAGAATGAACGAGGATTAAAAAACCAGAAACAATTAAAATGGCTATAAAAAAATTTGTTGTTGGATGCTTCGATGATGAGCAGGTGTTGTTTCCTGCCGTCAAGAACGTAAGAAAAGCAGGGTACAGGATACATGATGTATATACTCCAATGCCAATACACGGCCTGGATGCTGCCATGGGTCTCAGAGATACCAGCCTTCACACAGCAGGATTTATTTACGGTATTGCCGGAACAACCACGGCTTTCAGCTTCATCACCTGGGTATTTACAACAGACTGGCCCATGAACATCGGCGGTAAGCCTTTTTTCTCTTTGCCTGCATGGATACCTATTATGTTTGAGTTGACCGTTCTATTTTCAGCAGTAGGTATGGTACTTACTTTTTGCTACCTGTGCCAGTTGGCACCCTTTGTAAAAAAGGACCACTTCCATCTTCGTGCAACAGATGACCTTTTTGTGATGGCCATTGAGTGTACAGACAAAACCAATGAAACTGAAGTCAGCCAGTTCCTTTCCAATATAGGGGCTATTGATGTGACTACTCAATATAAAGAAACAGGTTGGTGGTTAGGCCGTTATGACAAGGAAACACAATTATTTGGTAAACCAACTGAAGCTGTCAGTTAATTAAACCTTATACGTAGATGAAAAAATTTGCAATTGCTGCAGGATTTCTGGCCATAAGCTTTGGTTTTATTGGCTGCGGTGGAGCTCATGGAGATGATCCGGGCCATTCCTATATGCCTGATATGTATTACAGCCGGGCCTATGAATCCTATGGATATAATAATGTGGGAGGAGAAAGAGATAGTTTAAAAGCCAGGGGTATATTTTATAATGCAATGCCTGTTCCGGGTACTGTAGCACGCGGCGAAGAAATGTCTAACCACCTGACTAATGATTCTGCAGGTTTAGCAGCTTCCAATGCCATCAAAAGTCCTTTGGATTCCACAACCTTTTCACCAGCTAATATGAAAGAAGCGCAAAGAGTTTACCTGGTGAACTGTGCTATCTGCCATGGTGAAAAGCTGGATGGTAATGGTCCTTTATGGAATGGTGGTAATGGTCCCTTCCCGGCAGCACCAAGAAACCTGATGGATGATTATACAAAGAAATTAAGCGATGGACATATTTTCTGGGTGATTACCAATGGTATTCGTACCATGGGAAGCTATGCTTCTCAAATACACCCTGAACAACGTTGGGCTATTATTAAATATATCCGTTCGAAACAGGGAGGTTCCGCACCCGCAGCAACTGATTCTGCTTCGGCAACAGCAGCTAAACCTTCAGGGGCAACAGCTCAGAAAGACACAACCAAAGCAAAATAATTAGAGCATAGATAAAAAGATTGTAATGACAATTAGAGAACAATACGTAATACCCAAAAAATATAACATGCTTTCAATGGTTTTAATGGCCATTGGTTTGTTATCGATCATCATTTTGTTTATTACACATGGCTCCAAAAGTGGTGCTGAGAACGAGGTGGTAAGAGCCAGGTTCTGGGCTGCTCTTTTACAAAATAGTGTTTACTTTTTACTGGTCACTAATGCGGCTATGTTTTTTATTTGCGCTACCACGTTGATGTGGGGCGGATGGCAGGTTTCCTTTCGTAGGGTCACAGAGGCTATTTCTGCCTGTGTACCTGTTATCGGTATTATTACTTTTGTGATATTGATGGCAATAGTTTTTGGCGGCGACCATGTGATCTACCACTGGACAGATGCCGAACATGTACAACATGACCCCATTCTTTTAGGTAAGTCTGGCTTTTTAAATAAAACTTTCTTCACCGTTTGGACATTGATCACTTTAATAGGATGGTCATGGCTTGGTTATAAGATCCGCAGCATGTCGCGTGCTATTGATGACACAAAGCTTACTGTTGAAGAAGGAAGAAAGTATATGTGGGATAATACAGTATGGTCTGGTGTATATGTAGTATTATTTGGCTTAACCGTAATGTCCTGTACCCCATGGTTCTGGCTGATGAGCATAGATGCACACTGGTATTCAACCATGTATAGCTGGTATACATTTGCCAGTACATTCGTTGCGGGAATTGCCCTTATAACCTTGTTTGTGGTTTTCTTAAAGAATAACAATTACCTGGAGCTCACCAACAGGGAACATTTACATTCCCTTGGTATTATGCTCTTTGCCTTTTCCATTTTCTGGACTTATTTGTGGTTTGACCAGTTCATGCTGATCTGGTATGCCAACATTCCCGAGGAAACTATTTATTTCAAATCACGATTGCAAGGACCATACAGGGGCATATTCTTCCTGATGCTGATCATTAACTTTTTAGCACCAATATTGCTGCTCATGACGCGTAGCGCCAAGAGAAATTATGGTACCATGACCATGTTGTGCGTGCTGATCTTATTTGGCCACTGGCTGGACTTCTTCCAAATGGTGATGCCTGGTCCGTTGACCGACCCAAATACCAAGCTGACGCATGTTCCTTTTATGTTAGCTGATTTCGGAATTGCATTAGGTTTTGTAGGTTTGATCATGTTTGTTACTGTAAGATCACTGGCTAAATGGCCACTGATCGCTAAAAACAATCCATTCTTAAAAGAAAGCATTATACATCATACGTAGAAATTCCAGGGCCAGGGGTTTTGGAGCACTGGCCTGAATAAAATAACTCAATAGAATATGTCAACTATCTGGATACTTGTAGCGTTTATTTTGGGATTTATCATTGTCTTTCAAATAGCCAAGGCAAGTGAATATGTAGCTATACTTAGAGGAGAAGATAAAACCCGCAAAGAATCAAACAGGATCAATGCATTCCTCCTGCTTGTTTTTCTTGTGGTCGGGCTTTTTGGAGTGTTTTATTGCAATGAGCAATTAAAAGGAAAGATCCTTCCTGAGTCTGCATCTGATCATGGCGATAAAATAGATACCATGATCTGGATCACACTGGGTATTACCTTCTTTGTATTTTTAATCACACAGATCCTTTTATTCTGGTTTGCCTACAAGTACCAGGAAAAAGAAGGACAGAAAGCGTATTATTTCCCTCATAATAACAAACTGGAAGTGATCTGGACGGTAATCCCGGCTATCACCCTGACAGTATTGGTAGGATTTGGTTTGTACTACTGGTTCCAGATAACAGGCGAGGCTCCAAAGGATGCTCAGCTGGTTGAAGTAACCGGAAGCCAGTTTAAATGGGAGTTCCGTTACCCTGGTAAAGATGGTAAGCTGGGAAGAAAATATTTTAAGGAGATCAGTGAGACCAAACAAAATCCATTAGGACAGATATGGAGTGATCCTGATAATCATGATGATGTAGTTGGTAGCCAGGAAATGCATATAGTTGTGGGTAAACCAGTAAAGCTGATCATCAATGCTAAAGATGTAATTCATGACGTGGGTCTTCCTCACTTCCGAATGAAGATGGACGCTGTTCCGGGTATGCCAACAACCATGTGGTTCACCCCTAAGTTCACTACACGCCAGATGAAAGAAAAGTATGGTGAAGATTTCAACTATGAGATCTCCTGCGACCAGCTTTGTGGTAAAGGCCACTATAGTATGAGAGGTGTAGTAATTGTGGAATCCCCGGCAGAATTTAAAATATGGCTGGCTAAACAAACACCACAGTATGTAACCGCCAACAGCGCACCTGCACCAGAGTCCCCGGCAGGTGGCACTCCCGCTAAGCCAGCAGGAGGCGCAGCTAAAGATTCAACCACGGGTTCATCGAATGCTATTAAAACACGTAATTAAACCAAACGGTTAAAAAATATTGATATGAGCAACGATTCAACAATACATGTGCATGAAGGAGCAGTGGAGCATGGGGTACATCATGATGGAGATGGACATCACCATCACAAACAGAGCTTTGTTTCTAAATATATCTTTAGCCAGGACCATAAGACCATTGCCAAACAGTTTTTGATCACTGGTATGGCATGGGCTATTGTAGGTGCCATGTTTTCCATTATATTCCGTTTGCAGATAGGATATCCTGACCAAACTTTCCCATTCCTGGAAACTTTCCTGGGCAAATGGGCCAAGGGCGGAAAGATCGACCCGGAATTTTATTATGCAGCGGTTACCATGCACGGAACTATCATGGTGTTCTTTGTACTGACTGCAGGACTGAGCGGAACATTTGCCAACCTGTTAATTCCCCTGCAGATCGGTGCCCGTGATATGGCATCTCCTTTCCTGAACATGCTATCTTACTGGTTCTTCTTTTTAGCCAGTATCATCATGGTATCTTCATTATTCCTGTCTACAGGTGCGCATAGTGGTGGATGGACAACCTATCCTCCATTAAGTGCCTTGCATGAAGCATCTTCTGGTTCTAAAAGAGGCGTGGATTTCTGGCTGGTGAGTATGGCTATGTTCATTGTTTCCCAGTTAATGGGTGGTTTGAACTATGTTTCCACCATCCTTAATATGCGAACAAAAGGAATGAGCATGACAAGGCTGCCATTAACAATATGGGCCCTTTTCTTTACTGCCGTATTGGGAATCCTTTCCTTCCCGGTATTACTTTCTGCAGCCATATTATTGTTATTCGACCGTAACCTGGGTACAAGCTTTTACCTGAGCGATATATATGTAGCGGGACAGATCCTTCCCAATGAAGGTGGTAGCCCGATATTGTACCAGCACTTGTTCTGGTTCCTGGGTCACCCCGAAGTTTATATCGTTATCCTGCCAACCATGGGTATGGTATCAGAGATCATGAGTATCAACTCCCGCAAGCCAATCTTCGGTTACATGGCAATGGTGGGTTCTCTGTTCGCCATCTGTATCCTGGCATTGTTGGTATGGGCGCACCATATGTTTGTGAGCGGTATGAATCCATTCCTTGGAGGTGTGTTCGTTCTATTGACATTGCTGATCGCTATTCCTTCAGCCATTAAGGTGTTTAACTGGCTTACAACCATCTGGCGTGGAAACATAAGGTTTACTCCCGCCATGCTATTCTGTATTGGGTTTGTGAGCATATTCATCTCTGGTGGATTGACAGGTATCTGGATGGGTAACTCTACTATCGATATTCATATTCATGATACTTATTTTATCATTGCCCACTTCCACCTGGTAATGGGTGTAGCAGCATTCTTAGGAATGTTTGCGGGTATCTATCATTGGTTCCCTAAAATGTTTGGACGTTACCTTAACAATACACTTGGTTATATCCATTTCTGGGTTACATTGACTGGAGCATACCTGATCTTCTGGCCAATGCACTACATGGGACTGGCAGGTGTGCCACGCCGTTACCTTGACTTCAGCCTGTGGACTTCCTTTAATAAGTTCGACAGCCTGAACAAAATGATCTCTATTGTTACCATTATAGTATTCTTTGTTAACCTGATGTTTGTATTCAATTTCTTCTATTCAATATTCAAAGGAAGAAAGGTGAGAACAACAAATCCCTGGGATGCCACTACATTGGAGTGGACCACACCAATCAATCCGGGACATGGTAACTGGGTGGGTGAAATACCGGAAGTACACCGTTGGGCATATGATTATGGTAAGGATGGCAGAGATTTCATTGCACAGACAGAACCAGTAAAGCCTGGTGAAACAGGACATTAAGGTGAATCTTTAGTTTTTGAGTGATAGTAAAGTGTAGATTATAGAAAGAAGGATAAGTGTAGAGCGAAATAAGTTTTTTGAAATAAAGGTGTTTGCAGGCACGGTAAACATTGCAGGGAAATGGGTCATTCGGATCAGTTAGCAAACAACGGGAAACATAATAAGTTGAAAGATTATCTTCAACTTACCAAGCCATCACTAAATATTATGGTGGTGTTCTCCAGTGTGGTCTGTTACCTGATGGCACCTAAAGTGGTGGACAATGACTGGCTCATGATCACCTTGTTGTTTATCGGAGGCTTTTTGGTCACCGGTAGCGCCAATGCCATTAACCAGGCAGTGGAAAAAGATACTGATGCCATGATGAAGCGTACCTCCAAAAGACCTGTCGCTGCTGGTCGTATGCCTGTTTCTGAGGCATGGATTTTTGCAGTTGTAACAGGAGTGGTTGGATGCTTTATCCTGGGTTACTTTTTTAATCCACTGAGTGCCGGATTAGCAGCCTTCAGTCTTTTTTTATATGCGTTTATATATACGCCATTAAAAAAAGTGAATGCCGTAGCAGTGTTAATTGGGGCATTTCCCGGTGCATTACCTTGCCTGATTGGATGGGCTGCTGGTAATGATTCGGTCTTTGAAAATGGACATGGCTGGAAAGATTATGGTGGATGGGCCTTGTTTGGGCTACAGTTTCTGTGGCAGTTCCCGCACTTCTGGGCTATAGCCTGGATAGCGCATAAGGACTACACTACGGCAGGCTTTAAATTATTGCCTGCAGAAAAGGGACCAACAAAGTTCACAGCATTGCAAACCATTATCTATGCGCTGCTATTGATTCCAGTTAGCATATTGCCCTATATCCTTGGACTAACTAGCTTCCAGGGGACAAAAGGTATAATTTGCCTGGCATTGGTAGTGATTTCAGATTTGTTCCTGGTATGGCAATGTGTAAGGCTTTACAATGAAATGGAAGCCAAAGCAGCCAGGAGAGTAATGTTCAGCAGCTATATTTACCTGCCGATAGTGTTACTGGCACTATTGGCTGCCAAATATTAAAACGAATGAAAGTAATAAAATCGATTACCCGGGGCTTACATTCGTATCATTCATCAAACCTGTGTGATCAGTGACTATGGATATAGTGAGCGCACAACAAGACAATAAGGTCCATCCGCACAAATTCATTTTGTGGGTTGCAATTGCCAGCATTATAATGATGTTTGCAGGGCTGACCAGTGCTTATATAGTTAAAAGTGGCCAGGCAAACTGGCAGGATGTAAGGTTGCCAAATACCTTCTGGTATTCAACTGCTGTTCTTCTGATCAGTAGTCTTACCATCCAGGTGGCTTACCGTGCTATTAAGCAAAGGGAAATGACCCAATACCGTTCCTTGCTGATTGTGACGCTTGTACTTGGAATTGCCTTCGTTGTTTTGCAGGGTATAGGATTCAGTTGGTTATGGGCGCATGGAGTTCATTTTGATGGAGCGGGCGCAGGACAGTTCTTATATATTTTATTTGGCTTGCATGCCCTTCATGTAGTAGGTGGCATCATTGCTTTGATCATCATTATATTGAAACAATATACTGGCAAAACAAGAAGCTATAATACAGTACAGGCAGAAGTGATGAGCACTTACTGGCATTTTGTAGATTTCCTGTGGTTGTATTTATTGGTGTTCTTTGTTTGGATCGGGAAATAGAGTTTGAACCAGGCTCTTAATTCGGTTAAAAAGCCTGGAAAACAGGGGTTTGTTGAATTGAATTCCTGGATTGGATATATTAAATGAAGTGAAGGTTATGGTTCAGGGAACTATTACCGGTTATTAAAAACTTGAAATTGAATATGGCAACAACTGCTGCGGCAACAAAAACAAATTGGTGGAATGGAGGTAAAAGCCCATTCAATGTAGAGTATGGTAAACTGATGATGTGGTATTTCCTGATGAGTGATGCCTTCACCTTTGGAGCATTTCTTATCTCATATGGCACCATCCGCTTTTCACAAAACGTGTGGGCAGACCCTAACGTAGTATTCAATGCATTTCCCGGCGCCGGACATACCAACCTGCCTCTTGCCTTTGTGAGCGTTATGACCTTTATATTGATCATCAGCTCCGTTACCATGGTGCTGGCAGTTCATGCAGGTCATAACAATGATAAGAAAGGTGTTATGAAGTGGCTGGCATGGACAATTGTTGGAGGGTTAGCCTTCCTTGGTTGCCAGGCATGGGAATGGCATCACCTGATCACTGGTGAACATGTTGTCCTGATGGACAATCACCTGGATGTGATCGGGCAAACTACCAGGGTAAATCCATGGGGCCAAATGGTGAATCCGGCCACAGTAATGAACGCCCTGCAAAATACGCCGCATGATGCGCTGGTGAAGATCGTTGGATCACACCATCATGAAATGACGGAAGTGCAACTGGCAGCCCTTTCAGACAGCCAGTTAAAAGGCATGATTGATACTGCTGAATTACATGTAAGGGAAACAGGACCTGTTGCTTTCGGGGGATTCTTCTATGGCATTACAGGATTTCATGGTTTCCATGTATTTTCTGGTGTCATCATTAATATAATAATGTTGGTTATGACCAGTAAAGATGTATTTACCAATAAAGGTCATTACCTGATGATAGAAAAAGCAGGTCTTTACTGGCACTTTGTAGACCTGGTATGGGTATTTGTATTCCTTTGTTTTTATCTAATCTAAATTGAAGAATTATTATGGAGCATCAAAATATATCATCAGAGATCACCTACCAGCATCATATTGAGGATACCGAATTTAAAAAACGGATCCGCAAAACAACTATCCTGCTTTCTGTCATCACAATGATAGAATTGGCCATAGGGTTAACTATATATACCATGCATAAAGGTGAACACCCAAGTGCTTTATTAGTACTAATGTTCAAAGGCATGGTATGTATCCTCACCCTGGCAAAAGCTTACTATATTGTTAGTGTGTTTATGCACCTGGGCGATGAGATCAGGAACATGATCATGACCGTAGTAGTCCCACTTATGTTATTTGTATGGTTCATTGCTGCCTTCCTTTGGGATGGTAATGCTTTCAGAACAAGCCGTAACCGGTATGATAAGTTTAAGATGGAGAAGACTATGCAGCATCCAATAAAGCAGGGAGATACTACCCAACATGGTTTTGGCGGTTAATGTCCTGTTATAATGAAATGTACTTACCACCGTCATCATAATTTTGTGACGGTGGTTTTTTTTATCACAGAACTATAGATTATTGTACCAAGCCATAACAGGTAATCATTCCTTTCTTCTGTGAAACCTGGTGTTTTATGAACAAAAAAGCGATCTACGGGATCTTATTGACGGTGTTACTTCCTTTGATAGGTTATATCTATTTGAAAAATGCCACTGAATCAGCAGCTCCCATGCCCCGGCATTTTATTCCAGATTCCGTGGTTACCCGAACAAAAAACGGCAAAGAATACAACGATACCATCTGGCATAAGATACCCGACTTTAGTTTCACCAACCAGTTAGGGCAAAAGGTTTCCTGGTCAGACATGGAAGGGAAAATAGTGGTGGCAGACTTCTTTTTTACGCATTGCCCTACCATTTGTCCTGGCATGACCAACAATATGAAATCATTGCAAAATGGTATCAAGAACACTGAAATGGTAGGCAATACAAAGGCCGACTTCATTCAATTCCTTTCCTTCAGCATAGACCCTGAACGTGACAGCGTGGAGAGACTAAAGAAATGGGCCGACCGTTTCCAGATTGATCCCCAGAACTGGTGGCTACTTACCGGCGACAGGAAACAGATTTACGACATGTCCATCAATGATATGAAGTTACTGGCACAGGATGGAGGGCCTGTGGATTCCAACTTCCTGCATACAGACTTTTTTGTATTGATTGATAAAAACCGCAATATCCGGGGCTATTACCATGGTCTTGATACAAATGCTTTATCACAGCTTTCGGAAGACATCGTTTTGCTGTCCATGGAAAGAGACAGGAAGGCTAAGTCGTTCTTTTCAGGGAAACTGGAATTGATAGCGATCATTTTTATGATAGCAGGTATAGGCCTGGTAGTTTTAATGCAGCTGCTTAAAAAAGAGAACAAAAGACTATGAATATCGGATTAGTCAAAAATGACCGCAATGCCAGGATATGGATATACAGCTTTTCAGTAATTGTATTCCTGGCAGTTACCGTATTAGAAAGGGTAACCATCAACGTGGACCTTGGATTTGATCCGCATGTATTAGCATTGATCAATGCAGTGATCAATACCACAGTTTCCATTTTACTGGTGGCAGGATTGATAGCAGCAAAGAGCAGGAAGCTAACGCTCCATAAGAACATCATGCTCACCGCTATTGGGCTTTCAGTTATATTTCTTGTCACGTATATCCTTCATCACCTGTTTGCAGGTTCTACTTTGTATGGCGATCTTGACAAGAACGGCCTTGTAGATGCGTCTGAAAAAGCCATTGCAGGTAGTATGCGTTATCTCTATTTCTTTTTATTGGGTACACATATCCTGCTGGCAGGTATTTCACTCCCTTTCATATTATTTACTGCTTACCGTGCCCTGATCAATGAAAATGACCGACACCGTAAGATCGCTAAGATCACCTGGCCATTGTGGTTCTATGTAGCCGTGACAGGGCCTATTGTGTACCTGATGATCAGTAAGTATTATTGATCTTTCTTTTTGATCTGCAGTTCTTCCCATGGCGTAGTGCCATCTTTTTCCCTGGTAAAGATGTATTCATCCGATTGCTGCAGGATGATTTCTGCAGTAGTGTAGACTTTATTGCTGTCCAATAAGTGACCTCCTATAGTTTTACCTGTGCTATCGCTGATGCTTATGTGCATATGTGAACCATTGACAGAAACAGTTCCGGTAAGACTGACGATCTCAAAATGGCCCTGTCCCTTGCTGGCACCCTGCTGGTTGGCAAAGCGAATACTGTAATCTGTAAGGCTGCCGGCACAACTAACGATCCATCCAGCCTTAATGTCATTAGCTTTTACAAAAGATTCGATCCCTTTTCTCAGGTCTTCACCCGGTTTTAACCTTAATGCAAATGTTTTGGTCATATTGTGCTGACACGAGGTAAATAGAAATACAAAGACAAACAATAGTTTATTCACCCCGTGAAAATACTATAATACGTTACAGTGTTCGTGTAATCCTGTATTCTTTACTTTAAGTTTAAATATTATCTTGTCAAATAAATTAATAATTTAAATATGCCTTATAGCTATTATAAAAATATTCAAATGCTCCTTGGTTGCAGTGTATGACAGATACGGTTCAAATAAAATACAATAAAGGGTTTGCTTACATTACAATAATTGGACTACTTGGGTTGCTAATTGTTACAAGTTTAATTGAGGTTAAAGATAAACGTGGGATTCTTTTTGGAGACGCATGGATCATACTCCTTTTGCTATACTGTTTTTATAAAATATTTCTTCCAATGCTTAATGGGCGGGTAGCAATGGAATTAACAGACACAGGCATTTATGACTACATAAGTAAACAGAAAGCTACTTGGGAAAATATAACTGAAATAAGAAAAGTAAGTTTTGGCAAAGGCTCAGTCGGAATTGCAATTGTAATTGCAGATACAAGAGAATTTATAAATGACAAAAGGTTTGTTCGCAAGCTTCTTTGTTATTACAACAATTTTTTTTACAATACCCCGTTCATTATCCCAATGCAATTTTTAGCTGGTAGTGACAATGAAATTATTGAAGTGGTGCAAAATTATTTTGAATGCAGAAAGCTATCAACCAACATTGCTAATTCTACTAGGTTAGCTTAAATGATGATCCAGGCATAATCAATGTGTTCCTTATTCTTACATCAGCTCTCTGGTTAATGGATCATTAATCATATCATTAAGTTAAAAAGCCAACATCTTTGAGATTGGGATTTTAGCTAATTAATGCACGCAAGTTCATCTAATCAATACATATAAATGTAATGTTCTTAAGCTATCAGCAACAAACAGATATTGCTTCCCAAGTAAATAGGTAGTAATTTGCCATTCGCAAAACACCACCAATACTTATGAAAAAGGTCTTGAAATATACAGGCATCGGTTTGCTTTCCCTGCTTGTTTTAGCCTTCACACTGCCGTTACTTTTCAAAGGAAAGATCGTAAGTGCGGTCAAATACGGAATTAATAAGAATATAGAGGCCAAGGTTGACTTTAAGGATGTAAGCCTTTCACTTTTCCGTCATTTCCCCCAACTCTCTGTCAGTTTGGAAAATATTGCAGTTACCGGTCTCGGAGAATTTGCTAAGGATACCCTTGTAAGTGCGCCCTCGATAGATGCATCCATGAACATCATAAGTTTATTTACGGGTAAGGATATAAAGATAAAAGGTGTTTATTTCAATGAGCCAAGGATCCATGCGCTTGTGAATAAGGATGGAAAGGCCAACTGGGAAATAACCAAAGCCGATACTTCGACATCTGCATCCGAACCTTCTGCTTTCAGGGTGCAGCTGGAAAAATATGCCATTAAAAATGGCTATGTGTATTATAGGGATGAAAGTAGCGATATGACCGCCGAGATCACAGGGCTGGATCATGAAGGAAAGGGAAACCTTGACCAGGACCTTTTCAAACTAACCACCTCCACCAATGCAGGCATGGCCAGCTTTAGCTATGCCAATGTTCCCTATCTGGTGAAAGCAAAGACTGGCATTGATGCGGACTTTGAGATCGACAACAAAAAAAGTCGTTACTCTTTTTCGAATGCATCCATCATGGTCAATGACCTGAAGCTGGTGGCTGATGGATTTATGCAACTGGATAATGACAGCACCTATTCCATGGATATTAAATTTGATGCGCCTTCCAATGAGTTCAAGACCATCCTTTCGCTTATACCAGCCATCTACCAGAATGATTTCGCCAAATTAAAGACAAGTGGCACGGCGGGATTCAAAGGTTTTGTAAAAGGTGTGTACAGCCCAACGCAGATACCATCATATGATGTCAACCTGGACATTAAAGATGGCTTTTTCCAATACCCCGACCTGCCACAACCAGTAAAGAATGTGCAGGTCTCAGCCCATATATCCAATCCTGATGGTATTACCGATCATACTGTAATAGACATTTCTAAAGCCCACCTTGAAATGGGCACTGAGCCCTTTGATTTCAGGCTATTGGTAAAAAATCCAGAAACCAGCCGGTATGTAGATGGTGCTCTAAAAGGAAAGATCAACCTGGCCGATTTTACAAAGATTGTCAAGCTTGATGCCGGTACTAAATTATCCGGATCACTGTCGGCCGATGCATTTGCCAGGGGCAATGTTGGCAACCTGCAACAGATAGATAAAACTTTCGAAGCCGGTGGATTCATCACCATCAGCAACCTGTATTATGCATCCCATGACTTTGTTCATCCGATACAAAATGGCAATTTCAAAATAGAGTTGGATAATAAAGGCGGCATAGCCGATGCTACTACCATCAATATAACCTCGGGTCATTTGGAAGTAGCCAATGACCCTATTGACTTTTCATTAAAGATCAGCAAGCCTGTTACGGCGGTTGATTTTTCAGGTACTGCGAAAGGACACATAACGCTGGATCATATTAACCAGTTTGTATCCCTCCAACCCGGAACTGCCATCAAGGGATTGATGGATATGGACCTGAGTTTTAGCGGTAGCAAGGCAGCTATTGATAAAAAAAATTATGAACAGATCAACACTGCCGGCAGCATCAATGTCTCTAATGTAAACTATACCAGCAAGGAATATCCTGCAGGGTTGCAGGTACAAAACGCCGTGCTGGTGTTCAGCCCCCAGCATGCTTCGCTGCAAAACTTTTCCGGCAGGTTTATGAATACCAACCTTACTGCCAATGGTATGCTGGATAATATGATCGTGTATGCTATGCATAAAGGCGAATTGGGTGGGACCCTGAACCTGCAGGCTGATGGGATCAATTTGAATGACTGGATGGGCACAGATACTTCTACCTCAACTGCTACATCTTTATCTGCCCCCTTCCAGGTTCCGGGCAAAATGAATATTACCGTGAATGCTACAGCGGATGCGGTAAAGTATGACAAGGTCACCTATAACAATGTAAAAGGAGCTTTGCAGGTTAAGGATGAAACAGTAAAGCTACTAAATGTGCAAACGCAGGCACTGGATGGAACGATCACCTTTAATGGTTCTTACAGCACCAGGAAGCACAAGGAAAAACCTGAAATAAGTCTTGACTATAACATCAAAGATGTAGATGTGCAGAAAGCCTTCTTTGCCTACAATACCATTCAGAAGCTGATGCCTGTGGGCAGGTTCCTGGCGGGTAAACTCAGCTCGCAATTCAGCATGACCGGCAATTTGAAAGGTGATATGTTTCCTGACCTTACCAGCCTTACAGGAAATGGCAATTTGTTGTTGATACAAGGTATACTGAGCAAATTTCAACCCCTGGAAAAGCTGGCCAACATGCTGAATATTGATGCATTGAAAGAAATTCCTGTAAAAGATATCAAGAGCCATTTCGAATTTGCAAATGGTAAAGTATTGGTGAAGCCATTTACCATCAAAGTGAAAGACATTGACATGGACGTTGGAGGTATGCACGGGTTTGATCAAAGCCTGGATTATATCATTGCCATGAAGGTGCCAAGAAAATACCTTGGGGCCAATGGAAATGCATTGGTCAACAAACTGGCGGCACAAGCATCGGCCAGAGGCATACCAGTAACCCTTTCGGATATCATTGACCTGAATGTGAAGATGCAGGGCAGCATTACCAACCCTGTTATCAAAACGGACCTAAAGCAGGCCGCAGGCGACGTCACCAAAGAACTGAAACAGCAGGCAACAGCATTTGTAAAGCAAAAGACCGATAGTGCCAGGCAAACCATTAAAGATTCTCTTACTGCGGTGAAAAAGCAGGTGCTGGAAGATGTGAAGGGAGAAGTGGCCAAACAATTATTAGGAAAAGATTCGGCTAATAAACCTTCCGTGGAAGGCACCAAACAAAAAGCCACGGAAACCCTTAAGAATACCTTCAATGGCTTATTCAAAAAGAAGAAAGCGGCAACAGATACTTCAGGAAAAGGTAATTGATGTTAACATGCATCATCTTCTATAGAACTGGGATTGGAATTATTCCAGCCCCAGTTCTTTTACAGGGTCCCAAAACTTTTTGGCAAAGTCCACCACTTTATCATCCACTATTTGAACACCTTCTTTTTCCAGCAACTCCTGCATCTGATCAGGGTATTCAAAATGCATCTTACCTGTCAATAAACCCTGGCGGTTCACTACCCTGTGTGCCGGCACCTTGGGCCTTACCCTGTGCGATCCATTCATGGCCCAGCCTACCATACGTGATGAGGAACGGGTACCCAGTGCTGCCGCAATAGCACCATAGGAAGTGACCCTTCCTTTTGGAATTTCCATTACCACATCAAACACCAGCTCGAAAAAGCTTTCATCTTTTTTACCCGATGGCGTAACGGTTTTTAATTTCTCACGGAGGGGTATATTCTTGGACGGCATACCGTTGATTTAGATGGTTAAATTGATTACATTGATTACGCTATTTTAATAAAGATGATTGACACTAAATATAAATATTCGGCTATAACTGCCAAAATCATTGGTGGCGCTATGGAAGTTCATAAACATCTGGGCAATGGCTTCCAGGAAGTGATCTATCAAAGGGCTTTGGAAGAAGAGTTTAACATACAGGGAATGTCATTTGTGCGTGAGTTTGGCATGAATGTCTTTTATAAAGAAAAAATTGTTGGCACACGTAGAGTTGATTTTTTGATAGAGGATGTTGTGTCGGTTGAAATCAAGGCTGTGATCAAAATGGAAGATGCGCACCTTGCGCAAGCCATCAATTATTTGGAAGCGTATAATCTTGAAATTGGTATGCTGTTAAACTTTGGAGCCAAAAGCCTTGAATATAGACGACTGATCAATCCAAAGTATAATCCAAATACCACCCACACTGCCATCAAAGCAAATACATCTAAATAATCCACCTTTATCAAATCAATTAAATCCTTCAAATCAAATTAATCAACGGTCCTGCCTTTTCATCAATTCACTCCTCCCTGGTTCAGGCACTGCTTCATACTCATAAGGACAATGCTTACATCCATTCCCGCAACAATAGCCACGCTCTGAAAGGTATTTAGCTGTGAATGTCAGCAAGCCATTATCATTCAGGTAATAATCAACACCTTCAGTCAACACCAGCTTCATCTTTTAAAAATTGTTGTAATACCGCATCCATTTCTTTAGAAGGCAAAAACTCGGGCATAGAGAAACACAGGTAATGCACTTTCTTGCTTCCAGCTATATCCAGCATCTCATAATGAGTCTTGATCTGCAGATCTTTGGAAACTCCAGGTTCTGCATACACATCATCCATGTCTTTATGTAGTGTGCAGCCATACATGTCGATCACTTTTTTAGTGAACTGGTACAGGTCAGGGCTGTCAGTTTTTAAATGGATCTTGCCCCCAGGTACCAGGAACTGGTAATACAAGCGCAGGAACTTGGGGTGTGTCAGTCGTTTCTTTGACTTGGAAATGCGTAACTGCGGGTCTGGGAAAGTGATCCACATTTCATCCACTTCCTCTGTAGCAAAGAATTCAGTGATCCTGTCTATCTGTATGCGGAGGAAGGCGACGTTCTTTAAACCAAGTTGGGTTGCCTTTTTAGCACCTACCCAAAGACGGTTGCCCTTTTGGTCTATGCCTATGAAATTCTTATTAGGATAGATCTGTGCCAGGCCAATACTGTACTCTCCTTTACCACAAGCCAGTTCCAGCACCAATGGGTTTTTGTTGCCAAAAAATCCACTCCATGTCCCGGGCATAGCCACAGGATACTGTAATACATTGGAAAAGGTTTCCAGTTCAGCAAAACGTACCAGCTTCTTTTGACCCATATACTTTACGTTCTATGCCTGGATGGCTACTGATACTTACCTGTCTTGGTAAGCTATGAATGAATCTTATTGGTAAATATTAGTGTGCAGCACCTGTCTCTTCTCTTTTGGAACTGCGGGCTGTGAACATCAGTTCCTGCACCTTCTGCTTGTCCTCTTTCTCTTTTTTCAGGTCAAACATGGTCCCGAAAACCAGGTCCCACAGCGTAGAACTTACACCAAAGCCTTTATGTTCATCCTTATAATGATGCAGGTGATGGTTTCTCCATAATGGTTTCATCCATTTGAACGGAGGATTCCAGGCGTGGATGGCATAATGCATGGAAGCATAGATCAGGTAGCCCAATATGAAACCAGGAAAGAAAGCGAAAGCGTTCTCCCTAAGCACCAGGTATTCCAGCCCAAAAATAACAGAGGCCAGGATAATGCTGGGCACAGGAGGCATGAACAGCCTGTCCCTGTCACGGGGGTAATGATGGTGATTGCCATGCATGATATAAACAAGTTTCTGGGCTTTATTGCTATTGGCCACCCAGTGAAAGGCGTACCGGTGCGCCAGGTATTCAAAAAAGGTCCAGAAGAACATGCCTGTAAAGAACAGCAGGGCGATCTTACCGCCGCTGAATCCGCGGTTGGAAAAAGCATAAACAGGCAAACCAATGATAAATGGAAGATAAATGCTCCAGATCACCAGTGGATTAGCCTTGGTAAGCATTTCCAGGTAAGGATTCTGGAAAAGCTGCGCCTGGCCCTTATTATGAATTTTCTCAAACTTCATCAACGATGGATTTACGGCAAATTTACAATCTGCCTTGGTTTGACGAATGGCTATTCGCCCGAACACCTCTAAATTTAAGGTTAAGTTTTCTATTCACAAGCCCTGGACGGGTCAACCTTCGTTTAATTCCGCTTTAAAAAGCTTTTACCGCCTTGATCCAGCAATTGATCTATCCTCACCGGTTCGTAGCCCCTTTTCCTTAGCCATTTAACGAGTTGGGGTAATCGCTTGTAGAACTTATCTGTCCGTCCTGGTCCTGAACCTATGTGCAGCAGCAGAATAAACCCATTGAGCCCGGAACTTTGCCTGGCCTCGTAGTTGAGAATGGAAGTGTAGATGATCTCTGAGCTCCTGTAATTATTGTCCTTCGGGGTTGTGTAATCTGCACTGCTCAGGGTGCCGGGTGAAAAACTGATCAACTGGAGGCCCTGCTCCTTTGTCCATGAGGCTATGGAATCGTTGTACCATTCGTAGGGTGGGAGGAAATAGCGGGCATTAGGGGCGCTTACCCCGAGTTGCCGTAGCTCTGAATAATTCTTGTCGAGGTCCTCATTGAATTGTTTTTTTGTTACCAGCAGGCTATCACGCTTTACCCAATCGCAATAAAGCAAGTGCTCGTTGCTGTGAGCGCCTAGATAATGGCCCTCTGCCTGCAGGCGCCTGGTCAGGCTCCTGAATCCTGGGTTACGGTAAAACCTGCCCGTGAAGAAAAAGGATGCTTTTACGTTTTCTTTCTGAAGGGCTGCTAAGATGGTTTTCCCTCCTTCTCCAAATTCATCCCCGGTAAAAACAATGGCCATCTTCCGGGATGAAGTGTCGCCCCTGCGTATAGCACCATGATCCAGCAGATAGGAATGTTGATGGGGCAGCGTATCCCCCTGTAGCCCATTACTGAAAGCGTTGTTCCCGGGAGTAAGTACCATGCCTATTATAAAACAAATGATCGTGCGGCACATGCTACAAGTTAATAAACCTTAAGCATTTGTGATTTTGCATGACCAGGCCCTGCCATAATTGGTGATCATATTGGCCCGAAGTTGGAAGTAGGATAAAAAGCGACTATGGATGTCGCCTCATTATTTAATCATCATAAATGTATTTTATGAAAAAGTGGATGTATGTCTTGAGTATGGTCTTTGTTTTCAGTTGTGCTTCTGCAGGTTTTAATGGGCTGCATGCACAGGAGCACAAAACAGTACAAAAGAGTAAGAAAGGCAAGTATGCATTGATTGGTGCGGCAGCAGGTGCGGGCACAGGTGCCATTGTCAGTAAAAAGAAAGGCAAAGGTGCATTGATAGGCGGAGCCGTAGGTGCCGGAGCCGGGTATCTCTATGGACGTCATAAGGATAAAAAATACAGGAAGGCACATTCCTAAAGACTATTAAATACAAAGGCCTTCCGAAGAAGGCCTTGTATGAACCTAAAGTACAGCAGCTCTAACCAGCAAAAGCCACTGTTAGTATAACCATCATCAAGATCAGTGTGGTAGCCCAGATGAAAAAGCCAATGCAATTAATAACCAGGCTTACAATAGGATTTACTTTGTAGATGTGAAGTAGTGTTTTCATAGGTCAGCTTAATAGGGTTAAAACGTTAGTCAGCAATTACAATCTGAAAGTAGCCTGCCAGATCGGTAACAAAAAGCAAATCGAAGAAAATCATTCACGCTTACAAACAAATCCTAAGTGAATCAACGTGAAAAAAGTTCTGCCTATACGTATAATGCCCAGTTTAGGCAATGTTTACAGTAATTCCACTTAGTACAACCCAATTCAGGTGTTTATTAAATATTATAGTAAACAGCAACGGGGATGCCTGTATGTAGTCCCACTTCTAGCTTACCTAAGTTTTCATTGAGCATTGCCTGTTGAATTTATTCGCATCTACCTGAGAAAAGACCAGATTCCTCTCCCTGTAACCCCATTCAAATTCAATACGCACCTTGCCTTTCTATTTCCGGATCATAAAAAATCAGCATTCTAATTTGTATCTTTCCCGGCTATAATTAGCATCAAAAGAATTATAGCAGGAAAAGAGCATGAATCCGCCCCGGGTGTTATTGGTATTGATTTCCTTTGTGCTGGTGAAGATCTGTGGTGCCCAGCTTTGCCAGGGGAGCCTGGGCGATCCAATTGTCAATATTACCTTTGGATCTGGCTCCAACCCAGGCCAACCGCTTGCAGCAGCTTCTACTTCCTATCAATATGTTTCACATGATTGTCCCAGCGATGGTTTTTATACGGTTCGCAACCGAACCGACCAGTGCTTTACAGGCTGGCATACATTGACGGCGGACCATACCGGTAATGGCAATGGCTATTTTATGCTGGTGAATGCAACCGAGCAGCCCAGTGCTTTCTATGTGGATACAGTAAACCTGCAATGCAATAACACGACTTATGAATTTGCCGCCTGGGTGGTGAATATGAACAGGCCTTTCGAATGCAACGGCAATCCAAATAAACCTAACCTGACCTTTAACATTGAGACAGTGGATGGTAAGGTATTGCAAAGCGGCAACTCAGGTGATATTGGCCCGCAGACCGGACCCGAATGGCGCCAGTACGGTTTTTTTTTCAACACGCCTACCAACACTAGCAGGATCGTTTTGCGAATCATCAATAATGCAATGGGTGGATGCGGAAATGACCTGGCACTGGATGATATTACCTTCCGTCCCTGCGGCCCCCGGTTAAATGCAGCCATTACCGGCAACGGTACTTCCATGAATTTTTGCCAGGGACAGGTATTACCCCAAACAATTACCTGCCAGGTTTCCGCAGGTTATTCTAATCCTCATTACCAATGGCAGCAACGCATCAACAGTGCCACTTCCTGGATAGATATTCCCGGGGCTAATGATGTTAACCTGCAAACAGATCTATCAGCTAATACAGCACCTGGAGTCTATGAATACAGGTTATCTGTGTCCCAGCAGGAAAATATAGGCAACGCTGTTTGCAGGGTTAATTCAAATGTGATCAGCATTACTGTCAACCCTACTCCGGTGCCTTCTGCTTCCAATAACAGCCCAATATGCAGCGGCGCGAATGTATTGGTTTCAGCAGCTAACGGAGAGAAATATGCGTGGACGGGACCCAATGGCTTTACCAGTACTGCACCTGGTTTTACCCTGGACAATGCCCAGGCAGGACAAACAGGGAAATATTTTGTGGAGGTTACCTCAGCCGCTGGCTGTAAGGCAACAGACTCCACAGGAGTCATTGTTCACCCTACACCCATAGCTTCGGTTAGTCCCGGGTCAGTTTCCATATGCGAAGGCGCCACCACCAACCTGCAGGCCACTGGAGGCAATTCGTATACATGGAGTCCGGCCTTGCACTTATCTTCCTTTTCCGACGCGGCACCAGTTGCCTCACCTGTAGACAGTACGCTCTACCAGGTGATCGTTGCCAATGATTTCCAATGCACGGATACTGGTTATGTGCAGGTAAATGTTAGTAAGAAGGCAAGGGCCAACGCTGGTCCTGATAAAGCTTTACTGGTGGGACAGGTCATTCAGTTACAGGGGAGTGCTTCAGGCACCAATACCAGCTTTTCATGGTCACCAACTACTTATATGGATGATGCTACTGATCTGGAGCCCCATGTACATCCGGATGCTGACATTACATATAAGCTTGAAGTCGTTTCCAATGATGGTTGCGGCACCGCTATAGATTCAGTTAAGGTTAGCGTATTTAATGATATTTATATACCCAACGCATTTTCACCTAATGGTGATGGTAAAAATGACACCTGGAACATTCCAGTGTTGCAGGTTTATACTAATGTTGACATCCTGGTGTTCAACCGTTGGGGAGCAGTAGTCTACCATGCAAAAAATAATAGTTCTCCCTGGGATGGACGTTTCAAAGGCAGTGACCTTCCGGTAGGCATTTATCCTTATATCATCCAGGTAAAAGATATAGGCATCAAACGCACAGGCTGGGTTATGATCGTGAGGTGATGGATGCCGTGTTCTATATAAGCTTCTTCTAATTTCTCCCTCACTTGAAAATTGAGCATTGATGGTAAGTCAAAGTGCATCTCTTCTTTGCAAGAAAAGAGTATAAACAAAATAAATGAAAGAAGGTAAAATATACAAGCAGGTTACAGTTAAGCAGAACTAATAGTTACCCTGTTTCCGCTTCAAAAAGGGTTTATAGTTTGGCTGGAATATCGACATTATCAGCTAACTGCTATAAACAAATATTCGAATGTGAACATTCAACTATTATTCTGTTCCTCAATTCCTGGTTTTCTTTTGAACGAAGTACAAGACAAGGTAAATAAGGAGCATACTTGAAATAAGTTCCTGGGCTTTTAGGTCAGTAACAGGATCTTTTACAAGCATGTCAATAAAGGGTTTGATCATAACATTCAGTACACCCCAGATAAATGCCACTAACATAGAATGCTGGCGTATAGCAATGGTCAGTTCATCTTCGACCTTCTCTCTTGCCCAGGCAATAAATAACAGCCCTAAGATAAAGGCGTTCATAGATTGTAACCTGAAGACTTCTTTACTTACCGGGGATTGTGTAACGTTTACAGTCTTGACTATAACCAGAGGAACAAATGCCAGCACTATAATTGCTATTCCTGCTTTCCGGAAATAATTGGGTAATAAACCTGCAGCAATCTTTGTTCTCTTTTCCATAATGTAAAATTGCCATCGACATGACAAACATACATTACCTGATGAGACATCCAAATTCCTTGTAAACTATCTCTATTACACTAATGCAAAACTTACTTTATTCCTTTTTGAGATCCTGAAATTATGGCCTTGCAGGCATACTTGTACTCCCGATATCCCTGTATAGTTTCCACTCTCCATTACGCTGTTCCCAGACCACCACATACTTGCCTTTGTCTAATAAGGAACCTTTGTCATTCTTCATTTGGTAATTACCGGTTTCAATGATGAAAAGGGAATCTCCTTTTATATCTGTAGTAGTTAGGTTTATTTCTTTCATACCCATACGTATGGCGCCACCCCAGGCATTGATAATATCTTTTCCTTTAACAGGCTCACTGTTATCCAGCAACAATTCTGCATCGGGCCAGTAATGTGAAGCCAGTGCAGCGGAATCGCCGGCTGCCAGTTGTTGTGAAAACTTAGCATTGATACTGTCAATGAATGACCTGGCTTGTTGCTGATCAAAACCTGGTTGGGTAGTCTTATCAATTGCAGAGTTTTTGGTTTTTGACTCACAAGCTGTTAGTGAAAAACAGATTACAATAAACAGGAAGGATGAAAGCTTCAACATACTGTTGGATTTAAGGTGATTAAAGCAGACTTTTTATTTCAAAAAACACAAGGAATAAGGGCTGATTGAATATAGCATTATAAGTTCATAAATGGAAAAATGGAAAGCTGGAAATCAATTACCATGAGGGGTGAGCTTAGTTGTTGGTATCAACCTGTTAACAGGTGATGGCTGGTTTGCCATAAAAGCTAAAAAGCGTTCCACATCATACATTGCAGTATGGGCGCAGGGTGATACTTTAGGTAGTATCAGGTCAAAACCGTGATCTGTATGAGGGATGATATGCATTACTACCGGTACTTTTAATTCCAACAGTCGGTTAAACAGTTTACGGGTTGTCCTTACCGGTGCCATAATATCGTCTTCGTCATGAATGAACAAGGTGGGAGGACAGTTGCGGTGCGCATGTGTAATAACCGTAAACATTGTATAAGCCCCCGGTTTTTCTTCAGGATGTCCACCAAGCAATTGCGGTAAAGAACCTATTTGCTCAAAGTTTTTATTCATCCCCAGTCGATAATAATCCTTGCCCATTTTTTTGATGATCCATCCGGGCAATTTTGTGGGAACAGCTTTCTTAAGCTTTCCGGGAATATTTCGGGTAGTGATATGCTGGTTGGTATGATAGTACAGTGCTTCCATATCATTGGTCCCATAAAGTGAGATCACAGCATTGACACTGAGGTCTTTTCCTGCCAGGTCTATGGGTATAAACCGCTGGTCATCGTCGGTATAGGCTGCCAGCAACGCCAGGTGCGCACCTGCAGACCCTCCGCCAATGGTGATCTTTTCCGGATCAATACCGAAGCGGGCTGCGTTTTCTTTCATCCAGGCTATGGCACGTTTTGCATCATCTACCATCCCCATAATACCGGTTTCAGGAGCCAGCCTGTAGGCTACGTCTATGATCACATGTCCCTGTGCTGCCAGGTGGGTAAAGAAAGGTCTTGTTTGAAAATCCTTGTCAAGAAAGTAAAAAGCGCTGCCATGCAGGTAAATAAAAGTCAGGCCAGTGGGTGTGATACCAGGTGCCGGCTGCCAGGTATCACACAAGAGCTTCCGGTCTGTGCCAGGTATGCTTGCAAATGGAATATCCTGTTCGAATCGAGGGGATGGGACTGACGGTAATATAAACTGGAAACGCCTTGACAGGAAGCGGGTCTTTTGCGTTCCAGGTATTTTTTCTTTCCAGCCAGCGCCAAAAGCCTGTTCAAAGCTTCCGGGTGAAGCAGGCGGCCGGGAAACTTTATAAATATGGATACCATAAATTAAGATATCATAAACGCCGATGCAACTGGTAATGAAGGACCCGGTTGCCAATCCTGCAACCAGGGTAAGTAGGCCCACCAACATTAAAAATGGAGAAAGTGCGCATGCAAATAGTTTAACGAACCAAAGTAGTGGTGCCGGCCAGCGCAGGCGCATGAAAAGGGTACTGCTCAGAAGAGCCGCCAGGCTACCCGCTATAACTACCAGTGTGCTTAATATGGTAATGACCAGGTTCACAGTGCTTAAATGCTGTGTTTGATCTTAGGTTGTGGATGACCGTTACTCTTTATTTTTCCTTTAAAACTTTCACCAGGGGTTTTCATGAGTAATCTTTTGTCTTTTGCCCTCTGCAATAACTGCACTGCCAGCACAATCATCCAGAGCATATAGGCGCCTATGTTGATGCGTTCCGCACACCAATCATTGGGGTAGGAAGATTGGATGAAATGCCTGGTGATGCTAGCCAGGTAAGGATGCCAAATACCATAAACACAACAACTGTTAACACTGAATAGATCCTGAATGGCCTCTTCATGGCTGCAGCACCAAAGCCGATCAATGCTAACATCAACACTAAAGTGATAAAGGTCATAACAATGTGCCAGGTATCAGTGAAGCTGCCGCCACCGGCTGCAAGAATCTCCCGCCGGTGCATAGGGGTCCATGCCAATCCAGCAAGCCCACTAATGATCATCAATGTTCCAAGTACGCGTAGGTTCCGGCTTTTGCCTGCCGTAAGCCTGATCCCCCATCCAAATGCAGCAACCAGCAGGGAATATAGAATACCTGGTACCAGCCATATAGCCCTGGTTGGCGCACCAATGGCTGACAATTCACTTACCACCTGTGAAGCAGGATTGTAGCCCGGGTAGAACATAGGAACAATGATATTCATGGCTATATACAAAAGGGAAGCAATGATGCCGCAGGTGAGCAGTAGGTTAACCCATTGTGAAGCAGCTGCTTTTTTTGCCTCTTGAATTTTTACTGGTCTCATGGTTGATGATTTAAAGAGCAAATTCTAAGTTCTGTCAATCCATGATCCTGTAAAATGATGATGGTTAGTCTAACCTGTGATAGCTATCACTACAAGTGCGAATGGTTTTCATCCATGATGGGTTCTACATCTTAAATATGACTGTATACTGTTTGAGTGTAACTGTAAAGAAGCCCTGCAATGAATGGGAGATCAAAAAAAAGGCTGTACAATTATTGCATTATAGGTGGGTGGCAACGGGCCTGACAAAACAATTGAAGAAATTGCAGCAACTTTTCAAACAATGATGATCTGGTCTATACATCCTAAGTATCTTGATAGGGTAGGGTTGGTAGCTCTTTGGAGAGAAACGCTGCTGGCAAAGCATGTATTAAAGGGTAAAACAAAGGGATACGTTAATCATCCCCAGCTTAAAAGGTTCAAAGCCTGTAGCCATCCCTTGCAGGCCATTAATCAATACCTGGAAGAAGTGTATAAAGAAGCTCAGGCAAGGCAATATAATTTTGATGATACTAAGTTTGAAAGCATCCCGGGCCAATTACTATTACCAGTTACCGAAGGCCAGGTGAAATATGAATTCAGTCATTTACTTAAAAAACTACGTGAAAGAGATATAGTTAGATACAATGCGTTCGTGGGCACAGGTATCATTGACGTGCATAAAATCTTTATGATGGTGCCAGGTTCCATCGAACCCTGGGAGCTACTCTCTTAAGGTTAATGCATAAGTACCCTCACTGATTCATCTCATGAATCATTATTCTACAAAATGCCAGCAAACACCCGCAATGTCTACCAGGTTCACCTCTTTCCCATAAGGTTGTTGTGTGGGTTTGCTAACGCGGATACTATATTTACTAGCCAGCTCTCTAACAGTTACCTCCTCATAAAATTCATTGGCATTACTGATCTTGACATTGATCATCAGATTCTCTGCAAATTCTTTATTAGCAAAGTTCTGCAAGATAAATTTGCAGCCATCTCTTTCAAATCCCACATAATCTCCCGCGTCCCAGTTAATGTGAAAACCCAGGTCCTGGAAAAGCCGTTTAGATGCTTCGAAATTTTCTCCGGATGGAATGAATGGTTCAAGTGATAGCAGTTTCATGCTCGTAATATTATAGGTAAAGATATTGGTTTGGATTATCCTGCATGCAGGTTATAAAGAAATCCAAATTGCTATGGAGGTAATCAACAATACGTGATAGCAGTTGAAAGAGTAACGCTTCTTATAATTTAATATTTACTGTTTGGGTAAGCTGGAAACTACCTTGCCCGCTTCATTCAGAAATTCAATTCTTGCACTGCCAGTGGAATCAACAATGAGGCGTATTCTTGTTTTGCCTTTTTTATCTGCCAGGTTGATCAATGCCGATTTATCCGAATCCTTTCCAATAAAGACCCTGTGGGCAAACGCCGGATCGCTGTTTGCCGGCTCTAATAGTTCTTTAATTTTTGCATCCCTCTCCGGGCCCTCAGGCAGTTTCTGAGCAGCTTTGTATTGACGTCGAAACTCTGGGAAGGGAGGACTGTTGTGCCAATCGTCAACATACAGGCCTGTATTCTTGTCTCCATTATCATCAAGGTATTGAAGGTACAAGACCTGGTTTTGGTTGTACTGATCAAAAGAGAAATGCCCTGAAGCAAAATATTTTCCGCTGCTGTCTTTTCTGCCTGTGAATACCAATCCTCCACATTCAGTGGCATTGTCATCATAAAATATGAGGCCAGGTCTGCCACCTCCCGGAAGGCCATAAGGCTTTCCGTAGTATAAATTTTCAGGCGAGCTTTCCATATTGGAAAGAATTAGGCGGGGCTGCCCGTTTGGTTCAACTATATTGATTCGTTTCGCTGTAAGTTGGTCAACAGATAAGTTCTTTCCATTGGTTCCCTGCTTAAAAATAAGGAACAAGGCAAGTAGTAACAGCAGGGAGGAAACTACCGCGTACACCGTTAGGATCTTTACCTGCTTTTTAATGGTATCAAGGCTGTTGTTCATAAGGATTTAGTCGTCTCTTTTAAAGAGATCGAAACTATACCTTTTCATTTACTTTCTAGATGTTAACATTTCAATCCCTTGGTGTGTTGAAAGTGTTTAGCGGGCTTCTATTTAATTATCTCAGTGTATCACCGGGTCTTCTTCGCGAACTCATAGGGAAGACCATCCAATTATTAAGGCGCTTCCTTATTAACTTGTCAACCTGTAAACATTTCAACTTTTTATTTTGCCTTTCTCCCTCCTTACCCACCAATCAACTTATCAATTTGTCAACCCCTTTTTCATTCCCTTAACACTACCCATCTTCCTTTAACATAAGCTTACCTAAGCCGCATTAATCCTGCGAACCTGTTTCATTTCTTATATAACGGAACGAAAGAAAAACCACGTTCCCCATCGGCATATGAAAAAGCAAATTTTACTTTTAGCTTCTGTCATCATCTCCACGCTGGCAATGGCCCAGGACAAACCTCATTTTGGTGTGCGTGGTGGATTTTCTTCTGCCTCTATGAAAGGTGATGCTGTAAACAGTCTTCAAAACCTTTTGGATTTCACCAATGGTGCTATCAGCACTACCAGCCATAGCGGGTTTTTCGGGGGTGGTTATGTAAACATTCCTTTGTCCAAAGAATTATCAGTTGAGCCGGCCATGTATTATACCCAGAAGGGATATACAATGACTGGTAAATTGAATATCAAGGGTGCAGATTTCTTAGGTATAAATGGTAAGGCACAATTGAATTCACAATACATAGACGTACCTGTGGTTTTGAAAGGAACTATGGGAGGGTTGCAGGTTTTTGCAGGACCACAGATCTCTTATCTTACTAAGGCGTCTCTGCATACTACTGCAGGTGCGTTGGGCTTCAATGTGGTGAATAGTACCAGTGATGCTACTTCCCAGTTTAACAGGTGGGATATGGGGTTGACAGGTGGTATAGGTTACCAGTTCTCCAACGGATTGAATATTACAGCCGCTTACGATCATGGTTTATCAAAAGTGGATGCCAACCAGAACCTGAATTCGTACAACAGGTCATTTAAAGTAGGTCTTGGTTTAAACTTCTAATAAGCAATACACATAAAAAAGCAAAAGCCGCTCCAGGAATGAAGCGGCTTTTTTTACACTTAAATACACATGAAAAAAACTCGTTAGTATATGGACGGCAGGAAGGTCTTCTTTAAGGTCAGGGGTTCTTCCCTGTTCCAGGTTAACTTCTTTCCAAATCCGGCTTTATTGTTCGTCATCTTGATCGTATCCAGGCACACCGTCCACACTTCTCCCGGCATGGCCACAGCCATTGGGAACTTCTTGTGATAAAAACTACTTCCATGACTCATGGTGGCAATATGCCCTGTGAATTGAATGCCCTGTATAGCCAATACATTCAGCTTATCGGGTAAGACAGAGCCTGCCAGGTTTCCGTTTTTCTGTAGCAAACCTGCATGCTTTGATGAAGATGATGACTTGAAATAGATACAATCATTCTCTGCGTCAAAGGCGTAAAAACAGGTGAAGCAATAGGGCAGACCTTCTTCATCAATACAGGTAAAGGAAGCTACTGTCTGCCTTTGCATAAACCGGATGATCACAGGATCCATAGATAATGAATTAGGGTGCAAGTAAGCTCATGAAAATTCTTAAGGATATGATATATATCATTAAGAAAGTTGATTTTCATTTAACTGCTACCACTTTGGTATTTCCAGGTCGTCCTTTGAGGGCAGCCTGGGAAAACGCGCATGTGGTTCACGTTGATACCAGAAAGCTACAGATGAAATGTCCGATTTCTGGGGATAATATCGCCAGTCATGTCTCCATCCAAGGTCCTGTATGGTAACTTTCAGATCCTTTTCAAAACGTATAGGGTCCATGATGTGCCAGCGGTACATGCCAAATCCTTGTTGTGAAAGATACAGGCCATCCGGTTTGATCACCTGGTGCAGGCCAGCATAGGCAGTGGAGAAAGGTTCATACTGGTGTGTCTTTGGGTTCTCAAAATTGTATGATCCGCAAAAATAATCTTCAGTGCCTGTGCCATTGATGGTGGGAAAGTCTGAATCTCCATCCATGTAGAACTTGATCTCCCCTTCACCCCACCAGGCATTATTGTTCACGTTCCAAGCAATGTAAGTACCTACATATTGGCCTTTTCCCTTGATGCCGTCCACTAATGTATGTAAGGAGCCTGTAGTTGGGTTTGATCGCCTGAACTGGGCATGCAAATAAGCTTCATCATCACCAACCTTGGTAAGTGTATAATCCACCTGGTAGTATAAACGCATAGGAGCATTGTCAAGGTTTTCCATGGTGATGCGGCATTTTTTACGGAAAGGCATCTTCCAGTAACAGTTAAAAGCGCTGCCGGGATTGACCGTTACTGCCAGTGAGTTCAATGGTGCATATTGATTCAATCCCATACCAAAGAAATCACCTACAGGCACTTCAATGGAAGGCTCTTTTTCATCATCCCAATAAAAACGGAGAATGGAAAAACGCCAGTTGCCCGTAGGTGTCATCCAGATATGCTGGATGGCGCCGGGGCCTTCTATTTCCGCAATGGTCATGGTTTCTTTACCCACTATCTCTATAAAGGGATTTACCTTCCATCCCTTACCAAGATCACGCGCTGCATGGGCAGAGTTGGCCAGGTTCCTTTTGCCGCTATCCAGTTTTGGATCTGCCATACCTCCCTTTCCTTTGGCACCAGTATAATTTTCAGGAGAGATGGACCGGGTTTTAGCATCACTTAATCTTGACAAATTGCCCATGTTCATATCAAGACCATTAAACCCCTGCTGGCAATAGCCAACAAATGACAGTGCAATAGCTAATAAAGAAAGCGTAAACTTCATGAAATGGTTTTTAATGTATGAAAGGATGTTGTTGAGGTGTAAATCTAACAAAACATGAGTAGTGTGTAAGGGACGTTTCTAAATATAGAAGATGATATACAATTGGGAAACGGTCAGTTGCGCAATCGTAAATGTTTTGATATAAGGTTTTCAAGTTTCATTAAGCTAATATTATTAAATTCTCCTGCTGGCGAATAAGGAAAACTATTATCAATCGGAGGATCTTCTAACGCTAAATAATAATTGTCTTCGTCTTCACGAATAGAAATATATGCTAAGTATCTTCCCGAGTTGTCGATTAAACCAATAGCATTTTCAGAAGATTCCCAATGGTCTTGTATTAAAATATTGTTTGCACCATATTTTGTTTGGAGATAAATGACGATATCTTTTATTTTCTGATTCTTTTCCATCATAGAAATGTGATAATAATCTTATTGTCATAAGAAATATCATTGACTAAATGTAACTCACATCATTTCATTATATGCAACGCTAACCAGTTTGGTTAAATTTGTATGATACTTGCATACATCAGCCCATGGTTACATTACCCTCCATATTAGATAATGATTTCTACAAGTTCACTATGCAGCAGTGTGTAGTGAAATTATTTCCAAGGGCCAGGGCACGCTATAAATTCATCAATCGCGGACACCATGCTTTCCCTGAAGGCTTTGCACAGGCTTTGAAAGCTTCTGTAGGCTCAATGTCAGGATTGTCCTTGTCAGGAGAAGAGAAAGAATGGCTGGGTGAAACATGTCCTTATCTGGATCCTGTTTACCTCGACTTCCTGCAAGGGTACCGCTATGATCCATCAGAAGTGAGCATTGTACAAAATGGACAGGACGTGGAAGTGCATGTAGAAGGCTACTGGTACCGGACCATACTTTGGGAAGTGCCATTGCTTTGCCTGATATCAGAAAATTTTTACAAACTGCATAATGGAGAAAGGCAAAGCGACCAGGTCATTGCACAAAAAACAAAGGAGAAAATAGAAGCCTATGACAAACTGGGTGTGACCATTGCAGAATTTGGTACCCGCCGCAGGCATTCCTTTGAAGTGCAGGACATGGTGGTAAGAACATTAAAGCAGTGGGGAAAAACCTTTGTAGGTACCAGCAATGTGCACCTGGCAAGAATGCATAACACCAAACCAATTGGAACCCATGCACATGAATGGTTCATGTTTCATGCCGCTAAATATGGATTCAAGATGGCCAATACCATCGCCCTGGAAAACTGGATTGAGATCTATAGGGGAGATTTGGGTATTGCCTTATCAGACACTTTTACCACGGATGAATTCTTTGAGGTGTTTGACAGGAAGTTTTCCAAGCTCTTTGACGGTGTTCGTCATGACAGTGGTGATCCGCTGATCTTTGCAGAAAAAACAGTGCTGCATTACCGTTCCCTCAGTATCAACCCGATGACAAAAACAATCATTTTCTCTGATGCGCTGAATTATAAAAAAGTGGAACTGATCGCCAATTATTGCAAGGGCAAGATCGGTGTGTCTTTCGGAATAGGAACCAATTTCTCCAACGATGTAGGACTGACCCCCATGAATATCGTTATTAAAATGACTGAAGCCATGCCTGAAAATGAAGCATGGACACCAGTGGTGAAACTTTCTGACGAGCCGGCAAAGTACACCGGCGAACCCGATGCCATAGAACTGGCGAAAAAGGTTTTACAAATACCATAGCACTAAGATTAATAGCTTAAAGAGGATTATAGAGGAGAATAGCAAACTACTTAAACCTACAAGATTCACTTGATTAGATAAGATCTCCCGACTACCGACTACCGCCTCCCGACTCCCGACTCATCCTTCCAGGTCTATCCCCAACCTGTTCACCGTCTGCAACAGCTCCACGGCGTTCTTCACTTCCAGTTTTTGATTGATGTTCTTACGATGGGTCTTGATGGTTAGCTCGCTGAGAAATAATTTTTCTGCTATCTCCCGGTTGCCTTTTCCCTGCAGCACCAGCTTTATGATCTCTTTTTCGCGGCTGCTTAATTTGACAGGAGAGGGGATGAAATCAGTTGGGGGCAATTGCACCAGGTCCTTCAACCTTGCATCGAGGTAAGTGTTGCCACTGTAGGCAGTTTCAATGGCCTCGCAAAGAACAGCGCTTCCAGAATTCTTCAAAACATATCCATGCGCGAAAGGTGCATAGAGATTTTCTTTTGCCAGTGCGCCTGGGTGATACATGGTCAGAAACACCACCCTGGTATGCGGGTAGTCTTTCCTGATGATCTTTGACAATACAATTCCATTTTTACCAGGCATGTTCACATCCAATACGGCCACATCCACCGGGTGCTGGCTGATATATTCTTCTACTGCATCTCCATCGGTGCATTCCGCAACGATCTGCAGGTGATCAAATTTTTGCAGGGCATTCCTAACCCCTTCCAGGAACATAGGGTGATCGTCTGCTAATAATAGTTTTATCCGTTGCTTCATGAGGTATGATGGGAAATTCGATCGATATGCGGCAGCCTTTATTTACCTGGCTGTCCACTTCAAACCGGCCATTCACAAATGTAACCAAACCTTTTATCTGGGAGAATCCTAATCCTTCCTTCCAATTCGCCTTATCAAATCCGCGCCCATTGTCTTCCACAAAAATGGAAATCAGTTCAGGCTCCAGCATCACCTGTATCATTACTTCCGTGGCATGAGCATGCTTGACGGCATTCTGCATTAATTCCTGCAGTATGCGGTAAACCATTAACTCGTTTTGAAAGGCCGATGCTTCCAAAGTTCCGATAGATTCAAGGTGGATATGGATCTTTCCCGTCCGGTTGTATTGTTCTATCAAATCACGTAAGGCCTGCATCAATCCTTTCTTTTGCAGGATCACTGGCGAGAGGCTATGCGAAATATTCCGCACTTCATCCGTCAGGCTGCTCACATCTTCAATGGTATGCTGAAGCAAGGAAGCATTATTCAAGGGCTTATCGCCCAGTGCTTCGAGGTTGTATTTGATAGAAGAAAGTCCTGCACCAATAGAGTCGTGCAACAGGCCTGATAATCGTTTCATTTCCTTTTCCTGGTATTCACTTACAGACTTGAATATATTCTCCTGTCTACGATTCAATTCAACCAGCAATTCTTCTGCATGGAGCTTGTAGTTTTTGAATCGAACTGAAAGGGCCAGGGCCAGCAGGCAGATCTCTACAGAAAATCCAATGTTCACTGCATTCCTGGTGAACAATGAATCGGAAAGGTTGCCCGTGATGTATTGCATATACACCTGCGAGGAGATGGTGAAAAGTAGTGAGGCAAAAAAGATATAGCCTGAATACCTGATTTTCCTGGTGTAACCCAGTGCCGCAAATACAAATACGGGAATAATAGAGGCAACCATCAGCACCTGCATAAACACCAGCCAGAAAATACGCAACATCCCTGTATTGGGGATTACGGTAAAAGCCAGCACAAAACAGAGTAAATAAAAACCGATAAACCAGTTAGTGAATTGGTAGATACGGGGAAAGTGATCTTTGGTTTTCAGTAAAGCCCTTGAAAAAAGAATGTAATAGAGGGGAGCCTGGGAAATGGTAAACGGACGAATGAAATCCGCTATGCCCGGATGGTTCGGGTACAAAAACATAAAGCTTAAGCCAAAGTCGGTGAATATATATCCTGCCACCATCAACACATACAGGCTATAATAAACATAGAGCCTGTCACGCATATTGAAGTACAGGAATAATGTAAACAACAGGATGAATATGCTGATGCCTACCAGCAATCCCTGTAGCAGATTGTTCTGACGGTTGTAGACCATGAATTCATCATCAGTGAAAAAATTAAGCGGGAGGTGCAGCTGTTCATTTCTTTTATCTACAAGTAGCAGTAACTGGAGATGGTCAGTTTTCAGGTTGATCTTATATACAAACTGCGCATGGTTCATGTTCCTTGTACTGAATGGAAGATGATCACCGGTCATTGGGTATTCCATCAACAGGTTGCTATCTTTCAATAGCCAGGCCCCCAGGAAATTTATATGTGGGTTATTGATCTCCAGGTACACAACGGAATCTTTTATAGGCAGTGCAGAGAGGTCAAGGTACAGCCATACCTGTTCATTCTTATAACTCAGGTTTAGGGATGCCGGAACAGGTTGCATCAATGTCATGATGGAACGATAGCGATCGTAGCTGCGTTCTGAGCTACTATCCAGGGAATAGCGCAGTGATAATAGCTGCGGGTTGATGGGTTGTTCATTCAAAAACAGGTTGACACCAGCCCTGCCGGCAAAGCTGCCAGTAAGGAACACCAAAATGAATAGCAGCCGTTTATGGTATGTATGAATGTTGTTCACAAAAACTATAGCGTTAAAAATATACTTTGTTATAGTATTAAACGAACAGCGCTAAAAATTACCCCTTTGTAGGTAGGGCGAGGAGATAAGGATGTGAGTTGACAAGTTGAAAAGTTGACAAGGGCCGACCTTAAATTCTTTGTACTTCTTCTGGTTCTTTGTGTTTCTTAGAGCCTTCGCGGCTTTGCGGCATTCTCTCTACTTCGCCAGCGAGTCTCTTTGCATGGGTTAACATGTATTCATCGAACATAATCATAAGCAAAGGACTCGCGGCCATTGAAATTTCATAGCTTAACCCACCAGGCGTACCTACGGCACGCTGATTTATCCACGATCTTTTTTGCTACCAACAAAATGTTCCTATGGAACATGCAGAACTCCAAAACTACAATCATGTATTCTCTCCTGCACAATGAGCATTGCCCGTTTTGTAAAGACTGTAATTAAAAAAGACGCTCTGACCTAAACACTTCATCAATCAATATTCCACTTAATAACCGCAGAGGGCGCGGTGCCTCTTTGTGACGCTCTGCCGCCGTGGTTCCTCTCTCTCCTTTCATCATTCGATATTCTTTTGTTCGACATTCAATATTCCTCTCTCTACTCCCGACTCTCTCTCTTGTCAACTTGTCAACCTGTCAACCTGTACCTGCCATTCCTCCTCAAAATCCTTTCAATCCCATAAATCTTAGTTCTCTTTAGTTCTATAATTCTTAAATTCATTACCTCAACATTTTTTAAAACACTCAACAGATATTATGAGAAAATTGCTTGCCCTGCTGGCGGGGGTGTTTATACTCCTTTCTGTTCATGCGCAGATAGATGCCGGTCTATTCAGGTTTCCTGATGTTTCTGCATCGCAGATCGTTTTTACCTATGCCAATGACCTATGGGTGATGCCAAAAGAAGGTGGCCAGGCTACCCGTTTGAGTTCACCTGCAGGCGTGGAGAGCTATCCCAAGTTCTCCCCTGATGGCAGGACCATTGCTTTTACCGGTAATTATGATGGTAACAGCGATGCCTATACGATTCCCGTAACCGGTGGTATACCGGTACGGCTGACTGCCCATGGTTATCCTGACAGGGTGGTGGACTGGACCGTTGATGGTAAAAATGTATTGTTTGCCTCCGGTCGCGAAAGCGGCAAAGCAAGGTTCAACCAATTTTATAGGGTGCCCGCTACGGGTGGGGCGGAGCAGAAGCTGCCCCTTGCCTATGCGGAATATGGATCCTATTCTCCTGATGGCAAAGAGCTGGCGCTGGTGTTTCGTTCGCAGGTAGGCCGCAACTGGAAGCGCTACCGCGGTGGATGGAAGGCCGACATCCATATATTCAACCTGCAGAACAATACTTCAATAAACATTTCACGCAATGAGGATGCAGGTGCCGAATTTCCGATGTGGCATGGCAACAGCATATACTTTCTTTCTGACCGCGGCCCCGAACTGCGTATGAATATCTGGAAGTACGACATTAACACCAAGGCATTTTCACAGGTAACCCATTTTGGAGACTATGATGTGCATTATCCCTCCCAGGGCCCAGATGATATTGTTTTTGAAGCAGGAGGAAAATTATGGCTCCTTCCTTTTTCATCTGCACAGCTAAAAGAAGTGAAGGTGAGCGTGGTTACGGACAGGGCTATGCTGAAGCCAAAGATGGAAACAGCAGAAAAGCTGGTGGAGAATGTGGCGCTAAGCGCTGATGGCAACCGGGTGCTGGTAGAAGCAAGGGGAGATATTTTCTCTGTACCTGCAGAAAATGGCTTTGTTAAGAACCTGACCCGCAGCTCAGGATCTGCAGAGCGATCACCAGCCTGGTCTCCTGATGGTGAACATATTGCCTACTGGAGCGATGAATCAGGTGAATATGAATTGTGGCTGGCCGAACCGGCAAAAGAAAACAGCGCCCGCAAGCTTACCAGTTATGGACCTGGTTTCCGGTACAATCTATACTGGTCCCCGGATAGTAAGAAGCTGGCATTTATAGACAAGGCCATGAACATAAGGGTGTATGATATTGCCAGCAAAAGCACTACTGATATTGATAAAGCCCTTCGATTTATGCATGGCGATCTTTCGGGATTTACTTTCAACTGGTCGCCGGATAGCCGCTGGCTAACCTATAGCCGTGACCTTGATAATTCCCACAGGGCCATCTTCATCTATGATTACCCCAATAAAAAGCTGCACCAGGTAACTAAAGGTTATTATAACACTACCAACCCTGTGTTTGACCCTGAGGGTAAATACCTCTACCTCATTACCTCTCAAAGCTTTCAGCCTAATTACAGTGATGTTGATAATACATTCATCTATGCCAATACCCAGCAGGTGGCAGCCATCAGTTTGAAAAAGACTACGCCCTCCTTGCTGGCACCAAAGAATGATACGGTGACGCTGAACCTTCAGTCGCCTGAAAAGAAAGAAGCCCTGAAGAAAAAAGCCCGCAAGGAAAAGAAGGATTCACTGTCTGTTCAGCCTTTGCCTGAAGCAGCAAAGGTGGATATCGACTTTGATGGCCTTGAACAAAGACTGGTGCTGCTGCCTGCAACACCGGGAAATTATGGAACACTGGCCGCCACAAAAGATAAGGTGATTTATTTGAAGCTACCCAACACCGGCAGCAGTGAAGGGAAAGGCGTGATAAAATATTACGATAAGGAGAAAAGAGAGGAAAAGACCATCCTGGAAGATGCCAATTATTTCCTGCTTTCAGAGAATAAGGCGAAGATCCTGGTGTTCCGTCCTAATAATGCCTTTGCCATCATTAAGCCTGAAGAAGGCCAGAAGTTTGAAAAGCCACTGAGATTATCAGAAATGCAGGTGATGGTGGACCCGGCAAAAGAATGGAAGCAATTGTTCCTTGACGCCTGGCGCCTGGAACGGGATTATTTCTATGATCCCAAAATGCATGGTGTGGACTGGAATGGGGTGAAGGAGCGGTATTCTAAAATGCTGGCGGGAGCCATGACAAGAGAGGAAGCCGATTTTGTAATAGGCGAGATGATCGGTGAGCTCAATGCTTCGCATACCTATCATGGTGGCGGAGATATGGAGCATCCTGAGCAAAAGTCGGTAGGTTACCTGGGTGTTGACTGGGAAGCCGATGGCGATCATTATAAAGTCAAAAAGATCATCAGGGGAGCCGAATGGGATGCTGAGGTGCGTTCACCGCTTGACAAGGCAGGTGTAGATCTGAAAGCAGGTGATTATATCCTGGCAGTGAATGGAGTGCCTTTGACCACCGCGCAGGAACCTTTTGCAGCCTTTGCAGGTTTGTCTAAAAAGGCAGTGGAGATCACTTATAACACTACTCCTTCCTGGAATGGCGCTAAAACGGCTATAGTGGAAACCCTGGATGACGAATCGCGCCTGCGCAACCTGGCCTGGATTGAAGGCATGCGCAAAAGGGTAGAGGAAGCTACCAATGACGAGGTAGGATATATCTATGTGCCCAGTACAGGCATTGATGGGCAGAATGAGCTGATGCGGCAATTCAGTGCCCAGTGGGACAAAAAAGCGCTTATTATAGATGAACGTTTCAATAATGGCGGACAGATACCTGACCGATTCATCGAAATGCTGAACCGCGATCCTTTGGCCTTCTGGGCTATCAGGGATGGCAGTTCCTGGCCATGGCCTCCTTATGCCAATTTTGGCCCTAAAGTGATGTTGATCAATGGCTGGAGTGGTTCCGGTGGCGATGCCTTCCCCGATTATTTCAAGAGAAAAGGCCTTGGACCATTGATCGGTGCGCGCACCTGGGGCGGATTGATAGGGATTTCTGGCGTTCCTAACCTGGTTGATGGAGGAAGCATTACAGTTCCTACTTTCCGCATGTATAATCCGGATGGAACCTGGTTCAGGGAAGGACATGGTGTTGACCCGGACATAGCTGTAGATGAAGACCTGGCAGCCATGGCCAAAGGAACAGATCCGCAACTGGAAAGGGCTATAACCGAAATAAAGAACCTTTTAAAGACTAAAGGTTTCAAGGCCCCGGCGGTTCCGGTCACGGAAAAAAGGGCATATTGATACAGTTCACTTGCTTCAACAATATAATGGCCTGGGATACCGGGCCATTTTTATTCCTTCATGCGATTCAGGTAACCTGAATAATCCGGGATGCTGATGGCATGTTCCTCCTCCATCAATAACGAGGTCAATACAAAATCCGCGGTGCTCCTGTTGCAGGCTATGACAATATTCCAGGCTACTGCAATGCGCAGCAAGGCCTTTACATCACTGTCATGAGCCTGGGCCATCATAGGATCCCAGAAAAACAGGATAATATCCAGCTTTCCTTCGGCTATCATGGCACCTAATTGCTGGTCGCCGCCAAGAGGCCCGCTCATAAGTTTCTTAACCGGTACATGCAGGATCTTTTCCAGCAGGGTGCCTGTAGTCCCTGTAGCAATGAGCTTATGGCTTGCCAGGACAGTTTTATTGTAAGTGACCCAGTCCAGCAGGTCTGCTTTCTTATTGTCGTGTGCTACCAGCGCAATACGCTTTACCGGCTGCATTTTCCTTAATGAATCCATTGATCACAATTTATAGGTGATGAAGATTCTCTATAAAAGCACCAACCGTTAGAAATGGGTTGTAAGAAATGAAACTGTTTTAATTGTGCATGATCTGCACATTCTTCCCCGATTGCAGCACCGCCTGTATAAGTGGCATATCATTCACTTCAGGGGTGAAGATGATCACATGGTCAATAAGATCATCTTCAAGAATGAATTCTTTCTGATCCACTATCTCAGCCTGCGGGTAACGATTCTTAAAGAAAGAAGCATCCGCCTCTGCAGGGATGTACAGTTTACTAACTGATGTATGGGGATGAAGCTCATTATTTAAATTGAACTCCTGGGCTTTTACGCCACATTTTATTATTGCTGTTTTACTTGTAGTCATGTTTAGAGGGTGTGTATTGTGTACACATTAAAAGCAAAGTAAAGCCTTTTTAAATAATTAAGCCCCCGCCCGCTGTTAATGATTTATGATCAAATAGGTTATTGATTGGGAACAAGTTATTGAAATGCATATAACAGGCTTACAGCCAAACCGTTAGAATTTCCGTCCTCGTTTTTTAACAGTGAAGTGATGCCAAAGTTGTACCGGGCGCCCAAGCCAAACCTTCCTTTCAGGTAGCCGCCACCCACTGCCCCTGAAAAGATCCAGCGGTTGGTCCAGGTGTCAATGGGAATAAAGTCAATAGCTCCATTATTGTTATCAGTTTCCTGCTTGCCACTAAGGCGGAGCCCCACCTGCGGGCCGGTTTCAATGTAAAGGCCATAACGTGTCCTGAACTGTAAAAGAATGGGCAGTTGCAGGTAATTGAATTTATTGGTGATGGTTTCAGCATTATTTGAAAACTTCCACCCCTCCATAGAAAAGAGTAATTCTGTTTGAAAACTGAACACCGGGGTTCGGGTTTGCCTGTACCATACACCAGCATGAAGCCCCGTTCGGCCGGAAACTCCATCACCACCTGGGCTAAGTGTGTAAAAGTTAGGCCCTGCTTTCAGTCCAAACGAAGATTTGATTTCCTGCGCCTGTAACACCTGTGTCACCAGGAAGGATAATAAAAGAAGTAACTTTTTCATGAGCAGTAGTTCTGTTATTTGATCCTTACCTAAAGTTCCTACTTTATATAAAGCAAAGCATTCAGATTATAAAATGTACTGACTTATAATCTACATAGCCTTGGCTTTACCCGTTAATATAATTATGAAAATTATTCAAATATGTTACTGGCAAGCGGGGTCTAAACCCGGTATAAAAACAGCTGTTTTTTACCTTTTAGTAAATAACTGTCTGGGTAACTAGTAACAGCCCCTTCCCCGTTCCGGAATACCACGAGGTAAATGTTTGTGACTCTGCATGTTTCTTTTCTATTTGCTTTCTTTTCATCATGGGCCACTGTAAATTGTTGGAAGAAAACACCACGCTTAAACTAAATCCTATGAAACACCTGGTCAATCTTTATCAAACCAACCGCCTGGTAGCCCTGCTGCTTGACGGCATCGCCCTAATTGTTTGTTCCCTGGCACTCATTTTCACGCTTACTATCATTGCGGTGGCTTGTGCATTATAGCCGCCTCGCCATGGGCTTTCAACAGTAAAATAAATGGTCCTCCAACCAGTTTGCGTCCATTTTGGCCCATCCTGCTGTATGCTTCCTCTATAGCTACGCCCTATCTACTGTATAGGAAAGGTATAGATACTCCGTGCCCGCACGGAGTATCTATACCTTAGGTAGGGAGTTGATAGGGAGGAGCTATGCCTTAGGTATAGGTTAAAAAGGCTATAAATTCAAAGGACCGCCATTGGTTGACGGTCCTGGTTACAAATAGATAACTGGTTTAAGCTTCTTTTTTGGGAGGCAGTGCAAAGGCCACAGCATTATGTTCAAAATGCCCCCTATGCGATCCATCACAGAAAGGTTTATTTTTAGAAAGACCACACCTGCAAAGGGAAACAACCGTACGACCTCCCAGGTCATAGGCATTGCCGTCCTTGTCCACTATTTCAAAATCCCCTTCAATGCGGGTAGATCCATTGCTATTGATCACGAGCTTTGTTGTTGCCATAATTTCATTGGTTTCAGGTAAAATTAAGGATAATCAAAGGCTATAAGCCTTATAAATAGGAGTAACCTTTTGAATCAGAATGGCTTATAATGGCAAAAGGTCAGCCTAGTTGGCTCTGCATCATACCATTTCTCAATTATATTCGTTTAATTTATCTATTCATTCATTTTTCCCTATACTTTTCTCTATGGATATCCTTCTTATTGTGCTGTGTGCGTTGGTGGTTGCGACTATTGTGCTGATCATCGTTTTCCGTCCACGTCCTAATAACAACCTTTTTGCCTTGTCCAGTAAGCTTGATGAATTGTTTTCCAGGTTGGATAGGATAACCGATAACCTGAAAGAGGATTTCCGGACCAACCGGGAGGAGATCTCCCGGGTATCAAGGGATAACAGGGAAGAATTAAGCCAGACTTTGCTGAATTTTAAAACCGAGATGAATGAAACACTTCGGTTGATAACAGAACAGAACCGTGTGGGTGCTGACACCATTAACAAGACCCTGGAAGACAGGATTTCCGCCCTGGTACAAAAGGTGGAAAGCGGCCATAAGGAAAGCCGGGAAGCCATCAGCACCGACTGGAAGGAATTCTCACTGGTGCAGCGTAATAAGTTTGACGAATGGAAGATGTTGCAAAAGGAAGGGACGAAAAATACAGTGGAGCAACTGGACAAGATCACCACCCGGGTGGAAGAAAAGCTTACCGCTGTCAACGAACAATCAAAAGCGGACAGTAACCAGATGCGCCAGGCACTGGAAGCTTCCTTCAAGGGCTTTAGAGAAACATTCTCTAAAAGCGTGGAGGATATGAACAACCTGCAGCGCGAGAAGTTTGGACAGATGGAGGTGAAGCAGACCGAATTGGTGCAAAAGACCGAGGAGAAGCTGGAAAAGATGCGGGAAACGGTGGATGAGAAGTTACAGAAGACCCTCAATGAGCGGCTGGGTCAGTCATTTGAACTGGTGGGCAAGCAGCTCGAAAGTGTTCAGAAAGGATTGGGTGAAATGCAAACGCTGGCACAGGATGTAGGAGGACTAAAAAAAGTGCTGAGTAATGTGAAGATGCGTGGTGGATTGGGAGAAGTGCAACTGGAGATGCTGCTGGAGAATATCCTGGCGCCTGACCAGTACGAGGCTAATGTGCGCACCAAGCAAAGTAGTTCTGACGTGGTTGAGTTTGCCATCAAGATGCCCAACCGCGATGAAGACCGTAATTATGTTTGGCTGCCGGTGGACGCAAAGTTCCCAAGGGATGCCTACGAATATTTGCAGGAAGCATATGACACCAATGATGTAGTAAGAATAGAAGAAGCGCAAAGGAACCTGGAGGCCACCATTAAAAAGATGGCGCGGGATATTTGCGAAAAATACATTGACCCGCCCAATACCACTGATTTCGCCATCATGTTCCTGCCTTTTGAAGGTATCTATGCGGAGGTAGTACGAAAGGCCAGCCTGTTGGAGGATATTCAAAAGAATTGTAAAGTGGTAGTAACGGGACCTACCACATTTGCGGCTATACTAAACAGTTTGCAAATGGGTTTCCGCACCCTGGCCATTCAAAAAAGAAGCAGCGAGGTATGGACGATACTGGGAGCTGTGAAGAAGGAATTCGAGGCCTTTGGTGGCATGCTGGAGAAAGCACAGAAAAATATTCAAACTGCCAGCAACCAACTGGATGAGGTGATGGGCAAGCGCACACGTGCCATTCAACGCAAGCTGAAAGGAGTGGAAGCCCTGGAGGATGGAGAGGCGCAGGTGGTGTTGTCGAATGTGACCACTAAGGAGCTGCTGGAGGACGAGGAGTTGTAAAGAAATGAACAGGTAGCTTGCTTGATGGTTGGTTTATATTTACTTTCCTTTCCGGATCATTTTGCAAATGCCAATTCTAAAGATCATACAACGTTACAGGGAACCTGCCATATGGCTGGGGGTATTGGTCGTATTGTTTTGCATGGATACCAGTGGACCTTCCCTATGCCTGTTTCGTTGGATAGGTTTTCATTCCTGCCCGGGATGTGGATTGGGTCATTCCATGCACGAAGCCTTGCATGGCAACTGGAAGGCGTCTTTTAATTATCATATGCTTGGACTGCCTGCTGTTATGTTACTGATTTCACATATTGCCAAAAGCATATATTCTATAACCAAAACAACCAACCAATTATATGGATCAAAGAATGCTTATGATGTTGCCGGGACTTCAGCCCGATGAATTGCAAACTATCCAGGACATTACCAGGGACATGACTGAAGATCAGCAACGGCAATTCATTTTATTTTACAGTGGAAAGCGAAAGGAAGAACAAAGTCTGATGATCATGGCCATTATCGGCTTTTTTGGTGTGGCTGGGATACACCGGCTGGTAACAGGTGAAACAGCACTTGGAATACTTTACCTCTTCACACTTGGATTTTGTGGTGTGGGTACTATCATTGACCTGGTAAATATTAAAAGACTGACATTGGAATTTAACCAGAAGAAAGCGATTGAAGCTGCGCAGATGGTGCGTATGATGGCGTAAATGTCACTGTTAGCGGCAAATCATTACTCCTATAGAAAATTTAAAATTAATTGGAACTTATACAAACTATTGAGACGACAACTATAAATAACAAAAACTACGGGATATTTATTTTCGTTTACATCTTTGGAGGAATAGCCTTATTTATGCTTGTGGGATTGTCGTTACATTCAGTAATAATAGGTGTTGGAGGTTACATTACGGTAATGATTAGTCCCCTATTTTTTGAAAAACAGTTTCGTAAAAGGTTTATTAAAAAGGCAACTGTCGTATTTGCTTCTGATTGCCTTCAGATAAAACAATATCGTTTTTCAGACAATGAGCCTGATGATGTGGCAGAGTTACCTTTCAATGATATTAAGTCTTATAAAGCATGGGCATCCAGCAAAAATGACTTTTCAAGCATAAAGTTTATTCTAGCCGATGGCACAAAGACCAAGTATACTTTTGTCGAACAATATGGTGGCAAAGATGATATTGTTGATATCCTACACAAGTCAATAGGAATCTTTAATAAATCTAGGGCAGAGGGACAAAAGATTCGACTAATACCAAACCTATTCGCTACTAAAGCTGGAAAATACTTTATAGCAGTTTTAACTCTTTTGCTTATAACAACCATCATTGTGCAGATAATATATAAGCCAAAAACAATTCCGTTCTCATTATTGGCAGGAGCGATGTTGTACCTACAAATCCTTGCACAGCGAAGAAAAGATCTTGACGCAATAAAGGAACAATAATAGATAGCTGCCTGGATACGGATCTGTCGCAAACATAGGTTTCAAGCAACATGGACTTTTGAAGAGGTACTAAATATTATATTTTTATTAGAAATCGAACAGAGGCTGAACTGAGGTTTTTCAAATATCCATGCTGTTTAACGCCCTTTCTCGTTTCCAGGGTCAAGCTTTGATATCTACATTATATTCAAAAGAAACGGTAAGTGAATTGGCGCTCCTTTTGCAGTCTACAACTCATGATACGTTACCTGGTACTATTTGTTGCATTATTTCAATTGATGGCCTGCGATAACCTGGCGCAGGATACTGAAAAACCTGTCAACAAAAGAGCACAGACTTATTCTTACAGTTGCATTGACAGTGGTGTAGCGGCCAAGCCTATCAGCCGCAAGCTGGAGAAGGCCGGTGACCTGATCCGCAACCTTGGAGTTTCCCGCAAATCCATCACAGACAGTGTGCAGACAGCCTATGGATTGATGTTTCATCAGCAGATGGTGCAGGAAGGCGAGTTTAAAATGGTTAATGATGCTGCGCTGAAAACAAAACTTACCAAAGTGATGAACGATTTATTGAGTGTGCGGGAAGATCCTTCACATATTCAATATGCCATCTATGCTTTGAAGGATACCATGATCAATGCCTTTACTTTTGGTGGCCGCATTTATGTCACCTCAGGCATGCTGGAAAAATGCAAGGGCAAGGATGACCTGCTGTATGCTATTATAGGACATGAAATAGGTCATTCAGAAATGGGACATATCAAGTCAACCATACAGGAAATGGAATTATCTACCAAGGTCTTTGGTGAACAAACAGGAGCTACCGTATTTGAATTGAAAAAATTTCTCACGGCTTCCTTTAACCAAAAGAACGAGCTGGAAGCAGATTATTATGGCATCAACCTAACTAATGAACTCGGTTATGATGTCTGCACGGCCGTTTCGTTCTGGAAAGAAATGGCAAGTCATGAGAACCGCTATAATGAACTGGAAGATTTCTTTCGTACGCACCCATTTTCTTCTTTACGTGCAGAGTGCCTTATGAATCATATCCGCACCAACTTTGGAAAAGACTGCGGTTTGGATAAAAAGCAATTGCTGCCTCAGGTGGTCAAATAGCCCGGTTGTTTTGTGCGGTTATTGGAGGGTATTCCCTTTTTCTACACAAGTTTGAATCAATAGGTACTGCTGTGCTGCTACTGACAGGCAAAAGGAATACAGGATAAATGGCTTGAATTGTTAAGCAGTTTAACGGGAGGCACCTGCCAGGAAGGAAGGCCGCCCGTTTATCCATTATGGAGTATGCTCCTATTTAAAAGGGGTAACTTTACAGAACAAAATCTATGGTGATGAAAGAACACATTGTTTCGAGGATCGCCATCTTCATTTTAGCTATTGCAATGATCGTTTTTGGAATTCAACATTTCATCCACCCTTACGATCTGCTGGTCAAAGTCCCTGATTTTTTGCCCGGAGGCATAGCCTGGGTTTACCTGGTGGGAACCGCTTTTATTTTAGCGGCTATTTCCTTCATGACCAACATTTGGGTGAAAACCGCAGCTTACCTGTTGGCCCTGATGCTATTTAGTTTTGTTCTCACTATTCACCTGCCTAACTTTTTGGATACGGCAGATAAGGCTTACCGCCAAATGGCATTGTACAATTTACTCAAGGACTCTGCACTGGCAGCCTTTGCTCTTTACATTGCCAGCAATGCACGGCACCAGCGCATACTGGAGAATGTGGAAGAAGTGCAGGAGCGCGAGGAGCATTTTGAATTGGTGGAGCAATAGCTAAGTGATACAGCGACATGCTGCTATGTAAGGAAGCCCTTACAGAAATGCCTTTGTATGTAGTAACCGGTCATTGACCAGGTTTCATTGATTGCATTAAAAAAGCCCGGAGGTGCCGGGCTTTTGATGTAGTTATTTCAGCTTCTTGTATTTTTTCATGTCATCCTTCCCTGCTTTCTTTAGGCTGATGGCAAAGCCGCCACTTGCTGCCAGTTTCTGTTTTAGCTTCGATTTGCTTGTTACGATTGTTTTATAAATATGGTAGCTCTGTGGATTGGTAATATAATGTGCATCCTTGCCATCTTCATATATAGTAGCTACATAAGAGGTATTTGGATCAAGGAAACTAAAGTCCACTAAGCTGGTGCGGGGATTTTCGTCGGTGATCCCACCCACATACCATTCATCTTTTCCTTTTGCTTTACGTGCAATGGTGATGTAATCGCCGGGTTCAGCGCCGAGGATCTTGGTGTCGTCCCAGTCTACAGCTACATCTTCGATGAACTGAAAAGCATCTGGGAAGCGCTCGTAGTTCTCTACCAGGTCAGCAGCCATCTGCAATGGGCTATACATGGTAACATATAAAGCAAGCTGTTTTACAAGTGTCGTTTTTACATAGCGGGTATCGCCTTTCTGATAGTAGTCCAGTCTTGTCTGAAAAATGCCGGGCGTATAATCCATGGGTCCACCCATCAACCTGGTAAAAGGAAGGATTGTTGTGTGTTCTGGATTGTTGCCACCAAAAGTTTCAAATTCGGTTCCTCTTGCTGCTTCTGCTGCAATGGAATTAGGATAGGTGCGGTTCAACCCTGTTGGATGCACCGATTCATGAGAATTCACCATGATCTTATAGGTGGCTGCTTTTTGTATGGCCCTGTTGTAATGATCTACCATCCACTGGCTATAGTGATGCTCGCCACGGGGAATGATATTACCTACATAGCCTGATTTTACTGCATTATAGCCATGGTTCACCATAAAGCGGTAGGCTGTGTCCATTAACCTGTCGTAATTGGTGGCTGATGAAGAAGTTTCATGGTGCATGATGATCTTGACGCCTTTGGAGTCAGCATATTTGGTAAGCATGTCCACATCGAAATCAGGATATGGCGTTACAAAATCAAACACATATTCTTTGGAATGACCAAACCAGTCTTCCCAACCCTGGTTCCATCCTTCTACCAGCACGCCATTGAGGCCATGCTTAGCCGCAAAGTCTATGTATTTTTTAACATTGGCATTGTTGGCAGCATGGGTCTTATTAGGTTTCATCTTTGTATAATCACTGATACCCAGGTGCACATTATTGGTGTCGGCATAGCTCCATGATCCCTGTCCAGGCAAGAACATCTGCCACCATACCCCAACATATTTTACTGGCTTGATCCAATCCGTGGAAGCATACTTTGTAGGCTCATTCAAATTGAATATGAGTTTAGAAGCCAGTATCCCTTCTGCATGTGGGGAGACCACCACCGTACGCCATGGTGTATGAAACGGTGTTTGTATATATCCTTTATTGCCCTGTGCATCAGGAGTGAGGTGCGTTTTCAGAATAAAGTTTTTATCATCCAAAGTCACATTCATTCCTGCATAACCCAATAAGGCCGCTTCATGAATATTCACATAGAGACCATCATTGGTCTTCATCATCAGGGGTGTTTGCAATCCCATTGGAATAAGGGTTTGCGAAGCATTGCCATCGTAGCTTTTATCAAACAGCTTAGATACCTCTGAAAGTTTGGAAGTGGTGTAGCTGTATTCTTCCGTATCATAATCCCCAGGTATCCACCAGGTCTTGTTATCGCCAGATAGAGCGAATTGTGATTCTTCCTCTTTGATAACAAAGTAATTCAGGTTCTTTTGTTGCGGGAATTCATACCGGAATCCAAGGCCATCATTAAAAACCCTGAAGCGTAAAACCAATTGCCTGTTGGCAACTCCTGGTTGTGCCAGTGTCACCTCCAGTTCATTGTAATTGTTGACAATAGTTTTGAATTCACCCATCACCGGGTGCCAGCTTTCGTTGAATGAAGCGGTCTTTTGGTTTACCTGTGCAAATCCTGAAAGGAATGGGGGAACATCTACGGTTGACAAACCCAATTTGCTTGGTTTGATAACGGCAGTGCCTTTATAGTTCAACTGGTAATAGGGTACACTGTCTTTTATAGAGAACTGCAATTGCAGTTGTCCATCCGGGGAGGAAATGGATTGGGCAATAACAATACTGCCGGTTAACATCAGCAACAGGAGAAAGGAAAAGGCCTTATTCATTTGGAAATATTTAATTGAGGTGCATTATTATGAATGCAAATAAAAAGTACTTAGGTCAATAAAACTATGACCCCTGCCATTTTCCTTCCCTGTATCTCCATACAGCTTCTGGCCCATCGCAATGCCTGATGATTGCCTGGATTTCGCCTGACAGATGCGGATATTATTTATCTTCTTTTGTGGAAGTGTTTTCTTTACCCTCATCAAGTGGTTCAAGCCTTTCATTGGGATCTGTAAAACCTCTCAACTCTGTAAGGTTAGGATCTGCTTTTTCCTGGTGACTGGGGTTGGGCATTTTTGGTTCCTCTTTACCCACATTTGTTTTATCGTCCTTTGTTTGCATACAATTCTTTTTTAATGATAGATGAGTTAAAGGATAAACACTTAAAAAATCATTCCAGATCCACCTGTATAGAAAATCTATAGAACTGTAACAGGGCAGGAATGCATAACTGCTAATGCATTATGTAAAAATGAAAGTGTTGCAACCAGCTATAGAAGAATCAATTATAATCAGCCTTTGTAATAAATGTCCCTGAAGCCCATGATGGAAGCTTTATATTGCAACCAGGCAGTTTTTTTGTCTGAAACATTATTGTCTGAGATGAAGCTGATTTTATCGCTGGTTTCTTTAACAAGGCCTTTCAAATCGAGGTTGCCGGAAATAATAGCTTCGCCACAATCTGATTTCACTTTATTGAAAAGTATTTCCATATTGGCTCTTTCTTTTGCTGCATCTATAGGTGCATTATTCCAAAGCCTGTTTTGAATATCTTTCAAATAGGTTGTTAATGCCATTACACTTAATGAAGCTTTAGAAGAACTCAAGCTGGTTATCAATGCAAAGGTCACTAAAGCCAGTGTGACCAGTATTAAGATGATTTGAAAGGGAGTTATCATGAAAGGTGATTTTTGATTACACTTAAGTAGTGCGTTATAAATTTAATTATTTGCTCATGCGCAGCATATGATGCATCTCATGGATAGTTATGTGGTCAATCAGGTAAGTTTGCTTTGCAGGTATTCAGCAACCTGGTCGCTGAAAACACTATTGTTTTTACTACAATTTAAGAGTGAACCAATATTATCCAGGGGTAGGGTACCTGATGTAATAGCGGATGCCAACTGAGGATTTGCTTCCACCCATTTCTCGTTCATGCTGTTATATTTCATAAAGGAAATCAGCATTTCCTGCCTGTATATACCAGGAAATTGTGATGTACCTGCATTGATGCCTGCAATGTCATCTTCAATCATTGGGAAGTTATATGAATTGAACTGATCTGTGTCTTTGACTAAAAACCTTGGATATTCGAACATAGAATTGCGTAAAAAGGTATAAAAAAAGATATGGCTAAACTGCGGAAACGAGGGATGAGAACAGCACAAGGTAGACCTATCTTCTCTATTCTTAGTATTTGTTTTGTTGTATTTGTTTATCCGCTGTCAAGTTGTGAGAAACTGGTATGCAAAGCAATGCATTAACACCCCGTTCATTAGAATAGGGTTACCTTCCGCTGTGTATTTTCTTCTACTTATAAGGTTGATAAATACTGAATTAGCTAAAGAAATCGCGATGCTTGCTGTCATTTCCGGAGAATGTTCTATTATATATATTCATTTCCGTGCTGCAGCCTGATGATTATTAATTGAAAGAATATGATATGGTAGATCCAAAGGACATACGGCCGGGTAATATGGTATTAAGGGTAACGGGTAAAGACGTTACAGGCAAATCATTTTTTGAATACACTCCTGTTGCTATAGATGAATATTTTTTTACCTGGGCGAAATTCTGTTTTCCAATAAAGTTGTCACCCGAACTACTCAGCAAATGCGGTTTTACATTCAATAAAAATGTTTGGTATATCAATCCTGTAAACCTTCCCTGGGAAGATGAGCAACCTTTCTTAAGCTGGAATCCAAAGGAAGGTTGGTTTTTGAAGGATTTCAGGTTGATATACCAGCCACTTTATTTACACAAACTTCAAAACCTTTATTACAATTTAACCGGAACGGAGCTTCTGATAGATCCGATGCTTTTTCAAAATATAGATATTATCGGCCCTATAAATTTTTCCGGAAAGCCAGTATCAAAAGCCCCACCAAGGCCGCTGTTATAATGGATGATTGATATTATTGTAAAGCCTCATCGACCAGGGTTTTTAATTCCTGGTACTTTTCATTCCTTCCTTTATTCCTCAGGTTATAGGTCATTAAAAAAGCGGCATAATGCTTTTCATTGTCAATCCAGGGGAACGAACCAAACAGTCCCGGGCTTGATACGGCACGGGCATTAGCTGATCCTGTTGTCTTGTCCATGATCCATTCTCCATAGCCATAGCCAAATCCACCAGCTTCAGCCGGAGAATAGGCGATCCTTAGACCATTTAGCCGGTTTACCTGCATTTCATTGATACTTTTTTCGCTCAATATTCTTTTGCCTTTGAACATTCCTTTGTTAAGTATCATAACAAGAAAGTTCAAATAATCATTGGGTGTACTGTATGCTCCCCCCGCCGGCAGTGCCACTTTGTTTTTCCCGAAATCAGTATTCGTCATACCAAGAGGTTTTGCTATACGTTCAGCAAACAGCGTTTCAAAGCTTTTGCCACTGATCTTTTCAATGACTGCACCTGCTATCTGCAGGCCAGCATTACTATAATGAAAAACTGAACCTGGTTTTCCTTCCATTGGCATGTCTGCTATTAGCTCAATGGCTTCATCCATAGTTTGTATTTGCTTCATCCCGGCCAGGCTTTCCTTCAATGGAGGAGCATTGATGCCTGTAAGGTGCGACAGGCATTGGCTAATGGTAATACCACCTTTTCCATGCGCGGTCAACACTGGTAAATACAGCCCCACTGTGTCTGAGAGTGTAAGGCTTCCATCATCAATAAAGGTCATCACCAGTGCTGCGCTTAGCCATTTGCTGCAACTGGCAATTGGTTGCCTGGTGTTCACATCATAATCTTCTATATTGGCATTTTTGCCCTGTCGCCGGGCAATCAGCCGGTTGCCCAGTTTTTGTTTGGGGCTCATTTTATTCACGGCTTTGGAATAGACTATTTGTCCATCTTTATAAATCAATAGCAGCGAGCGTCCACCCAATGCCGGGGTGTTTTCTTCCATCCAGTTATCGAGTTTTTTGAATGACTGGGCCTGGGTATGTATGGCCAGGAGAGCAGGTATGATTAGAAAAAGGGCGTAATGCCTGTATTGTTTTGGATGCATGGCCGTATGACTAATCAGTGGTTGAAAGGTTTATTGATGGGAAACTATTGCCAACAATTTTAAAAATTCCTGTGATGGAATCATTAACTTAAAATATTGAAATATAACGTGAAAGGCTATCCGTTCTTTGTTGTTAAGGCAATTATAAAAACTAGTTTCACATGCTGGCATAGCTTTTACTTCAATGATTATATGAACACCTTATTCCCTGTTGCGCCTGAGTTTCCACCTGGGTTTCACTATTATCCTGATTTTATCAATGAAGCTGAAGAGGCGAAGTTAGTTTCTGCCATAAGAGAAACACCATTGCATACTTTTCATTTCCAGGGCTATGAAGCGAAGAGGAAGGTGGCCAGTTTTGGCTATGACTGGAGCTTTGAAAAACGAGTGCTGTCAAAAGGAAAGCAAATCCCGCAAAGCTTTTCCTGGGTAGTTCAGAAAGTTGCTGCATTCATGGATATAACCCCTGATCATTTTGCAGAACTGCTGGTGACTGAATACCCCGTGGGTTCCGTGATCAACTGGCACCGGGATGCTCCGCCATTTGATATTATTGCGGGCATTTCATTACATACCGATTGTGTGTTTCGCCTGCGACCACAGGAAAAAGCCAAACAAAACAGGAAGTCTGTTATTTCATTTACTGTTCAAAGGCGTTCGCTGTACATCATCCAGGGAACAGCCCGAACAGAATGGCAACATAGCACCTCGCCTGTAAAAGAAGTCCGTTATTCTATTACATTACGCAGTTTGAAGTCACCAGTATGATACCCGGTTATCGTTTGACGAGGCTATACCCTGCATTAATGCCAAAATAGCTAATAGTACCACCTCCCGGGAAGCCTGCCTGGTAGCGTAATCCCAGGTCTAAACGGCTGACTTTGACACCCGCGCCCAAGCCGAGCGTGAACCCGGAATCTGAACTTTTTGTTGTTGTGCTGGTACCACCATTATCAACTTTTGTTTTAAAGCGATACAATCCCAAGCCAGCCTGCGGATGCGCATAAAATACGGACCAGTTGTATTTATATCCTATAAGCAAGGGGATGATAGAAGTTTTAATTTTTTCATTGGCAGGAGGGGTCTTGAACGTAAACGTATTATACCCGGTGGTAAAAGAAACCTGTCCTGATTCACCTACACCCAACAGTCCCTGCACCCATCCGCCAACACCTGTTTTATAAGAATTAAAATCACCGGTAGGAAAGGCAGCTTCCACACCTAAAAGAAAGTCATAGGTTCCGCGTTGGGCTTTTGCAGATATAGATAAGCTTGAGCTAATTAGCAGCAGGAGTAATAATTTATTCATAAGTAGTTTTTTGTTTATGAGTTGCAAAAAAAGGACCACTGATAAGTTTATCATTTTCTTCAGTCTTATAATTCTTATTATCCTTTATTTCTTTTCAAAAACAATACGGAAGTGATCCATCAATTCTCTTTCAAAACATTTTTGATTGGCCTTATGCCTGAATACCTGCAGCTTGTACCTGAACTCTTTGTTTTTAATGAAACTGGGTAATAATTTCAGGTATAGTGCATATTTCTCCAGGCTGAATTGCCTGATACGCTTTCTCCATTGTTTGGTGGTTTCAATATAGTCAAGCCGGCCGCTGCTGTAATCAATTACGTTAAAGAAAGGTGCGGCAGTATCAAAGATCATTTCCTTTCCATAGGGTAGCCAGGAACCAGGGAAGTGGTCCGTCATCAACCTGATAAGAAAAGCATCAGACCCCGGCGCTGCATTTGCATCCAGTGCATCCACTGGTATCATATTCTTTCCCCATGCCATGGTTTGAAGGTAAAATCTTCCTTTTGGGGGCAACAGGTTATAAACCCTTTCAAAAAAATCATGGTAGATCTTTTCCTGTTTACCCTCCTGGTATTCTGCGTAGGAACAAAAATGTTCAAAGGCGCCTACAGAAACGATGGCATCAAAGGTTCCAAGATCTCCAGGCTGAATAGAGCGGGCATCTTTGATATGTACATCAAATCCATTTTTCCTGCATGCCTTATACTGTCCTTCGGAGAAGGTAAGGCCTGTAGCTACTGCTCCCCGTTTAGTGATATAGGACAGGAAGGGCCCCCAGCCACATCCCATATCCAGTACCCTGCTGCCCTTTCCAATATGAAGTTGCTCTGCCATATAACCATGCTTGGCTGCCTGTGCTTCTTCCAGTGAAAGCTTAAAATTTCCATTGTACATGGCGCCGCTAAAGTCTGCCGTTTCGCCCATGCTTTGGCGGAATATGCGGTCCATGGTGGAATAGGTAAAATCTATATCCTGTTGAGTAGCCATATGTAATTATTTTATTCGTCTTCAACAGGGGGATAAAGGAAAGAATAGTATAAGTTACAGCTTTTGTAATGAATAGTCATTAGCAAATTGCAGTGCTAACTACTTCTTTTGCGATAGCTTATAATAGCCCATGTGTTCAGTACAATAGCAAACCCGAAAACAGTAATTATATGCCTGGTGATATCAGAAAGATCACTCCCTTTTAATACGACAAGGCGCATAACTTCAATAAAATAGGTCACAGGGTTGAAGCGGGTAAACCACTGAGCCCAAATGGGCATACTTTCTATGGGAGTATATAGACCTCCCAACAAGATGAACACCATGAACAAAAAGAAAGTGATCAGCATGGCCTGTTGTTGAGAAGATGCAAAACTGGATATGAGTAAGCCAAAACCCAGCACAGCCAGCAGGTACACTGCAGCAAAAACATAAATAGTGAAAAGGCTGCCAACGGGCACTATGCTATAGAGCAACCAGGCGATGAACAATCCTATGGATAATATGATAATACCTAAAAACCAGAATGGTATCAGCTTACCCAAAATGAAGTGGTATTTCTTTATGGGCGTTACATTGATCTGCTCTATAGTCCCTACTTCCTTTTCCTTTACAATGTTGAGACAGGTAAGGAAGGAGCCGACAATAGTTACCAGCATCACCAGGATACCCGGTACCATGAAAAACTTGTAGTTCATCAGGGGATTGTACCAATTGGAAGGCCTGATGTCTATATTGACTTCAGGATTGAAGCGGGGCAGCTGTATCCATTTGCTGCGTACTTCATTATTAAAATCATGAATGATCGATTGCAGGTAAGAGGCTCCCAGTCCGGCTTTGACGCCATTGATGGCATCAATGGATAAAAGCACAATGGCCTCATTTTCCCTCGTTAGGTCTTTTTCAAAGTGAGCCGGTATTTCCAGGATGATATCAGCCCTGTTCTTTTCAATATCCACCAGGGCTTCTTTATAGGAATTGGTGTATTGGTCAAGTAAAAAATAACCAGATGATGTGATCTTTGAGATCATCTGCCTGGTGTAACTGCTATGGTCATGATCGATAACGGCCAGTTTTATATTCCGCACTTCATAATCAGCAGCCCAGGGTAACAGCAATAATTGAAGTATGGGCACTACGAAGATCACGCGCAGGATGGCCGGGTTCCGGAAGATCTGCCGGAATTCTTTTTCCAGTAAAAAACGGAGTGTTCTCATGCCAGTCTTGTTTTAAAATTTTTCAGGCTTGCCAGCAAAAGCATAACTGCCATTCCACCCAGTATCACTGTTTCTTTCCAAACGGCAGCTAGTGGCAACCCCTTGATCATAACTGCGCGTACCACCTGGTAAAACCAGCGGGCAGGGAAAATATTGGACGCTACCTGCAAAGCTTTTGGCATGTTTTCAATGGGGAATAAAAAACCACTGAGCATGATAGTAGGCAGGAATAAACCGGTAAGAGATATGAACATGGCCATCATTTGGGAATCCGTCGCTGTAGATATCAATAAACCAAAAGAAAGGCAGGTGATGGTGAACAAAATGCTTTCACTCATTAACAGGAACAAGCTTCCGCGAATGGGCACTTCTAGTACAAAATAACTCAGTAACAATATGCTGATGATATTGATTATGGATATAATAAGGTAGGGAACGGCCTTGGCAACGATGACTTTAATGGGTGATACAGGAGATACCAGCAATACTTCCATGGTCCCTGTTTCTTTTTCCCTTACCACCGTTATGGCCGTCATCATGGTGCACACCAGCATCAGGATCATGGAAATGACACCGGGCACAAAGCTGTAAGTGCCTTTCTGCTGCGGATTATAGAGCATGCGCACCCTCGTTTGAATGGTATATGGATATTTCCTTTCCTGGTTATAGCGGTTTTGGAAATCCATAATGATGTTGCCGGCATAATTGGTGAGCGTGGTAGCTACGTTGGGATCTGAAGCATCTGCTATGATCTGTATTTGTGGATTGTGCACATGCTGTAACTGGCTTTCAAAGGAGGGAGGGAAAACCAGGATCAGCTTTGCCTTGCCTTTATGAAAGATGTCCTCAATTTCATTATAGCCATGAATTTCAGCAGCAAGGTCAAAATAACGACTGGTTTCCATTTCATTCGTGATCTCTCTTGTAGCGTTGTCTTTGGAAAAATCAAGCACCGCAAAGCGGGCGTTCTTGACCTCGGTAGTCAGTGCAAAGCCAAAGATCATGATCAGGGCTATGGGCATGCCTAGCAGGATGAGCAGGGTTTGCCTGTCTCGCAGGATATGGTGAAATTCCTTCCGTACAAATGATAAAAACTGTTTCATACTTGTTTATCCCATTTACGTTTAACCCCAATTGTTAGAAAATGTTATGCTGTTTTTACTTCATCGCCATTTCTTTTTGCTTTGCGTGCCAGTTGCAGGAACACTTCATTCATGCTCGACGCATTATAGGTTTGTTTTAATGCAGATGGTGTGTCCAGTGCTTCTATTCTGCCATCCACCATAATGGTCACCCGGTTGCAATATTCAGCTTCGTCCATATAGTGGGTAGTTACAAATACGGTGATGCCTGTGGCCGCAGCCTCGTAAATAAGGTTCCAGAATTCACGACGGGTTACGGGGTCAACCCCACCCGTTGGCTCATCAAGGAATACAATACGTGGCTCGTGAAAAACAGCCACAGAGAAGGCCAGCTTTTGTTTCCATCCAGGTGGTAAGGAGCCTACCAGTTTATTTGCCTGGTCTTCCAGGTGCAGTTGATGCAGCAACCTGGCCGTTTTATCTTTAATGAAGGCATCGCTTTTTCCATAGATACCCGCATAAAACCGGATATTTTCTTTGATGGTCAGGTCCTCGTACAACGAGAACTTCTGGCTCATATATCCTATGTTTCTTTTCAGGCCTTCCGTTTGTTTATACACATCAAATCCTGCAACAAAGGCCTTCCCCGAAGTGGGCATCGATAAGCCACAGAGCATGCGCATGGCAGTGGTCTTACCAGCGCCGTTGGCGCCGAGAAATCCAAAGATCTCACCCCTCTGTACCTCAAAGGAGATAGCATCTACTGCGGTGAAGTCACCAAAGCGTTTGGTCAGCTGCTCAACGTGTATGATAGATTGTTCATTCATGCGGGTATTGCATTAGTTGCATGAAACAATCTTCAATAGAAGGAGGGACAGTTTGGATGTAAATTTCTGTATGTCCCTTGCTTGCTAGAAATGATTCCATATTGACAAGCGAATAACCATCCTTCATAACTGCATGGTGGCTCTCTCCGAAAGAATACACATCTTCTATTTCCTTAAAGGAGCGCAGATCCTGTAACAATCGAAACATATCGGCTGACCTGACAGCAAGGATAGTTTTTTTGAAAGAATCCCTGATCTCACCGGGGGTGCCAGTGGTCATAAATCTTCCTTCCTGCATTAAGGTAACCCGGTCGCAAAGGGACGCTTCGTCCATATAGGGCGTTGAAACCAAAATGGTGATCCCCTGGGCTTTTAGTTTACTGAGCATATCCCAGAACTCTTTTCTTGACACGGCATCCACCCCAGTTGTGGGCTCATCCAAAAACAATACGACGGGTTTGTGGATAAGGGCGCAACAAAGCGCCAGCTTTTGCTTCATACCCCCGGATAACTTTCCGGCCCTACGTTTCTTAAAAGGCTCTATCTGTACATAGATATCCCTGACAAGATCATAGTTTTCGGCAAGGCTGGTTTTAAAAAGCGTGGCAAAGAATTCCAGGTTTTCTTCCACTGACAGGTCCTGGTACAAAGAAAACTTCCCGGGCATGTAGCCCACCTTATTGCGAATAGCCTTATAGTCTTTTACAATGTCCGAGCCATCAACCGTGGCAGTTCCTTTATCGGGAAGCAGCAGGGTGGTCAGCATGCGAAATAGGCTGGTCTTACCTGCACCATCAGGACCAATAATGCCAAACAATTCTCCCCGCGACACTTCAAATGATACATTGCGGACAGCTTCAACAGAAGCTTTTCCGCTTTTATAGTGTTTGTGCAACCCATATGCTTGTACAGCACTCATGGCGCCGGGTTTGGAAATTTTACCTCCCCATACATGCCAATTTTCAGGTAGCCGTCATTGGGCACCCTTATTTTTACCGCATATACCAGGTTGGCCCTTTCTTCTTTTGTCTGGATGGTCTTTGGAGTAAATTCTGCCTTGTCTGATATCGATGTTATGGTTCCCTTATACATGCGATAACCTCCTTTGCCATCATCAATACCCACATTTACCTGTTGGTTAAGCCTTAGTTGTGAAAGCTGGCTCCCTGTTACATAGGCTCTTAGTGTCATTACAGAAAGGTCCGCTATCTTATATAAGGGCTTACCGGCCGTGGTTACCTCTCCCTGTTCGGCGTATTTGGTGAGCACTATGCCGTTGGTGGGGTTGGTGATCCTTGCCCTGGATAATTGTTCTTCCACCAGGGCTACCTGTTTCTCCAGGGGTGCTTTTTCACTCAGGATGCCGCGGTTCTGCGTGGCTACATTGGAACGTTGCACGGCTATCTGCTGGCGGGTCACTTCCATCTGCCGTTTGGTAACCTCTATTTGAGAATTGATATCATCCAGTTGCTTGCCGGTGGCTGCATCAGCTTTTACCAGGCGTTCTATCCTTTCTTTTTCATGTGCCAGGTTCTTTAATTGCGCCTGTTGAACCGCTAACTGGTTATTGAGCAGTTGTACCTGCGGGGCCACGGTTTGTGTTTTTTCTGAAAGGGAATGAATGGTGGCATTGACCTGGGCTTTTTGCAGCGACAGGGAGCTGGAATCAATGGTACCCACCACTTGCCCCGGGGCCAGAGAATCGCCTTCATTCACTGAAAAATTCAGTAGCTGCCCGTTAACCTGTGATGACACCACCACTTCGTCGGCTTCAAAACTACCCGAGGCATCAAATTCCTTTTTGTTGGAATGACAGGAGAAAATGAAGGGAACCAGAGATAAAAAAACAATACGCTTCATAAAAGCCAGTTTATAATTTACCCGATATGATTAGATAGTTTACCTGTGCCTGCAGCCATTGTAATTCATGAAGGATCATTGCCTGGCGCGCACTATCTTCTGCATTCACCTGGATCAGGAAATCATTCGAGGTGATTACAGCATTTTCCAATTGGGCCTTTGCCGATTCTGTCACCTGGCGGCGGAGCTCTATGATCTCTTTATCTGTGGCCAGCAAGGCTTCATACTTATCTATATCTGCCTGCTGTTGCTGCAACTGCGAACTGGTATTCAATAAAAATGTCTGCTTTTGAAGGTCAATAGTTTGCTGGCTGATGACTGCCAGCTTTTTTTCCCTGCCCGATGTATACAGGCCACCCAATGGCCAGTTTACCTTAAAGCCAGCTATGTAGAAGGGTTTAAATTCATTGGAAAGCAGGTTGAGCCCTGGCCTTCCATAGCCACCCTGGAAAAAAGCATTGGCCTTTGGCAGGTTCCTTGACCGGATCAGATTTCTTTGTCCCGCCACCAGGTCCGACTGGCTTTGAAATAATTGTAATTCAGGCCGAAGCAGCAAGGTATCAGCAACCCAGGTCCCGGGAGGTTTTTGCAGGTGAAGGTTTACTGGTAATGGCTGCCCGATGTAAATGGAAAGCATTTCCAGCAATCCTTTCCTGGCAGCAGTTATTTCTATGTTCTTTTGCTTCACTTGCAGCCGTTCTGCCTGCAACACCAATAGGTTGGAGCGCAACATGTTTCCATTCTGCACCTGGGGTTCCACTTTGGCTATGCCTGCCTGGATGTTTTTTGATACCAGCTCATTCTGTTTCAGTAGTTCTTCCTGCAATAACACATTAAAGTAAAGCTGGTTGATCCTGGTCTTCAGTCCATATAACTCCACCTCCACTTTATTTTGCTCCACAGCCGTATTGAGTTGCTGTATCTCTTTTTGCGTTTTTACCATTCCACCGTCGTATACCAGTTGTTCCACCCCGGCTACCATACGGTATTGGTCCTTTTGCGGGGAGGGAATGCTGAATCCAGGTATTGGCAGGGAAAGGCCTGTGACATCTGATTGGTAAGTGGCCTGCCCGCTGATGGTTGGCTGCGGCAGGAAGGCGGTATTTATATTTTGAGTAGAGAGGTTTTCTGTTAATTGCACCAGGTCTTTTTGTCCCAGCATGGGATAATGGCTTTGTGCCAGCTGAATAGCCTCGGACAATGAAAGACTTTCCCTTCCTTGTGCCTTTAACAGTTGCGGAGCCAGGACGACCAGTATCAGTGGCACCATTTTCATTAACCGGGACAACCATTTTGATATCAGGGGCATACCATCAGTTTTTAATGGATTCTATAATGAGTTGGGGCACCAGCTTTTTTCTTTCTTCCATCAGGGCCCTGAAATTTTTTGCTTCCATTCCTGTAAGCAACTGTATCATAGGGGAGGCCAGGAATGGAAATATGCAGAGAGACAACGTATTCAATAGTAATTGCAGGGGATCTATAGGTTTAATGAGACCTGCCTTTGTTTCCTGTTCTATCTGTTGTAATAGTTTTTCTACAGGAGGTCTTGTATTGCCCAGCACCTTTTTCAAAAAGGCCTGGGGCTGACGGTTTACTTCATTCAAGATAAAAATGGGAACGTAGGGTGTTTTGATCTCCTGGGTTATATAGGTGTCGCAAAACTTTTCGATCTTGGTAAACAGTGTATCATCCGATTGAAAGATGCTAAATATGCGTGGGAGCATGGAGGAGGCTACCTCCAGGAATATTTGTTCAAACAGTTTATCCTTGCTTCGGAAATAATAATGTAGCAAGGCTTTATTGATCCCCGCCTCGTCGGCTATATCCTGCATGCGTGCACCGTCCATACCCTTGTTAAGGAATATTTTGCGGGCTGCCGCCAGGATCTTTTCTTCGGTTGATCTGTCACGGGTATTAACCATAAGATTTAACCAATTGGTTAACAAAGTTACTAAGGAAACCGGCAATATGAACTAATGCCCCATGGTAAATATTTCAAAAGGAATATTTATCTAATTTAAGTATTTTTCCTATGTGATAGAATGGCTGAAAACCATTGATAATACTGCAATTGAAGTTTAGTAATAGTGTAACGCACAACGGACTTACTTTTACAAACCAGGGAAGAGCCCGGATAGAGCATTATGCTGGACGAAAAAATTCATATTGACCGTGAAAGTTATCGCCTGTTAGTTCAAAGCGTTGAGGATTGTGCCATTTTTATGATCGATGTCAGTGGTCATATCATCAGCTGGAACAAAGGGGCAGAGAACATCAAAGGCTACACCGCATCTGAAGTCATTGGCAAGCACATATCCATTTTTTATACTCCGGATGAATTAGAAAATGATGAACCAGAGCGAAACCTTCAACTGGCCAGGGAATTGGGACAGTTTGAAGTGGAGGGTTTACGTGTTCGTAAGGACGGTTCAAAGTTCTGGGCCAGCGTTGTTTTTACGGCCTTGAGAGATCCACAAGGTAAACTGGTAGGTTTTGGAAAAGTTACAAGGGACATTACCAGGAGGCACAAGGCTGAAGAAGAGATCAAGCGTCTGAATGCTCAACTGGAAAACAGGCTACAGAAAAGTCAGTCTGAGACTTCTTATTATAAATATGCTATTGATGAGTCATCTATAGTGGCTATAACTGACCAGAAGGGCGTGATAAAGCATGTGAATGAGAATTTCTGTAAGATCTCTAAATATGCCCCTGAGGAATTAATGGGCCAGGACCACCGGATCATTAATTCCGGTTATCACTCCAAAGAGTTTATTCGTGACCTATGGGTAACTATCGCAAACGGGAGGATCTGGCGGGGAGAATTGAAGAATAAGGCTAAAGACGGATCTTTTTACTGGGTAGATACCACTATTGTTCCTTTCCTGGATGAAAAGAGCAAGCCATACCAGTATTTAGCCATCAGGTCTGATATCACGCAACGCAAGCTGGCAGAAGAAGAAATATTACAGATCAATGCGGACCTGGAAAATAAAGTCACAGAAAGAACCCTGGAGCTTACCGAAGCATTAAAAAGAGAACAGGAGCTGAGTGAAATGAAATCCCGTTTTGTATCCCTGGCATCACATGAGTTCCGCACTCCTTTAAGTGCTATACTTTCCAGCATTTCACTGGTAGATCACTATAAAACAACGGAACAGGAAGAGAAGCGGAAGAAACATATTGACCGTATAAAAGCATCTGTTCGCAACCTTACCGATATCCTGGATGATTTTCTATCCCTGGATAAGTTGGAACAGGGTAAGACAGAAGTGATATGCCAGGAAATAAGCCTGCCGGAATTTATTAAAGATATAGTGGAGGAAATGGAAGGTATGGTGAGGAAAAAGAATCAAAATATCCATGTAAATTTCAATGGACCAGGAGAGGTATACCAGGACAAAAAGATCTTGCGCAACATATTACTCAACCTGCTTTCCAATGCTGTAAAGTATTCTCCCGAAGGAAAAGATATTTATGTGGAAGTAGATGAAAAAGGCGACCAGGCCATTTTTTCTGTCAGGGATGAGGGAATCGGTATACCCGAAGAAGCGCAGAAAGAGCTTTTCGGCAAATTCTTCAGGGCCAGCAATGCCTATGCGATCCAGGGAACCGGGCTGGGATTGAATATCGTAAAAAAATACGTAGAACTCCTTGGAGGAGATATCTCATTTGTAAGTAAGGAGAATGAGGGATCTACTTTTACAGTTGAGATCCCCAAAGTAAATGATTAGCCCGCCCATGTCTATATCTTTCTTCTAAAATTCTGATCATCGTCTTAAAAGGTTCACAACGAATTCTTAAAAGCCCTTTTTACTGTCCATAGTTAGACAAAAGACTGATTAAACTCATTATTTTCTCTTGCGGGGAAAAGTAGTTTTGTTTTTGTGAACAATATTCTGATCATAGAGGATAACAGGGAGGTAAGAGAAAATACAGCGGAGTTACTGGAACTCAGTAATTACAAAGTATTTACTGCTGCCAATGGTTATATTGGCTATGAGCTGGCAAAAAAATACCAGCCCGACCTGATCCTTTGTGATATGATGATGCCCGAAACTGACGGGAATGCTTTTTTACAATTAGCAAAGGAAGACGGTAACCTTGCTGGAATTCCTCTTATATTTTTCACGGCAGGATTTCCTAGTCCTGAAGTGCGCACCCGCATGGTAAATGAGGGACATCAATTCTTATTCAAACCCTTTACCGAAGAAGCCTTGCTGGGCACTATCCAAACCGGCCTGGTTAAAAAGAACAACCATTACAATTCCATCAGTCTCTGATCTTTTACCTTTCCTCAGATGCCATATTTTTCTCTATGTCTATAAACAGGTGGCCATTCCTTGTGCCCGGGCAAAAAAATAGGGCTCAAGGTAGAAACCTTAGCCCGTTTATAATCCGTACCCTATGAAAACTGATTTAATAACAGCAATAATTGTGCTATACTTATTAAAATATCTTCTTTATTTATATTTTATTATAAGGAAAGTAGATTTCAAACAAAGTGCCCCTGTTGACCTTACTTGTAGCTCTTATAAATCCATTGTGGTTTTCTATTATTTTTTTGCAGATGGTAAGTCCGATGCCTGTACTTTCATCGCTCTGGCTGGTATGTACCCGCTGAAATAATTGAAAGATCTTTTCTGCATAGGTTTGTTCAAATCCCAGGCCGTTGTCCTTGAAAACTATTCTATAGTACTGGTTGGCCTTTGTAAAACCAGCCTTTTTAATCTTTGTTTTATCAATCAGCGAACTTTCTATGGTTATGCTTGGTGCCGTACCAGATTGTTTATACTTGAGGGAGTTGAGAAAAAGATTCTCAAAGAGCTGTTTTAGCTGGAAGGGAAGTCCCCTGATCACAGGCAGGGTTTCAGTATACACACTGGCCTTAGTTTCTTTAATTTCCTCAGCCAGGTTTTCCTCTACCTGTTTAATGATGGTATTGAGGTCAACGGCTTCAAAATCTGCAGTGGGCTTTGTGCTGTGTGAATACAGCAACAGGTCGTCAAGGAGGTTTTGCATCCGCTTTACAGAATTATGTATCCTTTCAAAATAGGACCTGTGCTTCTCCGTTAGGTTTTCACCGGCCTCCTCGGCCACAAGATTGGAATACGTGGTTATTTTTCTTAACGGTTCTTTCAGATCGTGGCTGGCTATGTAAGTAAAGGAATCCAGTTCCTTGTTGTACAATTCCATTTCGTGGTTCTTTTGCCTCAGCTTCCCATTTACAATTCTCAGTTTTGCCAGTAACTTCCTGGTGCGTAAGAGTTGCTTCATGGTTCTGTCATAAAAGAAAATGAGGATGCTCAGTGCCGTTAGTATGAGTATGAAAGCATAAAAGGGCGCCAGCAAACTATGTTTTCTTTTAATACGCTCTCTTTCTGACAATAGCTTTTTTTCAATATCCTGTACGGCTGCGATATGTTGGCGGATATTGTCCATGGAACTGGCACTGGCCAGGAGGTGCATTTTTCTGGTCTCAGCACTGATGCCTTCCATACTGTATTGCTCTATTACTGTGTTGAAGTTTCGGAAACGGATCCTGACAAAAGTTTCAAGCGCATCCAGGTTCTTTTGTTGTTCTGCATTATTATGGGTGAGATTATGTAATTGTTTTAATAGGTTTTCGGATCTTTCATTAGCCCCTTCCATGGGTTTTAAAAACCCTGAGTCTTTCGTCAACAGAAAACCCCGCTGGGCTATTTCAGCATCTTTCAAGGTGGAGAGTACCTGTTCCAGTTTTAAGTTGACAACAGTTGCTTCATTGACCTGGTTATAGGAAGTAATAAGGTCTTTTACCTGTGCATATAATATAAAGGATAATATTAGCAGTATGCAGGCGGTGGCTATAAAGATCAGCCTTGCTAACCGGGTGGACAGTTGCATGTTGGTGGTTTTCAATGAAGAAAAAGGTTGCCAGTTCCGGTCTTCTGCTCTATTGCCGCTCACATAGGCCAGTTCGCTTCCACCTCCTGAGCAAATATTAAACCAATTACAACTATATAGTATGGTTGCACTTTCTTTTTTGTAAATTACAGTATTGTGAAAGCAATCCTTTTACTGTTCTTTTTTTCTATTCCTTTTGTGTTACCAGCGCAAAAAGTAATGTCCATTACAATTGATGGGACCATTAACCCCGCCTCGGCCAGCTTTATTGAAAGAAGTATCCAAAAAGCAGCGAATCAGAATGCACAATGCCTGTTAATCCATTTAAATACTCCAGGGGGGTTATTAAAATCAACCAGGGTCATAGTAGGCACCATATTGGACGCACCTTTACCCATAGTTGTCTATGTTTCTCCCGGTGGAGCCCATGCCGGTTCCGCAGGTGTATTTATTACATTGGCGGCACATGTGGCTGCCATGGCGCCGGGCACTAATATTGGTGCTGCCCACCCGGTATCAGAAGGTCAGATGGATACGACCATGAACGAGAAGGTAACCAATGATGCCGCTGCCTTTGTGCGCACCATTGCTGAAAAGAGATCACGCAACATAGCCTGGGCGGAAGAAGCCGTACGTAAAAGTGTATCACTGACTGGCAGCGAGGCCGTGCAACAAAGAGTAGTGGATCTGCTGGCTACAGATACACGACAACTGCTGGAGCAGATTGATGGCCGAACAGTAGAACTCACTAACGGAACTGCCACTTTACACACCCGCGCAGCTTCCGTCGAACCGCTGGAAATGAGCTTTTCTGAAAAGGTACTCAATATCATCAGTGATCCTAACCTGGCCTATATGCTCCTGATGCTGGGATTTTATGGATTGCTTTTCGAGTTATATAATCCGGGTGCCATCTTTCCGGGTATTGCCGGTGTTTTAGGACTCGTATTGGGTCTTTATGCACTGCATACATTGCCAGTGAACTATGCGGGCCTTGCCCTGATCATCTTTGGGATCATACTCTTTCTGCTTGAAATAAAGATCACCAGCCATGGCCTTTTAACTATCGGGGGCATCGTTTCCTTATTACTTGGATCACTGATGCTGATCCGCGATGATACCGCCTTTCCTATTCTTAAAATATCCACCACTGTCATCATCTCCACCACTGCTGTTACTGCCTTGTTCTTTTTATTCGTAGTAGGAGCTGGCATCAGGGCCCAGCGTGGCAAGCCGGTCACGGGCCTTGAAGGATTTATCGGGGAAACAGGGATAGTGCTGGAACCTTTGGACCCATTGGGTAACGTAAGGGTGCATGGGGAAATATGGCAGGCTCAGTCCATTACAGGGCGTATTGAAGCTGGAGCAAAAATACGCGTGCTTTCCATGAAAAACTTTCGCCTCACTGTCGAACCTCTTCAAACCACTTAATGAAAGAATATGCAACAGTATCCCATTGTGCTCATTGTAATCGTTGTCTTTGCACTGATCATTTTAAGTAATGCCATTCGCATACTCCGCGAGTATGAACGGGGTGTGGTGTTCCGGCTGGGGCGCCTGGCTGGCAGGGACGGCGTTAGAGGTCCCGGCCTGATACTTTTAGTTCCAATCATTGATAAAATGGTGAAGGTGAGCCTGAGAACAGTGGTATTGGATGTGCCCCCACAGGATGTCATTACGCAGGATAACGTTTCTATTAAAGTAAATGCCGTTGTTTATTTCCGGGTGATAGAACCTCAAAAGGCTATTGTGCAGGTGGAGAACTTTCTCACTGCTACTTCGCAAATTTCCCAAACCACGCTTCGCAGTGTATTGGGACAATCAGAGCTTGACGAGATCCTTTCTAAAAGGGATAAGATCAACCAGCAATTACAGCAGATCATTGATGCCCATACAGAACCATGGGGCATTAAGGTTTCGAATGTAGAATTGAAACAGATTGACCTGCCGCAGGAAATGCAACGTGCTATGGCCAGGCAGGCAGAAGCTGAAAGAGAAAGACGTTCAAAAGTTATATCCGCCGAAGGTGAGTTCCAGGCTTCACAGCGTCTGGCAGATGCCGCGGAAATACTTGGCAGCCATCCAAGTGCACTAACACTGCGCTACCTTCAAACACTGGTTGAAATATCCTCGGAAAATAATACCACCACTATTTTCCCTGTGCCTATTGACCTGTTGCAGGCCTTTGTCAAAGGTGGTAAGGTTGATAAACTAACAAGCTGATTACATGTAAGCTAAGATGTAATAAAAAGTATTAGAAAGGCATGATATTTCCTTCGTTGCATTTCTCATTATAATGAATGCGGGAAGAGGTGACGTAAGTACCAGGATTTATCACAAACCTCTGCAGTTACAGCAGTTTACCTTAGCTCTCATTATAATTATTGCTTATAGAAATAAGTAAAAACCACTAGCGCTCTATATTCGTCTGGTAGAAATGATGTCCGTGTTAAAGGAGTCATTAATTTGTGTCACTATCCTATTCCAGCCTATGAAAACTTCTTTTACAAAAAGGCGGCTTCTGTCCGCGGCTGCCATTGAAACAGCCTCCGAACAAATTATCATGCAACATATGGGTCTCAGTGATGAAGAATACCAGGAAATTACCCAGGTATATGGTGTAAGTGCCACAAAGCTATTGGAACTGATGAAGCTTAGTAAGTATAACTTCATCTTCCCCTCCAAAACCCCTGGTCAATGTGACTACAGGTGGAAAAGCTGATATGTATTTTTGCCCAAATAGTCTTCTATAACATGCGCCCTATGTGTGATCAGAATGGTATGCCTTCCTGATGCATTCCAGGGGTTTCAACCGCGGGTGGGTTTCATTCTATTTCTCTAATCCTTTTTTATACACCTCCAGCGCACGTACCCTTGCCATTTCATGGTTCACCATCGGTTCGGCATACTCAAAGCCATCCAGTTCAGGTACCCATTGCCGGATATACATTCCGTCCTTATCAAACTTTTTTGCCTGTGTCATGGGATTAAAGATCCTGAAGTAGGGAGTGGCATCGCATCCGGTTCCTGCCGCCCACTGCCAGTTACCATTGTTGGATGCCAGTTCATAATCCAAAAGTTTTTTGGCAAAGTAGGCTTCACCCCATTGCCAGTCTATCAATAAATGCTTGCAGAGGAAGGAAGCTGTTACCATACGCACCCTGTTGTGCATAAAACCGGTGGCATTCAGCTGGCGCATGCCGGCATCTACCAGCGGGTAACCTGTTTGACCACTACACCATTTCTCAAATTCAGCCTCATTATTCCTCCACTGAATTCCGTTGTACGCTCCCCTGAAATTTTGATGTACCACATGGGGAAAATGAAACAGGATCTGCATAAAGAATTCACGCCAGATCAATTCACTCAGGTAAGTAGCGTGGATAGGTTTCAAACTGGAAATTACCTGCCTGATGCTTATTGTTCCAAACCTCAGGTGTGGGCCAATGTGAGAAGTTGAACGTGAGGGAAAATCACGGTTGGCAGCATAGTCATCCAAAACAGTAGTATCAAAACCGGGCACTTTTATTATAGACTCACGGAAACCAATATCCGTGATCCGTGGCATAGGAAACCTGCCCTTGTAAAATCTATCCCATTGAATAGGCTTGGATTTTAATGCGGATGAACGCTCCAATGACTGTAACCATTTATTCTTGTAAGGCGTAAATACAGTGTAGGGTCTTCCATCATCTTTTACCACTTCACCTTCTTCGAATATCACATGGTCTTTATAGCTATGAAATGGAATGCCGTTCTTACTGAGAAGGGCTTCAATAGCTGCATCCCTTTTCCTGGCATAGGGCTCATAATCCTTATTGGTGAAGACCTGCGCTATATCGTATTCGTTGATCAACTCTTTCCAAACAGCCAGGGGATCACCTTTTTTGCAAAGCAATGAACTTCCTTCTTGTTCCAGTTGCTGATGTATATGCTCCAGCGAATGAAATATAAAGCTTACCCGGGCATCATCCTCCGGCAATTCCTTCAATATGTTTTCGTCAAAAATAAAAAGGGGAAGCACCGGGAATCCTGAGGCCATCGCCTGCAGCAGGGCTGTATTATCCTCCAGTCTCAGGTCTCTTCTCAACCATAGTATTGCCAGCTTCATCTGCTATGAAACAAATTTGTAGCGGTAAAGTTGGGGGGAATAGAAGAATAGGTTGAAAAGTTGATAAGATGTGATAGGTTAGGTTATCAGGGATCTTAGTTGATCATTTCTCATAGATCAATCTAAAACCCAGCTCTCTTGCCAGTTTGCCATAGTATTGCTTCACATCCTGCTCCACCAGGTACATCTTTTGGTATTGCTGGCAAAATTGGAAATAGAGCAGGTCCAGGAAGGTGCTTGGCATGAAATCAATGCTTTTTTCATAGCCAGATACGGCCAGTGCACCTGTAGTTTTCAGGAAGCGGTTCAGTTGTGGCTTTTTTACTTTCAGTGTTTCACAGCTTCCAAAATGAATGATCTTGTTTTGAGCTTTACCCTGGAGCATTTCTGCTATAACATCAATAGAGATAGTGGATCTTTTTCCTACCTGCAATATCCCTTCGTGGCCATGGAAGGCCAGGTAAACAATACTATACCGCTCATACTTTCTGAATATCGATTCTTTCAAAAGTGTTTCAAATTCTGGCAAGGAAGAACATTGCCTGTGTATATGCAAAACATGTTTTTTGGAGAAGGAATTATGTTCCAGGAATTCCAGGCCAGTCTTTATACTTCTCTTATCACGGAGATCATGTGTCCAGTTACCTTCAATGCAGTAAATGTTCTTGTGTTTGGCCTTGGCTATTTTCATAGGAGCGAAAATGTAAAATTAAAAGTCAAAAGTAAAAAACTGATTGGTTGATACAGGTGTTTTTATCCCAGGTAACCACCCGATTCCTGGTTCAAGACTGTAGTTTATTCTTGGTCCAGGTCGATATCAATATCATTGATGTCCACGATTTCCTGTTTCACCCGGGCCACCTTTTTCAATGATTCTATAAGCAGGTCAACGTTCCTGTCCCCTGTTTCTTCAAACATTGCTACTTCAAGGTTGATGACCTCACCAACATCGTGAAGCCTGGAAAGATCATCATAAGGACCTTTAAAACCAACATTCACCATGGCGGTAAATAGCTCTATCTCAACTCTATGTAATGTGCGCACTGCCTCTTCCAGTGCTTCGCGGTAGTCAGTCATGGGCATGGATGTAAAATAAGGATTTATCAGGGCTTCCTATACTTGTGCTGAACTTACTATAAAATGCAGGGGAAATATTAACTCTAACAATCTGTTTTTACCTGTTCATTTAAAGCCAGGTATCCCTGGCTCTATATTTCAAAAGTGCCTTCTAAGATCTCAAGGGTTCCGATCTGTTTCACCAATTACAGCATCCCATCAATTAGCCATTACATCAGATATAGCCAAATTGTTATTTGAAGAATGCAATAGTTGTTTGGTAAATGCATCAACTTCGTCAAAGCGTGGATAATTTACCGTGTAATAAATAAACTTTCCATCTCTTTCAGTGTTCAGGAACCCTGACTTACGCAGAATGGCAAGATGTTGAGAAGCCACGGATTGCTCCAGGCGCAGCTTGACGTATATCTCTGTCACAGTAATCTTTCCGGCAGTATGTATCAGTTGTACAATCTGCTGCCTTAGTTTGTGATTGATAGCCCTTAAAACCATGGCAGCCTTTTTCACCTCAATCACATTAATGTTTAAGTTGTTCTCGTTAGTTTGCATATTCGTAGTTTAATTAATGTTTCAGTACCAAACTTAACATGTTATACATCGATTCAATGTGACATTTATCACAATAACGTGAAAATATAACCGGTTTTCTTAACCAATTGAATTTTGTTTAATTATTAAATACCCGTGATATAAAATGTTGAAACAACTCTTACTCCCGGATCGTAGTATTACGATATTTGTAATATTTTGAATTTTAACCAACTAACTGATTCTTACCTGAATTGGGAGGTTTAAAAAGCATATTATACAGCTATTTTGTTGATCATAGTCAATAAATACAAATAAATATATAAAGTACAGGCAATACCTGCCCCGATTCATAAATAACCAATTGATCTTATTGCAATTGTTATCATTATCAGTAAAAAATAGGTTAGATAAGTGGGGATTTTATTATTCTAATGTACTAATAAGGAAGAACCTTATTTTTTGTATGCAAGTGATCCTTTTTAAGCTTTAACCATAGGTAAAAAAACCCTGATAAAATTCTTGTTTTGTTTGATCTTTACCAGCTTCCATCTTCTTTAAGCCTTGTTAACTTATCAACTGCTACTTATTTCCTCGGAAATAAAGTGTAAATTTGGAGCATACTTTGAGTTTTTAGCAGCTTTGTTATTTCTTTCCCGGATGTTTTGAAGCCCTTCACAACTTTGCTATCTCAGATGGAATTAAAACATTTATGGTTATATATATTTCCAATTTAGGAAAAAAAGTTACAGTTGATTCTTTAGAATTGCTTTTTGCCACACATGGAAATGTTTCTTCTACCGAACTGTTAATCAATAAAACAAGTGGCGGACACAACGGAGAAGCACTTGTCGAAATGACACATGGCCACGAAGCTCAACACGCTATTTATAAATTAAATGGCAGCATTATTGACGGCCATATATTGGCTGTAACTACTATTAACCCTATAAGTATGGTTGATAGGTTAAAAAATAAATTAGGCAATTATGAATATTGAAGAAATCGAAAAGTTCCTTGCAAAGAAAACCACCGAGCAGAACAATTATGTAAAGATCACTTTTAAAAAAAGGGATGCTATCTATGGTTTGTTTATCAAGGACAGGGATTATAGCGACCTGAAGTCTAAAAATTTCTGGCGTATCGTTACCCGCACCCACTTCGATGCTTATAACCAGACTAAAAATGCTGGCCTGGCTAAGATCTTCTGTGGTACTGAGTTTCAACGACTCACGCCTCATGCAGAAGCATTTGAAGAAGAAGCTTAATTCATTAGAAATAATATAATCATGTATACAATGACCTGGGCCAAGTATTTGCCCGTTATTAAGATCCTTTTGAAAAAATCTTTATCTGCTGATCAAAGCCTGGCTATGAACAGCATTGATTTTCAAAAAGGTAATGTAGCCAAGAAAACAGGCTACTCATTTTCTTTCGATACTATTGGCGGACGAATCAGGAACAGTACTAAGAACAATGTTCCTGCAAAAGACCTGGCTGAAACATTATTACAGGATAGTACTGTGAAAGAATTATTATCCCGCGAAGATTTTCATCTTAGCATGGATTCCAAATTCAACCTGTCTATAAAGTGCCTGCCTAAAGAAGTGGAAGTATCTACTGAAATGGCAGAAGCTTCAGGACAGTAGGAACTATTACTTTAAAATTTTTGAGGAAGTCTTGTTGACTTCCTTTTTTGTTGGCTGCATAATACAATTCAATGTATTAATTAACATGGACATGTTAAGTTGTTCTTTGAATAAGCCGCCTTATCTTCTGGATTAATAAGAAGGAAAAGATTCTTCTATTCCTAATGCTTCTTTATTTGATATTCATTGTTCAATGTTCTGCGTTAACCTTCCATAATGCTAATGACCAATATTCTCCAGGTTCTTTATTGCTTTTTCTAAATTGATTCCTTTCCCGAGCACTCCTTTAAAAATATCGCCCTGCTCTTTTAGCCTTCCTACTGCGTTTCCGATATGAAAATCGGTGTTTCGCAGACCTTTTTTCACCTCCTCCCAGTGCAGCGGCATGGATACAGGGGCACCTGGCTTGGGGCGAAGTGAATACGGTGCAGCTACAGTTGCCTGTGGCCTGTTTTGCAGGAAATCCAGGTAAATGCAGCCCTTTCGATTGGCAGTTTTTCGCTCAATAGAAGTAAAGTCAGGTATTTCGGCATGCACGATCTTCATCAGGCTCCTTCCAAATTCTTTCGATGCTTCATAGCTGTATTTGCCGCCAAATGGTATATAAATGTGCAGCCCGGTAGAGCCTGAGGTCTTGGGCCAGGAAGGAACTTTAATATCGTCCAGGAGCGTTTTCACTACCTGCGCCGCCTGGATCACCTGTTCAAAATCGTTCTTGTCAGGATCAAGGTCTATAATGCACCAATCCGGATTATCAGGCGTATTCTTTTTACTGTGCCAGGGATTGATCTCTATGCAGCCCAGGGAAGCCATGTACAAAAGACTGGCCTCGTTAGTGCACACCAGGAACTCTTTTTCCCTGTTATCGGCATAGCTGAAATATGGAAAAGTCTCTATCCATTCCGGTGCCTTGCCCTTCACATCTTTCTGGTAAAAGCTTTCCCCTTCAATGCCGTGCGGGTGGCGGTTGAGCGTATGCGGCTTGTCCTTCAGATAGGGCAACATATACGGCGCCACCTGGAAGTAATAGTTGATCATGTCCCTCTTGCTTACTTCCTTTTTATACCCCTTGGTGGCTTTTGGCCAATAGATCTTACTCAGGTTCGTAAAGCGCAGTTCATGTCCCCCCACTATGCGGGTTTGTGATTCTTCCTTGGGATTTAACAGCGTTTTGCGCTCTTTTTTAGGAGGTGCTGTCAGGATCTTCTGGGTAGCCATCTTCGAGTCTTTCACCACTTCGGTAGTCTTTGCCGGGATCTCCCTTACCACTTTAGAAGGTTTTTTATCCTCCCTCAGGCCCTTGAATGAAGGTTGCCTGAAGGCCCCGTCGCGGGTCAGTTCCCGGTACGAAATTTCCGCGACCAGCCTGGGCTTCACCCATGTAACTTCGGCTTTTGGAGGGTTAGGTCGAAAGCGGGAAGGTTTGTTGTATTCAGGTTCTGTATCAAACTGCGACTTACTGGTCTCAAAAGGTTTTAGCTTTTTGATGATCAGTTCCTGCATCTTTTTATTGAAGCCCGTTCCTACAGGCGTAACGAAATTAAACTTGCCTCCTTCCATGATTCCCAGCAAAAGGGCGCTGAAAAGCTTATTGGTCCCTTCATTCTTTGTATAGCCACCAATCACAAGTTCCTGGCGCTTCTCTGTTTTTATCTTCAGCCAATCCTTACTCCGGGCGCCTGGTACATATACCGATCCTTTTTTCTTGGCCATTACCCCTTCCAGGTGCATCTGGTTAGCCTCTTTAAAGGCCTCTTCACCCGTGGCTGACAGGCTTTCACTCAACCTGACTGCCGGAAAACCAGGCATAATAGATTTCAATAGTTGCCTGCGTTCTTCCATGGGCAGGTCCAGCAGTGAGCGCCCCTCCAGCCACAACAGGTCAAAAGCATAATACACCAGGTGACCGTCCGCTTCGCTGCGCCATAGCTGCAGATCAGAGAAGTCAGGGAGACCCTGGTCGTTCAGTACCAGTATCTCCCCATCCACCAATGCATTGATGCCCCACTGGCCCATAGTATCATAGATTGGGTAGAATTTCTCATTAAAGGATTTATTATTACGTGAACGCAAATCCACATTTCCATTTTCCAGGTAGGCCAGTGCCCGGTAGCCATCCCATTTCATTTCATACACCCATTCTTCATCTTCAACGGGTTGTGTTACCAGGGTGGCAAGCATTGGTTCCAGGTCTTTCGGCATGGGGGCGGATTTTCCTTTCTTCCATATCAATTCCGCTGTTTTACTGAGTTTCAGGGCTGTTTTTGGCATCTTTTCCACCTTATGTTTGACTGTACTATTCAAAAACTAAACCGGGGGAATGAGTCCTGAGCCTGGAGAAATGGATAATGGAGCTAAGGAGGAGTCAAGGAGAAATTTTTCGAAATGAGTGTTAGTAAATTGAAAAGAACAAGCAAATGAAACGCTGTCTGCGGTCCAGGTTATGCTCAATTAACTGTGTCATTTTTTTAATAGTCTGTCTCCAAAATAGTTCATCAGTTCAGTTCTAACGGTTGACCATCCAAACATTTGTCCATGCCACTTGGTATTTGCATTTATGGTAGCCAGGTATATTTGTTTTACGATGGCATCTTCACTGCTAAAGGCTCCCTTTGTTTTAGTAACCTTTCTAACCATACGGTGATAGCTCTCAATGGGATTGGTGGTATAGATGATCTTTCTGATGGCTGGTGTGTAATCGAAGAACCTCGATAGCCTGTCCCAATTAGCTCGCCAGCTTTTAAAGACTATACTGTAT
>NZ_FQUU01000006.1 GCF_900129295.1 Flavisolibacter ginsengisoli DSM 18119
CCAATATTATTGAGAACATTAACAGGATCATAAGAAAGTACACAAAGACAAAATGCAGCCTGCCCAACGACCAGGCAGTAGAAAAAGTAGTGTACCTGGCACTGATGCAAATAGCCAAAAAATGGAGCCAGCCACAGGATGACTGGGCTACCATGCTTGTAAACTTTATTGATATATTTGGTCAAGATAGATGTGATGTTGAATCATAAACCCTTTGCACAGTTATCTAAACTGGATAGAAAACCAGTTTACACAGTTATGTTAACACTCTCTTTATGTACCATTTGCCTGTCTTGCTGGCAGAATCAGGGGTTCCAGCCTTCAGCCTTTAAAAAATCCAACAGGATCTTATCATTAGCCGACATAGGTGGAAGCCAGGTATCTATCCTTTCCCTTTTCCACCAAAGTCCCTGTGGGTTTCCGGGCGGGGCAAATGCATACCGGTATAAGATGGCCCTGATGTACCTGGGCGGCGTACCATTGAAAGGGTCTTTAGCGAAAAGCCCCACGGCATCCCGGTCGTTATGCAGGAGTTTATACACCAGGTGCAGCGTCCATGGGTACTCGTTAGGTGTGGACATGGAGGCAAACCACATTTGCCAGTCAAGTCGTAATTGGTAGGGCGCTATTTGGGGTGAGGGTTGATCCAGGAGGACAGGCAGGCCCTTGTAGATATAGGGCTTCCAGTGCGCGGCATCACTCGTATCATTATCCATAGTGCCTTCAAGAACTACGTTAAGGCGCTCCTTACCTACCGTTCCAAAAGCGCCATAGGTATTAACAAGATCAAGCGGATCGAAGGAAGTATTCATGATTTGACGTGGAGATAACAGGTTAATGGCGGGGCGGATACTCAGTAATCCAATGACAATGGTTATTACCATGGCAGTGGTGTGCATGGGTTTTGATTCAATAGCATGCGCGGAAGCCTCCTGCGCCTTCTCCACCAGTTGCCGTGGCAGGATCCTGCTCCAGAACCCATCATCCAGGCAGGCCAATGCTGGTATAACGGTTAGCACATTTAAAAAGGACAGGTTACCACTCAGGAAAATATTCAATTGGAAGAGAATGATCACCACCCCTGCTATATGGCGCGCCAGCCGGGGCCAGAATACAAACCAGGGAGCTACCAGTTCTGCCAGGTGATTGAACCAAACACCCGCTTTCAACCATGTATGTGGCAGAAAATGAAACCACCTGCTTAAGGGCCCTGGTATGGGTTGGGTCTCAAACTGGTAATACAAGGCGGTAGCATTGCGCCAGATGGCATCACCACGCAATTTGATAAGGCTTGCTCCAAACATGATGCGGAAGATGAGCCAGCGGAAAAGGATGATAATAAGAAACGGTGGTGCTCTTTTAGGAAAGGGACGCATATCTAAGAGAGGACATAAAAAAATCGCCAGGAAACCGGTTTCGGTCAACTGTATTTCCCATCCGTAGCCATACCACTCCTGTCCTACATGAACGAAGGACATATAGAGTACCCACAGCATTGCCATGATAATAGCATTGGCATATCCAGCCATTACTAGCAAAGCAAGTAAAAGACCCGTCCAGCCTAAGATCATAAAAGCTGCATCTGAATGCGAGAACCAAAACAGGGAAGGCAGGCGCAGAAACCCGGCGGCCACAGATCCATAGGCAGCCGTTACCCTGTCGAGGTAAAGATTGACAGGTGTCAATCCATGAGAACCAATCAATGGCAATACCTGGTTAATGGCCACGAGAAATGCAATGGCATATACCAGTCCCAGTAAACGGAGGATCATGAACCGGGTAAGCCAGTAACCAGGGTTTGTGATGTTATGCTCTACGCTTTCCTCATTGCCTGGGCCATTACCCGGTGCTATTGGGTAATGTTCTTCCTGGTATTGTTCTAGTTGCATAGTGATGATATAAATGCAGCAATGAAAATGCCTGGTTGTCTATTTGGGTGATGGTAGCCGGGCATTAATACCGAATACATCCTTCATAGCTCTTTTGGCGGCATGGTATCCACACATACCATGCACACCCCCACCAGGTGGTGTAGAAGAAGAACATAAATAGATGCCTTTGGCTGAGGTCTTATAAGGCGACCAGCGCAATGCAGGTCTTGTAAATAATTGCCGTATGTCTATGATACCTCCATTGATATCTCCACCGATATAATTAGGATTGTATTTTTCCATATCTACTGTATTCATTACATGCCTGCCGAGGATACGCTCTTTAAATCCCGGGGCAAACCTTTCCACCTGGTTTTCTATACGGGTTGTCATATCCACCGTAGAACCATTGGGCACATGGCAGTAGGCCCAGGCAGTATGTTTACCTGATGGTGCTCTTGAAGGATCAAATAAGCCCGGTTGCGCAAGGATCACAAAAGGCTGTTGTGGATGTGCACCTGCGGCTGTTGACTTTTCAGCTTCTACTATCTCTTCCATTGTATTTCCAAAGTGAATGGTGCCTGCCTGCCGTCAATGTGGCGCTATAAAAGGAATAGGTTCCGCCAATGCCCAATCGATCTTATATACACCCATTCCATACCTGTAGTGGTTCAATTGCCATTTATACAAGCTTGATAAGCTATGACCAGCAATTTGGAGTAACTGCCGGGGTGTGATATCAAATAGAATGGCATGTGCAGAAGGTAATTGCTCCATGGAATGCACATAAAAATTGGTTTGAATCTTACCGCCCAATGAAACAAAATAAGATGCTAAGGCATGGGCAATAGATTGGGAGCCTCCTTTTGCAAGAGGCCATCCACCTGTATGCGCTGTGATCAGCAAAACAAGGGCAATGGCTGAGGTGGCAATATTGGAAAGAGGCTGTAAAGCATGTGCAGCCATTCCTGCCCATAATGCTTTTGCTTCCGGGGTGATAAAGCGCTTAGACATGGACGTTGCTGAAGAAAGGGCCTTCCATCCAAATTGAGCCATAAGGTAAGGATGCGCGGGTAAATGCAGTGGCGCAAGGATATCATTTGCTATTTTAGGCCAGCTCCCTACCAATAGAGCTAACAATTGTTTATAAGCGTCTTGATCCTGGCCCAGGAGTTTTGCAGTTTTATCCAAGCCAGGTAGGAGAACAGCTTCGGTGCCATCTTCAAATGGGTGGGCTGCCGGTATGGGAGGAAAGATATATTCCAGGCCATGGTCATGCAAGGGAAGGCTTTTGAAAAATGGAGAGGCTAAGGCCAGGGGGTGAATAGCAGAACAGACATCATGTATAAATCCCGGCAGGGTCAGTTCTTGTGTACGTAAACCTCCACCAATAGTCTCCTTTCCTTCTATCAATAACACCGAAAGGTGTTGCTGTTGCATGGCAATGGCAGCAGCCAAACCATTAGGTCCTGAACCTACAACTATGGCATCAAAGTCTTTCTTACCTGTTGGCATGGATGAGATACTATTAAGCAGCTATTGTTCTGAGCTTATTCTAAAAGAGACCTTTACAATTATTCAATTATCATTCCCCCTATTGTTTATTCTCCTGGAAATTCAACAGTGTATTTAATCCATTAATAATTTGGAAATATTTACCCCGGGAAAACAAATAAAAAGGTATATTCAGTTAACCTTTTTCCTTAACCTTTAAGCAATTCAAATGAAACCAATCCCCGTATGCCTGCTGATCTGTGCCTGTGCCATATTTACAAGTGCTAAAGCCCAGAAGACGACTCTCTCAACAGCAGAAACCAACGCCTTGATTGTTGTGCACGAGAACCAAAAACTGTCATTATTTGTATATGATTCTTTATATGCCATCTGGGGTATTAACCCGTTTGGTAATATCAGGTCTGCTGAGAGCCAACATGTAAGTTTCCTGGATGATGTTGCAGATAATTATGCCCTTGAACTTGAAACAAACGAACCAGGAAACAGTGCAGCAACGTTTACTACTCCACAGGCTGAAACCATTTACCAGGAATCTATATCTAAAGGATCGTTGTCTGTGGTTGATGCATTGAAAATGGGGGCAAGGCTGGAGGAAATGAGCCTTCAGGTACTTCATAATGCAAAAGCAGTCACCATTAAATCTGACCTGCTGCATACATTTGATATCCTGGCCATGGGTTCTAAAAATAATCTGCAGGCTTTCAACAGGCGACTTAAAATGTATGGCATTACCTATGAGCCAGGATTCCTGGAACAAAAGGACTTCAGGAATATCATCAATCAATAGTAGTATGCGGCTAACAGATTATACTGGCTGTTCGATAGTGTTGACACCAGTTGATTGACCAATAACCAGTTTTGCCGGCAGGTGAATTTGAGTGATCTTTTTGGGCCGGGTCATTAATTCAACGAGGGTTTGAACCGCAACTTTTCCCATTTCATCAAGGGGCTGACGGATATGTGTAAGCGTGGCATAAAACAGGTCAGTAGCATCTGACTGGTCAAAACTCAGGATCTTAAGGTCATTCGGCACTTTTAAACCCAGCCTGTTGATATACTTCAAGCCGAGGGTTGAAACTTTGTTACTTGCAAAAAACAGGGCATCAATGGGTTCGGGCAATGCAAGTAAAGCCTTAATAGCTTCCTTAACCTCTTCTGCAGAAGTATCAATAGGAACTTCTTTTATCCAGCTTTTGCTGACCGTTATACCATTCTTTTTTAAAGCGGACTGGTAGCCCTTTTTACGGTCCTGCAAATGGGATAAGGTAGTTTTAAATCCGATGAAGCCGATCCTGCGGCAACCAGCCATCACCAGGTGTTCCACGCCTGTAAAGGAAGCTTCGGTATTATTTACTGCCACGTAATTCACCTTCAGACCCGGGAAGTAACGGTCGATCAATACAAATGGAACTTTGCTTTTTTGCAGGTATTCAATCAGCGGCTGGTCATTTGCAGCAGGGGCAAAGATGATCCCATCCACTTGCCGGTCCAGCATTACGTTAATGATCCTTTTGGAACGTTCTTCCTTTTCATCTGAACTGCCGACAATGACTGTGTAATTGTTTTTCTCTGCTTCATCCTCTATAATGCGGGCAATAGTGGAAGAAAAAGGATTGGCGATATCGGCAACTACCAGTCCAATAGTATTGGTTTTATTTGTCTTCAGGCTTTTAGCTATCTGGTTAGGACGATAATTCAACTTCTGCGCCGTATCCCTGATCTTCTTTGATATTTCTTCACTGATCCTGCCTTGCTTTTTATTATTCAATACATAGGAAACCAATGCAATGGAAACGCCTACCTTCTGGGCTATATCTTTTAATGATACCTTTTTCTTCATAAATGGCAATAAACAGGAACAAGTTAATCATACCTGATTAATGAAAAGTAATAAATAATGGCAATTTGTTAAAATTTCAGCAGTTTACCTATTTTTTTGTTTAAACGTTTAAACAAAACTACTACATTTGTGTCGTCTTAGTGCATGATCAGATAGAAAAGGATCGCAAAGCACTAAAATCGCAAACACGATATTTCAACTCTTCATATAGCAAGCAATCGTTAGTCGTCCGTTGTTTCTACAACGGACTTTTTTTTGTTTGAAGCCTTAACAATACGGTAATATAGCATTGGAAATAATAAGAAACATCGGCTACAAACAGCCACCATGGCTGATTTTAAAGATCCATATAAAGTTTGCGATCATAGATGTGCCATAAATTGGTGTTGCAACAGCTATTATTTGCAACTAAGTTTGCATAACGAAAAACCTGAACCACCCGGTTCCTAATAATTGCCTGCTCCTACCGATTGCTTTTCATGAACAATTATTTTTTTATTAATTAAACATTTCAAATATGAAAACGCAAACAAAGAATCCAATGAGAACAATCGCAACAAGTATTTTATTTTTCCTGGTTATATTGGTTAGTGGAACAAGTGCTATGGCGCACGACGTCACAGGAAATCAAAAGCCAGGCATCAACTACCTTGGAAAAAGTGAAGGACAACACGTTGTGCAGGTAAATTTTGAAAATGCCAACAGCCAGCCATGGGCTTTATCTGTTCAGGATGCAGATGGAAATATATTGTATACTACCAAATTCAATGAGCAAAACTTCTCAAAGAAATTCCAGGTAGCCCAGGGTGATGCTCCAGATGTTAAATTGACATTTGTTTTCACTTCCGGCAAGACCAGGCATACACAAACCCTGGAGATCAACACATCCAGCTATACTGTTGAAGATGTAACAGTTACCAAACTTTAAATTGATTGACATTAACAAGGTAAGGTGTAAGGAGCCGTTTGCTTTGACATGGGCACCTTATTCACCTGATCTTGTTGATGTTTGATTCCAGACAAGTCAAAATTGTTAAAGTCGGGCAATGTGTTTAAACGTTTAAACAGATGGCCCTACTTTTGCACTTCCAAAGAAAGCGGCTTTCCAGCCGGCAATCTTAAAGTATTAAAATATAGAAACATGAAAAACACGACCACTCAAGACCAGGAAAAAAGATATGTAAAGATCAGGGCCCAAAAAGAGGAAACGGCTATACCTGCAAGCAATAAAAATACAAACGAGGAAGCAGCCCATTATGCAATGCATCCTCTTCAATATTGGGCCAGTCCAAATTTCTTTTTGGCACCCTTAAGGAAAAAATAAAGTACCCCTTTATTTCTATTGCATTACCAATAGAACACATGAAAGCACAGATTACCCCGGTATTATACCGGGGTTTTCATTGTATCACCAGTGGGTACAATGATGGTATTATTGATCTTATGTAGTTGGGAGGGTATTTAAATAAAAGAGTAAGGAAATGCTATTGAATTACAAAGTTCGAAGTAGCGCCTGGAGAATTACATTCAGGCTCTTTGAAGTTAGTATGACCATGATTTAAAACCGATCATATACTTTGTCTTTCATAGAGATCATTTTCCCTGTCGCTTCTCCTGAGTTCTGAACGATTGTTAGAAGATACGCTTTGCATATTCTTTTCCCTGCCAGTTCGTGCAGAAGGATAATTTCTATCATCGGACGACCTTACACCTTCCGCCATACCAGGCTTACGATCTCTTTGATTATTGTTATTATTATTATTCCGTGACATGATTGCATTTATTAATTGAATCCGTAAATTTTATACCAAATCTGTTTTCTCCTCTCCCAGCCTTGCTGACTCTCCTTCATCCAAATCGTCATTAGGGCTAGAAGCACTTAGGTCCGGATCATTATCAATATCATTCAAAGCCTCATCATGGGCTCTTTCATTTATTTGTTTTTGGTCAGCAGAAATTTCCTTTGCCAATGGGTGTTCATGATGTCCCTGCTTAGGATTATTATTTGCCTTTTTCATAAAATTATTTATAAGATAGTCAATAAATACTATGCCGCAATGGCTTACAGAAACAATTATCTTTAGACCAATTTATAGAAATGGCCTTCATAGAAATTACTACATTAAATTCTCGGGAAGTTATTAAAGGGTATACAGGAAGGGCCGTACATACAGGCACAACCACCCTGATGTATTGGACAGTAGAAGCCGGTGCCGCCATGCCAATTCATAACCATATACATGAACAGGTAGCGCACGTTTTAAAGGGGAAATTTGAATTGATCGTAGAAGGAGAAATCAAAATATTAATACCAGGAATAATAGCAGTAATTCCACCCAACATCCCTCATGGAGGTCGTGCCCTGACAGATTGTGAATTACTTGATGTATTTACGCCTGAAAGAGAAGATTATAAATTTTGAAAACTGACAAGCTGAACAATCTGTTCCAGGTATATTTTGTCCGTGTTATCGAAATGCTCAAGCTCAGCACTATCAGCATCCAGGATAGCTATCACTTCATTATTATATATGATGGGCACTACAATTTCCGACCTGGATAAACTGCTGCAGGCAATATGCCCTGGAAATTTTTCAACATCCGGAACAATAAGTGTTTCCGCTTTTTCCCAGGAGGCTCCACAAACTCCCCGCCCTTTTTTAATACGTGTACAGGCAACCGGTCCCTGGAATGGGCCTAGAACCAGTTCATTATCTTTCACCAGGTAGAAGCCCACCCACAACCATCCAAATTGTTCTTTTAAAGCTGCAGCTACATTTCCAAGATTAGCTACCAGGTCCGTCTCACCTTCTAACAAACCCTTGATCTGGGGTACCAGGGCTTCATATTGTTCCTCTTTTGTACCGATGATTATTGATAAGTCTTCAGCCATAACCTGTAAAGATAAACCATGGAATTATGGTAACAAAAGTTCACCGGATTGGTTGGATATAAAAAAAGCTGCCCATAACAAGCAGCTATAATTTTTGAATATATGTGTATTAATTAATTACCGCCATTTCCGGAATTCTGTCGCCGTTGCATTTGTTCCTTCCTCATTTCTTCAAAAAAAGTATTGACATCCTTTACCTGGTCGTCTGTAAGTGGAATAGCTTTTAAGGATGCATTTTGAGCTTCCAGTAATTCCGTATTCTTTTTAGTTCTTTCTTCATCTGTTAAGGTTTGATCCATCCTGATATCCCTTCTTTTGCGCTGGTTACTAAAATTGATCTCGATAACCTTATCTGCCTGTGCATCGGTAAGCTTTGTTTTTTCAATAAGGGAAGGTTTTATTCTTTCCTTCATTCTTTGCATCATAGCGGCAGGGTCCCTGTCACCATTCTGTTGCGCATCAACCTTTGTTGAATATACCATGGTAAACAGCACCACCAGGAAAAACAGTTTTTTCATTTGTTTGTTTTTAGACCAGTAAGGTATTTATTTCTGATGTTAAGCAAGGTTAAAAGCTAATCAAAACCTGACCACCAGTCCTATTTTAACTCAAAAAGCAGGAACTGTGTTTTGTCAACTAATGAAAAATTATCATCAGCTACAAACAAAAGAGTTGCATGACCATTTGGAAGTACAGGGCCCCAGGTTACACCTTCAATATTATACACCGGGATTGGTAATTCCTCCATATTTAAAACTAATTTCTTTGCTACAGGCCTTACATTTTTTGCTGTCAACAGGGATGTAATGGAAGATACATCCGATGCATGTTGAAGGTCTGCCAGGTAAAGCTTGATGACACAACCTGCACGGCCTGTTGAGAAGGAGCGCTCAATAGTCAGTAACTTATTTTCAGCCATCCAGAATATCTCTGAAACACCATTTATTTTAAAGGCACCTGCAGGTTGTGCAGGATATGCCACGGGATCTGTCTTATAAGCATATTGAGCTAAAGGTTTACGCGTTTTTACATCAAACTTTATGATGCGTGTCCATGCGAAGGTATCGGCAGTGGCTGCCTGTACTCCATCTTCAAAAAGAGGCTCCTCCACATTTACATATAAGGAACGGTATTTTTTGTCAAAACTTATTCCTTCAAACGAACCATTGTTTCTTGGACCTTTTTCCAGTTGGCTCATATGTAAGTTGGCCGGCAAAAGAAAACTATCCATCCATTTCCCATCCAGGCTACTGATGAACACCGAAGGATCGCGTAAAGTCCATTCATTATTTTTCCTTGTCCTTTCTCCCTCACTACTCCAAACAATTTGATCGGCTGGCTGAAAATACCGTATTGCCTCAGGATCAATAGTGGCAGGTAAATAAGGAGTTTGGTGTTGATTCAATAACGTAGTTACTGAGAGGAATTGCACTGTATCAATGCCTTTATCACCAAGCTGGATCTTTGCCTTGTATACCCGGGCAGGATCAATCTTGGAACCATCATCCGAGATAATGTAATACACATCTTTTTTAGCATCGTAGTCTATACCCGATAAACCTCCCACGGTAGTTCCATTGTATTGTGCTTTCAGGGGTATGGTGTATTGTCCCAGGTACTGCAATTGGGTGTTATTATCTATGCTAAACCTGCGTTGTGTAGCACAACCAAATAAAAAGAACAACAGGAAAGCACTATATCCATATTTCATAACTGTCATTTCAAAGGGCAAAATTGCTGTATCTTTTGTTGATTGGGCAAACGAATTTTAATTCATAGAAAAATCTGTTATTCCTCTGCCCGCGGGTATAATATTGTAGTGTAATAGATGTATAAACTGAATGAAAAAAATCCTGTTCTATTTAAAGGAATATATTACCGGGCTTGATAAAATGATGCTGGTCTTTTGCAGTTTGCTTGCTGCTGCAGGCATTTTCCTGAATTACCATTTTGAATTGTACAGGAAGATCCATGGATCTCCAGTTCAAATACAGTATGCATGCTGGTTGCTGGTATTTTTAATAGCATTTGCTTTTCCTTATATAATCTATTCCTTAGCAACAGGAAAACCTTTATTTTCCAACACCAGTTTTATTGCTTTACTAATAGTAGCCCCGGCCTTATTTGCCTGGAAAATGGTGTATACTATAAATGTTCATTTCACCAACTCAATTCGATGGAATGAATACATCAACCATGTAATTTATTGGCCTTTGTTACTGTTTGTCATTTCCCTGGTGTTGTTCATTACATGGAAAATATATGCACCTGAACAGCCATTTTATGGAACAGATGCTCCAGGCTTTAAGGTTGCTCCTTATATCGGCATATTATTTATCATGGTGCCATTGATAGCGGCAGCTTCCACACAGCCTGATTTTTTGGATGTCTATCCCAAACTTAAAAACCTCCATTCCTGGCCTTCAGAGAAGGGAAAATGGTTGTATCAATTAATATATGAACTTTCCTATGGGTCTGATTTTATAACCATTGAATTATTCTTTCGTGGCTTTTTAATCCTGGGTTTTATAAAGTATGCCGGTAAGGATTCTATCCTGCCCATGGCTGTTTTTTATTGCGCCATTCATTTTGGCAAACCTATGGCCGAATGTATCAGCTCTTTTTTTGGAGGCATCATACTTGGAGTAATAACTTATAATACAAGGACTATTTGGGGAGGAGTCATTGTTCACCTGGGCATTGCCTGGTTGATGGAAATTGGCGGATGGCTGGGGAATATATACTATTGAAAAAATACTGCAAGCCTGTAAGCCGGTTTCTGTACTTTAATGCGAACATCAAAGCTGCTATCATTTATCTGCTTCCTGTATTGCTACAGGAATGTATCTGCCTACCCACCCAACATCGGGCGAGCAGCCCTCAGGCGTTGGTATACATGGCATTTCAGCACGCAAGGTTTACCCCCTCTTATTATTACTAATAACAGTTGTGGGCTTTTACCCCACATTTTCACCCTTACCAGTTTGATGAAAACATCTAACTGGCGGTTATTTTCTGTGGCACTGTCTCGTCCCGGAAACCCGGGAGCCGGCTGTTAACCGGTACGTTGCTCTGCGCTGTCCGGACTTTCCTACCCTAACAACCCTAATTCACCGTAAGGTGAAAAGAGTATCAGGATCGATAGCATAGCTTGCAGTAGAACAAAGGTACACTGAAATAATGATCATCAAATTTAGACACTGCCGGCAGCAAATATCATTTGAAAAAGATCTCAGTAGCGCCATAACCAAAAGAAGGATGGTATTGGTTCACAAAGGATTTCACTTCTTTTTTTAAACGGAGGATATCATGTATCTCGTCTCTAAGCTTTCCACTACCTACACCGTGAATGATGATCAATTGAGACTGATGGTGAGCTAATGCCAGCTCATACCATTTTTCAAACTCCTTTAGCTGTAAATGTAATATTTCACCATTCGATAAGTGCTTCCAGTTATCAGACAACTTTTCAATGTGCAGGTCTACAACAGTGCGGGCAGGCTGAAGGTGTTTTCGAATGTCTTTTAGACTATATACTTTAACGCCCTTGGGTGAAGCATCAAGGTCTATGGTTTCATCCTTAGGTTTATCGGGGAATGTATCAAATAATTTATAGGCAAATGTAGCTTCACCTTTTTGCTTTAGTAATTCTATCCTGTCAAACAATTGCTTTGGCTTAAGCTTCAGGCTAGATTCATAATAATCAGCCTTATGTTTTTCGGGGTTCAGTAAAGAGAATTCAAAGGTAAAGTTGGGACTGTCATTCATATCCTCAAATGGAATATCATGCAGGTAAAAATCACCAAATGAATTAACCTCATTCCTTATCTCAAATTCTGACCTGCCAAAGAACTGCAGGTAGTAATTAAAATTGTATGCTTTTTCGGTTCTGTTAACCAGGTGCACTTTCAACTCCACCACCACGTCATCTCCAAATTCATCTGTTTCAAATTTGGGAAGAAAAGAAAGCCAGACGCCATCAGCCACTCTTGTAACAGGCGCTTTTTCCTTCCTGACATCCTCTACATACTTTTTTTCCTTCTTTGGTGGAAATAATTTCTTCTCTGTAAATCTTTTGAAATAAGGAAAATCAATCTGGTCCATATAGGCAGGGAACTTTACACCCCTGACCTCTATCATAACCATTTTGTCATTTATAATATCAATGATCTCACCTTCCTCATTGGAATGCAACACTACAATCTTATCGCCTAACTGGTACTTCATGTTCTTAAAAACGCTTATTAGCTGTTAAATGCATGGAAAAACAACGTGTAAAGGTACGTTTGAAACAAGAAACAGCGGGCCAACCAATGATGTACGCCTTTAGAATTAACAAGGTTGAAAACAATAACCGCAAGGACTATCCAAGAGGTGTTCCCGCACCAGCTAATGTTTCCTTTGCCAGCCGGCTGTTTTTAAATCCATAGGTAAAGTATACCACCAGTCCAATGGCAAGCCATATAAGGAAGCGGTACCAGTTGGTATGACTTTCCTGGGCCATCAGGTAGAAGCAACTGGTAAACCCCAAGACCGGGATCAGGGAGAAATCCTTAACAAAAGATAGTACTGCGATGATTGCTGCAACCACCCAAAAAATGCCCATAGGGAATCCTTCTTTTGTAAGCACATTTTGAAAGTGTTCAGGGTTATACTTAATCACCAGGATCACAGAAGCAATAAACAAAGCAGGAATAATGTACTTACCGCTTACGTGTGGCACCCTGAATTTAGATTCAGCCCTGTTCTTTTGCTTTTGCAAAACAATCACACCCGCACATACCAGCACAAAGGCAAACAGGGTTCCTATGCTTGTCAGGGCAAGCAATACCTCGATATTGAGAAAAAGCGCCGGAATACCGACTACCAGGCCCGTAAGGATGGTAGAAAAAGATGGCGTTTGGTATTTTGGGTGGATACGTGAAAATATCTTTGGCAATAATCCATCCCTACTCATGCTCATCCAGATTCGTGGCTGGCCTAACTGGAAAACCAAAAGCACACTGGCAGTAGCAATGATGGCACTGACAGCTACAATACCCGAAACCCAGTACAAACCACGCTGATCGAATACTTCAGCTAATGGATCACCCACATTCAATTTAGTATAGGGGATCATGCCTGTTAGTACCAATGCCAACAACACATAAAGCACTGTGCAGATAATCAGGGAATAGATCATTCCTTTAGGCAGATCTCTTTGCGGATCCTTGCATTCTTCTGCAGTGGTAGAAATAGCATCAAACCCTATATATGCAAAGAATACAGCAGATACGCCTTTAAGGATGCCACTGATACCATTAGGTGTAAAAGGCGACCAGTTTTTGGGGTTGACATAATAAGCTCCCAGGACGATCACTAAAAAAACCACTGCCAGTTTAATGATCACCATGATATTACTCAATGACCTGGACTCTTTTATGCCTATAAAAACTACATAGGTAATCAACGCTACTATAAGGAAGGCAGGAACATCCATTAATATTCTGAGACCGAAAATCTGGGGAGCATTCGTCCAGGCACGAACTGCAGCTTCTGTACCCTCTGCAAACCCTCTCTGGGCAGTTACATAATCCATGGTGAGCCAATCAGGTATATGCATGCCAGCTTTATCTAAAAGGCCGGTAAAATATTCACTCCAGGAAATAGCCACCACCACATTACCAATGGCGTATTCCATTAACAGGTCCCAGCCAATGATCCATGCAAATATCTCCCCAAAGGCAACATAGGAATAGGTATAGGCACTTCCTGATACAGGCACTGTGGAAGCAAATTCCGCATAGCAAAGGGCTGCAAAGCCACAGGCGATAGCGGTGAACATATAAAGGAAAATGACACCAGGGCCACCATTATAGCTGGCATTGCCGATACTGCTGAAAATACCTGCTCCGATAACAGCGGCAATACCCATAAAGGTGAGGTCCCGAACCCCCAGCACCTTTTTTAACCCCGAACTATGCCCTTCACTATCATGTAAACCCTCTTCTGCTTCTCTTAAAATGGTAGGTATAGATTTCTTCCTAAGCAATTGATTTGTCATCCAATACATTATTTGAAGGGCTCAAAATATCGAAAAATTGTTACCGCTCATCAGCGAAAGGAAGGTTTTTGCCAATAATGGCAATAAAAAGATGACTAAAATCAGTTTTACGGTTTATAAAGGTCAATTAATAAAGGATAGGCATGTCCCAAATTTGCCTAACAAAAATTGAACGATATGTCAACAACAACAATGGATCACTCTTTTAGCACAGCGTATACAGAACAAGCCACTCAAACAGGCATTTTTTCTAAATTCATGACCTGGTGTAAAGGCCAGGATGAAAACCGCTTTATGTGGATCGGGATAGTTCTTGCCGGTCATGGGTGCATATTAACCCCTTTAACGGTAATGGCTGTGTTGATGGCCGGCACTAATATGTTCTTATTTATGCTCTGTATTGTATCTATGGGAATGGCTTTAGTAACCAACCTGGCAGCCATGCCTACAAAGATCACCATTCCTGTATTTGTATTAAGTGTACTTATAGATATAGCTGTTATTATTTCCTGCTTTGCAATAGGGCTTGACATTGCCAAAACTTACATTTAAACCCTAGTGCTGCCGTTGCGTTAAATAAAGAGCCAGTTCTTTCAATGGCTCTTTTCTTTTTGTAAGTACTGCAATGTCTTCCAGGTGGTCAAAGGCCTGTTCCATATATTTTTCTTTTAATGCCCTGGCCCATTCATCTACGCCACAGGCCTTAAAAATGTTTAATACCTGGCTCACTTTGTCTTCACTATTGTTATTCAACAAAGCATGTAACTCTTCTTTCTGTGCAGGTGTAGCAGTTTCAAAGGCATGGATCAATAAGAATGTTTTTTTATTTGCCTTGATATCACCGCCTACCTGCTTACCAAACTTTTCGGGGTCACCGAATGCATCCAGGTAATCGTCCTGCACCTGGAAAGCCAATCCAAGCTTTCGGCCAAATTCATATATCAGGTTTTGATTTCTTTCAAGAGCCCCTCCAAGGATGGTACCCATTTTCAAACTGGCAGCCAGCAATACTGACGTCTTCAGGTTGATCATATTCAGGTACTCATCATAACCTACATTATCACGCTTTTCAAAGTCCATGTCTAACTGCTGTCCTTCACATACTTCACGTGCAGTTTTATTAAAAAGAGAAATAATAAGTGAGCTATGATTAGGTGAGATCCTGTTCAGGTATTCATAGGCTGCTACCAGCATCACATCACCGGCGAGCAGTGCTGTACTTTCCCCAAACTTCTGATGCACTGTTTCGTTCCCCCTTCGCAAAGGAGCTTTATCCATTATATCGTCATGAATAAGGGTGAAGTTGTGAAACAGCTCGATCGCGGTTGCAGCATGCATAGCATCCTGAGAAATATCACCAAAAAGTTCATTACCCATCAGGCAAAGAACAGGTCGCACTCTTTTGCCACCCAACTTCAGGAAGTAGCGGTTGGGTTCATATAAAGATGCAGGTTCCTTAGGGAAGTGATCGGTATTAAATCTTTCTATAAAAAGGCGTGAAAGTTCTTCAAACGTGTGCATTATTCTCCAGTCTTTTTCTTTTTACGTTTTTGCTTTGATTTGTTTTCTTCCTCCTGTTCTTCCAGGGTGGCAGTAAGCACCCATTCATAATCAAGTTGTCTTTTTTCCAGGTTGGCAGCAATAACTTTGATCCTTACACGGTCTCCCATACGGAATTTTCTTCCACTCCTCATTCCTACCAAGCTGTAGTCTGTGTCAACCAGCCTGAATTCATCATATTCCGCCAGGCTGGTAATACTTACCATTCCTTCACATTTATGTTCTATAGTCTCCACCCAAAAACCAAATGCTGCCACTCCGCTGATCACACCCTCAAATTCTTCGCCCACAAAGTCTTTCATGTATTCCACCTGTTTATACTTGTTGGCAGCTCTTTCTGCATCCATAGCAGCCCGTTCACGTTCGCTGCTATGCTTGCATTTTTGATCCATTTTTTTATCAGGCTTGATACTCTTATTAATTACTTGCTCCACTACCCTGTGCACCATGATGTCAGGGTAACGTCGGATAGGTGAGGTAAAATGACAATAATGCTCAAAACCTAAACCATAATGGCCAATATTTTCTGAAGTATAGACTGCCTTTGCCATAGTGCGGATGCCTAATTGTTCCAGCACATGTTGTTCGGGTTTCCCATGCACATCTTTCAGCATGGTATTAAAAGACTCGGCAATTTTTTCAGGAGTGGACGTATCAAATTTATGCCCGAATTTTCGGGCAAAAGCCATAAAAGGCAGTAGCTTCTCTTCTGAGGGAAGGTCATGCACCCGGTAAGGAAAGGGAATTGGTTTTTTGTTGATCTCTATTTTTGAAATATTCTCTGCAACATATTTGTTGGCCAACAGCATGAATTCTTCAATAAGCTGGTGCGCCTCTTTACTTTCCTTGACAATGATACCAATTGGCTTTCCCTTTTCATCCAGCTTGAAACGAACTTCTGTGCTTGAAAAATTGATAGCCCCAGACTCAAACCTTTTTTTGCGCAGGCGCTGGGCAATGCTGTTCAATAATAATATTTCATCCCTGTACAGGCCATCCTCCTTTTCAATAATCTCCTGTACTTCCTCGTAGCTAAACCGATGGTCAGAATGTATGGCAGTTTTTCCAATCCAGTATTGTTTCACCTGGCCTTTGGGTGTCATCTGAAAGACAGCAGAAAAGGTTAGTTTGTCTTCATTTGGCCGGAGAGAACAGAGAACATTTGAAATATGCTCTGGCAACATCGGGTTGACCCTGTCCGGCAAATAAACAGAAGTAGCTTTCTGGTAAGCCATTTCATCCAGCGCTGTATCTGGTACCACATAATGACTTACATCCGCAATATGAACACCGATCTCGTAATTACCATTTTTTAATACCCTTAATGACAAAGCATCATCAAAGTCCTTTGCATCAACAGGGTCTATGGTAAATGTCAGAATTTCGCGAAAGTCCTTCCTTTTATTGATCTCGTCCTGTGAGATCTGGTCTGGAATCCGCGCTGCTTCTTCAAGTACTTCATCGCTAAACCCAAGCGGAAATCCATTTTCCAACAGGATCTCTTTCATGGCCACGTCATTACTATCTTCTGCATCCAGAATACTGATTACTTCACCAACAGGACGTTTTTTAGTGTCTTTTTCCCATTCCTTTATTTTCACCACCACCCTGTCACCATCCTGTGCCTCATTAAAACTTGCCTGTGGGATAAATATGTCAGGGATTTTCTTATTGCCTTCCGCTATAAAAAAGGCATAACCTTTATTCATTTCCAGCCTGCCTACAAATTCCATTTGCTTTCGTTCAAGCACATCTACTACCACCCCCTGCATGCGTTTTCCGGTTTTATCAGGATCAACCTGCACTCTGACTGTATCACCATGCAAGGCAGTATTAAAATCATTGGGTCTTACCAAAATATCTGTTTCTAATCCAGTTACCACTACAAAACCCATCCCTGAGCGGGTGATCTCCAGCACCCCTTTATATTCATCGAAGTTTCTTGTCCTTTTCCTATCTGATTTTTTAGAATTTTTACGGCTCATGGTAATGGTTAAGAGGGTTGTTTAAAGTTATCCAGGAATGAAATTACAGCATTCGTAAATTCATTCTCCTGGCCGAAAAGGAATTGGTTTTCAATTGGTATTACAAAAAAAGGCATGCCACTGAGTTCCTGGCGGAATTTCAAGAACCGCATGGCATCTTTTTCTGTTGTAAGAATGATCTTCCGGGGAGAGTCAATAGAATTGAATCGTTTAACTATATCACGCCAGTCATCAATAGTAAAAATATGATGATCATTAAAAGGCATCATATAGTATGTCTGTATGCGATCTTCCAGGAACATTTTTAAAGGCTTTGGATTAGCTATGCCCGTTACCAAAAGCACTTCAGTTTTATCGTCTATAAAAGTAAACTTATGATTGGTAATATGATAGGGAGTACCATAAGAAATAGAACTAAAGAATACTTTTTGATGTGGTAAGGGATTGATTTCTTCGGTGATATCAATTTTTTCCTGCATGGTGATACCATCCCTGCACTTTGTTACTACAATGATATCGGCTCTTTTATAACTGGATGGCATATCCCGTAGATCGCCTGTAGGCAGGAAAAAATCCCGGGTAAATAGGTTGCCATACTCTGTCAAAATAATATTAAGTCCTGCCTTAATAGCCCTATGCTGGAAGGCATCATCCAGGATAATGACCTGGGTGGCAGGATTATCATGCAGCAATTGAGGTATGGCAACTATTCTCTCCTCACCTACAGCCACAGGAATATCAGGAAACTTTTTATGAAATAGCATGGGTTCATCACCAACATCCAGTGCCGTTGTTTCATCTGTAGCCAGGGCATACCCTTTCGTTTTTCTTTTATATCCCCTGCTAAGGGTGGCAACCTTGTACCGGTGTTTCAGGTGCAGCACAAGGAATTCAACCATTGGAGATTTACCGGTGCCGCCCACTGATAGGTTGCCCACACAGATCAATGGCAAGCCGAAGGAACTGGAGCGCAGCAAATTATGGTCATACAACCAATTCCGTATCCATATTACCAAACCATATACTATAGCAAAAGGTAAAAGAAGAATCCGGAACGATTTTAAAAACCAATTAGAAAACATAAATCCTGTGAGGGGTAATACAAATATCTAAAGGTACATCAAATTCATTGGCGTCTTCAACACTATCAACAGGCTCAAAATAACACAGCCCGATCTTTAATGCATCAGGTCGACAGTTTTTAAGATACTTGTCGTAGTATCCTTTGCCATAGCCTACCCGGTAACCATTAAGGTCAAACGCCAGCATAGGAACCAGTATAATATCCAGGGATTCCGGGTTTGCCAGTTCATTATCCAGGGGTTCGGGGATATTGAATTCATTAGCCTCAAAAATGCTGTCAGCATTACATACCACAGCTTCCATTGTACCCTGTAAAAGGTTTGTTCTAGGGTAACAGATGTGAAGGTTTGGATTTTTAAAATGCAGGTAATCCGTTATAGGGAAAGTGTCGATCTCATTATATTCCTGTATGGGATAAAAACTGAAAACATATTCCAGGAACGGCAATTCAATTGTTTGAAACTGGATAAGGAGCAGATCATCCCACTTCATCTTATCGGTAACGGAAACAGCTTCTCTTTTCTTTCTAAATAAACTCCTGATCTCCTTTTTCCGCATGCTTAATCTTTTATCCTATTCTCAAAAATGGAAAAAATAGTAGTGCCATAATTTCTTGACATTTTATAAAAAGGATACTGTTCATAATTGTTGGCCGGCGTATGCTCAAGGATGAACCAGCCCCCATCATTTAAAAGTTCTTTTTCAAATATTAACCTGGGCAGGTCGTCTATATTCTTCAAGGCATAAGGAGGGCCCGCAAAAATAAAGTCAAATTTTTCCTGGCATTGATCAATAAAACGAAACACATCTGACTTGACAACATTAATATTTTTTATACCCAGGCCTTCTGCTGTCTTTTTAATAAAAGCGTGCATCTGGTTATCCTTTTCCACTATAGTCAGATCATCAGCGCCCCTGGATGCAAGTTCGTAACTGATGCTACCTGTACCTCCAAAAAGATCAAGTGTCTTTAACCGGGAGAAATCCAGGTTATTTTGAAGTATGTTAAAGAGGCCTTCCTTTGCTATATCAGTTGTAGGCCGGGTATAAGGCATTTTTGATGGAGGATTTATTCTTCTGCCTCCATAATCACCACTAATTATACGCATACAGCAAGATTTGAAGTGGAAGCAAAAAAATGTCCTGGCAGGTCATTCTCAGGCAATGAAACTGTAGTGTTGGTGTAAAAACTAATATGTAAAAAGTAATTGCGTATTTCAATAAATAACGCGGATGCTTCTTCAATAAGCCCGGATAAATAAACAGAGACCTCTGCCTGGTCTACACCTAACTCAGCTACTATCTTAAGTAAATAATAAACTACATCAAGTGGTGTTTTGTAAGCGTAGGTTTGAACCAACTCTATATGTGCTCCTTTTTTTACAAGAATTCTGAAAAACTGGGTAGTAAAATGAATAAATATCTTGTCCTCACCCCCACTGGCCGAACTATTTTTCAAAGCAGGGGTATATTCATGAAGGTATTGGGCTTCAGGATAAACTTCATTGATCATTGCATATATATCCTCAGCTAAGGAATAACTGTTTACCAATTGCCAGTCATTGATATTGTCCCTGAAAAATGCCTGGGCTGGTGCATCATAGGTTAATTGTAAAAGAGCATCTGCTTTTGAAGTATATTTTAACGGGGTTAAAAAAGAACTTGGAAAAGCACTACAAATGAAAACCCTGACAGGATTACTTTTTTTTGTTTCTTCCAATATGGATTCTAATGCGGACTTTAATTCAAATTCATCTATGGAACAGTATTTCAGCTCCACCAATGCATTACTCACATCCTGGTACCATGAATAGTTAATATGGTCTGCCCCTATTTCCAGTAGTAGAACAGCATTATCTTCCTGGTATTCATCGGTGCCGATATGGAAAAGTGTTTTCACTATTTTTATTTGCTGCAAAGTACGTATTTCATTAAAAACTGATTTACAGAAAAATCTTTCTTTAGTTTGCTTTCTTTTTAAGTATGAGCGAGAAGTTGCAGGTTGATTTTTCTTACAGGCAAATATTAAAAATTGCTTTGCCTATAGGACTGGCACTTCTCGTGCCACAATTCAACTTCATTATTAATAATATCTTCCTTGGGCACCTCAGTGAGGAAGCATTGGCAACAGCAAGCATTACAGGAGTTTATTACCTGATATTTGCGGGAATAGGCTTTGGATTAAATAATGGCCTGCAATCCCTGATTTCAAGGCGGGCTGGTGAGAACAGGCCTGAAGAAATAGGTAAAATATTTAACCAGGGTGTCTTTGTTTCCCTTGCCATTGCATCTTTTGGCATATTGGTTACCTGGTTCATCGCTCCTTTGATCTTTAAATCTACCATTCATTCTGAACAGGTGTTGATTGATGTGATCCGATTTTTGCGAATAAGAATATTTGGATTACTATTCCTTTACATCTACCAGATGCGAAATGCCTTATTGGTAGGCATTAACCAAAGCAGGTTATTGGTTATCGGAACCTTTGCTGAAGCTGTTGCGAATGTGGTCTTTGATTATGCCCTTATATTCGGACATTTCGGCCTGCCTAAAATGGGATTTGACGGTGCTGCTGTTGCATCAGTGATTGCAGAATTCATTGGCATGTTTGTAATATTCCTTGTGATCCGTTCCCGGGGTATAAGCCAAAAGTTTTCATTGTTTCAGAAGTTCACTATTGATAAACATTATTTGAAACTGATAGTAACTATTTCTGGTCCCTTAGCTTTTCAACATGCTATCAGTATTATTAGCTGGTTCTTTTTTTATATCCTGGTAGAGCACCATGGACAAACAAGCCTGGCCGTTTCCAATACCATGCGAAACATCTTTGGCTTTTTCGGATCGTTTATCTGGGCCTTTTCTTCTACTACCAATTCTATGGTGAGTAACATTATCGGCCAGGGAAAAAAGGAAGAGGTGGTAGGTTTAATCACACGAATTATGAAGCTGAGTTGCTCTGTAGCTGTCATTGTGTTTTTGTTTCTAAACATATTCCCGGCAGCCTTCCTATCCATTTATGGACAGAATGAGCAATTTATCTCGCTTGGTATTCCCGCATTAAGGGTAGTTGCAGTAGCCATGCTATTTATGTCGGTTGGCACAATTTGGCTTAATGCTGTTACTGGTACGGGTAATGGAAGGATAACGTTTATTATAGAGTTAATAGCTATATCCTTATACTGTATTTATGTTTACCTGGTACTGGAGTTGAACAGATTGTCAATAGTATGGGGCTGGATGTCTGAACTGATTTATTGGTCAGTACTTTTTACGCTTTCCTATTGGTACATCAGGAGCAAAAGATGGCATGCCACTGTTATTTAGATGTTTCACCAAAGCTTGTTATAGTATCACTACTTACTGGCAGCTATTCGGGTATATGTCACTCCTACTGAACCTGTAAAGTTCGTAATGGGCGCATTTAACTTTCGTATAGAAATAATGATCTTATTGATTTGCGGGAATTGCAATTCCAGTTTATCTGCTATCTGCATGGCGCAGGTTTCAATATAATACTGACGTATCCTGAATTCTTCCTGCACAATGCGATAAACGGCCACGTAATCTACTGTTTGGGACAGTGAGCTGACATGTAATTCCGGGGCCAGCGTGTCAATGGAAATATCAACTTCAAACTCATTACCAACTTTATATTCCTCTTCATACATGCCATGCCCGGCAAAAAATCGAAGACCTTTTAGTTCAATATTAAATTGTCCAGGCATAGCATTGATATAATTTAAGTTCCGGGAAAAGCTTAATGAATGCCTTTTTCAGACAGGTATCGTTCTGCGTCAAGTGCGGCCATACATCCACTTCCTGCAGCTGTTACAGCCTGGCGGTATATTTTATCCTGCACATCTCCCGCAGCAAATACACCTTCAACATTGGTTTTAGAAGAACCTGGTATTGTTTTAATATACCCGGCTTCATCCATATCAATCACTCCTTTAAAAATGTCAGAGTTAGGGGTATGCCCAATAGCCACAAAAAAACCTTTTATAGGCACCTCAACTTTTTCTCCTGACTGATTATTTTTGATCCGGACAGCTTCCACTGTTTTTTCACCAAGTATTTCATCTGTTTCAGAGTTCCAGTATATCTTGATATTCGGCGTGTTTTTTACCCTGTCCTGCATCACTTTACTGGCCCGCATTTCATCACGCCGAATAAGCATGTGTACGTTAGTGCATAATTTAGACAGATACAAAGCTTCTTCTGCCGCCGTATCGCCTGCACCCACTATAGCTACATCCTTTCCTCTGAAAAAGAATCCATCACAAACAGCACAGGCACTGACACCATAACCATTAAGCCTTTGTTCGCTCTCTATATTCAACCACTTGGCTGATGCACCTGTTGAAATAATAATTGACTCAGCCTCAATGATCTTTTCTTCGTCGATCCATACTTTATATGGTCTTGCTGAAAGATCAACTTTAGTAGCCAGACCGTAACGTATATCCGCACCCATTCTTTGGGCTTGTTTTTCAAAATGTACCATTAGCTCTGGTCCCTGGATGCCATCCGGAAACCCGGGGTAATTTTCAACATCTGTAGTGATGGTTAATTGTCCACCTGGCTGAATGCCCTGGTAAAGTACAGGCTTTAAATTAGCCCTTGCAGCATAAATAGCCGCAGTGTACCCTGCCGGACCCGATCCTATAATTAATAGATTTACTTTTTCTGTTTGATTCTTATCCATGCTCATTGTTGTGCTTAGTTCGCGAAATTAGATGGAAATGGGCTAAAAGAATACCTAAGAAATTCACATATACCCAATTGATTGTAAACAAGGGCATATAATGCCTATTTAGGTATGATCAAAGTATGATATTGTGAAGCATATCCTCCAAAATAACCCAATGCATTGTTGCTGATGTTTCCAAGGACTTTTGTTGGTGTTGAAAATGGATTGCCTACCGAGTTATACGAGTATTCCATAGTGCGCCAGAAATCAAAAGTGGCCTTATCTATATTGCTTACTTTGAAAACCACAGTATCTCCCCTGTTGAAAAGGTTTTCATCTCTTTTACCAGTATTTCTATCTACTCCGGGCGATACCTGCAGCTCATAGGTTGTTCCGTCAATAAAAAGATCATCATAAGTGGAATTCATAGGAGGCAAAAATGGGCCTTTATTTATTTTGGTAAAATAGCGGATATAATCTCCAAATCCCGGGGGGTCTGTTGCCCGTACCATAACAATGGCTTTACTGCTGTCATTTCCCGGAGCTGGCTTGACCCATATGGAATCAATGATCCTGGTAAGGCCAGGAATAGTTGTATTGGAAGTATAGGTCTTGCCTTCACTTATAATTTTCAAAGAATAACTATGGTTCAATTCGCCGGTAAAAGCCGTAGCCAGGTTGGAGGAATCTATGGAATAATAAGAAAAGGAAAAACCCTGGCCAACGGGAATTGTATATTCCTTCAATTTATGTGTGCCACTGCTGCCCTCCACCCAAATATCAGCATTGTGAATGAAGCTTTGTGTGAGGTCTTTCGCGGTTATTTCTGCAAAATATCCTATTGACCTGGTGAGAATAACCCGGGGAGGTTGATCATTTTCAATAGTGGCCTCTACCACAATTTTTGGTTCAGCATTATCCAGTTTGAAATTGATGTCTTTTTCACAACCAAGCAATATTGATAAGGATAAGCAAACAGCAATTCTTTTCATGTACTGGCAAAATTAAATAAAACAAACAGCCCTGGCCATTAAGACCAAGGCTGTTATAAACCCATCAATTTGCTATTTTATCCCGTTGGGGAATTATCCTAAATAAGCTTTCAGAGCATTGCTATACCTGGCTTTTTGCAAGCGCTTGATAGCTCTCTCTTTGATTTGGCGAATTCTTTCTTTAGTAAGATCATATTTCTGACCTATCTGCTCTATTGTAGTTCCGTTTTCTCCGTCAAGGCCGAAATAAGCATTTACAATTTCAGCTTCACGTGGAGATAATGATTTTAATACACGCCTGATCTCGTTTCTCAGCGAATCCTTCATCACATCGTCATCGGTATCATCACTGCCTTCCAAAAGATCACCCATAGCTACGTCTTCAGCCTCATGCACTGGTGCATCAAGGGAGGTATGGCGGGTATTGCTCTGGAAAATGTTATTGATCTCTGTTTCGCTCATTTCGAGAATATCAGCAAGCTCTTCTGTACTTGGTTCCCTCTCGTGCTCCTGCTCAAAAGCCATATAAGCTTTATTGGCCTTATTATAGGTTCCGATCTTATTTTGTGGTAAACGTACCAGGCGGCCCTGCTCGGCTAATGCCTGTAAAATAGACTGCCTAATCCACCAAACAGCATAAGAAATGAACTTAAAACCTTTGGTTTCATCAAATCGCTGGGCGGCCTTGATCAAACCCAGGTTTCCCTCATTGATCAAATCACTTAATGATAAACCCTGGTGTTGATATTGTTTTGCTACAGAAACCACAAAACGGAGATTCGCCTGTACTAATTTGTCCAAAGCCCTTTGATCTCCCATTTTGATTCTTTGGGCAAGTGTAGTTTCCTCTTCCGGAGTGATCATTGGAATTTTAGATATCTCCTGAAGATATTTCTCTACCGCCTGGGAATCCCTGTTGGTAATCTGGGTAGCAATTTTGAGCTGCCTCATAAATTAAATCCTTAATTATTAAGATGAATAAATAAACTTGACACTTGATTTTCACAGAAAGTTGCAAAAGGATAGTTAATCCGTCCAAGACTATCTGCAAAGGTAAGTTTCAAATCTTAATTGTCATAATCCTTTTACGACATTATTATCTACAAAAACTGTACTATACCTGATTCTATTGAAATATTGACTGGTTAAGGTTTTCAAAAGACTGGGACATTTCCTTGAATTGAGTTATTCACAGTTTTTGTGGGGTGGTATGATATTTATTACGCAGGAATATCCAAAGTGCAACGCCTGTAATCACTAACCCGGCAGAAATGACTTCTGCTTGCGTGGGGTGTAAACCAAAGATATCAAGCCTGTTATTGACCCTTATCTTTTCAATGAAGAACCGCTCCAGTCCATTTACGATCAGGTACAGGCAAAAGAGCCCTCCTGCTGGTTGTATCCGCTTTCGAAATGCCCATAGGAGGAAAAAAAGTAATGTACAGGCAAGTGTTTCGTAAAATGGAGTAGGAAATACCGGGATAGGTAGCTGGTTACAGTACTTTCCTTCACAACCTGCAATGGGTACGCCGGTTTCATTTACATTATGAGGGTAGTTATATGCAAAAAACCAATTAGGCAAAAAACTTAATGCTGCGGGCTTGGGAAAAGAGGCATGATGCACATCTTGAATATTTTCATAATGCGTAGAGAAGAAACTGGCGTGTTTATTCACTGAATCAGAAAAATCATTTGGAGCTGCCAGCACTATTTTATTAGAAGCATCAACCTTATAGGCATTGTTATAAATGCCCCAATCGCCATCACCAGCAGTTTGACAGCCAATTCTACCAATAGCGTAAGCAATCATCAAAGGAGGAGCAATAGCATCAGCCAGGTGGCGAACAGAAAACTTATGTTTCCTTGCATACCATATAATAACTATGGTTGAACAAATCAAACCTCCATAAAAAGTAAGACCACCGCCGGAAAAAATATACTCGGAAGGCCGTTTCAGGAAATCTGACCAGTTTTCGAAAATATCAAACATTTTAGCACCTATCAGGCCTACCACCAACGCAATGATTGTGATCTCTCCAACCCTGTCATGAGGCCAAACCCTTATGACCCTGTCCTCGGGATTCTTCAGTTGTTGCTTCTTAGCATCTCTCCATTTAATCCAGGCAAATAGAGCACCAACCAATAAACCAATGGGCCAGCTACCCTTACCAGAAAATATATAAGCCTGGGTATCTTGTGTATCTGCAGCATCAAGGAAGAATAATGCTACAATCTTAAATCCTAATATAAATCCCAAAACAAAATTGAGTATCAGCTCAAATGCTGTAGCAGGCTTCCCCACCGTAATTTTTTCCTCTGTAGGATGGAACAAACCTAACTTGCTTTTGCGCTTAAGTTCACTGGTTAAAACTGCCGCAGCGACTAAAAAAGCAATTGCTACAAAAAAACCAAATGAATTAATAAAACGTAAAAAACCGATCTCAACTCCAAAAAAATCCTTGAAAACGTAATAAAGATTGGGATACATAAGCGGATGGGGTATAAAACGCAATGTTATAGCAATTGACAGAATTAAAAAAAAGACACTGGTAAAAGGGTAGTCTATTCTTTTCAATATTAAAAGTCAACCAACTGAATAAATCCTATATATGTTACCAGAAAACTCCTGAAGATTCAGAGCTTCCAGAGCAACCACTTTTTTCCTGATCACCAGCTTAAGAACTTAGGATAAGCCAGGTTTCCTGCCATATTAAGGCATAGGAACGCCCTACCTCCTGTATAGTAAAGGTATAGATACTCCGTGCGGGCACGGAGTATCTATACCGCAGATAGGAAGTAGGTAGGGCTCAGATATATGGTAAGTATAAGAAAACCGGTGACTGGGCTCATTTTACCCTTAGCCATGTTTTAAAACAAAAATGGCCGTCTAAAAAGACAGCCATTCAATAGTTTTAAAACTAATTAATTGCAAAATTCATTAAAAGCGCTGATAAGATTATTGGCGATCATTTGTGCTGACCGTCCTTCGATCTGGTGGCGCTCAATAAAATGTACCAACTGGCCATTTTTAAATAAAGCTACAGAAGGTGAAGAAGGAGGATAAGGCATCATATGAGTTCTTAATGTCTGTACTGCGTCATTATCAAATCCAGCAAAGCTGGTGGCCAGGAAATCAGGCCTTTTAGATGCATTTGCAACAGCCATTAATACACCGGGGCGAGCAGTACCAGCAGAGCAACCGCAAACAGAATTGATTACTACTAAAGTGGTACCGGATTGATTTAGTTGATTTTCAACTTCATCTTTTGAAAGAAGCTCCTTAAACCCATTATCTGTCAGCTCTTCCTTCATTGGTTGAACTATTTCTATTGGATACATGTTTAAATTTTTTTGCAAAGTTAGGGAAGTTCAGGTGACATGAATTGTTATAAAAAGATCATTTTGTCAGACAAATTTGCAAGCTTACGACATAAAGGCAGATAAATATTCATTTTCTTTCGTTGGAATACTGTTTGAACATCAATGTTCATTAAAATTATTTTACTTAAAACTGAAACAAATATTTTATGACACTAGTAAGATTACATAGCAAACCAGGATTCACAGGCTTTAACAATTTAATGGACGGCCTTTCTTCTCCTTTATCGTCTTTATACAAACAGGATTTTGTTTCAAGTGCAAATCAAAAAACGCCGGTTAACATTAAGGAAACAGAAACCTGGTATGAAATGGAGCTTATAGCCCCGGGATTTGAAAAACAGGATTTTAAAATTAAACTGGATAAAAATATCCTTTCTGTTTCTGCCGAAAAGAATGCGGCCCCTGAAACAAATACTGAAAAATATATCAGGAAGGAGTATACGAACCAGTCTTTTGAACGCTCTTTTACAGTTGAAGAAACTATAGATGCTGATAACATAGCAGCAAAATATGTTAATGGTGTTTTGCTTTTAAACTTACCCAAAAAGGCTATAGTCAAAGAAGAAGTAAAACAAATAAATATTCAATAAAACAATTAAATATTTTTCTCATAAGCAGTTGGTTTTGGTTTACGCCCTCCGTTTCCACGGAGGGTTTTCTTTTATTGTTTAATATTGCAAGCCTTAAACAGATTCGTAGCGACATGAAGAAATCATTGACCCTTTGTATATACGCACTGTTCTTTATTCATTTTTCCCAGGCCCAGGATAGTTCACAGGTTATACATCCTGACTCCATGCGGGTGTTTCATCCTGATTCTTCATTAAGGATCATTGATCTGAATCCTTATTTTACTATCCATGTTGATTCTACGTTAACCTACCAGCTTCAGATAAATAAGAATCCTGCCAACTACTTCTGGTATTTAAAAAATGCCCCTGTTGGGTTACGTATACAAAAGGATAATGGTATCATTAGCTTTAAAGCAGATAAATCCTATTTCCTTTCCGGCAAATTGAAATATGATATTGATTATAAAGTCAATATTGGAGTGCAAAACCTGAATGATCCTAAAGAGAAGGTAGACACAAGTTTTACACTCGTATTTTATAATACTGAGATCATTCCCTCTAAAGTAAAACCAACGGTAAATGGCCCTGTATGGATAGATGAAGGGGAAACTGCAAGTTTTAAAGTAGTTTGTGAAACAGGAAGCTATCCAATTGAAAATATAATAACACTCACAAGTGTACCAATAAGTAACTATACCAATGTCCAGGATTGCGGTGATGAGTTTAAATGGACTCCTTCCTATGATGTGGCAAAAGAATCTGATACTGCAAAGTCAAAAACAGTTTTGGTATATTTCATAGGCACGAACAAATTCAATGTAAGAGACACTGCAGTAGTGAAGTTCATTGTTAAAGATGCCTTGAATTATCCACTGGCAATGGAAGAATATACCCAGACAACGAAAAATGTTGATCAGTACATTATGAAACTGAAATACACTTTTCTACAACTGGATAAGAAGCTAAAGAAAACGAAGACAGCCCGTATTACCTTTGATTTAACATCTGCCACTACATCCTTAACTGGAACCATACTTTCTACATCGAGTAATGATAATGCCCAAAAAACCGGGAAGGTGCTTCCAAGTGTTGGATTGGCATTAGTACCTATAAAAGAAGCTTCTGTTCCAAGCAAGGTAGTAGATCAAAACCAGGCAGCCCAGATCCGCGCTTCTATTAAAAGGCTGGAATATATAAGGCAGGATAACATTGCTTTGGGAAGCAAGGATCCGGATTTAACTAAAAAAACAGGTAAACTAAAAGAGGAACTTCGCCAGGTACAGATGCAATTGATAGACGTGCCCATTGAACTAACCAATGACCTGACTGAAGAAGAATTAAACCGTTACTTTAATAGCCCAAAAGTTAATAAAAAGTACAGGTTGAAAGGGTAAACGTTACAGGCATTTTTCTTTTCTTCTCGTATCTATTAAATACTGGATCTTCCAGACTCCTTTGATCTTTACTAATTGGTAGGAATCAACACCACAATGGCTAAATTTTTCTCCCAGGTAAAATTTATAAGGCGTCCAGGCAATGGCCAGCTCATTATCTACTTTAATCACATCAAAGGTGATACGCTCATCATAAATAACTGAATGTGGCCTTGCAATAAGATGTATAAATGAATCAAGCGGTTCTGTTTGGATGGTCACAATTCCATCCTGGTTTTTGTTAACAGTTTGCATGATAGCACCTTCTGAAAAGGCCGAGCGAAGCAATGATGTATCCGATTTTCGCATGCCTTCAAACAAGTTGTTAATGGTCTGTTTTATAGCTACAATTTCATCATCCTGTGCCTTGCAAACTATGCTGGAACATAAGAATGTTAATACTATATAAATAAGCTTCATATAAGATTTCCTTATCATTTTTTGGCTGCAAAATTGAACATTAAGGTAAAACAACACATCATGAAACGTTTCAATTTTTTATCGGCGGTCATTCTAATCCTCTTAGTGGTTGCGGGAGCAAGTTGTACTACCCTAAACAGCGGTTATGATGATGAATATTATACAACAAACGACAGAACACCAAACAGGATTTATGTGGACGATGGCTATAATGGCACTATAGTTCTGGAAAAAGATCCATATACAGGCAGGTATTACCAGGTAAGCCCCTATGGCTATTCCTCTGGTTATAATAACTATAATCGTTATAACAGAAATTACAGCCGTAACAGGGTTTATTCAAGAAATAATAATGGTTATAATTATCCATCAAACACTACTACTAATCAACAACCCACAGAGCAACAAAGGAAAGATTGGGAAAAGAAAAGATCTGAGGCCCGCAATAAAGTTTTAGGTAATTAAACTTAAAAGCTTTTAATAAAAGAAAACCCCGTTTTACGGGGTTTTCTTTTATTTAATATAACCTAAGATCTTGAGCATACTTTGAGCAGACTGCTCTTTAGCATATACCCAGTCTATTAACTTACCATTTTTATCATGTTCAATAATGATATGCTTGGGAGAAGGAATGAGGCAATGTTTAATACCCCCGTATCCACTGATCTGGTCCTGGTAAGCTCCGGTATGGAAAAAACCTACATAAAGTGGCTCCTCGCCATTTGGCTTAGGCAGAAATACTTCGTTTATATGTTCCTCAGAGTCATAATAATCATGGCTATCGCAGGTTATTCCGCCCAAAACAACTCTTTGGTAATCCTGGTCCCATTTATTGATAGGCAACATAAGGAACTTTTCTCCAATGCCCCATGTATCTGGCAAAGTAGTAATGAACGATGAATCTATCATATACCAGGTTTCCCTGTCATTTTGAGCTTTCTGGCCTATTACACTATAGATATGGGCCATGCTCTCCCCTACAGTAAAACTTCCAAATTCGGTATAGATGTTAGGCATAGGCACCTTATTTCTTTTACAGGCAGCCTTAATATTACCTATGATCTCATTGATCATGAACTGGTAATCATATTCAAAACCAAGTGAGTGTTTTATCGGGAAACCACCACCTATATTTAAAGAATCAAGCTCGGGACAAATCTTTTTAAGCTGGCAATACAGATTTATGATCTTATTCAGCTCAGACCAGTAATAGATATCGTCTTTAATTCCTTTATTTAAAAAGATATGAAGCATTTTTAACTGGAACTTGTCCTCGTATCCTTCTATATTGTCAACATAAAACTCGAGAATATCTTTTGCCCTTATACCAAGTCGGGAGGTATAGAATGGAAAAGTAGGTTCTTCCTCGGCAGCAACACGGATTCCTAATTTAAAGGGATGCTTTACCGAACGCTTATAAGCCAGGAGCTCCTCTTTATTATCAAGTATAGGAATTACATTCTTAAATCCTCCATTGATCAATTGCGCAATTCTTCGGGTATATCCTTTTTGTTTAAAGCCATTGCAAATGATAAAGATGTCCTTATTGATCTTCTTTTTTTCATAGAGTTTCTTGATGATCTCAATATCATACGCATAGGAAGTTTCAAGATGGATATTATGCTGCAAGGCCTCTTCTACAATGAAACTAAAATGGGAGCTTTTAGTGCAGTAACAATAAAAGTATTCCCCTTCGTACTTATGTTTCTTTATGGCTTTCGCAAACATATCTTTTGCCTTATTGATCTGCATACCAATTTTTGGTAAATAGGTCAATTTCATTGGCGTACCATACTTATCTATTAAAGCCTTAATATCAAGGCCATTAAATTGCAGGTATCCGTTTTTTACTTCTAATCCTTCCTGTGGAAAGTTAAATGTTTGTTGTACAAGGTCTAAATAAGAGTTGTTCATTGATGGGTTTAATGGGTTAACTCCTGAACAATAGGTGTTACAAATGTAAAAGAATGATGAATACAAAAAGAAAGCCGAATGCATTTAGCATCCGGCCTTAGAGATTTAATTGCAAATAACATTATTTAACCTGGGCAACCAGGGCTTTGAAGCTTTCAGGATTGTTCATTGCAAGATCAGCCAGTACCTTACGATCCAGGCTAATTTCCTTTTTGCTTAAAAGGTTGATGAACTGAGAATAGGTTAAACCTTCTTCACGAACAGCAGCATTGATACGTGCTATCCATAAACGACGGTATTCTCTTTTCTTTAATTTACGACCTACATAAGCATAGGTCATACCTTTTTCTACAACATTTTTGGCAACGGTATATACATTTTTACGCTTGCCATAAAAGCCTTTGGCTTGCTTTAAAATCTTTTTTCTGCGTGCTTTAGAAGCAACAGCATTTACGGAACGTGGCATATTTTAAGAAGTTTATTGTTTAAGTTGAGTGTTAAAACCAGTATTGAAGCATAGTATCTTCCCTGGCAATTATTACTTTAATCTTAATAACCGCATTACAAAGTCCAAATTGGCCTTTGCAACAACGCCGTCTTTTCTTAATGCACGTTTACGTTTTTTGGATTTTTTTGTCAGAATGTGACGCTTGAATGATTTCTGGTGAGTGATCTTCCCAGTTCCAGTTACCTTAAATCTTTTTTTGGCACTGGAGTTTGTTTTAACCTTTGGCATTTGGTTAATTATTGATGTTAAACCCTTGAGGCGCTCTCCACAGGGAGAAACTTAGGGGGCCTCTTTAGGAAATACCCGGAAAACCGGGGCGCAAAAGTAGGAAAAAATTTAATAACAATGGGGTAAAAACTATAGATTTAACGCTTTTTGGTTTTGTCTTTAAGCATATTATTTACCAGCAATACACTACTATCCTTTAGAAGAGGCATTGATTGACAAAAGTATTTATTCAAAACAACCCTGAAGCTGTTAACCGGGCTAATGGAATTGTATAGCTGTGAATAATCTCCATCAGAAAAATAATAGGCATTTAAATTCATAAAGACTTTGTATTCCGGCACATCAGGTTCATAATTTCTAAACCCATGGTCACCTTCTATGATAATAACTTTTTCTTTATTATTTGAAGATGGTATGCTTTCAACTATTTTTTTTAATAATAGGTTGCTATATTTCACTTGCCCCAAATACCCTTCTTTAAAATTGATTTTATTTAGTAATATGGAAGTATCTGAAACTAAATGGCCGGTTGAATCCAGGTAAAAAGGCTCATGAGGCATAATAAGATGGGTATATACAAACCTGGGCTTATCTGAATTCGTTCCTAATTCCTTGATCAATCCTTTTAGATTATAATCATTCCGGAAAAGATGATATGATTTTTTCTCAATATAGTTTTTAGGGATCTGAAATTTCCCGGTAAAAATATTTTTTAAAGTAAAATTCCATCCAATATCCGACCAAAGCCTGGAAAAAAATGTCTGGTTGTCAACCTGAGTATAATAAAGATCTTTAAAGTAGGGATCTGTTGGCGTTGGAGCCATTTCCATATCAAAACATCCAAAATTTCTGATACTATAGCCCTGGCCATCTAAAAACCTTGCCAGCCTATTTGTTTTTAGGGTTTCCATAGCCTGCAAAAACTTTTTAGTGGTTACCATAGTATTTTCTATACCACTTTTCAGGTAACCCAAATTCAATGTTGAAGACAAAGAAAATGGAGTGACATTATAATTACTTTTTGAATAGTTAGAAATAAAAAAATGATTATTTAGCAACAAAGAGTCTGTGATTGAGTTATCGTAATTAAATTCTTCTTTTAGACATTGTGAACTTGTATAGCCATCTAATACAATAAAAAATATATCAGGTTTTGTGGTATTTACACAACTTTTAATATTGGTTTTAGGGTAATCAGGACCTGAAAGATTATTGCTGGCGGCCACATGGGTAATACCATTATAAATGAAAGTTCCAACTTCAAGAATTAAGAATATAGTTACCAGGTAGTAAAAATATCGCATTGAAAAAGTGCTGATGTCTTTGCGCAATTTGATATAAAAAAAAAGCAGGATAGTTACAACCAAAAACAGCGGGATTAAAATTGAGTAAGAACTGATAAAATAAAAAAGCGAAGAAGCTTGCAAATAATCATGGAATGCACCAAAGAGAAAAAACACAGAAATGATATAAAAAGAGAAGGTATCCGCCTTATTCAGATTTTTAAATAATAGAATACTCAATACCAGAATGCAGAGGGTTATTAGTATGTATTGAAGGAAAAGATAAGAAATTACTCTTAATGGCAATAAGCCAAAGTTTTCATTGTAAGCATGTAAAAGAAAGAATACTGGCAGGAAAAATAAGAACAATACTTTCTTTTGAAATTGCAATTTGCGTAGGGCATTCAGGTTCAATGACATCAACTATAAATTGAAATATGAAATGTCTTAATTTAAATTTTGATTGTACCAATTATGGAATTGTCTTCCTGCATTTTCTAAACTATACTTCTGCAGTGTATAGATTGATAATTGTTCCTGATCGTAGAGAGGTATACCTTCTATCACCTGAACAATCTTGGAAGCCAGGTCAACCGGGTCACCACTAGTAGCGAATATACCATTAACCCCTTCCTCAATATTTTCATGTAAAACAGGGATGTCACTGGCAATTACAGGAACCCCGCAAGCATTTGCCTCAATTACAACGCATCCAAATGTTTCATAACGGGAAAAAAGAATAAGGCCTTTTGAGCCTTGTATAAAGTTCACGAGTTTAGTCTGAGGCATCTCATTGTGAAAATGAATATGCTCAGTCATTTTATAATAATTAACCAATCCCTTTAATTCCATTGATTCCGGGCCAATTATATCAAGTTCAAATTTGTACCCCTTCTCTTTAACTAATGCAAAAGCTTTTATTATATCTTCCGGGTTCTTTTGATAATTTAGATTGGAGATATGTACAAACCGGTTAAGGTTCTGAATTTCGGGTAATGCATATCTAAAAACATTTGCATCTACTACATTTGGAATCAGTATTGGTTTAGGAATCTGAAATGTATTATGTAAATAACTCCCTAAATAGTTGGATACCACCATAACGTCTGAGGCCTTTGCAAATATTTTTTTTATAAGTGTTTGTTTATATACCGGAAAATTCCAAAAATTGGGTCGGGCTTCTTTAAGGTAAATAGTCCATTGTTCTGAGATGACATAGGGAATTTTATATCTGTAATGAGTGTATAATGCCAGCAATCCTGCTTTATAAGCAATATACAAATGTATCAATTGGGGTTTTCCATCTTTTTGGATTACCTCCTTTATAGCCCTTAAATAAAGTGATACATATTTCTTTATAGACTTAAAGCTTTGTAATAATTTAAATTTCCCTGGAGTGATATAGTAATAGATTAAAGTTTCCTGTAATTGTCCCAGTTCATAATTTTCTTTCGAAACAGTTTTAGTAATAATTCCCGTACTATCTTTTATTATATAGATAACATGAATATTATTAAATAAAGAAGCAGCTTTTGCGTGTCTTTGAATGAAGTCTCCATTATATGGCTCTATTTTACTTGGATACCAGGAAGGCAGCCATAAGATATATGGTTCATTTTTTTTCACGTAGATACAAACTTTACAATTCTCAACAAGTCTTTTTTTCTCAATAAAAAGAATTCATTCCAGGGAACAGAAAAGTTCTTATTAATAAAAGAAAGATATACCACGAATACAATAGAATAAGTGATGGTATTACTCCATGCGGCCCCCTGAATTCCATAACCAGGTATTAAAATTAAATCCGCAATTAAAATGAGAATAAAACATATGCTTGATCCAACCAGGTTATAAATAAATTTTCCTTCCCAGGAGAAGTATGCTGCAATGTATATTACTAAAGCCCAAAAAAAGTAACCAGGAAGCATCATATAGAAAGAAGGTAATCCTGAACGATATTCATGTTCCAGGTAAAAATAATAGAATAGGTTTGTACAAATAATGGTAAAAAAGACGCCCATTAAATTCAGATAAAATGCAGTACTGAAAATTTTAGGTACAAAACCTTTTTCAATAGAAGAAAATTTGGTAATTAATAATTGTGCGAGCACATTGGGTATGATCCAGATTAGGTTAGCAAATTTGTTAGCCTGTGCATACAAACCAACTTCATAATTACTATAGAAATACTTCAATATCCAAAAATCAAGTCTGTAAGCAGCTAATTGAATAATATTTGTGGTCATCACAATAAAAGACAATCCAATTGCTGCAAAGAATTCACTTCGTTTAAGCCTTTCAGTATCCAGACTGTGGTTCTTTACATGGAAAATCACAAACAAAGTAAATCCCTGCACTAAACTTTGTAATGCAAAACAATACAAAGCTGTCACGAACTCCATCTTTATAATATAATACAGAAAAACAAGTGTAATAGTATAAGCCATAGCGACCAACGTCATTGCTATATTCGCTAAAAGCGTTCTGTTAAAAGAATACAACAATATCATGTATTTTTCACTAAGAACTAATCCAATAAAATAGAATACATCAATAGCTAAATAACTGACATTTTGATTGGAAAGCAAAGTCCTATTTAAAAAATGTAAACTTAAAAACTCAAGAACCAGAAACAGAAGTATTTGTATGAGTATTCCATACCATACAAACTGTAAAGTCTTTAAGAGCTTCCATTTATCCCGGGCTACCTTGTGCAAAACAATACTTTCAGTTCCTAATCCGGTAATAATGCTAAGTAATGAGGCGTTTAAAATAAGCAATGATATAATACCAAATCTTTCAGGCAAGGCTATATTACTTAGTATGAGCCCGGCTATAAACATGAAAGACATATAAACCATTCGTATAAACAGTGTTCGCAGCATCTAAAATAAACTCAGCATAGTGTTAATTAATATAAATTATAGGTAGGTATAATTATTCACTTAAACAGGCCTAATTTGAATAAATTCCTTTCTCTTTATATAATACAGGAACAAAAAATATATAATCGGTGAAATACTCATTAGCTGTAGCAAGATCAATCCAGAGGTAACACCCATCATATAAATAACAACCCCTATTATGGTCCCAATTAAAAGTTGATCATTTTCTATTCCACATACCACCTTAAAATAGTAGGTTTTTGTATACGAATAAGTAAGTTCAAGTGGCTTTGTTATATGAAAGCCATCAGTTACAACAATTTTTGATGGATTAGTTGGAATAGTAACAACTATTGGCTTATTTGTTACCAGAGAATATATATAAGTGCCATTTACAATTAACCGAAGTCTTAAAAACCGCAATAAAAAGTGGTTCTTCTGAACCACTACGATTTGATATTGCGGATTAGGTCTTATTGTTTTAAAGCTTTAATTATTTGAATAAAATCCTGTGCAACTAGGGATGCACCTCCTACGAGGCCACCGTCAACATCAGGACAGGAAAATAATTCCGAGGCATTATTAGCCTTTACGCTGCCCCCATATAAAATTGAAATTTGGTCAGCTATTTCATGACCGTATTTATTTGCTAACACCGACCTTAAATATTGATGCATTTCCTGCGCTTGTTGAGTAGAAGCTGTCTTCCCGGTGCCAATAGCCCAAATGGGTTCATATGCTATAACAACATTGATAATCTTATCCTGGTCAAGGTGAAATAGAGACTCTTCCAATTGTTTTTGAACATAATCATTTTGCCCATTCTTTTCCCTGACAGATAAAGCTTCCCCACAGCAAAATATGGGCGTAATATCATTTTCCAAACATATATTTACCTTATCAGCCAATGTCTTATTCGTTTCAAAGAAATACTCCCTTCTTTCACTATGACCAATAATGATATATTTTATACCTACAGATTGAAGCATTTCCACTGATACCTCGCCTGTGTAGGCTCCATTCTTCTTATCACTACAATTCTGAGCGGCAATGTCATACCCTTTTTCATGTGCTACTGTACTCTTTGCCATAATTAAATATGGAAAAGGCACAGCAAATATTACTTGTTGGTTATCCGATATTGCAATTTCAGCTTCTAAAATATCATTTAGAAGCTTCTCCCCTAGCTGATATGTCAGGTTCATTTTCCAATTAGCCGCGGCAATTTGTTTTCTCATATTTTATTCAATAATGATCAAAGATATGTTTCAAAAGACTTTTTTCGGTTTCGGTTATAGATTGGTCTTTTAAAGATTTCCAGGCATGTATATCAGAAAAAGCTTTTTGCAATTCATATCTTTCGACACCATCACTGCCCCAGGAAAAATTGGGTATAAATTTGGGAGTCAATCCATTACCTACAATGTTACAACTTACTCCAATTACAGTTCCTGTATTTATAGAAGTATTGATTGCAGTCCTTGAATAATCTCCCATTAAAACACCACATTTTAATCCTGCACTTTTCAAACCCGTAGATGTCCATACCATTACAGGAGATGCATTATTTTTAAGGTTGGAATTTGAGGTCCCGGCACCAAGGTTGCACCATTCTCCTATAACAGAATCACCTATATAACCATCATGTGCTTTATTTGAATTTCCAAAAAACACTGAATTCTTAATTTCTCCTCCTACTATGCAATTTGGCCCTATCGTAGTGGCACCATAAATTTTTGAACCCATTTTTATTGTGGAGCCTTCACAAACAGCAATGGGACCCCTTAGCATACATCCTTCCATTATTGTTACATCTTTTCCGATATAAATTGAACCCTCTTCAGCATTCAGAAAACAATGTTCAACTCTTGCACCTTTTTCGATAAAAATATCCGATCCTGAAATTTTGTTACTAGAGGATATTTTTTGGGATTTCCTTCCTTTTGTTATTAATTCGAAATCCTGCTCAATGGCCAAGTTATTCAATTGGAAAATATTCCATGGGAATGTCAGTTCGGTAAGATTAAGTTCCATTTCCACAGCTTTTGACATTTTGATCTTATTTTCTGCTTCGATCTCTTTTTTAGAAATGCAATAAATAAAACTTTCTCTTCCAGGTACTGAAATAAATTCCCCGTGTTTTAACTTTTTTACCTGCCTGATTAATTTCGGAGTAGGCAAGACATTTCCATGCACCAGGTATAATATATCCTTATCTATAGTTGCATCTATTTTAAGAGAACGATCCAAATCCTTATAATCATCTTCAAACTTATCAAAAGATGGCAATTGCAGGTATCTTTCCCATTTTTCACGGATTGTAAGTATACCTATCCGGATATCCTGGATTTGTCTGGTAAGCGTAAAAGGAAAAAGATTTTCCGGTTGGCAAAATTCTTCCGTAAACACAATTTTTTTCATAAGATTTGAAGTTATTTCATATCTCACATAAAAGAAAGGATTACAAACAAAAATCCCCCGGAGGTTACCAGGGGATTTAATATATTAAAGACGATATATTACTTTTTAGCGTATTTCTTTTTGAACTTGTCAATACGTCCTGCAGTATCTACCAATACATTTTTACCTGTAAAGAAAGGATGCGAGGTATTAGAGATTTCTAATTTTATCAAAGGGTATTCATTCCCGTCTTCCCATTTTACAGTTTCTTTTGTTGCAGCTGTAGAGCGGCTCAAAAAACTGTATCCGTTACTCATATCTTTGAAAACAACATAACGGTAATTTGCGGGATGAAGATCTTTTTTCATGATAGTTCTATTTAATAACGACGTATTATTGGCTTATTTGAAGCTGCAAAAGTACAGCTAATTCATATTTCAACCAAATAGTACAGATGTTAATTTTTAACTACGCATATTTTCATATTGAAGCGGAATACCAAGTTCCCAGGTTTTGGAAGCTTGTATCACTTCCTGTAAATCGTCGATCTTTTTGCCGGTTACCCTAACTACGTCATCATTTATGGATGCCTGGACCTTTAACCCTGCATCTTTGATTTTCTTAACAATTTTCTTAGCATCTTCCTGTTTTAATCCATTTCGTACCTGAACTTCTTTTTTCCATGCCTTACCACTTTGATATCCCTCTTTTGAGGTATCAAATGCCTCTGGAGATATACCTTGTTTATGCGCCCTGTTTATAAGCACATCTATTAATTGGCCCATTTTCATGTCATCATCAGTCTCAATGTTTAATTTATATTCCTTTTTATCAAGATTGATAACAACATGTGCGCCTTTAAAGTCAAATCTGTTTGTAATCTCTTTGGAGGTAACATTTACGGCATTATCCAATGCCTGGGCGTCAACTTTACTTACAATATCAAAAGATGGCATAATTAAATTGGGTTGTTTGCTTCTGGTGTTAAAAATAATAAGGGAATGCCATATAAATCCTATTTGCTAACCAGAAATGGTCTAAAAAAGGCCCCTTTAGAAAAAGGGGCCGAATATGCACATGAGAAATAATTAATTATTGACCACCCTGACCTACCCTGCTTTGTTCATCCTGCGAACTGGAATTACGGCGCCTGGGCGGGTTATTTTGACCATTATTCCCAAATCTCCAGGTAAAAGTTGCCGTAACCTGGCGTATATCCGGTCTCACATGAAATTCGCCATCGATCAAACCATATTTATTTAAACCTTCAAATTTTTGCCAGGCAAAGGGGTCTCTAATGTTTAAACGAATTGTTCCCTTACCATTTAAAATTTGTTTCTGTCCTCCAATAGTCATTTGATAAATTGGTTCCATTAGCGACAGGCTATTAATATTCTTATGCCTGTAAAAACCACTTAATTCCGCTGTAAACCCTTTACTTATAGTAAAATTGTTCGTAATATTTATCATGAACGAAGTAAAAGTCATATCAATCTTTACATTGTCATACACGCCTTTATAATGATTATTGAAAACATTAGTAAAAACATTGGTGTTTAACCATTTAGCAAATGTAACCGGAGTTGTTATTGACAATCCGACATTATTGAATTTGGCTACATTATCAGGTGTCAGATAGCGTATCTTACTATTCGGTTCTGGTTTAATGACCTGTGAGATTACATCATTTGTAGTATTGTAATTCAGGGTTGTGATGTATTTACCCAAAAAAGAATGTGTCAGCTCAATATTGTGAGTGAACTGGGGTTTTAAGTAAATATTACCCTGCCTGTAAGAAAGTGTATCTAAAAAATAAGTGAATGGATTGAGGTCCTGGTAATTGGGTCGTGTAATACGCCGGCCATAAGATAAGGTCAAACTGTTTTTCTTATCTAATGCATAACTGGCAAAAGCAGTTGGGAAAAGATTGGTAGAATCTCTTTTAAATTTCTGATTTGTTATTACCTGGTTTCCATGAGCCATAGTATTTTCTACTCTTAACCCCGCCTGAAGAGTCCACTTTTTAATTTGTTTATTATAATTAAGATACGCTGCATTAATATTTTCATCGTAAATAAAATGATTAGATCTGATTTGGTCAGACTCCCATTTTCCACTAATCAACTTTTCATAATTCACCAGGTTATCATTTTTGACATAGCTAAGTTTAATACCTGCTTCTAATTTACCTCCCTTTAATGGATGCGTATAATCTGTCTTGAATGTATAGATATCAATGTTTGAAGGAAGGTGGCCTTTTAAATACGAAGTACCCGTCTGTTGCAACGATCCGTTATAAAATTCAGTCGTAAGTAACATATCCGATGTGTTGGCGTAAACAACATAATCAAAATCAGCTGTCAACTCCCTTCCTACAGTATCGAAATTATGTTTCCAATTCAGATTAAGGCTGGCATTTTGAAACTGTATATCGTTATTTGTGTTGGATACCAGCCGGCTCTCCAATACATGGTTTACATCAGTAAGATCTGCAACTGTTGTGGGCGTGGGATGACCCATGAATGTAAACCCACTAACAACAACACCAAAAACATTTGTTTTATTGGCGTACCAGTCAAGGCCAAGTTTTAAAGTATGATTGTTATTCCCAAACTTAAAAATGGTTTCAGTGGTATTATAACCCGTAATGTTTTTATTGTCGTCTAAAAAACGGGTCTCAAAATTCATGGTATTTCTTCCTTTGAAAAAGTTGGGATTATAACTTCCAAAAAAATTGACCTTATTTTTCTTATAATTAAAATTGATACTGTTTTGAGATTTGGGGAGGTAATAAGTCTTATCCTTTAATGTATAAATACTGCTGGTGGCACCAACCATAATGCTTCCATTTAACCCTGAGTTCTTTCCCTTCTTTGTTTTGATATTGATTATACATGAATTTCCTGAAGCATCATATTTAGAAGATGGGTTGGTCATGATCTCAATCTGCTCCAGGGCAGAAGCAGGCATATTTTTAAGCAGGTTCGCAAGGTCATTGGGAGACAAAAACGTTTGCTTACCATCTATTAATACTATAACTCCTTGCTTTCCCCTAAGGCTTATAGCTCCATCGCTATTCACCATTATGCCAGGTGATTTCTCAAGGATATCCAGGGCAGTAGATCCGGCACTTGTGGGAGAAGCTTCAACATTTACAACCGTTTTATCTAGCTTGGTTTCAATAAAAGGTCTTTGTGCTGATACAGTAATATTTCCGAGGTCACTGGTATTTTCCAGTAATGTTATTCCGGGCAATTCAATATTATCATGACCTACAGTAATTATGCTTGAGTAACGTATACCATACCCTATCGAGCTGGCTACAACAAGGTATTTCCCTTCTTTGACAGATTCATAACTATACTTTCCATCTTTGTCAGTTATTGTCAGTTTTACTAAAGAAGAATCTGATCCTTTTAACAGACTCACTGAGGCAGCTGAAATTGCTTTGCCATCTTTGTCCAAAACTTTTCCTATTATCACTGATGACGATTGGGAAAAAGCTGCTAATTGCAATGTCATTCCGAGAAAGCTGGTAATAATTAATCTCATAATCTTTGGTTTTCGTGTATGCCATAATAAAGGTTGATCAAAAACAATTGCCTGTTTATTGAATTATGACAAAATGCTATAGCAAGTTTCAAAGGGTAATATTGACATGTAGATACACAAACGGTCTTAATAGATTATGAATTAAAAAGCAGGCTATCAATAATGAAAAAGATCCCACATAAGCGGGATCTTTACATTTATTAACAATAGTATATCTAGTTGCCATTTCCTCCACCTACTCTACTCTGTTCATCGCCTGCGCCACCATTATTTCTTTTTTTTGAAGATCCATTCAATTTCCCTTTATTAAACTTGTAAGTGAATCCTATGTTTACAACTCTTGTGTCATGTTTCTCCTGGAATGAGGCATCAACAGAACCATATTTGGAAGATGCGCTGAACTTCTGGGTATTTAATACATCCCGTATATTCAATCGAAGACTACCATTACCTTTCATTATTTGTTGGCTCAGTCCTATGGATAAAGCACCCATTGGTTTGGTATAAATCACACCTTCTACTGCACCTGTTCTGTACCAGCCACTTAATTCAGCACTTAGCGTCTTGCTCAAAGTGAATTGCTGTGATCCATTGAATGTAAATGTTGAAGCCGTCAGGGACACATCATCGCCATTCACAACACCTTCAAATTTATTAGTAAATCCAAGCGCATATAAATTGGTTCTCCACCATTTTGTTATTGAAAATCCAGCACTCATAGATACACCATACTGTTTTTGTTTAGCAATATTGGCTTGTTTTACATAAGTAAGGGTATCTTCTGTTATTTGCTCAATAACTTGTTGAATTATATCGTTGGTTTGCGTATAATTCAAGGTGGTCGTCAAAAAGTTATTATAAGTATGACTAAGCTCTATGTTATGACTAAACTGTGGTTTTAAGTTTGGATTGCCTTGCTGGTAGGTATACCTGTCCAGGTATTCAATAAATGGATTCAAACTTTCATAGTTCGGACGGCGTATCCTTCTACCATAGTTAATTCCAAAAGAATTTTTTTCACTGGCCTTGTATTGCAGGAATGCAGTTGGAAATAACTGTGTATAGTGACGATCAAAATTTTCATTGGTAGTAATTTGCTTGCCCTTAGCATTGGTGTTTTCTACACGTAACCCTAATTGTGCATTAAGCTTTTTTCCCAATGGGCCACTCAAATTAGCATAGGCAGCATTGATATTTTCTTCATAAACAAAATAATTACTTCTATTTTGATCTCTTACCAAAACCCCATTATCTGTTGTATCATATATGGCATTATTGTCAGTTTTTACAAAACTGCTTTTGAGGCCTGCCTCAAAGCGGGCTCCTTTTTTTAAAGGCTGCACATAATCCACTTTGCCACTCCTAATGTCAATAACCTGGGGTAACTGACCATATAATGAATCCGCCTTTCTCCTAATATTTCCAGATGCATCGAAATATGAATTGGTCAACATTTGGTTTTGCATGCCATTATATGATATATAATCAAGGTCTGCAGTAAGTTCTTTTCCATTTGTATCTAAGACCTGCCTAAAGTTGAGGTTAGTGCTGAAGTTTTTCCATTTTTCATCATTTCTGGAATATGCTTTCGTTTGCTCAGCTAATTGACCGGCTGCATTGTAAATATTATTGACATTCCTGTTCTGAAAAGTCCCCGGACTGGAAAAGCCGGTAAATACGACTCCTACAGTAGTGTTTTTTGAAGCAGAATAATCCATACCAATCTTGGCGTTATATGAATTATTTTCATTATTCATTCTGGACTGTTGGTCTATATGAGACCTCAGTTGCTTAGATACAACCTCTATAAAATTTCTTTGAATATCCAGGTCACCATATCCATTTCTATAATTATGGCTTAAGTTGGTGAATACATTCACTTTCCCTTTCCTGTAATTAAAGTTTACCCCTTCGTTAAATTTAGGATAAACGCCCTGACCGTAACCCAGCGTAACAGAACCATTATATCCGAATTGTTTATTCTTTTTGGTTTTAATGTTGATCACCCCGGCATTACCCGCAGCATCAAATTTTGCAGGTGGGTTGGTCATGATCTCAACCTGGTCCAGCTGATTTGCATTCATACTACGAAGAAGGTTGGCCAGGTCTGATCCCCCCAATTGGGTGGGTCTTCCATCTACCAATACAAGTACACCTTGTTTTCCTTTAAGACTAATATTACCATCTTTATCAACAGAAATACTAGGAGACTTTTCCAATACCTCCAGTGCACTGCTGCCCACATTCGTTGGCGAAGCATCAACATTTATTATTGTTCTGTCGATCCTTTGCTCTACCAATGGCTTTTTTGCAGTCACGATAACCGTATTCATTGCTTTTTCCATTGGCACTAACTTAATGGTTTCCAATTTAATAGAAGAGTTAATTGAACTTAAGGTAAAGACAGGAGAATATCCTTTATTATGACCTACTGCAGTAATAGAAACCAAGTAACTGCCATTGGGAATATTATCAAATGAAAAAGAGCCTGTTTTATCTGCAGCTGCAACTTTTGCGATACTGGAATCTTTTGATTTCAATAAAGTAATAGTCGCTGATTCTATTGTCTTTTCACTTCCATCCTGTACAATTCCACTTACCTTACCATTCATTTGAGCAAAACCCATGACTGATGTTCCTAATACAGTTATGAGGGTTAAAAATTTTTTCATTGTATATAGTTTTAGTACTTGTTCTTGAGAGTTACAATACGAAAGTAGGTACTATGCAATGCCAAGAACAATGTTTTATAATAAGCGGCCTTATTTATTGATGGCCGGTAAGCTTATTAATGTATCATAGGACGTCAGCCTTCCATACTGGTTACAGGTAATTACGTTTTCTTGACCAACGGTATGATCATACTTTAAATGGTAATTCATTATAGAAGTACATTAGGTAGAACCTTATTGAGGCTAAAAATCCCAGGAAATCATCACCATTTTATTAGTCATGAATATTACTTACCAGTAAGTTTTTATCCCGGAAGATTTATTTCGGAGATGTTATAGAGGATGAACAGGCTTAAATTGCGACAAAATAAAAATTGAATGATCATAGACTTTAGGTCAGATACAGTTACCAGGCCTACAAAAATCATGTTGGAAGCAATGTTTAATGCCCCCGTTGGCGATGATGTGTTTGGTGAAGATCCTTCCATAAATACTTTAGAGGAAAAAGCAGCTGCTATGTTTGAAATGGAAGCGGCATTATTTTGTCCTTCCGGTACTATGACAAATCAAATTGCAATAAAATGCCATACCCAACCAGGCGATGAGGTAATTTGTGATTCAACTTCACATATTTATCAATATGAAGGCGGTGGAATTGCTTTTAATTCAGGTTGTTCAGTAAAGCTAATCGATGGGAACAGGGGGCGAATAAAAGCAGAAAACGTTTTACAAAGCATTAATCCCAAGGATATTCACAAAGCGCCTACTTCATTGGTTAGCTTAGAAAACACCTCCAACCGTGGAGGAGGAAGTTGTTACGAAATGGAAGACATTATAAATATCAGGCAAGCTTGCGATGATAATGATATAAAATTGCATCTCGACGGGGCACGACTTTTTAATGCCTTGGTGGCTAAAAAGCAAAGCCCGGCGCAATTCGGGAAAACTTTTCATAGCATATCTATTTGCTTGAGTAAAAGCCTTGGTTGTCCTGTTGGAAGTTTATTACTCGGTAACAAAGAATTTATAACCAAAGCCAGGCGTTACAGAAAAGTGTTTGGAGGCGGTATGAGGCAAGCGGGGTATCTGGCTGCTGCGGGTATTTATGCTCTTGACCATAATATTGATCGGTTAAGTGAAGACCATTTACATGCCATGCAAATTGCTGCTGCATTAGCACAAAAAGATTTTGTCCAGGAAGTTTACCCTGTCGAGACAAACATCATTATATTCACTTTGAAACAAACTATATCAGCAAAGGAACTCGTGGCTCGGTTTAAGGAATCTCAAATACTTGTCCATGCCATTTCTTCCAGCCAGGTACGAATTGTTACCCATTTAGATATAACTCCGGAAATGACAGAGAAAACGACCAGGTTCATCCAATCAATCTAAAATCGCAATTTTACAACCTATTAATTACAGAACATGTTTCCTAAGATCAATCCTTCTACTACTCAAGCCTGGAACTTACTTGAAAAGCATTCTACCAAAATGAAAACCCTTCAGATAAAGGAGTTGTTTGAACAGGATCCTGAAAGGTTTAAAAGATTTTCATTTTGCCTTAACCAAACTGTATTTGATTTTTCGAAGAACATATTGGTTGCTGAAACTATATCTCAATTATTGCAACTTGCTGAAGATTGTAAATTGAAGCAAGCTATTGAAGCTATGTTTGAAGGAGACTTTATTAATAAAACTGAGCAGCGTTCTGTCCTTCATACTGCTTTAAGAAACTTCTCAGGCAAACCCGTATTTAGTGCTGGTCACAATGTAATGGAAGATGTAAAAAGAGTACAGGATCAAATGAAATCCTTTTGTGAAAGAGTGCACAGTGGAGAATGGAAAGGTTTTACAGGTAAAAAGATTAAGTATATAATTAATATTGGTATCGGTGGCAGCGACCTTGGACCTTTAATGGTTACAGAAGCTTTGAAACCTTATTGGATAGAAGGTATACAACCTTATTTCGTTTCTAATGTAGATGCATCACATATAGCTGAGACGTTAAAAAAGATCAATCTGGAGGAATCTTTATTCCTTATTGCTTCAAAGACATTTACTACCCAGGAAACTATGACCAATGCTCATACTGCCAGGGATTGGTTTCTAAAAACTGCAATTGATGAAGCGCATATTGCAAAACATTTTGTAGCCCTGTCAACCAATGAAAAAGAAGTTGTAAAGTTTGGAATTGACAAAGCCAATATGTTTGAATTCTGGGATTGGGTTGGCGGCCGTTATTCTCTTTGGAGTGCTATAGGGTTATCCATTGCCCTTACCATTAGTTATGGCAATTTTGAAGAACTGCTTCATGGAGCTTTTAATGCAGATCAGCATTTCCGTAATACAGAATTTGAAAAGAATATACCGGTATTAATGGCCCTGATAGGTATATGGTATACAAATTTCTTTGGTTCTCAAACAGAAGCAATACTACCTTATGACCAATATCTCCATCGATTTCCTGCCTATTTTCAACAAGGTAACATGGAAAGTAACGGAAAAAGCATTGACCGGAATGGAGAACCTGTCACCTATGCTACTGGACCAATTATTTGGGGAGAACCAGGAACCAATGGTCAACATGCATTTTACCAACTCATTCACCAGGGAACCATATTAATACCCTGCGACTTCATCGCTACCGCCCAATCTCATAACCCAATTGGCGACCATCACCAAAAGTTGATCTCCAACTTTTTTGCGCAAACGGAAGCCCTAATGAATGGCAAAACTGAAAAGGAAGTAGAAGAAGAATTACTTAAATCAGGTAAAAATGCCGAAGAAGTAGCTCGATTGACTCCTTTTAAAATTTTCAGTGGCAATAAGCCTACAAACTCAATTCTGCTGAAAAAACTAACCCCTAAATCTTTAGGAGAACTAATTGCCATTTATGAACACAAGATCTTCGTTCAGGGAGTTATTTGGAATATTTTCAGTTTTGATCAATGGGGTGTTGAACTGGGTAAACAATTAGCAAATAAGATCTTGCCTGAATTAGAAAATGATACGCCAGTTTCCTCCCACGATTCATCAACTAACAGTTTGATCAATGCATATAAAGCAATGAGGAATTAATTGTTGGGAATAGATATTGAGTCTATATAATATAAACAAAAAAGCCCTCCAAAAGAGGGCTTAATTATTTATAAATCAAAGTATTACCATTTATCAACTTCCTCTGTGGAAGAACTGCTGCTTGCAGAAGGAGCTGTATCAGTATTAGGGATTTCCACTTCTGCTGCTACTTCGTCAATCTCGCCTTCCATTCCTTCAACATCGTCATGATTGAATGCATCAAAGTCGAAATCGGGCATTAATTGTGTTTTCACATGGTCTACCGCCTCTGTCAAAGCCTTTATAAACTTGTTGAAATCTTCCTTGTAAAGAAAAATCTTATGCCTGTCATAACCATTATCATTAAAGCGCTTACGGCTTTCTGTAATAGTTAAATAATAATCATTACCACGTGTAGCCCTTACATCAAAAAAGTAAGTCCTCCGTTTGCCGGCCCGGATACGTTTGCTGTAAATGCTCTCCATTTTCTTTTCATTGTTGTCGTACGCCACAGTTGTAAATTTTTACAGTTTAAATAAAAGGTTTTGGTTTAATGCTCACAAATATAATTATGTTTTTTCAACAGCCAAATTTGCTTCATTAATGCTCTCTAACCCTTATATTTTAAACCATTCACCAAAAATTCAAGCTTTTATTTAAAAATCATACTTATCTACCAGTCAAATCAGCTTTCATCCTCTCTTAATTGCCTCATATACATTTTATAATAAATTCCCTTTTTGTCAAGAAGTTCTTCGTGTGTTCCTTCTTCCACAATGGCACCTTCTTCCAGTACTATTACTTTGTCAAAATTTAATAGGCTAAAAATCCTGTGTGTGATCAATATTGATGTTTTCCCTTCCAGGTAAACCTTCAAGTTTCCAATGATCTCTTTTTCAGTACGGGCATCTACAGCGCTCAGGCAATCATCCATTATTAATATAGGCGCCTGTTTCATCAGAGCCCGTGCTATAGATATGCGCTGTTTCTGGCCGCCACTAAGCGTTACCCCCCTCTCGCCTATTTCTGTTTCATATCCTTTTGGAAATCCTTCAATATCTCTTGAAACTACTGCTAACCTGGCAGATTCCCTTACGGCTTCAGGAGGCAGGTTCATAGCCCCAAAAGCTATATTGTTTGCAATAGAATCACTAAATAAAAATCCATCCTGGGGAACATAGCTTATTTGTTTTCTCAATGACAGCAGATCGATATCTTTTATATCTATACCGTCCACCAGTATTTTACCTGAATTAACATCAAACATCCTCATTAACAATTGAGCCAGGGTGGTTTTACCACTACCAGTTCTGCCTACTACTGCAATACGCTGTCCTGCAGTAATATGAAGATTAAAATGTTTTAAAGCATGGATACCCGTATGAGCATAAGTAAAATCAACATTCCTGAATACTATATCACCGGTTAATGATAACTCCCTTTTTGAAGACTCAATAGGAACGGAGGGCCGGGTTTGTAAAAACTCATTCAAACGCTTTTGAGATGCAGACGCTCTTTGTATCATACTTGCAGTCCAGCCAATAGCGCTAACGGGGAAAGTGAGCATATTGATATAAATTACAAACTCTACTATGGTATCGATTCCAATATCCTTTGTTCCATTTATGTAATAGATACCCCCAATCATAATAGTCAACAAGGTGCTCAACCCTATAAGTAATGTCATTGAGGGAAAATAAAGAGCTTCCACCTTTGCCAGCCCCACAGCCTGTTGTTTATACCTTTCGCTATTTTCTTCAAATTGATGGAACATTGACGCTTCCTGCACAAAGGATTTGATTACCCTGATCCCAGAATAAGACTGTTGTGCGTTTGTTGTTAGACTTCCAAGTGCTGCTTGTAAGGCTTCGCTTTTTCTGTGAATGATAGTGTTAACATAATAAATAATGAATGCTAATATGGGTAAGGGAGCCAGCACATAGATGGTAAGTTCAGGCTGACGCTTAAACATAAAAAATACACTCATCGATATAAGTGTTATCAAATTGATCAAATACATAACAGCCGGACCAGTAAACATTCTTACACGGCTGACATCTTCAGCCATCCTGCTCATCAGGTCACCAGTACTGTGCGTCTTATAAAAGGTGGCATCAAGCGTCTGATACTTTTCAAATACTTCGTTTTTTTGATCATATTCTATGTGGCGGCTCATGACAATAATGGTCTGACGCATCAGGAACATGAAAAATCCCCGAAGCAAGGCCAATGCTAAAATGATAATACCGCATAAAACCACAATTTGAATAGGAGAATAAGTTAACCCTTCAACGTATTTAATAAACCTTGTTACCGCCACATCATATACAGCCCTTTTTGCCTTGGGCTGATAGCCAGGCAAGGTGCGCTGTGAAAAATCAATAATGAACCCGATAATTTGCGGAGCAAGCACACCAAAATAGTTGGATATAATTATAAAGAATACCCCTATGCTCAACCTCACCCTATACTTCCAGAAATATTTATTTAATGCCTTTAGGTGCTTCAATCATTTAAATTTGAACAGCAAATGTAGAGAACAATAAAGAGTTAACTCTATTCCCGGGTTTCCTATTTGGAAGAAGCAAGAGATTATAACAGGGAATTATCTCTTATTTTTATTAAGAAATAAATTTGAAGTTATGGCAGGCCAGGAAAAATTTGAACGAACACTGCAGGGCAAGGCTGTTTCATTATATAATTTAAAGAATAGTGCGGGAACTGAACTCAATATTACCAATTATGGATGCCGGATAGTTAACCTTATGGTGGCCAGGCCAAACAAGCCACAGGTTGATGTAGTTGTAGGCTTCGACACTATTGACGGATACTTAAATGCTACAGAAGTTTATCATGGAGCTATTATTGGCAGGTATGCCAACAGGATTGCCAATGGTAATTTTCATTTGGACAAAAAAGACTACCAGTTAGCCATTAATAATCCTCCCAATCATTTGCACGGCGGCCCAATGGGATTTCATTCCCAGGTATGGGATGTCATAAATAGTTCTCCTGGAAGTATTTCTTTAAGTTATCTATCTCCTGATGGTGAGGAAGGATATCCTGGCAATTTAAAAGTAACAGTGACTTATTCCCTAACAGATGAAAATGAAGTGATCATCCATTATGAAGCAGTTTGTGACAGCTCAACTATCATGAACCTTACCAATCACTCGTATTTCAATTTGAACGGCCAGGGCAGCGGTACCATACTTGGTCATGAAATGTACATAAATGCAGATAGGTATACCCCTGTCACTGAAACTCTTATTCCAGATGGTACCCTTGAACATGTTAAAGGAACACCTTTTGATTTCAAACTGCCACACTCCATTGGCAGGCACATTAATGATGACCATATCCAATTACAGTATGGAAATGGATATGATCATAATTATGTTTTAAATAAAGAGGGTTTGAATCACGAACTTGCCGCCAGGGTAAAGGGTGATGTAACAGGTTTAATTATGGAAGTATACACCGATCAACCGGGCATGCAGTTTTATACTGGAAATTTTATGTCTGGGGAAAACTTTATTAAAGGACATATACCTGACCATTTCAGAACAGCATTTTGTCTTGAAACACAGCACTATCCTGATTCACCACATCATTCAAACTTTCCTTCAACGGTTTATCACCATGGAGAAGTTTTTAAATCCACCACTATTTATAAATTCCCGGTTACACAATAAATCCAAATTATTAAGATACCAACTAATAATTATTGCGGCAATTTTACCGTTAAACCTTTAAACAACTTTTGAAGAGCCATCATCCGTTTCTACTATGTAGGAAGTAAGGTCAAGTTCCATAGCATTTTTATAAGAAGTAGATAACCTGCCGATCAATCCCTGGATGGCATCCTCTTTAACAATATTGATGGTACATCCACCAAAACCTCCACCCATCATTCTTGCACCAAGAACATCGGGATTTTGTCTTACAGCATCAACCAGGAAATCCAATTCTTTACAGCTTACCTCATATTCTTTGCTAAGGCCTTCATGCGTACGAAACATTTTTTCCCCTAAAGCTTTTAAATCACCTTTCTTAAGGTCCTCGCAGGCAGAGAGCAACCTTTCTTTTTCCTCAACAACATATTTACACCTTTTAAAAACCACTGGGTTTGAGTCGCCAACATATTGTTGCAACATGTCAATGGTCACATCTCTAAGTGATTTCACTTCCGGATGGTGCACCTGTACCAATTTCACTCCTTCTTCGCATTGTTTGCGCCTGGTATTGTATTCTGTAGAAGCAAGAGAATGCTTTACATTAGTATTCAGCAACAATAATTTATAACCCTTTAACTCCAGGGGTTCATATTCATATTCCATGCTTTGGCAATCCAGCCTGATCACATGGTCTTTTTTTCCAAATACGCTTGCAAACTGGTCCATGATGCCACACATAACCCTGGCAAATTCATGTTCTGCCTTCTGACCTATAAAGGCAAGTTCCATTTTGTCAATTCCCAGTTGAAAAATATCGTTCAAGGCAAAGGCTGTTGCGCATTCCACAGCGGCCGATGAGGAAAGGCCAGAGCCAATGGGAACATCTCCCTCAATGTTAAGATTAAATCCACCTATTTTATATCCTCTCTTCAGGAGTTGATCTACAACCCCAAGTATATAGTTCGGCCATCCTTTATCTGTCCTTTCTACTGTATCCAGTGTGCAGGTATGATCTTCTTTAAATTCTTCTGAATATAGCATTATGGTCTCATCCTGCCTTTTGCTTACTCCAATATAAACCGCCTTGTCAATAGCTGCGGGCAATACAAACCCGTTATTATAGTCAGTATGCTCTCCAATAATATTTACCCTTCCAGGTGATCTGAATAAGGTTGGCTCCTCTTTAAATCTTAATCTGAACTTTTCCCTGACATCCTTTATAATTTCTTGATTCATAACCTTTCTTTAGCTTTATAAAACCCAAATATCACTAATAAATTCATGCCGGCAGATCATTGAAAAATTACTATGCTATGCTTTACCTGCTTTATTTAGCATTTCACCGATAAAAAAGAAATTTAGCCGAATTCAAACTTGCATCTTTTATCCTTTGCAGTTATTTTGAGTCTTAATTCCGAAACATATAAAACCCGGAAAAATCTAATAACCTATACTTTATGTTAGCCACCAATGTTACCGTGCCTTTTATAGAGCATGACCCTGAACTGGCCCATCGCTGGCCCGAAGCTAAAGCAAATGAATGGATGGATAAGAATGACTGGTTGGTAGGATGTAATTTTATCCCCAGCAATGCCATAAACCAACTTGAGATGTGGCAGGCTGAAACCTTTGATCCCTTTCGAATTGACCAGGAATTAAGTTGGGCCGCCGACCTTGGGTTCAATACGGCAAGAGTCTTTCTTCACCATCTCTTATGGCAGCAAGATCCACAGGGTTTTATAGCGCGTATCGAAACCTTCCTGACCATTGCTCACCGCAACGGCATCAGGTCTATGCTTGTATTATTTGACTCTGTCTGGAACCCATTTCCAAAATTGGGCACGCAGCCCGCTCCCAGGCATAATGTGCATAACTCAGGCTGGGTTCAGTCCCCCGGGTATGATGTACTAAACGATCCTTTACAATACGATAGCCTCATGCAATATGTAAAAGGTATTGTTTCCCATTTTGCTTCGGATGAAAGAGTGTTGATCTGGGACCTGTTCAACGAACCAGACAATATGAACCTTACGAGTTATAAGGATGATGACTATGCTATGCATAAGGCAGAGCTTTCCATGGCTTTATTAAAAAAGACTATTAATTGGGTACGCGAGATCAATCCTTCACAACCAATTACTATGGCCCCATGGAAAGAAGACTGGAGCTGCGATACAAAACTTACCGCTCTTGATAATTACATGTTCACCCATTCTGATATTATCAGCTTCCATTGTTATGATGATGTAAAGCTTACAGAAGAAAAGATCAGGCATTTAAGACGTTTTAAAAGACCTCTTTTATGTACTGAATATATGGCCCGGCCATTTGGAAGTACTTTCCAGGATATCCTTCCCTTATTTAAAAAATACAAAGTTGGAGCCTATAACTGGGGTTTAGTAGCAGGAAAAACCCAGACACATTGTCCATGGGATTCCTGGAGCACCGAATATCAAAATGAGCCCGAACTATGGTTCCATGATATTTTCCGTGAAAATGGAGAAGCTTATAAACCTGAGGAAGTAGCCTTCTTGAAAGAAATTACAAAGAAAAAAAAGGAGAAACTTCAAAAAGTCGCCTAAAGAGTTCGGTAAATAATTTATTGATTAAGAGTGTTGCTTTGCAGCACTCTTTTTTAATTATTATTAGCAAATAATACATGGCAATTAGATGCCCCTGTATTTAGGTATCAACTACTTTTTCTTAATTAATATTTATTGCATCTTCTTCTAATTCTTAGTGTAGTTTGTAATTGCAAGCCGTCTATGTATTCACTAATAGGTTTCAATTGCTATTCTTGATAAAAGCGATGTTTTTATTAAGACAATACTTTTAAAAATCACTCTAACAAGTATCCATAAAATTTAATCATTTGAAAGATTAAATTTCATTTTATAGTAACTCACATTGTGATGTTTCCAGCAAAAGAAATACCTCATCAAGCACCAGTCTAAATTTTAAAATGTTAATTCTTAAGTATGCCAAAACCTGCAATGACAGTAAGTTTCATTGCATGATGAGGACTATTTTCTACACTTGATTTCAAAACAGTTAGAAGTAGTTGCTTTATTTATTTTAAAAATGTGTGGCATGTAAATAGCATCTATAAGAACATGATTAAAAATATCGAAGACGTCTCATGTGCGTTTCTGCATAATATAGACCTGGTTTGCTTTTCCCATTTAAGATGGGGATTTGTTTTTCAAAGACCTAATCATTTGTTAAGCCGGTTTTCAAAACACCAGCGTGTATTCTTTATTGAAGAACCTATTTTTCACGATCATGAAGACAAAATACAAATTGAAAACTTTAATGAAAACTTATTTGTAATAACCCCTTATATAAAACATGGATTAAGTGAAACTGAAATTCACAACAGGCAACGCAAGGTTATAAACAAGGTCTTCATCAACATGAAGATTAACCGTTTCTTCAGCTGGTATTATACACCAATGGCAATACCTTTCACTGATCATCTTACACCAGAATTAGTGATATATGATTGTATGGATGAACTGTCAGCATTTAAATTTGCTCCGCCTGAATTAAAAATCAGGGAAAGGGAGCTTTTCAAAAAAGCAGATGTTGTATTTACAGGGGGCAACAGTATTTTTAATTCTAAAAAAGATGCTCATCATAACATTTTTTCTTTTCCCAGCAGCATAGACAAACATCATTTTGGTATTGCACGGTCCTTCAAGGAAGATCCTGCAGACCAGGCTTCCATTCCTCATCCACGTTTTGGATTCTTTGGCGTGGTTGATGAAAGATTTGATATTGACATGCTTGATAAAGTTGCCAGGGAAAAACCAGAATGGAATTTTGTTATCCTGGGACCAATTGTAAAAATTGATCCCGCTTCCCTACCTCATTATGAAAACATTCATTATTTAGGCGGAAAGAGTTATGAAGAACTTCCCAAATACATTGCAGGTTGGGATATTGCTACCATACCTTTTGCAATGAATGAATCAACAAAATTTATAAGTCCTACCAAAACGCCGGAATACCTGGCCGCAGGTAAGCCTGTTATTTCTACTCCTATTACTGACGTTGTTCATCCTTATGGTGATAATAAATTAGTTCACATTGCCAGCAATGCTGAAGAATTTATTGCTGCGGGCACAAAGGAATTAAATAAGAAAAGACGGTCTGCCTGGTTGAAAAAAGTTGACGAGTTTCTGGCATTTAATTCCTGGGATCGTACATGGAGCCAGATGGTTCGGAATATTGAAGACACATTAATTGAAAAAACATCCGTAAAAACTAAAGTGAAGGAGAATATCTATGTTTGATTACCTGATTGTAGGCGCCGGATTTGCCGGAAGTGTATTAGCTGAGCGATTGGCTTCGGAAGGAAATAAAAAGATTTTGATCATTGATAAAAGGGAGCACATTGCTGGAAACGCTTATGATTATTATAACAATGATGGCATATTAATTCATAAATACGGACCTCATATATTTCATACAAACTCCAAAGAGGTATTTGAATACCTGGGGCAATTTACTCCATGGCGTCCTTATGAGCATAAAGTATTAGGTAGTGTAGACGGACAATTGGTACCTATTCCTATCAACCTGAATACAATCAATCAATTGTACGGTTTGAATCTGAATAGTTCCGAGGTGGAAGATTTCTTTGCTTCAAGGGCAGAAAAAGTAGCCGGGGTAAAAACATCTGAAGATGTTGTTGTGAGTAAGGTTGGACGCGAGCTGTATGAAAAATTCTTTAGAGGGTATACCCGCAAAATGTGGGACCTGGACCCTTCTGAATTAGATGCGAGTGTAACAGCCAGGGTGCCTACACGTACCAATCGTGACGACAGGTACTTTACAGATACCTACCAGGCAATGCCATTACATGGGTATACGCAAATGTTTCAGAAAATGTTATCGCATCCCAATATTAAAGTGATGCTGAACACTGACTATAAAGAAATTATTGATTTCATACCCTATCATAATTTAATTTTTACCGGCCCTGTAGATGAATACTTCAATTACTGTTATGGAAAGCTTCCTTATCGGTCATTAGAGTTCAAATTCGAAACAATTGACCAGGAAGTTTTCCAGCCAACAGGAACTGTGAATTATCCTAACGACCAATTGTACACAAGGATAACAGATTTTAAATACCTCACAGGTCAAAAACATCCAAAGACAGCTGTTGTTTACGAGTTTCCCAAGGCTGAAGGCGATCCATATTATCCGGTTCCAAGACCAGAGAATGCGGAGTTGTACAAGAAATATCAACAATTGGCTTCTTCAATGACAAACACCTATTTCGTTGGTCGTTTAGCTACTTACAAATATTACAATATGGATCAGGTAGTGGCCCAGGCATTAACTACATTCAAAAAGATTATGCAAGGACAACCTGAAACTTATATCAATGGACAAAACATCTTACAATCCTGAAATTTGGGGCGGAATTGAATGCACAATCAATAGGGTAAAAAATAACTTCTTCGATCAATTAATATATTCTGGTCATTACGACCGTAAGGGTGATATTGATGCCATAGCAACACTTGGCATCAATATGATCCGCTATCCTGTGCTTTGGGAAAAACATGAACCCCAAAAAAATACAGATATAGACTGGGCCTGGACAGAAGAACAGCTAAATAATTTGAAGAATAAAGGGATTGGTGTAATAGCTGGCCTGGTGCATCATGGTAGTGGTCCCCAATTTACCAGCTTATCAGATCCGGAATTTCCATATTTACTTGCTTCGTACGCAAGAAAAGTTGCAGAAAAATTTCCCTGGATCAATCATTATACACCAGTAAATGAGCCTTTAACTACTGCCCGCTTCAGTGGGCTATACGGTTTATGGTATCCTCATGAAAGGTCTACACCGCTATTTTTAAAAATGCTGATCAACCAGCTTAAAGGTATAGTGCTTTCCATGCAGGAGATCAGGAAAATAAATCCTGGAGCTCGTTTGGTTCAAACAGAAGATCTTGGAAAGACCTATAGTACGCCTAAGTTAAAGTACCAGGCCAATTTTGAGAACAAACGTCGTTGGCTAACCTATGATTTTCTTTGTGGCCGTGTTAATAAAACCCATCCTCTTTGGAAGTATTTATTAAAAAACGGTTTGACACAAGAGGAACTTCTATTTTTTATAGAGAACCCTTGTATACCGGATATTTTTGGGTTCAACCACTATGTTACTTCAGAGCGATTCCTTGATGATCGTTTGAGACTATATCCCCAGAACCTGGTTGGTGGCAATGGCCGCCATCGATATGTAGATGTGGAAGCAGTGCGTGTGGAAGTAGGACACGAAACAGGAATAAAGATTTTATTAAAAGAAGCATGGAGCAGGTACAGAAGCCCAATGGCTATTACAGAAGTGCATTTGCACTGCCACCGCGAGGAACAATTACGATGGTTTAAACATGTTTGGGATTCAGTTGGAGAGCTTAAGAAGGAAAACATAGATATTAAGGCAGTCACTTCCTGGGCTTTATTAGGATCTTATGGTTGGAACAAATTGCTTACAGAACCAGGTGGAGAATATGAACCAGGTGCTTTTGATGTACGAAATGGATCTGCAAGGCCCACAGCATTGGTAAAATATATTAAAAGTTTAAAAGAACCCAGTAATTTCTCTTACCCACTATCCCAGGAAAAGGGTTGGTGGCATCGTTCCTCCCGAATATTATTCGGCCCAGTCATTAAAGAATTAAGAATGAGAACAGGACGAAATAGTGCACCAGTACTGATCATAGGTAAGAATGGAACCCTGGGTAAGGCGTTTGCAAAAGTATGCGAAGAAAGATGCATCCCTTACCAGCTTATTGGCAGGCAGGAATGCGACATCAGCAATCTTCAGCAGGTAAAAAATACAGTTGAGCAATTAAAACCATGGGCTATTATTAATGCTGCAGGCTATGTTAGAGTAGACGATGCCCAAATGGATGGCGACAGGTGTTTTTTAGAAAACACACAGGGTGCTCATAACCTGGCATTAGCTTGCCAGGAATATAATATTAAGTTTATTACTTTTTCTTCAGACCTTGTCTTTGATGGTCAAAAGAATACACCTTACCTGGAGTCAGACGAACCAAACCCTTTGAATGTTTATGGTCAGAGTAAGTTCCAGGCAGAAAAACTGGTTGCAGAATCCACGGAATCTGCTCTCATTATTCGTACCAGCGCTTTCTTTAGTCCATGGGATGAATTTAATTTTGTTCACTATGTTCGAAAAGCACTTCAAAATGGTGACCATGTTCATGTAGCAAATAACATTTTCATATCTCCAACATATGTCCCGCACCTGGTAAATAGTACACTGGACCTGTTGGTTGACCATGAAAAAGGAATTTGGCATCTATCCAATAAAGGTTCCCTTTCCTGGTCCGAATTTGCGATACTGGTGGCAGAAGAATTTGAACTTGACAAATCCCTTATAGATTCTAAACCTGGAGAAGATTTGGGATATATTGCTCAACGTCCTAATTACAGTGTGCTGGGCAGTGAAAAAGGGCAATTGCTTCCTTCACTTGATATTGCCCTGGAACAATATATCAAAACAGAAAAGACTGAAAAAAGAAAGGTGGCTTAAGTAAATTATAACCAGGTTATGATTATAGCATTACTGCCCAATATGATCATCGTGTTATTTATATAATACTTATTATAAAACCAGGTAATTCCTTTACTGTTCATATCGAAATTGTATGAAAGTGAAGGATTACCTGGTTTTTTATTTGTTACCAGGATCTGCCATGGGATTAACCAATTTTCTACCGGGTTTCTCTATAGGTACTTCCTCTCAACTCCCCATCTACGGTATAGCTCCGGTATAGATACTGCGTGATGATCACGCACTAAGTATACCGTAGATAGGGCTTTGATAGCAAGTTGCCTGCCCTAAGGCTACCATTAGCTTGCTATATTCTCTTCCTCCCGACTCCAGACTCAAGACTCCCCACTCAATTCCCTTCCGGACAAAAGCGGACAAAACCGGTCAAATCGGCCAAAAGCGGCCAAATCGGCCATAGTGCCTTGGTGTTACTAAGTATTTTAGCAATCTTTACAATCAATAAAATCCAATATCATTATGGCAAAGCAAATAAGTCATGTAAAGGCGACAGGTACAGTGTGTGGAGACATCAACTTTTATAAGGATGTGGACTGGGGATTTTTGGTAAGAATGCTTCCTGGTGTGGATTCTAAGCGCTTCTGGAAGGACCCTGTCTTTGAAGGCAGCAGGAGAAGCGCTGAAAGGTTTGCAATCGGTAATATCATGTCTTCCATCATCTACCGGTTTGTGCCAGTAAAAAGAAGATACCCAAAGCTGTTTACTCAAGTAAGAAGAATTGCCATTGCTTTTTTAAAGCAGGGAAGTGAAAAAAGGGAAGTGTTTTCAGCCTTGTTCACCTTTCTTACGGAGCAAAAGCGTATTTCCCTTACCCGGGAGCAGTTTGAATTACTCCTGTCTTCCTTTGAAGAGGAATTAAAAGGAAGGATACAAGAACAAAAGCCCGAAAAGGAAAAGAAGATGAAGAACAAGCTGGATATCCAGGTTTCTGCACCACTTAGTGAAGAGGATATAGAATACTTTAAGCTTTATATGGATGATATAGAGTGGACCATAAAGTTTGAAGGGGAGTTTACGGAAGATTACAGGATCCCATTTTTTCTCCTTAAACATGCTGTTTAAGGAAGTTTGTAGTTTGTAGTGTGTAGTTTGTAGTTTCTTAGGACTGAGAGGTACAACTGGGTGCAGACAAGTTTTATTGGTATTCATCTTTGCGATCCTTTGCGAACATCTTTGCACTATTTGCGTTACTGAGTATCGCCAGGTGCGCAAAGAGAGAGAGCCACGCAAAGAATTCGTAAAGTGCTCCTGGTAAACAGATATCCAGATTTAATTCTTTTTAACCGAATCCTTATGTGTGCTGCTGCTGCCAGTGCTTGTACCACTGGTAGTGGTCCCCTCTCCCATACTTGTACCGGAATTATCAATACCAGTATTCAACGAATCAGTTTGAGAGTGTACTGGGGAAGAATTAGCAGTATTGCTAATAGTATCATTGCCTTGTGTTTTGCCTGAGCTTTGATCTTTACAACTTAGAAGCGCAAACAGAAGAGCAGACGCATATAATACCCATTTCAGTCCTGGAGTTTGAAAACTAAGTGTCATAGTAATATACCCCTCAAATCACTTGCCAGCAAAATGTTGCAAGGCATTAGAATATGCATTTGTTATGTAATGCCGGTAATCTTGTATTAGGTCAGCAAAGACGTATTAAGCGATGGAAAATAACAATAGAATTCTGCGCCTTCGCCGAGTTGACCATTGGCTGTAATAAACCCATTATGATTATCCATGATCTTTTTGCATATTGCCAATCCCATTCCGGTTCCTTCATACTGTTGAGGGTCGTGCAAACGTTGAAATACCTGGAATACCTTTTTAGAATATTTGGGATCAAAACCTAAACCGTTGTCTTTAAAATAAACACATTGGTAATCAACTCCAGGTATATTTTTCTCATGATCCAACCTTTTTGCTTCAACAGGCCTTGCCCCTATCTGAACAATTATATTTCTTCCAGCTTTATTAAACTTTACAGCATTGCTCAAGAGGTTTTTAAACAGGTAAAATAATTGATTATCGTTTCCATTTATAATTGGCAATGAATCAGCAATAATTTCAACACTATGCTCTGAAATATATTCCTTCATGTCACTTGTGACTCTATCAAGAATTGCATTAAGATCAATTGGCTTAAGAACCTTTTTATCAGCCTCGATCTTTGTTAAAACAAGTATATCCTCAATCAACATATCCATCCTGCGCACTGAATTCGCCATTTTCTTTATATAAGACTTACCAGTATCTGAAAGATTTTCCAATTCCCTGTTCAAAAGCCAGTCACTGAAAGTGTATAGTTTTCTTAACGGTTCCTTCAAATCATGGCTTGCAATAAAAGCAAATGAGGTGATCTCTTCATTTTTCTCTTCCAGCTCTTTGTTCTTCCTTTCCAGGATCATATTTAATTCGCTTAACTTTTCTTTTTGCAGAAAAGTATCAGACACGTCATGCATCAGGTTCAAAACAGCATAGGTTTCACCTTTTTCATTCTTTAAGGGTATAAAGAAACGTTCGTAATATTTATCTGTATAAGTGCTTTTAGTATTTGGCAAATGAATGTAATGCCCGAGCAAGGCTTTCTTAAAGGCTTTATAGAGTAGTTCATCTTTTTCAATTTTTGGAAAAAGCTCAAAAAGGTTCTTACCTATTGCGTGCTTTTTTGAAACCCCGGTTAATTCGGCTGACCTGCTATTCCAGGCAATGATATTTAGTTGCTGATCATACAGCATGATACGGTCAACACTGGAGTCTATTATGGCTTCAGCATATTGAGTTCTTTCTATTAATTGATTGCGCAATTCAACTTCATGGGTAATATCCTGTAGAATACTTAAAATATGGGTTGGAACTTTATGCTGATCTCTTTTAAATACTTTGGAACGGTCTCTTATCCAAATGATCTTACCAGTGTAAGCAATCAGACGGTATTCAATGGTCCTTATCTCATTGCTTTCAGCATGATGCATATCATTATTGAAAGTGATAAGTTTTTCACGGTCATCGACATGCACCAACTGTAACCTCCCGGAATAACCCATTTCAGTCATGACATCAGGTGATAAACCTGTCCATTCAGCCAGGCAGTTATTCAAATGAACCGTTTGCCTGGTGGCCACTTCATAAATATTAATAGCATCCGGTACAGCCAGTGTAGTTTGAAATAACATCTCCTGGCTTTCCAGTATTTTTTCTTCTGCTAATTGAAGGGCTGAAATATCAATTCCCACTCCAAGAACTTTATACACATTACCTGAGTGGTCCTTAATTCCCGAGCCTTTAATTTTTAATGTTTTTATTTTGTCATTTACAATAATCTGTATCAATTCTTCAAATGATTCTTTTCCATTGCGTATTTGCTCGATTAATTGTTCGGCCTTTGATCTATTCTTATACCTGGTATAATCAAGATATATCTCTGGCTTAACTTCAATGCCAGGTTCTATCTCAAACAATTGATACATTCCCTCAGACCAATGGAATGAATTGCTCTCACATTCAAATTCCCAACTTCCCATATGGGCTAACTGTTCGGATTGTTGAAGAATTTGTATATGCTTGAGTATGGCCTGTTCGTTGTTTTTCCTGTTTGTAACATCCTCCAGACTTACGACAACACTTTCTCCCAGTTTCATTGCTTTGATACAATACCAATACTTTGCACCATTGAATTGGAAAGTAAATTCATCTGTAAAATCAATGCCTGTTATAATAACAGTTGTAAGCTTTTCAAACATACCTGGCATTACTTGTCCATTACCAGCTTCACAGAATCTTTTCCCCTGCAATTCTGTCTTTAATAGAGCACAGGCCATATTGTTTGCCAGCACAAACTCAAAATCATAAATATCATGTTCTGCATTTCGCAATGCTTTCATTAACATCAAACCATTTGAAGAGGTATTGAATACAGAAGCAAGCAGATCGTTTGTTTCCTGTATGGCCTTTTGTGCCTTTTTAATATTTTCTATTTCATAAAAGACAACCACTATTCCATCTATTGTAGGAGCAATTGATACATTCAGCCAAATTTTTTTTGTGGGAGAAATAAATTCGTCTATTGTTGAAATACCTTCTTCCATTGCCTTTTTCATTGCCAGGTAAATAGGCGAAAATTCCAGATCTGGATAAAGTTCAAGTATAGATCTACCTAATATTTCTTCCTTTTCTATATTAAAAAAGTGAACAGCATTGTGGTTGACATATATTACCCGGTACTCATCATCCAGTTCGACATAGTTTTCATTGAGCGCATCAAGAACTTCGTTCTCTTTAACTAACCGCTTTTGAAGTTCATATTCCTTTATTAAATCATGGACGATCCACAATATCCCTGATACTTCTCCCCTATCATCATACGTAGGTATAAGGTAGGTTTCAAAATATTCATTTTTGGGTCCGTATGTTGCAGGTATGTGGACTGTTCTACCTTTCAATGCTTCTCTAAATTGCTCATATGATGGATCATTAACAAAGGATGGAAATGTTTCCAGGATATTTTTCCCTATAACATCTTCACTTTTCAAACCATAATATTGCTCTGCTTTTTTATTCCAATAAACATAATTCATGTTGTTATCCAGGCTAATAACCCTGTCAACTGAAGCCTCAAGTAAACTACTGATAATATTTAACCGTTCATTTAAGCTTTGTCTTAATAGCACCTCCTTTGTTACATCATGCACTATATGCATAATGCCAATAACCTCTTTTCTTTCATCATCCCATATTGGTAGCATATTAAGATCGTAATATTCATTTCCCATTATAGACTTGCTGGCTGAGAATGACAGCTTTTCTCCATTCAATACCTTCTCAAATAATGCCACTTCCTTCTCTGTTCTTAACATGGGAAAAACATCAAAGAAGTTTTTACCCAAGGCTTCATCTTTCAGAATCCTATATGTCACTTCACATTGCTTGTTCCAAATAAGAATATTATTGTTCAGATCCGTAACTATTATCCGGTCTACAATATTTTCAGATAAAATATTAACCATCTGAACCTGCTTTTGAAGCCTGGAACTTAAATGCTCATAATGAGATACATCTTGAACAATTGCAAACAATAATACCTTATCCTGGATGTATTGAATGCGGAGATCAGCCTTCATATAATGAATGACACCCTTTTTGATCAACCTGAAATCAACAAACCGGTGATTCTTTAACTGCAAAACAGAGTCCCATTCATACAAGAAAATTTTCTGATCCTGGGGATGAATATGATTTATCAGTATTTCTTTTTTCAAATCAATAGAATGAGGTTTTATACCCAGGAGGTTATAAAACTGTTCACTCCAATTATAATTTCCAGATTCCGGATCAAAAACACACATCGCTAAACCTGCTACGTCTTCTACAAGTTTTTGTGAATTGGAAAGGAGCTCCATCCTGAAAGTAATGTCAGCCACCTTTTTTTCCAGCATCCTGGGAACAGTCACATCCTGAACTGTAGCAGCAATAATCTGCTCATCTCCATCGATCAACAATTTTGCCTTTTGGGTTAGATATCGAATTTTTCCATCTGGTCTTGTAATTCGGAAGTCAATATTTGGCAGAACCTGTTCTGTAAGAAGTCTTTTATTGGCCTGGATAACCAATTCCTGGTCATCATGATGGATGAAATTTATAAAGCTGTTTAACCCTGCACCAATAGAGGGCGCTTTTATTCCAAACAACCTATATAAATTATCTGAAATGACCACTTTCCTGGTTAATAAATTGATCTGCCAATGGCCAAGTGAAGCATTCAGCTCATCAAAAACAATTTGTTGCCTGTAAATGCCAGCAAGATCAGCAACAGCTTTTATCTCCTTTTCACTTGTCTTTAGATCAGTTATATCCTGGAAAGTACCATATAGGATATTGTGTCCTTTTTGTGATTGGGTCCAATGGGATATGTATAGTACTTGTTTTTTCCCTTGTGTTGTTTGAATGCAAAATTCTATATGCAATGGACATTGTAATTTAAAGGCTTTGTTTATGTATTCAACTACTATATCCCTTTCTTCAGAATCAATGAAATGGTTAAAAGTATTTAAATGAGCATTTAAACTTTGAGGTGGTAATTCAAAAATGCGGAAGACCTGGTTGGAATACCATGTCGCATTTGTTGATTGGTTGAAATACCATATAGCACTTCCAGTATACCGTTCAGATTTGGAATATAGCTCACTAATCAGCTGGAGATTATCTTTTTCTTTTAAAAACTGAGCTTGTAATATAAACTGTTCAACAGTTTCGTTTTTTAAATCTTCTAATGTCAAAGTATTATTATCAACGTTCAGCTGATTTCCTTCCAGTTGTTTTACTTCACCAAAAGTAGTTATGATCCGAAAACACAGCTGGTCAATAACGCGCCCATTGCTTAATTTTTTATGTAGTTCAGTTACATCATCCGGGAAAATGATACTTTTTGTTCCTTCAAATTGTATTGGTGCATTAATTATAACATCACTGGTAAATACCTTATCGGTAACCAGGTTCCAGGACCATTGGCCGGAAACTATATAGAATTGATTGAGTAAAAGAATAGTTACACTGCGCTGGAAAGGCTCATCAGTTTTAAGTTTATCTTCTACCTGATCAAGTTTTACCTGCAAGACAGTCTCTTTTTGAAGGTGATAAATAAAAAGCCTTATTTAGAATTCAATAACAACAGGGCAGGATCTATGTTTTGTATATAATACGGATTGACAAGTAAAGGAGTATGGTTAACAACAAGTTACAAAATGTTTTCAACATTAGATTTTCACTAATATAATTTTTATTAACAAATAGATTGTGGATATCCTAAGAACTAACTGTTCAGAAGATGCAATGTTGCTATCTGCCTTAATGATGCGTATAAAAACAGGAAAAGAGTTTACTTTAAATATTTCCAAAGAGCCTTACCAATTATTCATGTGCTCTTTATTAATTCTTTCGGATTCAATTATATCCCCCAAATTCCAATTAGGACTATAAGGAACGAAAAATGCTAACCAAATTGTCCTGGAAAGCCTCATCAAGGGGGGCTGCATAGCTAGTAGTAAGAAGGCATTAAATCCTATCCACCAGAAAAAACGATTATCGTGCAAAGAAAATCCTATAATAATCCACCAAAGAATAAAGCTGAGCACTGATATTAATAAAGCCAGGGAATAACTAACCATGTTTGTACCATAATAAAATCCGGGCTCCATATCAAGAGGCTGGCCACATACCTGGCACCTGTCAAACATTCTCATAAAGGAACGCAGATGATATGGATTATTACTTTGGTACATTTTACCTCTTCTACACCTGGGGCACTTATTTTGTAAAATCGACAGTATGAAATTGGGCTTTACTTCTTTTTTAATAGCACACATAATATTTCAACTATATAAACTTAGGATGTTCAGCAAAGCTATTAAAACATCAGTCAATGATTAGGTAATTAATAATTACTTCCTTTTAATATTTGAAGATATCTCTCTAATGAATAAATTACTGCTTGTTTTGCATTCTGCCGTATATACAAACCGAAGGCTCCATAAATAGCATCATATTCAAGATCAATAATACTATCCTGGATTTGAAGTATTGATTTTGCAGGAAGCGGTATCATATTGGGGTAACTATACATAAAAGATACTGTCTTCAGGTTAGGAGCTACCTGGATTGTATCCCCTGAAAAGATAGAACCTTTATCACGGGGCAAGTATAATATTGAAGCCCCGGGAAAATGCCCTCCGCAGCATACTAGTCTGATTTCATCCCAAAGCAATTTCTCGTTTCCTTGCCATAATTCTATGGTTTCATCTCTTCTGCCCAACCATTTCTCATCATTGGCATGAATAAAAACCCGGGCTTTAAATGCATGACTCCATTCCACAATTGATGAATAATAATGCGGGTGGGAAATAGCAATTGCTTTTATACCTCCTAAGCTATGAATGATTTCAATTGTTGAGGGATCAAGGTTAGTAATACAATCCCATAAGATATTGCCTCCCGGGGTTCTGATAAGGTGTGCTCTTTGATTAATGCCAAATGCAGGTGTAGAATATATGGCATACACATCCGGAGCTATTTTTTCAATAATATTTTTATGCTGCCGGTTAATGTTTTGCAAGGTGGTCCAGGATTGACCACCGAATCCAATATATTGCCTGTCATCATTACATATGGGGCATAATAACGGAGGAACCTCCGAAGCTTCATATTGAACGCCACAGGTAGAACAGATAAAATTAGACAAGGACATAAAATAATTTAGACGAAAATACCCTTGTTATACTTTAATAATTATTACGGAAGTAATGAATTGAAGAAATTTACTTAGTACTTGTACATATTTATACTTTTATTGACTCTATATGTAAAGAGCTGGAAAACTTTACATTATCCAGCTCTTTAAAATGAATCTTTATTAAGATTATAGGTCAATCTTAACCACTTGTCCACCTCCAATAGCAGCAGGGCTAAATCCCCAGTTGGAGACATAAAGATTTCCATCTGGCCCCATAGTCATACCAGTTGGCAAACTTAAACCAGTGGCAATAGTTGTTTTATTTCCCGAAGGATCAATTCTGATAACCTGCCCTAATCCAGGTGTTGGAAAACCTGATGGAGAACCCACTGTATTTTCTAAAACATACATGCGGTCTCTCTTATCAATTACTAATCCCAGCACAGTAGTAAGACCGGTAGCCCAAATCTTGACTTCTCCACCCGGGTTAACTTTGTAAATGTTGGAACTACCGTCCACAATGGGAAATGGATGAAGATTTCCAATGAAAAAATTCCCCTTGTATGCTAATGCTGTTGGAACCACATGGCCTTGAGTAGCTGAAATATCAGCTACCCTGGTAATAGTTCCATCTGTGGTAACCTTTATAAAGTCGCCATGATTTGGCTCTACCACATAAAAGTCTCCCCTCACAACTTCCATGCTATAAGGTGTTCCATCCGGTTCAAAATCTTCTTCCTCAGGGTGTGCAACGGGGTGAGCCATCAGCCAGGAACTAATATCAGCTATCATTGTCCAGGTTCCATCGCTGTTTCTTCTTACAATGCCATTAGGCATAGAAGTTACTCCATGCGAACAACCGGCACCTGCTATCAAAGCATATAACGTGTTGCCAATAAATGCTACGTCTGCAACCCCTTCAACATCACCACCAATGATCTCATTAGCCGAACTTGTAGGCAAACTATTGGTTACTACAGTACGAACTCCAGCAGGGCTGATCATAGAGACACCAGCACCTGTTGGGCTTCCCAGGTAAGGGCCAACAGGAAATGGAACCTGTAAGCACTGGCCTACAGTTGAGTTGACACCGCCTATGCCACCTTCCGCCACATAGAGATTACCATCAGGTCCAAATTCCAAACCCCTGGGGTTATTTAGCCCTGTAGCAAAAATGTGCATTGTAGCAGTCATTGCAGTTGCGGGTTTTTTCATTAAAGAACTTTTCCTAAGAGAGACTGCATTTTCTTTAGATGTAGTACTGGAGTTTGACGATTCCTGCTTCTGACAGGAAATGACAAATAGAGCAAAAACTAAAGCTCCTAAGCATTTTGATTTTTTTGACATAATTCCTCCTTATAGTTTTGATGAAATACACTACAGTGAATAGATTACACAGCATTCAAGGTTATCCTGAGCACTGGAAAGTGAACGGATGCTGTAAATAATCTCCAAAGGGAATAGAAAAAGGGAGGATGAATATATTAGTGGTTATCGAGGATAATTTGGAATGCTTATTAAAGCTACTATAAATTTATGCGAGTAGGAAAAACATATTGGTCGAATTTCTATAGATGATTTTCAAGCTCATCTTTCCATAAAACAAAACCATTCATTGGCTTTGTGTATTGATGTATTATCCTGATAAAATTATCACCGGAAGATTTCAAATAAGCTTGTTTACCCTGAGCTTTTATTAAAGAAAGTATATCCGGCAAATTAGCCAATGCCAATTTTAAGGATTGCCTGTTTTTTTCTATTGTCCAAATATAAGTAGCTTCTTCAGTATCCAGAGTTTCCCAGACCAGTAAATAATCTGTAGAGCCTTCTAATAAAAATAGAAATGAAAATGGTTTTAAAATAAAGCGTAACCTCATTAATTGGTGCAAGTGTTGGCCAGAAAGATACCGGAGATGGTTATAGTGCCTGCTTTAGGAAACTGTTATTATATCATCAAATAATTCCTGTTCATTATTATATAAATTAGAAAACCCCAGGTCCTGATTCTCTAAAGAATTAAACAGGTTATCCATTGTTAAAGGAGTAAAACCTGATGGGATTAATATCTTTTTAGAAGAAATTTTTCGCGCCCATTCCAGTTTTATTGCTTTCATCATTCTTTCATCAATACTGTCAATTTGAGTGGAATGAGCACGGATAATATAATTGCCATTATCAAGTTCTGTTATAACAGCCAATACATCTATCTTATTTGAACTAAAGATCTGTATAAAATATTCTTTAATAGCATCAAACTCTTCCCTGATATAATAATTTATGATAGTAAAGTCCAATCGCTTATTCAATGAACTAACAAAGTGCCTAAAACTTACGCCACCATAATGAAAGCGAACATCCTTAATGTAAAATTGAAAATTATGTTGTAATTCCTCAGCCATTCAGCTTCCCTTACTTAGTTCAATTTTATAAAATAATTTACACTGTCCCATTATGTTTGAAAGGGGTGTTCTTTTGCAAATTAAATTAAACTGCAAACAGTTTCAATGGTGGATTTTAATATGCAACAATTAATTTATAATTTAACAGTGTTATGAAACCTTGGTCATCCATACTGCCTGCACTATTTTTTTCCATTTTCACATTTATTTCATGTTATAAAATTGAAACAGAAAAAAATTCCTTGCCACAGGGATATTCCGTTTCTCAAATTATTGGAACCTGGAAAATAATAGGAGTAACATCTGATAAATCTTATGACTGGGATGGCAATGGATCTACAGAAAAGGATATTTACAATACCTGGAATGATTGTAAGAAAGATAACCTTTATCAATTTAGAGTTAATTATTCAGGCTCCTACAAATTAGATTGCACATCCTCTAAAGAAGGAACATGGTATCTGGGAGGTACAACAATGTTAGTGTGGGGACCTGTTGGGGCCTCGCTTGAATATGAAAAGATATTTTATATGACTACAGATACCATGAAAACACAGAGCGAGGTAATGAATCCAGACGGCCAAACCTATACCATTATTAAAGTCTGGAAGCTTCAATAAACAGAATAGAGAGCATTCCAATCTAATTAATAGTTTATAATACTTACTTTCCTACTTCTTTACTAAAGATTACTATGCAAGGCTATATTATAGGATTGGATATAGGGACAGGAAGCACCAAAGCTGTGGCTGTTAATTTCCAGGGAGAAATCATTGGCAGCATTCAAGCATCTTATACGATTTTACAGGAGGATAGCCAAAAAGCAGAACAAGACCCACAAGTTTTACTGAATGCTTTTTATTCATGTATCAGGCAGATGATAGTGCAAATGAAAGATATGCCATTGGCTGTTTCTTTAAGCAGTGCTATGCATAATATTATGGCTGTAAATGAAAAAGGAGAACCAATATCGAACCTTGTAATTTGGTCAGATAGCCGTAGTACGGAGATAGCAAAACTATTGCGAAAGGACAAGGCTGGTCAATCTATTTACATGGCTACGGGTACTCCCCTACATGCCATGTCACCACTTTGCAAGATCATCTGGTGGAGAGAAAATCAAAAAGATATTTTTACAAAAGCTCATAAGTTTATTTCTATTAAGGAATATATATGGTATAAATTATTTAATGAGTTTATTATTGATCACTCCATTGCTTCCGCTACAGGTTTATTTAATATTGAAACCCTATCCTGGAATTCCGAATCCCTGGCGATAGCTCAAATTAATTCCAATAAATTATCCTTTCCTGTACCCACTGATCATTACAGAAAAGGTATTTCAACTGAAGCCTGTAAATTATCAGGACTTACTTCTTTAATCCCTGTTTGCATTGGAGCCAGTGATGGATGCCTTGCTAATCTTGGTACTAACTCATTAAAGGAAGGTGTTGCAGCTATTACTATAGGTACAAGTGGGGCCGTGCGCATTGCCTCGCGCTTGCCAATACGCAATCCCGCCACCATGAGTTTTAATTATATACTTGATAATGAATATTTTATTTGTGGCTATCCAATCAATAATGGTGGAAATATAATGGAGTGGCTTATGCGGGATTTCCTTGATAATCAGGTAAGTGGACCCGACCAGTATGCAAGTCTTTTTGACATGATACACAAAATTCCTGCAGGTAGTGAAGGACTTATTTTTCTTCCCTACATTTTTGCAGAGCGTGCCCCGATTTGGGATGAAGAAGCATCCGGTGTATTTATAGGCATTCGAAGTAAGCACACAAGAGCTCACTTTATTAGGGCCATTATTGAAGGTGTTTGTTATGCATTAAAAAATGTTCTGGAATTAATTGAACTTTCATCATCTGAGGTAAAGGAAATTCATGCCAGTGGAGGCTTTATAAAGTCAAATGACTGGGTGCAACTACTTGCTGATGTTACCGGGAAGCCTATTGTAATAGTTGAAAGAGAAGATGCATCTGCAATTGGGGCTGCCTATTTAGCATATAGATTATTAAGTATAAATAATGAGAATTTTACAACACACGAAAACAGGTTAATAAATCCTCATAAATCTAATACTAAGGAGTACTTTAAATTCTTCCAGGTTTATAAGACAATATATCCAGGAGTCCAGGAATCTATGCACCTGCTTTATAAAAAAGTAAACTAACAGATGGTTATCATAACAGTCTTGGCAGGGATCATAATTTTAGTAGCATTAATAATACTGAAGGTAAATCCAATGTTAGCGTTATTACTGGTTTCTATAATTACTGGATTATTATTAAAAATGCCATTAAGTAAGGTTATAATTTCCATTAATAATGGAATTGGCAATACCCTTGGAGGTACTGTAATGATACTGGCCCTTGGGGCCATGCTTGGAAAATTAGCCGAGGAAAGTGGTGCAGGGCAAAAACTCGTTCTAGCTCTGGTTAAGATATTTGGTACGAAATATATTGCATGGGCAGTTTTACTTACCGGGATTATTGCAGGAATACCATTATTCTATAATGCAGGATTTGTAATACTAATACCGCTGGTTTTTGCCATAGCTTCCACACTGAACTACCCATTACTTATGTTGGGGATCCCCATGGCTGCAGCATTATCGATAACGCATGGATTCTTACCTCCCCATCCTGGACCTGTAACACTTGGTACTATCTTCCATGCTAACATTGGTAAAACTTTATTATACGGAATGCTTATTTCTGTTCCAACAGCGATAATTGCAGGTATATTGTTCCCAAGGCTTATTAAAGCTAACAGAATCAGGGTGCAACCCAATATCAATTTTTCCTTAAAGGAAACGACCGAGCTGCCATCTTTGACCAAAAGTATTTTGATTCTATTGGCTCCAGTTATTTTTATCAGCTGTGGTACTTTGGGAGTTTACCTTACCAGCAATGCTGTTGCATTAAGTATTCTTAATTTTCTACAGGAACCTACTATAGCATTACTACTGTCCCTGGCTTTAGCTTTTACTTTATTAAATTGGAACATTAACCACTTTATGAGTACAGGCATTGAAGGTATAAAAGCTATTACTATGATACTTCTCATTATAGCTGCCGGTGGTGCCTTTAAACAAATATTACTCGACAGTAATATTGGGATGATCTTAAAAGATAGCACTGCTTCTATGCATTTATCTCCATTGTTTCTAGGGTGGTTAATAGCTGCCTTATTCCGTATAACGCTTGGTTCGGCCACCGTAGCTGCCCTGAGTGCATCGGGCATAGTGCTACCATTTATAACAGGAGGTATATCTGCAGAACTTATGGTATTATCTGTAGGTGCAGGGAGTTTAATGTGTTCACATGTTAATGATACAGGATTCTGGATGTTCAAAGAATATTTCGGTTTAAATCTAAAGGACACTTTTCGAACATGGACGCTCATGGAGAGTATTATTTCGTTGCTCGGCTTGCTTTTTATTTTAAGTATTCAAGCTTTTATAGCTTAAAACAAACCGAATACTGAATACATCTTAAGTCCAAAACCATTGTAACCATATCCCTTGGTTGCCGTAATCAATTATAATTAAAATCCGCTACAGTAAAGGATTACAACAGATATTCCCATCATTTGTATTGTGTAAAACAGGTAAAATTTGGCTTAAAAACCTTAAATGCATGCTCTAACTTTCCAATTCTACGATTTGCACCGCTATAACACAGAAGCCAAAGCGTTTTATAAGAAAACAGACTTTTTGGTATAGTTCTTTAAAAAAGGAGGTGTAAATTCGTAATACACTTCTATTATGATAACAAAAGGCACAAATAATATATTCTACTCTGTAATTAAAATTATAGTGGTAATTATTATTAGCGGCCTAACTGGAGGTGGATTTTATTTGTAATTGAATAAATTAAAATACAAAACCCGCCTCAAAGGCGGGTTTTTTTATGAAGAAAATCGTAATCTAATTATGTATTACAACGAGAACACTATAGTTTATTACAATGGGTCCTTTATAAAAGCCTCTGAAGCCAGGGGAAATGTTTATGACCAAACATTACATTATGGTTATGGTGTGTTTGAAGGCATCAGGTCATATGCCACTGAAAGTGGAGTTCAAATATTCAAGGCTAAAGAGCATTTTGAAAGAATGAAATATTCATGCGAAGTCATGAATATTCCATATCCATATAATAATGATGAACTGGTAGCTATTTCTTACGAAGTTTTAAAACGAAACAACTTAGAAAATGCCTACCTGCGGCCCTTGGTTAGCTGTACTCCAAATATGTCGCTAACCAAAGCTAAGGGTTCACATTTACTTATTGCTGCATGGGAATGGGGCGCCTACCTGGGAGAAACATTATTACGGTTAAAGACTTCACCTTTCAGGAGAATTACCCCTGCCAGTTTTATGGTAGCAGCAAAGGTTTGCGGGCATTATGTAAACTCTATTTTAGCTACCCAGGAAGCAAAAGACAATGGCTTTGATGAAGCTCTATTATTAGATATGGAAGGATTTGTTGCTGAAGGGCCTGGCGCAAATATATTTTTAGAACAGGATAACATTTTATATACTCCTCAATTAGGCAGTATTCTTCCGGGAATTACCCGCGCAACTGTATTAGAGATATGTAATGATTTAGGCATTGAGGCTATAGAAAAACAAATTTCCCCTGAAGAATTTAAAGGAGCAGATAGTGCTTTTTTCTGTGGGACTGCTGCAGAAGTTATTGGTATTGAATCATTGGATTCCATTCCTTTTAAGAAAAACTGGAAGGACAGTCTAGGGTTTCTTATCCAAAAAGCATATAAAGACCGGGTATTAGTTAAAAAATTTAAACAGGAAGTAGTTTCAGTATGACAGAAATAAACAAGTATAGCAAGGTATTGACACAAGACGAAACGCAACCTGCAGCCCAGGCAATGTTGTATGGAATTGGGTTGACGGATGATGATCTTAAGAAAGCCCAGGTTGGAATCGTTAGCATGGGATATGATGGGAACACCTGTAATATGCACCTTAATGATCTGGCAAAGACCATTAAGCAAAGCGTGTGGGATAATGATCTTGTAGGTTTGATATTTAACACGATTGGTGTCAGCGATGGGATGAGTAATGGTACAGATGGTATGCGTTATTCATTAGTAAGCAGGGATATTATTGCGGATTCTATTGAAACTGTTTGCGGTGCTCAATATTATGATGCAGTTATTGCTGTTCCTGGATGTGATAAGAATATGCCCGGAAGCATAATTGCTATGGGACGTCTTAACAGGCCATCTATAATGGTATATGGCGGAACAATAGCACCCGGACATTATAATGGGCAAGATCTAAATATTGTTTCTGCCTTTGAAGCGCTGGGTCAGAAAATAGCCGGTACCATATCAGAAGATGATTTTAAATGCGTTATTAAAGCTGCTTGTCCAGGTGCAGGTGCATGTGGGGGAATGTATACTGCCAATACTATGGCGGCAGCTATTGAGGCATTAGGCATGAGTCTTCCTTTCTCTTCCTCCAATCCGGCAATTAGTGAGGAAAAAAAGAAAGAGTGCATGAATGCTGGAATTGCTATAAGGCATCTCCTTGAAAAAGATATCAAGCCTAAGGATATCATGACTTACGAAGCATTTGAAAATGCTATAACTATCGTGATAGCATTGGGCGGATCTACTAATGCTGTATTGCACCTGATTGCTATGGCTAAGAGCGTAGATGTTGACATTAGCCAAGATGATTTTCAGAGAATAAGCAACAAGGTGCCAGTATTAGCAGATTTTAAACCAAGTGGTAAATACCTGATGCAGGATCTTCACCAGCATGGAGGTATTCCATCTGTAATGAAATACCTCCTGGAAAAGAATTTCTTACATGGCCATTGTCTTACAGTAACTGGTAAGACCGTTTCAGAAAATCTAGCCGAGGTTCCTAACCTCGATTTTAATCAACAGAAGATTATCTACCCAACAAGTAATCCACTTAAAGCTACCGGCCATTTACAAATATTATACGGCAATCTAGCAGAAGGAGGAAGTGTGGCCAAAATAAGCGGAAAAGAAGGTGTAAGATTCGAAGGTCCTGCAAGAGTATTTGATGGAGAATTTGAGTTGATAAAGGGGATCAATTCTGGTAAGATAAAAGCGGGCGATGTAGTGGTAATCCGTTATGTAGGTCCAAAGGGTGGCCCTGGAATGCCTGAAATGCTTAAACCTACGTCAGCTATTATAGGAGCAGGATTAGGTAAATCTGTAGCATTAATTACTGATGGCCGATTCAGCGGAGGTACCCATGGTTTTGTTGTAGGTCACATTACCCCGGAGGCCTATGATGGTGGCACAATTGCGCTGGTAAAAGATGATGATAAGATAATCATAGATATTACCTCCAATACTATTACACTAGCCATTTCTGAAAATGAAATTGCTAAAAGAAAGGAGGATTGGAAACAACCTCCATTGAAAGCACAAAAAGGAATTCTTTATAAATATGCAAAACACGTTACAACAGCAGCAGAAGGATGTGTTACTGACGCAAACTGAAGAAATCAGTGGATCAGAAGCAGTTCTTAAAGCCTTTATAGAGGAAGGTGTAGACACAATTTTTGGTTACCCCGGTGGAGCAATTATGCCCATTTACGATGCTTTGTTTGACTTTGATAATAAATTGAAACATATTTTGGTCAGGCATGAGCAAGGTTCAATTCATGCTGCACAGGGATACGCCAGAACTTCTGGAAAAACAGGTGTTGTTTTCGCCACTAGCGGCCCGGGGGCTACCAACCTTGTTACCGGACTGGCAGATGCCCAGATAGATAGCACACCAATTGTTTGTATAACTGGACAAGTTTTTGCGCACCTACTTGGTACTGATGCATTCCAGGAAACTGATATCATAAATATTACTACCCCGGTAACTAAATGGAATTACCAGATAACTGATGCCTCAGAAATTCCCGCAGTTTTAGCCAAAGCTTTTTTTATAGCTGGCAGCGGCCGCCCAGGTCCAGTATTAATTGACATTACTAAGAATGCACAATTGCAGAAGTTTCAATTTGGTGGATATCAAAAATGCAATTTTATAAGAAGTTATAGACCGAAACCAGTTGTTAGAAAAGAGTATATTGAAAAAGCTGCTTCCCTGATCAATTCTGCTAAAAAGCCTTTTGTCATATTTGGACAGGGAGTAATATTGGGAAAAGCGGAAAAAGAATTCAAAGCTTTTATTGAAAAAACAGGTATACCTGCAGCATGGACCATAATGGGCTTGAGTGCTTTGCCATCAGATCACCCTTTAGGTGTTGGTATGTTAGGTATGCATGGCAATTATGCACCAAATGTTCTGACGAATGAGTGTGATGTTTTGATTGCTGTAGGTATGAGATTTGACGACCGGGTAACAGGAAGATTAGATAAATATGCCAGGCAAGCCAAAATAATACATTTAGATATTGACCCCGCCGAGATTGATAAAAATGTAAAAACAACAGTTGCAGTATGGGGAGATTGCAAGGAAACCTTGCCACTACTTACTGAATTAACTGAAAATAAAGTATACCCGCAATGGCTGCAACGGTTTAAGGAATTGGAACAAGATGAAATAGATGCCTGCATTTATGATGAACTACATCCTAAAACAGAGCAAATGACCATGGGTGAAGTTATTGATGTTCTAAATGAATTGACTAATGCCCAGGCTGTGATAGTAACGGATGTTGGTCAACACCAAATGGTGGCTTGTCGTTACGCAAAATTTAAAGAGAGTAAAAGCAATATCACTTCAGGAGGATTGGGAACAATGGGCTTTGCTTTACCTGCTGCCATAGGAGCTAAATTAGGCGCCCCTGGAAGAACTGTAGTTGCAATTATTGGAGATGGTGGTTTCCAAATGACCATACAGGAATTAGGTACTATCATGCAATGCAACATAGATGTGAAACTTCTGATTTTAAATAATCAATTTCTAGGTATGGTAAGACAATGGCAGGAACTATTCCATAGCAAGAGATACTCTTTTGTAAACATTGAAAGTCCGGATTTTGTCCAGGTTGCTAAAGGTTACCGAATTCAGGGAAAATCCATATCTAAAAGAGAAGAATTAAAAAATTCGCTTAGGGAAATGCTTGAATATAAAGGAAGCTATCTTTTGGAAGTAATGGTGGGGAAAGAAAATAATGTATTTCCAATGGTAGAAGCTGGCAGCAGCGTTTCTGATATACGCTTAAAATAACTTGCAATGGCAAAAGAAGAATACACTATAACTGTATACACTGAAAACCAGATTGGTTTATTGAATCGCATCGCCATAATTTTTTCGCGACGTAAGATCAATGTAGAAAGCCTTAATACATCTCCTTCTGAAGTCCCAGGCATACACAGGTTTACCATCGTTATCCATGAAATGGAAGATATTGTACGGAAACTGGTACGACAAATAGAAAAACAAGTTGAGGTTTTAAAAGCCTATTATAATACAAGTGATGAAATTGTATGGCAGGAACTGGCATTATATAAGGTGCCAACAAGTGAAATTACAGAAAAAGTAAAGGTAGAGCGGTTATTAAGGCAATATGGAGCTAAAGCAGTAGTAATCAGAAAAGATTATACAGTTTTTGAAACAACAGGTCACAGGGAGGAAACAGATGGGTTGGTAAAGGTGCTTGAACCCTATGGATTAATTGAATTTGTACGTAGTGCCAGGGTTGCCATAATAAAAGGAAGCAGAGGCTTTCATGAAAAACTCAAAGAATTTGAATCAATGGCAGAAGGCCCTGAACTGGTTGAAAATGAATTCCTGGCACACCAGGAAGAAGTTTTTGATATTTAGGATCAACCTGGAATCAATTATAATTTATATACTAATAAACACTTTAAAACTATAACAATGGCAAAATTAAATTTTGGGGGTGTCGAAGAAAATGTTGTAACAAGGGAAGAATTTCCTTTATCAAAAGCAAGGCAGGTACTAAGCAATGAAACTGTTGCTGTAATAGGCTATGGCGTTCAGGGTCCTGGCCAGGCATTAAATCAAAAAGATAATGGAATCAATGTGATTGTTGGACAGCGGCGCAATTCAAAATCCTGGGATAAAGCAGTAAAAGATGGCTTTGTTCCTGGCGAAACCTTGTTTGATATAGAAGAAGCATTACAAAAGGGAACTATTATTTGCTATTTATTAAGTGATGCTGCCCAAATTCAATTATGGCCCACCGTAAAAAAGCATTTAACTCCCGGTAAGGCATTGTATTTCTCTCATGGCTTTGGTATTACTTACAGTGACCAAACAGGTATTATTCCTCCCCCAGATGTAGATGTATTTTTAGTAGCGCCAAAAGGATCAGGAACCTCTTTAAGAAGGATGTTTTTACAAGGAAGAGGATTAAATAGCAGCTATGCAATATTCCAGGATGCGACCGGGCGTGCATTTGAAAGAGTTATCGCATTAGGAATTGCTGTTGGAAGTGGTTATTTGTTTGAAACCGATTTCCGAAAAGAAGTTTACAGTGACCTGACTGGAGAACGCGGAACATTGATGGGAGCTATACAAGGGATCTTTGCTGCTCAATATGAAGTTTTACGTTCAAAAGGACATACGCCTTCTGAAGCATTTAATGAAACGGTAGAGGAACTAACGCAATCCTTAATGCCTTTAGTGGCTGAGAACGGCATGGATTGGATGTACGCTAATTGTTCTACTACTGCACAAAGGGGTGCACTGGATTGGTGGAAAAGGTTTCGTGACGCAACGTTGCCAGTATTTAATGAGCTATATGAAAGTGTGGCCACAGGAAAAGAAGCTGCCAAATCGATAGAAAGTAATAGTAAACCTGATTATCGGGATAAGCTTGAAGAAGAATTGAAGGAGTTGCGTGAAAGCGAAATTTGGCAGGCAGGCAAAACAGTAAGAAGCTTAAGGCCTGAAAACCAGGAGCCCGTTGCTCCAGGAAGCGCTGGTGACAATTTTGAAAAGAAATTACAAAAAGTAAAATTCTCCTCCCCTTTATATCGTGATTGAAACAACAACAATAAAAGTAAATCTTGACTTCAGGGAAGCTTCCAAAAGATTAAGTACTGTAGTTGTTAAGACTCCATTGGCTTACAGCAGAAGTCTTTCAAAAAAGTATGGTGCAAACATATATCTTAAAAGAGAAGACCTTCAAATTGTAAGGTCTTATAAACTCAGGGGAGCTTACAATATGTTGAGTAGTTTACCCCAAGAGCAATTAAATAAAGGTGTTGTTTGTGCAAGTGCTGGAAACCACGCCCAGGGGTTCGCATACAGTTGTAAAAAGCTGGGCGTTAAAGGTGTAGTTTTCATGCCTATCATTACACCATTGCAAAAAGTGCAGCAGACAAGGTTTTTTGGTGAAAACTTTATAGATATCAAATTAACGGGTGACACCTTTGACGATTGTGCAACTGCAGCTAAAGCATTCACTGTATCTGAAGGGTCTACTTTTATCCCTCCATTTGATGATTATAAGATCATTGAAGGCCAGGGAACTGTTGGTGTAGAGATCCTGGATGAGTTGTCAGAGATAGATTATTTGTTTGTACCAGTTGGAGGAGGCGGATTGTGTTCAGGCGTTGGAAGCTATTTTAAAATGTATTCTCCCCAAACTAAACTGATAGGGGTAGAACCTGAAGGTGCTCCTTCAATGAAACAAGCATTACTCAATGGTTTTCCAGTTACCCTGGATAATATTGACCGTTTTGTAGATGGTGCAGCTGTCAAAAGAGTGGGTAACATTACCTTTTCAATTTGCAAAGAAGTTTTGCATAAAATGCACACAGTGGCTGAAGGAAAGGTATGTTCGACAATTTTAAAATTGTATAATGAAGATGCAATAGTTGTTGAACCCGCAGGTGCATTATCTATTGCTGCCCTGGACGATTTTTCAAATGAGATAAAAGGGAAAAATGTTGTTTGTATCATTAGTGGCAGTAATAATGACATTGACAGGATGCAGGAGATCAAGGAACGATCGCTACAATATGAAGGGCTTAAACATTATTTTCTAATTAGGTTTGCTCAAAGGCCAGGTGCATTAAAAGAGTTTGTGAATTTTGTATTAGGGCCAAATGATGATATTACCAGGTTTGAATACATGCAAAAACATAATAAAGAAACTGGCCCAGCCTTAGTTGGAATTGAATTACAATCGAGAGAAGATTATGAAAGCCTGCTCAAAAATTTAAATAAATATCATATCAACTTTACAGAACTGAATAAAGATGACAACCTTTTCGGATATATAGTCTAATGGAAGTATCATAATAAGAATGCCCGGTATTACCCGGGCATTGTCTTATTAATACTAATTAAATGTTCTGCTAAATTATTGCTCTTTCTTTTGTACTTCTCCGTTCTTTATTTTCGTTTTTGTTTCTTTTCCATCAGGTGTCTTTGTTTTTATTTTAATGGTTGAATTATTATTATTCATACCTGAAACAGTACTATCTGATGTATTTACATTACCTGAAGCCGAAGAATCATTAGAATTCATACTTCTGTTGCTATTCATAGTAGAAGTAGAATCTGAAGAGCTGTTATTTACATTTAAATTGTTTTGGGTATTAGTAGTGTTCATACTACTATTATTAATTGACGAAGTAGAGTCTGTATGGTTATTCAAATTTGAATTGCTTCCTTGTGGGTTATTTGCTTCTGTACTCATTTCTGCACGAAATGGATCCATTATAGAACTACCATCATCTCCAATCCACTGAGACTTAACCTGACCATTTTCGAGAGTTCTGATCTGATAAATGTTTTGGTGAGTGCTATCGCCTTTCAATGTAGTAACATCATAAACCATTGGACCAAACATGGTTGTAACCTTATTCATTATATCATCAGGAACATATGTTTCTGTAACTGGCATCGAAACACTATAAGTATTACCCCTGTCATCGTAATAAATATGTGAATACCTGCCATTATTCATATAAGTTCCATGGTACCAGTCACCAGATTGAGTCCATGTTATATTATTTGCAGTAGGGTAATCCTTTTGCAAGTTCATTTGTGCACGATATGGAATATTTACGGATGTGGTCCCATATGCATTGTAAGCATTATTACTTGACATTGCACTTTTAGTATTTGCTGTATCACCTGAATTTGATACAGGTGTTTGAATACCATTATTTATATTGGTATTATTCATAGTCCTGGAGGAATCATATGTATTTGTAGTGGGGCGGGTTGTAGTATCTTTGGTTTCGTTTTGTGCAAATACCATACAACTACCGCCAATCAAAATCAAGGAAAAAATCGTCTTTTTCATAAATTACTTTTTTTTTAGGTTAGCACTAATAAGAACGATTCTCCAAATACAACTTTGATGCCCACTAATGGTAAATACTCATCTGTATCTAAAAGAAATTTTTAGAAAGCAGCAGAGTTCGCCATTGATTTATATGATGAAGCAGGAATATATAAATTCATAAATGATAATTTAAAATAAAAATCCCCTCAAAGGAGGGGATAAATATGTAAGGCGTTTAGGTTTAAATAATACGTTTTTTCATTGGACGGACGCCTTTACGGTTTTCAAAGGATTGGAAGGATTCAATAGGATCGGATTTAAAACGGGCTTTTCGACTTGGATATTGGTTTTTTAAGGGTTCACCAACAAGTGGGTTAATTTTTCAGGATTTGGATATTTAATTGGTTTTCTTAGGATAGATAACTTTCGCTATCTGATACAAAAGTAACCAGCAAAAGCAACCTGTACAATTGCAAATTCACCCTAATTTTTGTCTATGGTATTTACTTAAGCAGCCATAAATCATTCAAATATTGAAAAGGAATACTACGAAAAAATTCTAGTAGATCTACGCTTCCCCGGGCTGGATATCAAAATAATGATTTAGTAACCCCTATCTGAATGCCTGCACTTTGTAATGAAATAGAGCCCACCCCAACCCCTTTAACCGGAATTTTGAGATAAGGTTCCACCCTTAGGTCTATTGTTTTATTGATGGGATTTGTGAAGCCTGCAGACAAGGTTATAACAGAAAAGAAATGCTTTGATGCATTATTATAAGATCTGTATTTATCGTAAGTCTGGCCTGTGGAAATGTAAGAGTATGTATAATCATAATTCTCCTTTTTCATAAAATAAGAAGACAAACCCAACGTGGAAAACCACTCCTTTTTCTTAGAATATTTAAAATTATAACGTGCCTGCAAAGGTATTTCCCACATACTGCAATTTCCATCCAGGGAATTGATTTTTGTTCCCGGAAGTATATACATTTTGGCTGTATTTAAATATTGCCCCTCACTGTAGTAATATTTTTTATCATGAAATAAACCAGACTCAATGCTCCATTTGTCATTTAGTTTATACCCAAGAAGTACTCCAAATGAATAGCCTGCATTGCTCACCTTTTGAAACTTAATTGTTGTAGCATCAATACCTCCTATAATTCCTGCATAGATCTTTTTTTGTCTGTCATTTGGCTTTTCTAATAACTTATTGACTTCTTCCTTAACAACGAGATCCCGAAATATTGAAGGCAAATTCACAACAGGCGAAGGATAAATGTTTGCTGATACAAAAGCCATATTATCCTTTACCAATACTTTCTCAAATTCTTCATGATTTTCAACTTGTAATTCAATCCTGTCCATATTTGATTGCCTCCCATTTCTCAGGGTTGGCCCAATCTGCTTGGCAATAAGAGCAGTATTCATTTTTAACCTACCTAGTTGTGTACTTCTGGAATTGGAATTTGATATTGATCTGACATGGTCTATTGAATTATCTATTGGATTATTTATGCTCCTTTTATTTATAGTACTTACATTTTTTTGATCCATATGTAAATCTTTCCCAGTAGCAACTGTTCCTTTTTCATTTTTTAAAATATTAACTGATTCATTTTGATCTGTATTCGACAAGACTGGTGAACCTGCATTAAAAATATGGTTACACAGGAAGCTTAAAGGAAGTAATAACAATAGCCATAAAAACCTGCGGTCTCTGAAAACACTATCTTTAGTTTTTTCAGGTTTTATATCAAGTTCTGCGGCTATTTTATCCCAATCTGCACTCTTCGTGTCAAGAGGATAATTCTCAGCAGCCCTTCGAAACAGATCATCCATATCGTCATTTACATATTGCATGCTTCAATCTGCTCATCGTTGTTTTTAATTATTTTTTGTAAAATAACTCTCGCTTTGGAAAGGTTGGATTTTGAAGTGCCCACAGAAATGCCCAAGCTATTGGCAATTTCCTGGTGAGTAAGTCCGTCAATAACATACATATTAAAAACAGTCCTGTATGAAGGGGGCAACTTTTTTATTTGCTTAATCAATTCTTTATACAATAACGCCTGGTCAGCTCCCTGGGATTTATCCTCATGCATCCAAATGCTTTCTGAAATATCTCCAATTTCGGGTAAGAAATTGTTTTTGCGAAGGTCATCAATTGCAGTATTGATCATTATGGTCCGCATCCAACCCATTAACATCATTTCTGCATGTTCATTTGATTTGTACTGGAAACGCGAAAAGCTCCTGAAAATCTTTACAAAACCATCATTTACTATATCTACAGCTTTATCATACCGGTAGATATAGCGGAATACAATCTTTAGACAATACCCAAAATATTTCTCATAAAGCCATTTCTGGTCGCGGGAATTATTTTGAGCACAGCCTTGTATAATTGTGAGCAGCGGTTCCAAACTCTTTAGATTAACCAGTAAATACGGTACTTCTGGGGTATTGGTTGCTTTACTATAAAAAATCTTATATAAAAGTAATATTTCCCGCCCATTTAGCTATTCAAATGGAATGAAAGATTTCACCTTTTCAAAGGGTAAGCAAACTACAACCCCGGATATCAGTATTATCCATCCTTCCCAGGACCTCAAAACTTCCATTTGTATAAAGTTTGCCTACATCCTCTGTTGCAATAAAGCTGCAGGAATAAATATTGGCCAGATCAATTATATTAAGCGCCCCGGAAAAGGCTTGACCTGGTGCTTTCAAACTTAAGGGATCGGTTTCATCTCTGACCAGGATCTTCATCCAGGGAGGACACTGGAAAAGGCCGTCGATTGAATAAGCCTGGGAAAGTAATTCTGTCATTCCATATTCTGAATGGATTTCCGCCACTCCGAAGGATCTGCATAGATCTTTGTTTAACTCCTGTCTTGTCAACTCTCTTCCCCTACCTTTCATACCACCTGTTTCAATAATGATCATACTATCAAAGAAAACAGGATAACGTTTTGCAAAATCTAAAAGTGCATAGGTTACACCAAATAATATTACTTTCTGATTCTCTTTTTTTAGCTCTTCTAGTGTCTGGTATAGATCATTAAGTTCATATAAATAAAACCCGCTTCGTGAATGGTTGCTTTGTTGAATTAAGCTATTAACCATGTATACTAATGAAGAATTGCCCTTTTCCAAGTATGAAGGCAACAAACCCAGGATGCAATATTGTTCAACCTTTCCATAAAATAGCTCAAAGCACCTATTAAAACTCTTTTCATAAAGCTCACTCCTTTTTACATAATGAGAACTAGTGTTAGGGCCTGTTGTTCCACTGCTTTGGAAAATTAATTCAGGTTGAAAAACTGTTGTAACTATTCTATGAGTTTTAAAAAAAGATATAGGGAGAAAGGGTATTTCAGTCAAATTTCTAACAACATCAGGATTTTTGCCCAGAATCTTACAAAATTTGCCATAAACTGGGTTATTATCAAACTGATAACGAAATATCTCCAAAGCAATAGTTTCAAATGTACTTTCGTTATTTATAGTAAATACCTTATTTTCAAAATCATGCATTTTAGGTATTTCACTATCCATATTGTAAATTTGGTTTGTAGATAAATATGAAAAGAATAATTGCTATTACTTTATTGGCAGCAGTCATAGTAGCCTGCAACAAAGATAAATTTCAAACTAAACCCCAGATAAAAATAAAATCTGTTACACCTAATATAGTTCCCGTTAATGGAACATTAAGTGTGATTCTACAGTTTACAGACAAGGAAGGAGATGTCAGTGATTCAATTATTGTGGTCCGTGAGCGAACCAATCAAAAATCTCCTATTACTCCTGCAATAATTAAAACCCCTATTCCTTCATTTCCTAACACCACTGAAGGGGAAATCCAGGTATATATGCCTTACCAGACAAGTCAAACTGCTCTTATAGCAGGTATACCGTCCATACCAATACCAGGCACAGGAAATCCACCTGAAAAAGAGCCAGACACTTTAAGTTTGAAATTTGTTGTAAGAGATAAAGCTGGCAATAAAAGTGATACCGCAGTAACAAGTGTTATAGTAATCAGGCAATAATTGACAAGACTACTAAAAAAGGCGTTTGACTTCTTTGTTTTCAGCAGTTTATTTATTGCTTTTTGTGCCATATTCATGGTTTATCAAACTGATCTGTTGTTTGATCTTCAACCTTCTTTCAAAATTCTTGGTTTTGTATTTTCAGGAACCGTCTGTAGCTATAATTTTCACTGGTATCTTACCCCACCAAACGTGGGGGGACCTACTGAAAAAGTTATTTGGAACATAAAAAACAAGCAACTTCACCTTATCTTATTCTTTATTGGGTTATCAGGGTCTTTTATCTTTTCTATTTTATTAATCCATCAATGGTTTTGGCTTGGTGTAACTGCATTTGTAACATTTTTATATTCTGCACCTAAAATCCCTTATCCTTTATTTACACATCTAAGAAAAATCGCAGTGGGAAAGACTATTTTCCTGGCATTTTCATGGACACATGTTACTGCACTTTTGCCCATGGTCATTGAAGATCCTGTCTTATCGGATTCTCAGATTTGGTTTGTAGTAAACAGATTCTTTTTTATCTATGCCATTTGCATATTATTTGATTATAGGGACCGGGAATCAGATAAGAATGACCAGATTAGATCATTGATCACTATGTTGAATGAAAAAGGCATTGATATTCTATTTTGGGGAACGATAGCTGTGTTTTTTATAACATTGTTACTATTAATACCGTTAATGGATATTGGTCTCATTGGTGCATTAGCTTTACCTGGTCTATTACTTTGTTTTCTTTACTATCCGTCTAAAAATAATTCTTCAGATTACCTATATTATTTTGTTTTAGATGGGTTTATGATGTTATCAGCACCTTTGGTTGTTTTATTTAAATTTGTCCGATAAATTGAAAGCATGGCAAAAACTGTAAAAAAAAGCAAGTCTATTCTTACAGAAAAATCTCTGAACTTCTTCAGAAACTATATTAATACACCTTCTCCAGTTGGGTTTGAATATACAGGCCAAAAACTTTGGATTGACTACGTAAAACCATATGTTGATGATATAATTACTGATCCCTATGGATCGGCGGTTGGTGTTATAAATCCAACTAACTCATTTAAGGTAGTATTAGAAGCCCATGTTGATGAAATAAGCTGGTTTGTAAATTACATAACCAATGAAGGCCTTATGTATCTCAAACGAAATGGTGGTGTTGACCACCAGATAGCCCCTGGGCAAAGAGTTTGGATACATGGAAAAGATGGACCTGTAAAGGCTGTTTTTGGATGGCCGGCCATACATACAAGAATTGGCAATTCTGATAAAGAGCCCGTGCCAAAAGTTGAAAATCTATTTCTTGATTGTGGCGCCAGGAATAAGAAGGAAATTGAAGACCTGGGTATTCATGTGGGTGCTGTGGTTACCTATCAGGATGGTTTTGATGAATTGGCTTATGATTATTTTATAGGACGTGCATTTGATAATCGTATAGGAGGGTTCATGATCGCTGAAGTCGCCCGACTTTTAAAAGAGAACAGGCAGAAACTTCCTTTTGGATTATATATAGTAAATTCTGTCCAGGAAGAAATTGGATTAAGAGGTGCAGAAATGATGGCCCGTAGAATAAAACCTAATATTGCCATTATTACAGATGTAACTCATGATACCGGAACGCCAATGATTAATAAAATGGTAGAAGGTGATACAAGTTGCGGAAAAGGACCATCGCTGTCTTATGGACCCGCTGTGCATAATAAATTATTACAACTGGTAGAAGCTGTGGCTCAAAAAGCAGATATTCCAGTTCAGCTTAGAGCGGTGTCCAGAAGCACTGGAACTGACACTGATTCATTTGCATATGCAAATGATGGTTGTCCTTCGGTTTTAGTATCAATTCCTTTACGATATATGCATACTACCGTTGAAATGCTTCATAAAAATGATATTGAGCAAACTATTCGTCTCATGTATGAAACAGCCCTATCTTTAAATCCTAATACAAACCTTAGTTATTTTTAATGCATAATTATTTACTTTATATAGATCCTGGAAGTGGAAGTTACCTTGTACAGGCGATAATAGCCGCAGTGTTGGGAGTTGCATTTTTTTTCAAAAACATACTAATATTTATTAAACACTGGTGGTATAAAATAATTAGAAAGAAAACGAATACACCTTAATGCCGGTATCAAAAATCCACCCTGCTTCTTTTAGGGATCCGTCAGGTTTTATTTTCAAAGCAAATGATGGAATATTATATAGGCAAGTAAATAAGAATTTTCAGAAAGATTTTGATGAGTTCAAATCTTGTGGACTTTATGATGTTCTTGTTTCGAATAAAATTCTTATTCCCCACCAACAAATCGATGAAAACCTTACAGGTTCAGAAGATTACTATACAACGCTTAAACCTATTTTAATTCCTTTTATAAGCTATACCTATGAATGGAGTTTTGACATGCTTAAGGAAGCTGCATTGTTAACTTTACAGGCAGCAAAAGAAGCAATGAAATTTAACATGATGCTTAAAGATGCATCAAGTTATAATGTTCAATGGTTTGATGGTAAAATGATCTTTATAGATACTTTATCCTTTGAAAAATGGGATACTACAAAACCTTGGGTGGCTTACAGGCAATTTTGTGAACACTTTTTAGCGCCGCTGGCGTTAATGCATTATCTCCAAATACCCTTCCAAAATCTGTTGTTATCGTATCCGGATGGCATTCCTCTATCACTTGTAAAAAAATTACTTCCTTTCAGAAGCAGGTTCAATTTAAATACTTACCTCCATTTGCATTTACATGCAGCTTATTCTTCAAAACCATCTACAAAATCTGAAAAAACAATTGCTTTTTCTAAAACCAAACAGGAAAATTTAATACTAAGCCTGGAACAATCTATCCAATCTTTTTCGCTAAATGCAATTTCAGGAGTATGGTCAGGATATTATAACGAAGCAAGGGAAAGAGAAGATTACCTGATAGAAAAGAAAAAGATAATTCAAAGCTGGCTTTCCTCCTTATCTATAAAGTCTGCTATCGATATTGGAGCGAACGAAGGAGAGTTTTCATTACTACTTGCTGGGAATAATATTTCCACAATAAGCGTAGATTTCGATCATTATTCAATTAATCAACTATACAGGAAGATCAAGGAAAGTAATGTTTTAAACTGCACCCCGTTAATTATAGATTTCAGCAATCCTTCTCCAGCTATTGGTCTAAATAACGAGGAACATAGTTCATTTTTAGAAAGAATCAAGGTTGATTTAGTAATGGCTTTGGCTGTGGTTCACCATCTTGCTATAGGAAAAAATATTCCATTAGAAAAAATCGGCAAGATTTTATCAGCTATGGGCAAGTACCTGATTATTGAATTTGTTCCAAAAGAAGATGAAAAAGTTGAGTTGATGCTCAATAGTGGTGCCCGCATTTATCATGAATACAGTGAAGAAAAATTCCTTAGAGCTTTTGGGGAATATTTCTCTATTTTAAAAAAGGAGTATATATCTGATACAAAAAGGACAATATATTTAATGCATAAACATGAATTATAGTCTAAAATCAATCTATTAAAAGGGATTATTTATGCAGTTGTTACAAGTTTCCGGACGAAAAAAAAGAATTCATTCCAAGATTTATTCCAATTTGGTTTAGTGTTACATTTCTTTGATAGACGGACCTGGCATATAACACTTGCAAATTTTGAAATGTAATCTTCAATCCTGTAGAAAATCCATTTAAACCATTTCCTGATAATCCCGTATTTAATTCCATCCGGCGCAAATGGTTATACCCAACAACTGCTTCGAGGTTCTTACTTAAATAAATATGTCCGGCTATAACGAAATGATTTAAGATATTATTTAAGGCGGGGTGTTTTTCCAAATTCCCATTTTCCATATTAAATAAAGTATCCTTGTAGGTTAAATTAAATTTATTTATGTGATAGGCTGTAAGCGAAATTCCCAATGGTGCATTTTGCAGTCGTTTGGAAATCCCAACTTGAATATCGAAGGGCAGGTCTTCATTTTCTCCGCCAAAATTTTCAATCTGGAAACCCATATTCTTTGCAAGCAGAGAAGCTGAAAAATTATGAAGAGAATCTTTATATAACACTCCTACATCGAAAGCAATTCCACTTGCCTTGTATTGATTGTATATGGAATTTATCATTTTAAGGCTTACTCCATAACTCCAGTTTTCCAGGTAGGTCCTTGCAGCTTCGAATTGAATTACAAAATCTATTGGGCGAAAATAACCATAAGACACCCCTGAAGCATCTGTTTGAGTAATGGAGCCATAATCTATAAAGTTTATATGCCCACCAAATGTTGTATTTGTTTTGCGATTATAGTATGCCCCCGTTGCATTATAAGATTTTACACCCTTTAAAAAACTACTGAAACTTACTAACAACTGAGCGTTTACTGCAGGATGTAGTAATGACGGATTATTTGCTGTAAGACCTACTTCGTTTGTTACATAAGATGTATTTATACCTCCAGCACCGGTAAGCATGGGATCTGCTGACAGCTTTAAAAAATTAAAAGCAACCCTGCCCCTAATGCTTTGAGAATTGCATGGTATCCAGAATAAAATAAGTATTATTAATCCTATGAATCGCAAAAGACATAATTATAATTCAAGTAACAATTTGATTATTCCTGTAATGCCAGGTCAATTACCTGACTCATTGTCTTAACATAATGAAATCTAACGCCTTTAATGTAATCAGGATTGATCTCTTGAACATCCTTTTCATTTTGTGAACATAAGATAATATCTTTTAAACCTGCTCTCTTTGCAGCCAGAACTTTTTCCTTTATTCCTCCTACAGGCAATACTTGCCCACGTAATGTTATTTCACCTGTCATGCCGAGAAATGGTTTAATTTTTTTCCCTGTAAATGCTGATGTCAAAGCTGTTAACATGGTGACCCCTGCACTCGGCCCATCTTTAGGTACAGCTCCCTCAGGAACATGAATATGCACCGTTTTCTTTTCTATCATTGCAGGATCAACACCAAACTTTCTTGCATTAGCACTCAAATAGGATAACGCAGTAGCTGCACTTTCTTTCATCACATTTCCCAAATTTCCAGTCAATCTTAATTCAGGTTTACCATCACTCAAAGATGCTTCTATAAATAGAATATCTCCACCAACATACGTATAAGCCAGCCCTACCGCAACTCCCGGTATATTTGCAGATTTATATATCTCATTGTTATATTTAGAGCGTCCTAATATTTTTTCAATATCCTCGATAGCAAGGGTTGCTTTTACCTTTCCTTTCATGGCTAATTGCCTGGCGAGGTTTCTCATAATGGCTGCTAGCAACCGGTCCAATTCTCTAACTCCACTTTCCCTTGTATAGTCCTGAATAATTTTTTCAAGAACCTTGTCAGATATTTTAAATTTAGTTGATTTCAGTCCATGCGCTTCCTTTTGTTTTGGTATAAGGTGTCTTTTAGCGATTTCAATTTTTTCTTCAACCGCATAACCACTTAATTCAATTATTTCCAAACGGTCACGTAAAGCAGGTTGAATCGTTTGCAGATTATTTGCAGTGGCAATAAATAATACCTTGCTTAGATCATATTCCAGCTCTAAATAATTATCATAAAAAGAATGATTTTGTTCGGGATCTAAAACTTCTAAAAGAGCACTGCTGGGATCTCCACGAAAATCACTTCCCACCTTATCGATTTCATCAAGAATCATTACAGGGTTTGATGACTGAATTTTCCGAATATTTTGAACAATCCTACCCGGCATAGCACCTATATAAGTCTTTCTATGGCCCCTGATCTCGCTTTCATCATGAATTCCACCAAGGCTTAATCTTACATATTTTCTTCCAATGGCGTTAGCAATACTTCTTCCAAGAGAAGTCTTTCCGATTCCAGGAGGTCCATAAAAACATAAAATCGGGCTTTTCATATCGCCTTTTAATTTTAATACGGCGAGATATTCCAAAATACGTTCCTTGATTTTCTGCATACCATAGTGGTCATGATCAAGAATTTCTTTTGCTTTATCCAGATCATAAACATCATGTGTGTAATCCAACCAGGGCAGATCCAGCAATAGATCTAAATGATTATACACTACCGAATAATCAGGCGTACTTGGATGCATTCTTTCAAGTTTCTCAATACCTTTCCTGAAAGTTTCCTTTGCAGTATCCGGCCATTTTTTTCCCTCAGCCCTCTTTTGTAATTCTTTTATTTCTCTTTCATTCGGATCACCCCCTAACTCCTCTTTTATACTTTTTAATTGTTGTTGAAGGAAATATTCTCTTTGTTGTTTATCAATTTCTGCTCTTGTCTTATTAGTAACCTTGTTTTTTAATTCAGCAAACTGTAGCTCCTTTTGTAAGAATTGCATTAAAAGATCAGCTCTTTCGCGGATATTATTAAGCTCTAATATTTTTTGTTTTTCCCGAATGTCAATTGTTAGATTACTTGAAACAAAGTGAATTAGAAAAGAAGGATTTTCTATATTTTTTAGTATTACAGAAGCTTCTGTCGGAATATTCGGAGATAATTGAATTATTTCAGTTGCCAGATCCTTTATGTTTGACACATAGGCTTCAAAGTCGGGATCTTTGGGAGGTTCCTCTTCAAAAATCAAGTTGATGTTTGCCTTAAAGTAAGGTTCCTCCATTATAACGGAATCAATAGCAAATCGACTTTTCCCCTGAATGATTATTGTTGTACCTCCATCAGGCATTTTTATTTGCTTAACAATCTTAGCAACCGTACCAACATTCTCAAGATCTTTGGCGGTTGGATCTTCAACACTGCTATCTTTTTGAGCTACAACTCCTATTAATTTATGAGCTTTATAAGCATCAGTAACAGCTTTTATGCTTTTATCCCTGCCAACAGTGATAGGCAAAACAACACCTGGAAATAAAACTGTGTTGCGTAATGGCAATAAACTTAATTCTGAGGGTATATCTATCTTTTCATTTGCTTCCGCATCTGTCTCATTAAGAGGAATAATGGGAATAAAATCCATCTCTTCTTCTGATTTCAAATTAAAATTCACTCGTGATAATTTATTAATTATAACTAACTCCTTTTATAAGGCAAGACTGCAAATTTACATAAGGAATTAATGGTGTTCAAGTATTATACCCCTTGATTCTTTCTTTAGGCTATTTTCTAAAAAAGAAAAATCCCTCTTTTGGAGGGATTTTCAATAATGAAGAAAATGAGTTATAAGGCTATCCCAAGAGATAACTGGTATCCCTGATTATTCCATTTATTTTGATCGCCAACATCACTAATATTATTTAATCCAACAAAATACCTTCCTGTCAGGCGAAGCTTACTTATATTTATCTGAGCACCTCCTGTCAATGAAAAGTCCCCGGATTTAAATGCTTCCTTGCCATTTTCTAATAAGTTTTTGTCCTGTGAGATTAAAATTCCAAATTGTGGGCCAGCCTGAAGAGACAGGATGTTTCCCAACTTATAGTTTAATAAAATGGGAATTGTCAAATAGTTCAGCTTTACATCTTTATAATTACTAAAATTTGTTGCATTCTGATAAACATTTTTAAAGCTGCTATCAGCGCGGGTCTGGTATTGATTGAATAATACCTCAGGTTGAATACCTAACCTTCCTCCTAACCCAATCTCAGCAAATCCACCCAAATGATATCCATACCTAAATTCATCTCTAAAGGCTTTCCCTTCCACTTTTGTAATGTTAGTTCCGCCTTTAATACCAACCGTAAATTGAGCAAAAGCAGCCTGTGCAAATAATATGCAAGCAGCCAGAACATAAAATCTAGTTTTCATAACAATTGTTTGATAAGATTGTTAGAAGCCAAGATTGATGCCATGTAAAATCTGTGAATGTTAAATAAAATCAAACAACTAAAAAATAATACCTGTATTTAGTAAAAAAGCTGTTCCAAAATTTCCATCCTTTGCAGGGAAGTAATAATCAACCATGAACTGGGGCTGGACAAAAAATTTACCTTTTGAATATTCTGTCTTTATAAAACCTGCTAAGGACAATGGTTGAAAATATTGGCTATCGTCGAGATAAGAATTTTCTGAATTAAATAAAACATTTGCCCCTGTACCCTTAACAATACCATAAGTATCACTACTTTGATTGATACCAAATTTTTGAGTTCCGCTTATGAAACTTACCTGAGGCGTAAGTCGGATATATTCTTTATTAGAAAAAACATTTAACCAGTAAAAATCATGTCTAATTGATGCTGTAAAAGTCAGGTCATTTAAACTCTCTAAAGTATTTACCCTGGTATAACCTCTTTTCTTTAACCTGATAGCGTTTATTAACTCTTTCCTCTCTGTATAGGCTGACCTGGTACCCCAGCCATAGTTAACAGAAATAGTAGGTTTAATTAATAGGTCTCTGTATGTAAAATAAGCAAATGCTCCATTTTGAAGAGGTGACGTGTAAAAGGGAACATTACTTTTTGTAAAAAAACGTGTTAATGAAATACCGGTTAAAAACTTTCTGTTTTTTAAATAGTCATAAGAACCTGAAATAGAAAATTGATAAGGATTAAATTTCTGTCCATCATGTACAACACTTACTGACCCGCTAATACCTAAACCTGTTTTGGAAAAATAAGAAATAGAGGGAGATATTAATACTTTTTTTACTGGCTCAGCCACATAGCTTTCTTTCGTACTAAAATTATAATAACCAGTACTCAAACCAACATTTGCTAACAAAAAACTCCTTGGAACAGTTAATGAATCCAGGAAGGAACTTAAATCATTGAACAAAGCATCATAATCGGTAAACGTAGTATCTATTTCTGCTTGCCTGGAAGTTTTTTGACTAAAGCTCAAAATAACCAAACAAAAATTACAAACAAGAAACAGTATAATTTTTTTAGGCATTCAAAAACATTTTGATACTTAATTGATAAAATACAAGCTATAGATATAAGTCTTAAATTGCAAAATCTTTGTTGCGATAAAAATATTCAATATATTGAATCAAGACAATTCAATGAGTGTAATCTCTGGCAAAATACCAACTCTACCAGGATATCCTATAAATCCATAACCTGAATTAACATATAGTTTTTGATTCCCTTCTTCATATAGCCCCATCCATTGTTTATATACATATTGTACAGGACTCCATTTGAACCCTGGAATTTCTATTCCAAATTGCATACCATGTGTGTGTCCAGACAACATTAGATCTATATCACTATAATCGGGCCTAACTTCTGCATCCCAATGGGTTGGATCGTGACTCATTAATATTTTGAAAGGTATATGTTCGGCTCCTTGATAAGCCTTTTTTAGATTACCATACTTTGGAAAGCGTTTTAAAGCACTCCAGTTCTGAATACCTATGAGGGCTATTTTTTCTTCGTTTTTCTCTAACAATACATGTTCATCAAGTAAAAGGGACCACCCCATGGACTTATGAACTCCCTTTAGTGCATCCAGATTTTTCTTTTTAGCTTCCAAACTGGGCCACTTGTAATAATCCCCATAATCGTGATTTCCAAGAATCGAATAAACACCCATAGGAGCGCTTAATTGATTAAAAACTTTTTGATAAAAATCCATTTCATCTGCTGTATTATTAACCAGGTCCCCAGTGAATAAAATTATATCTGGTTTAAGAGATTGTACTTCTTTTACACCTTTTTCTACCGCCTTTATATCTGTGAAACTGCCGCTATGTATATCAGATAATTGAACAATTTTCAATCCCTTAAACGAATCTGGCAAATTAGAAAAAGAGAGCTTTATTTTTTTTATTTCATAATTATATTTATTTGAAAAGCCGTATAAAAGTGTTGAAAATAGTGTACCGCCAAATGCCAGGCCTAGCCAACTTAAAAATACTGATCGGGTGATTTTGCCAGAATCCTGAATTTCTTCACCCTCCGTGTTTCTAAATAAAAGTTTGGCTGCCAGCCATTGAGTAGCCCTCCTTATATCATCAATAAGGAAAAAAATGGAGGCAATCAATTTACCTAGAAATATTCCAATAACTACTGAAAATAGAATGCTTCTTGATGCCTTAGGAATATTTTCAAACAAAGGCAATAAAAAAAGAATAAGTAGAGCTATAACAGATACAGTCCAATAAGAAAAAAATATTATTGCTCGTACCCTACTTCCAGAAGAATTCGATACAAGTTTTATAATCTGAAATACATATAAATCAAGTAAAAGCATCAATCCGGCCAATATGATAAAAAAAGGAGAATTTCTCATATCCACATTTATAACATGCAAATAACTAAAGTTTTATAAATCAGATACATTATCTTTCGCACGGCTTCTTTTTGGCTACATAACCCTTATTTTTGCTAACTGTGTGATAAAGCATTCTCATGAAATTGACATATTATGGCCAATCTTGTTTTGCTGTTGAGGTAGAAGGTAAAAATCTTTTATTCGACCCATTCATTACTCCAAATGAACTTGCTAAAAACATAAGTTTGGATTCAATCAAAGCAGATTACCTCCTGGTTTCTCATGGACATACGGATCACATAGCTGATGGGGTTTCCCTGGCAAAACAAACCGGAGCAACTGTAATTGGAGCATTCGAAGTTATAAATTGGTTTGCGGGAAAAGGAATAGATAAAGTCCATCCCATGAATATAGGTGGACAATGGCTTTTTGATTTTGGCAAGGTACGCTGTACTAATGCCATACACTCCTCAGCCATGCCAGACGGAAGTTATGGAGGTAACCCAATGGGATTTCTCATCATTACAAATGACAAATCGTTTTATTACAGCGGAGATACTGCATTAACTTTGGACCTACAATTAATTCCACGTTGGGCTAAGCCAGACTTTGCTATTCTCCCATTAGGAGATAATTTCACCATGGGCTATGAAGATGCTATTATTGCAGCGGAAATGATAGGCTGTAAAAATATTGTAGGTGTACATTTCGACACCTTTGGATATATTAAAATTGATCACGAAAAGGTTAAAAATGCTTTTAAAGCTGCAGGCTTGAATTTATTCCTTCCTGCAATTGGTGAAAGTATTGAACTATAAAATAAGTGGGATAAATGGCCAGAATTATAGGAGTTGCCAATCAAAAAGGAGGAGTAGGGAAAACTACTACTGCTATTAATTTAGCGGCCTCTTTTGCTGTTCTTGAATACAAAACATTATTGGTAGATGCTGACCCCCAGGCAAACAGCACAACCGGTGTAGGCTTTGATTTGCAAAATGTAACTCAAAGTCTATATGACTGCATGGTAAATAATGCTGAGGCCAGAGACGTAATTTTAAAAACTGATATTCCGAATCTGGATCTTATCCCCTCTCACATAGACCTGGTAGGTGCTGAAATTGAAATGATCAATTATCCTAACAGGGAAATGGTTTTAAAATTCATGATCGATGAAATTAAAAGCAATTATGATTTTATAATTATTGATTGTTCCCCTTCCCTGGGATTGATCACTGTTAATGCTTTAACAGCAGCTGATTCAGTTATTGTACCTGTACAATGTGAATTTTTTGCCCTTGAAGGACTAGGTAAGTTATTAAATACAATAAAAATTGTTCAAAGTCGCTTAAACACTTCTCTCTTAATAGAAGGAATATTAATGACCATGTATGATGGGAGGCTTAGATTATGCAACCAGGTAGTTGCTGAGGTTAGGAGGCATTTTGAAGAGTTGGTATTCAGCACGATTATTCATAGGAACGCTCGTCTCAGTGAAGCTCCAAGTGTCGGAAAACCTGTTATACTTTATGATGCAAACAGTAAAGGATCAATGAATTACCTGAACCTTGCAAAGGAAATCCTTCAAAAAAACAATCTTACCAAAATTCCTCAGGAAGAAAGAACGCTCGAGTTATAATGATTATTAGTTAATTATTATAGTCAATAGTGAACTTAGGGCAAAAGTTTACAGTTTTAGCCTATTTGATTATGGTTTCAAAATGATTTGGAAACTGGATAATATCTTTGAATCAATGTCATAAAAATTGAACATTTACCTTTGAATTTTTAAACAATTACATGAGCGCACCAAAACAAAATAAAGATGCTTTAGGAAAAGGGATAAGATCTCTTTTACAAAGTATTGATTCAGATCTAAAAAACACTTCTGGTCAGCTAAAACCTCAGGCCGTAGAAGCAGCCACGGGGATTATGCGCCTTCCTCTGGAAAATATTGAAACAAATCCTAAACAACCCAGAAAAGATTTTGATGAGGTAGCATTACAGGAATTGGCTCAGTCAATAAGGCTTCATGATATTATTCAACCAGTAACTGTTTCCAAATTACATGGTAATAAATACCGTCTTATCTCTGGGGAAAGAAGACTTAGAGCAGCAAAACTTGCTGGTTTAAAAGATATTCCCGCTTATATACGTCTTGCTAATGACCAGGAATTACTTGAATTAGCACTATTAGAAAATCTTCAAAGAGAAGATTTAAATGCTATGGAAGTAGCTCTTAGTTATAAGAGAATGATGGAAGAATTATCACACACCCAAGAAGAAGTTGCTGAAAGAATGGGAAAAGACAGGAGTACTGTCACTAATTACTTACGTCTTTTAAAGCTTCCTCCTGACATACAGGTTGCTGTTCGCAATGGAGAAATCAGTATGGGGCATGCCCGTGCTTTGATTAATGTTGATACAATAGATAAACAATTATACATTTTTGATGAGATCAAATCAAAAGATTTATCCGTAAGACAAACAGAAAATCTAGTCAGGGCTTTATATAAAGAAAAAGAGGGTAAGAAACCAACAGTTAATTCACTACCAGATGGCTATAAAAAAGTTGAAGATAAACTTGCTTCTCATTTTAGCACACGTGTTAAAATGAAGCATAGTAAAAATGGTAGTGGGCAAATAACTTTTGATTATTACTCATTAGAAGAATTAAACAAGTTATTAGATCAAATGAATGTAAGCATTGATTAACCAAGCCTATAAAGTAAAAACTATCTTTATTGCAATACTTTTATTGCAATGTTTATTTAGCTATGCCCAGGTTGACACTGTAAAGTCTGTTACATTTGATTCAACCAAGCCTCGCATTCTTATTGACTCATTACCTAAACTAGACAGTCCTACTGTTGCTAATAAGCCTACTGTAGATTCAATACTTAAACTTCATTCACCCAAAAAAGCAGCTATTCGTTCAGCTATCATACCTGGATGGGGGCAATTTTATAATAAGAAATATTGGAAGATTCCCATTGTTTATGCTGCCTTAGGATTATCGGGTAGCGTTTTTGTTTTTAATTTACAAAACTATAGAGAACTGCGTTTTGCCTATAAGGCAAAATTTGAGGCTCAGCCTAAGAGCAGCTCAACTGGTCAAACAATTCCTGGGGACTCAACCAACTATTTTAAAATAAAACCTGAATTAGTACCCCTTGATATTAATGCATTGAGAACTTACCGGGATGAATATAGGAGAAACATTGATTACTCAGCCCTGGTATTTATTCTTTTGTGGGGCTTGAATGTAGTTGATGCAACAGTTGATGCTCATTTAAAAGCATTTGATGTGAGCCCTGACCTCAGTTTTCATATGAAATTTGGGCATAGCCAATTTGCAGGCACCACAGGTTTAAGCTTTATACTTGCATTTCATTGACAAGAATTTGTTGATTTAATTATAGAAAATAACTTATGAAAATTGCACTGATAGGATATGGCAAAATGGGTCAATTGATTGAAAAACTGGCAATGGGAAGAGGGCATGAAATTGTGGTAAAAATCCATATCGACAATACAGAAGAATTTACAAGACCTAATCTACAAAAAGCCAATGTAGCTATAGAATTTACAGGTCCCGATAGCGCTTTTGAAAATATTAAAAGATGCATTGATTATAACTTACCGGTTGTAAGCGGATCTACAGGGTGGAATGAAAACCTAGAATCTATCAGGGCCTATTGTAAAGAAAAAAATGGATCATTTCTTCACGCCAGCAACTTTAGTATTGGTGTTAATATCTTCTTTGAAGTTAACAAATACCTTGCAAAATTAATGGCTTCACATAATCAAGAATATGATGTTTCGTTAAAGGAGATACATCATACGCAAAAGAAGGATTCACCAAGCGGCACTGCTGTTACTTTAGCTGAACAAGTCCTTGAAATTTTTAAAACAAAGAAAAATTGGGTAAAGGGATATTCATCCAATCGGGAAGATTTATCAATTATAAGTGAACGAATTGATCCAGCCCCAGGAACTCACCAGGTAAAATATAGCTCTGGAATTGATGATATTGAGATAATTCATACAGCCCATAATAGAGGAGGATTTGCCTTAGGAGCTATCCAGGCAGCTGAATATATCCATGACAAAAAAGGAATATTTACTATGCAAGATGTTTTGCAAATAAAATAACTACACCCTTTTTAAGATTTTAAGTTAGTTAGCATATCAATTGTCATAGCTGAAAGGTCAAATTTTGGATTCCATCCCCAATCATTTCTTGCTACATTGTCATCTATACTGCCAGGCCAGCTATTAGCAATTGTCTGCCTGTAATCTGGTTCATAATTTATTGTAAATTCAGGAATATGTTTTTTTATCTCCGCAGCAATATTTTCGGGGGAAAAGCTCATTGCGGAAATATTATAGGACGTTCTTGTTTTTATTTTTTCACTTGGGGCTTCCATTAACTCAATCGTGGCTCTTATAGCATCTGGCATATACATCATAGGAAGAAAAGTATCTTTCTGCAGGAAACAATCATAATGTTTATTCTCTATTGCTTCATGAAAGATCTCGATTGCGTAATCTGTGGTCCCTCCTCCAGGAGCTGACTTGTATGATATCAACCCTGGATACCGAAGGCTCCTGACATCAACACCATATTTATTAAAAAAGTAATTACACCAAAATTCCCCAGCATATTTGGATATGCCATAAACAGTAGTGGGTTCTATGATGGTACGTTGGGGACAGTCATTCTTGGGAGATGTAGGGCCAAATACAGCAATTGAACTTGGCCAGTATACTTTTGATAACTTTTCTTCACGGGCTATATCCAACACATTTAAAAGGCCTTGCATATTCAAATGCCAGGCAAGGTTTGGATTCTTTTCGCCCGTTGCAGAAAGAATAGCTGCGAGTAAATAAATTTGGGTAATACCCTGACGAATTACCTGCACATGAAGCATTTCTTTATTCATTACATCAAGGCTTACATATGGCCCGGTGCCTTGTAACAATTCATTTTGTTCTCTTAAGTCTGAGGCTACTACATTTCCAGCACCATATATTTTCCTTAATGCCAATGTAAGCTCTACCCCTATCTGACCTGATGCACCTATAACAAGTATCTTTTCCTGTTTCATGGCAATTAAAATTGGGAGCAAATATAAGTTAGACAGATGTCATCAATAAACATCCTAATGAGAATCTATGGCTCAAAAGAATTAGCTAACTAACAATAAACTATGGATTATTTTTGCAACCATGGTTAAATTTTTGGCGGACACCTTTTCTTCCCAAGTTTATAACAAGGACGCATTTTTTCTTATTGCAGGCCCCTGTGTTGTTGAAAGTGAAAACCTGGTTTTTGAGGTTGCAGAGAAAGTAGCTGAGATATGCAAGAAGCTTCAAATTCCATTAATATTTAAGGCGTCTTACCGCAAAGCCAATAGAACAAGTTTATCCTCTTTTACAGGTCTTGGTGATGAAGTTGGATTGGACATAATCCGTAAGGCTGGGGAAAAATATAGTTTGCCAACCACTACTGATATTCATACCGAACATGAAGCTTTATTAGCGGCAAAATATGTGGATATACTTCAAATCCCTGCATTTTTGTGCCGTCAAACAGACTTATTAGTCGCTGCAGGAAATACAGGAAAAATCGTAAATGTAAAAAAAGGTCAGTTTGTTAGTGGGGAATCAATGAAATTTGCTGTCGAAAAAATAAAGGCAACCGGGAACCAAAAAATAATGCTAACTGAGCGAGGAACTACATTTGGTTACCAGGATCTCGTTGTTGATTATCGTAATATTCCAATAATGCAACAATTTGATGCTCCGGTAATTATGGATTGTACCCATAGTTTGCAACAACCAAATCAGGTTACTGGCGTAACAGGTGGTAACCCTAAATTAATTGGCACAATCGCAAGTGCTGCTATTGCAGCAGGTGCAGATGGGCTGTTTATTGAAACACATCCTGATCCTTCATGTGCGAAAAGTGATGGGGCAAATATGCTAAGACTGGATCTTTTAGAGGAATTATTAATAAAGTTGATAAAAATCAGGAAAGCGGTCAAAGAATAAAAATCACAGGTAAAATTCCTTTTTTAGACGTTAAAGTAAGGAAGATACCCTATGCGTTTCAATTGAGAAACTTAAAAAAATGTGTAGCATATACACACTAAATACAAAACCTTATTTTTGAGGTTTATTGAATGAGATTACATATTAATAATCTCAATAGAAATAAGGATAAAGAAAATGGCAAAAAAAGTTAGCCGAATAGGTGTTTTAACCTCAGGCGGTGATTCTCCGGGGATGAATGCAGCCATCAGGGCGGTAGTTCGTACGGGAATCTACAATGGACTGGAAGTATATGGTATCATGAGAGGCTACCAGGGTCTTATAGAAGATGATATCTACAAAATGGAAGGAAGGTCAGTTGCTAATATCATTCAAAGAGGAGGCACCATTCTGAAAACTGCTCGATGCAAAATATTTCACACTGCGGAAGGAAGGAGAAAAGCTTATGAAATTTTGCAACGTAGAGGTATTGATGGATTAGTTATTATAGGAGGAGATGGATCCTTTCGGGGTGCCGTAGAGTTTAGTAAAGAATTCGATATACCATGCATAGGTATTGCTGGTACAATTGATAAGGATATTGCCGGGACAGACTTTACAATTGGTTTCGATACTGCAGTCAATACTGCAGTAGAGGCAATTGATAAAATCAGGGATACTGCAGATGCCCATGACCGCCTGTTTATTATAGAAGTAATGGGTAGAGATGCTGGTTATATTGCCTTACACAGCGGAATTGCCACAGGAGCTGAAAACATACTGATCCCAGAGCAGAAAACTGATATTGAAGATGTCATCGCTTCCCTTCAGGAAAAAGAAAGAAGAAAAAAATTAGTGAATCTTATAGTAGTAGCTGAAGGTGACGAGTTTGGCGGGGCAAATGAAGTTGCGAAAGCAGTTAAAGAAAGGTTACCACAAACAGAAACAAGGGTTTGTATACTTGGTCATATTCAAAGAGGTGGAGCACCTACTTGCCTGGACCGGTTGATTGCGAGCAGAATGGGTTATCATGCAGTTGAATCTTTAATTGAAGGTCGACATAATGTATTTGTTGGTATTCAGAACAATAAGATGAACTATGTGCCTTTGGACAAGGTCCACAAAAAAAAGAGCACCATTAGCGATGAATGGATGAAGATTGTTAAGATACTTGCTAGTTGATCTAATTAAGTATATAGTTCTTTTGTTCAAAAAAGTAAAGTATTTGAACCATAATTGATGTAATTCTATTCAATAACAAGTAAACTGCCTGTTTGGGTTAGTAAAATATGAGCAAAAACGTCGACAAGTATTTTCATAAGCAAATGGATAAGACCGCTGGGCTGGAACACTCCTACCATCGGACTAAGATTGTAGCCACTGTTGGACCAGCCTGTGACACCTATGATAAACTCTTAGACCTGGTAAAATGTGGTGTCAATGTATTCCGTTTAAACTTTTCTCATGGTTCACATGAAGATAAAAAACAGATTATTGAATATATAAGGCAGATCAATGATAGAGAGCCTTACAATATTGCAATCCTGGGTGACCTACAAGGACCTAAGTTGCGCGTAGGGGAAATGGAAAATGGTGGTATAGATGTTCAGCCGGGAGATATTCTGACATTCACCAATGAAAAATTGGTAGGTAATAAAGAAAGGATCTATGTTTCCTATCCTAATCTGCATGCTGATGTAAGGGTTGGTAATAAAATATTGATCGATGATGGAAAACTAGAAGTCCAGGTTAAAAAAATTCTAAAGAACAATGATGTCCAGGTTGAAGTAACAATGGGCGGATTACTTTCTTCCAAAAAGGGTGTAAATCTTCCGGATACCAAGATTTCTCTTCCCGCACTTACAGACAAAGACCTGGTAGACCTTGAATTTATCATAGAACAACAATTGGACTGGGTGGCGCTTTCGTTCGTCAGAAGTGTGAGGGACATTACCTTACTTCGTTATAAACTTGATGAAAAGAAAAGCAAAACCAAGATCATTGCAAAAATTGAAAAACCGGAAGCGCTTAATAATTTAAGAGATATAATAGTAGAAAGTGATGCTATTATGATCGCACGGGGTGATCTTGGGGTAGAATTACCAATTGAACAAATTCCATTAATTCAAAGAAACATCATTAGGAAATCACTCCACAGGGCAAAACCTGTAATTGTAGCTACCCAAATGATGGAAAGCATGATTGACAGAAGCAAACCCAACAGAAGTGAGATAACTGACGTTGCAAATGCAGTTTTGGAAGGCGCAGATGCGGTTATGCTTAGTGGCGAAACTGCCACTGGGCAACATCCTAAATTGGTTGTTGAAACAATGCGCAAGATTATAATGGAAGTTGAAAGAACTGAATATAGGTATAACCTTGAAGAAGTGTTAACTCCTCAACCCCACTCTCCTTCTTTCTTAAGTGATGCTATTTGTTACAATGCGTGCAAACTTTCACAAGATGTACAATCAGATGCGCTTATTGGAATGACTCAGAGTGGCTATACTGCTTTTATGCTGAGCAGTTATAGACCTAAAGCACCTTTATTTATATTTACTAAGGAGCGCTCACTTGTTAATCAATTAAGCCTTAGCTGGGGCGTTAGAGCCTTCCATTACGGTGAAGAAGAAAGCCTTGATGACATTATTTTTGATCAAATAGATATTTTAAAAGAAAGAGCGTTTCTGAAAAGCGGTGACATTGTTGTAAATACTGGCAGCACACCTGTTCATTTACATTTACCTACTAATATTGTCAAGATAACTAAGGTTGAATAAAAAAAACTTAACTATAAAAAAAGGCTTTGTCAACTTATGATAAAGCCTTTTTTTTATAAATAGAAAGATAATTTACAGTAACTTATCTAGCAGGCCCATACATTTAATTTTCTCCATAAAGGAAAAGGCAAATTATTCTTCCAGTTTTTTTTTAAAAATCATTGGAGATGATGTATTCCTCATTTCATCTATCATTCCTCATACAGCAAATAATTAGAACTGTGGAAATATCGTTACAAATAGTATTTAGATAGTAACAAATAACTTAAATAGTAAGTAGGTATAATATTAGCTCAGGTATTTGAATGAATATAAAATTTCATGGCGCAGCCCGTACTGTGACAGGTTCCTGTCATTTACTAACATTAGATAATGGACTGAATGTTCTGCTCGATTGTGGAATGTTTCAAGGTATGGGTGTAGAAACAGATGATCTGAATGAAAAATTTGGATTTGATCCGTCATCAATTGATTTTTTACTGTTATCGCATGCACATATTGACCATACTGGTCTTATACCTAAATTGGTAAAAGAAGGATTTAAAGGTAAGATCGTTTGCACTCCTGCGACCAAAGATCTTACCGAAATTCTATTATATGATAGCGCAGAAATTCAAACATATGAGATAGAATACAAAAACAAAAAGAGATCATTAAGGAATTTGCCTCCGTATGAACCTCTTTTTACTTCTGAGCATGTTCAACTTTCTTTAAATCTTTTTGAAACAATAGACTATGATCAATTGACAGAATTAAGTGAAGGTTTGCAATTATTGTTCATTAATACCGGGCATTTAATAGGTAGTGCCGGCATTTATTTAAAAATAACTGAACAGGGTAAAGAAAACACCCTATTTTATTCAGGAGATATAGGAAGATACCGGTCCGTACTGCTAAAACCTCCAGCAGAATTCCCACAAGCTAACCATATAATAATGGAAAGTACATATGGGGATAAGCACCATGATATCAAATTTAATACAATCGAAAAGTTACACAAATGGATAAAAAATATATGTATTGAAAATGGGGGGCAATTAATAATTCCAGCCTTTAGTGTAGGTAGAACACAGGAAGTGCTGTATGCATTAAACCAATTAAGTCTCGAAAAAAGACTTCCTGAAATTCCGTACTTTGTAGACAGTCCATTAAGTTCTAAAGCAACTGGTGTAATTAAAAAATATACAGATCAATTCAATGATCGTTTGCAACAAGTATTATCCATTGATGATGACCCTTTTGATTTTCCGGGGTTAAAATATATTGACAATGTCGAGGATAGTAAAAGATTAACGGAATCCACTTTGCCATGTGTTATTATATCAGCAAGTGGCACCGCGGATGCAGGTAGAGTACGCCATCATATCAATAGTTGTATTAGTAAAGAAAATTGCGGTGTTTTGCTTGTTGGTTATTGCAGCCCTAATTCTTTAGGAGGACAACTATTAATTGGAACTAAAGAAGTTGAAATATTTAATGACCCATGTGCTGTTCTCTGTGAGGTAGGACAGATCAAAGGAATGAGCGCTCATGCAGATACAGACGACCTCCTAAAATTTATCAGTTGTCAGGATCCAGAACAAGTAAAGTCTATATACCTGGTTCATGGAGAATACAGTGTACAACAAGCATTTGCTAAACGCTTACAATTAAAGGGCTATAAAAATGTAGAAATACCCGGTCAACACCAGTCATATATTATAGTATCAAATCTGATAGCTAAAAGGGCCTAAGTCAGGGTTACGCAATCTTCAATGATAATTAATGAATCCGATTACAAAAATTGCTTCATTAAATAATTATTACTATAATTTAATTTCTAAATTCCTGGGATATCATTAAGCCATGCATGCCCCCATCTAAAATGCCTATACCAACGCGGTTATAATTAGGCCGCAGAATGTTTGCCCGATGTCCTGGTGAGTTCATTAAACCTTGGTGACAAATAGGAAGTGTTTGTCCCAAAGCTAAGTTTTCCCCTGCTGCCACAAATTGAACATTTGCAGCTTTCATACGATCAAAAGGATCTTTGCCCTCTGGTGTATAATGTGAAAAATATCCTCTTTCAAACATATCCTTTGAATGTTTACGTGCTACAATAGTTAATTCAGGATCAGCCGTTAAAGGTTGCAATCCACGTTTGGTCCTTTCCTCATTTACCATAGCAAGCATTTCTTTTTCAAGATCAGGTCTTTGACGAGCATTAGATACGGTAAAATGTAAATCAACAGTTTCATCGGATTTAGGCTCAACTGTTAAATTGTTTAAGGTTTGCCGGGTAGCATCTTTAAATATAGGAGTTAACTTATTATCCAGCCATTCAACACCTGAGGTCAGCCTACCCGCAAATTCACTCTTTTTCGTAAGAGTGCTAAGGTTATTGGAAACTGGTATAGCGAATAAAATAGCCGCCGCTATTGTGCTATATAATAATCCATTAACCAAACCAGGCAATAAACCCATAGCATGATTGACTTCATGATGATGTGTTTCATTCGATGTAACCTTCAGAAACTGGTTAAAAATAAAAGTCAGAATGATTCGTGCTAGTATTATTGTAATTAAGAACGCCAGCGGTAGTGTCCAAACACCTAAACGCGGAAAACTATCACGGAGGAAGGAACCAAAAAATTTATAACAAAAGAACCCAGCAACCAAACTTCCTATCCATACCAATAGATCAACGACCCCAAGAATAAAGCCTTTTTGCCATCCAGCCCACATTGCAAAAACTACAATTAGCAATAAGGCAGCATCTATCCAATTCATATCTAAGCCTTTCTTATATAAAACTCAAAAAACATGCTACGATAAAAGTATCTTTTTGCCAAATGTGATCCCACTATAATGCACTCACATATCTACGAAAACAAAACAGGCTGCTTAAACTTTTAAGACAGCCTGTTTTACTATTAAAGATGGTCTACTTAAATCTTTTAGTATCAATGGCGCCTTTAAAAGATGTTTGGTCTAATACAATATTGCCTGATTTAACTTCTGGCTGCTCATTGTAGATCAGTCCATGATTTCCGGAACCAGCAGCCTGGCTTCTAAAAGTTCCAGAAGTGATATAGCTTATTGCACTATGCAAACTGCTTTCCTGGATATCTCCCCAGTCTTTATCTAAACCATCTGCAACCTGGCTATTTACCGGAATACCGTTAAAATAATTTCCTTCGCCATTTTTATTAGTTGTTCTAAATGAAACTGGGAAAATATACCAGTCACCCACTGGGATAGGAAAGAATCCAACAGGTTTTCCATATGTTTTACTGGGACCTACAAGGAAAACATCCATATATGGCTTTAAGTTATTAATGAGCAATTCACTTGCCGAAGCTGTACTACTGCTTACAATAAAGAACACTCTATTTAGATTTAAATTTCCAAGTTTACTAAACCTATCCTCGCTATTATATTGCGTATACTTATTATTAAATTGTTGCTCCATCATCACCTGCCCATTTGCGGATTGAGGTGCAAGCCAGTCAGCCATTTTTTCCTGAACAGAAACATAACCCCCACCGTTGTAGCGAAGATCAATGATAACATCATTTACATTTGCAGCAGCAAATTTTCCAAATATGCGGGAATACTGATTAAAAATCTCAGTAGTATCGCCCAGAAAAGAATTAAAAGCCAAATACCCAATTTTCTTTGAATTAATTGAATAAACAGTATCAATAATAACTGGCTGATCATTGTAATTGGAAGCGGACAGATCCATAGTAACAGTACTATTATCTGGTTTCAGAAATGTAATTTTAGCATTATTGCTTTGATAAATATTCTGAACAATAAATGTTGCATTTCCTGTCGTAATATTTGTATTTCCGTTGATTGAAGTTATACGCCATCCCCTATGTACTCCCGCTAATCCAGCAGGTGATTGCTTCTCTACAAGCTTTACACGGAGATCCCCTTCTGACATAAAAAATACATTTAACCCAAAATCTCCTGTTGAAACTCCTGAACTAACATTATCCCATTCAGCTTTTTTAACTGCAAAACTCCATTTATCAACTGCTCCGGAAAAGCCTGGTTCGGTACTATATTGGCGTAAGCCAATCATTAGCTTATCCATATCGCTGTAACTCCTGGCATTAAAACTGGAAGGAATTTGGTTATACCATAAATAAATATCTTTTGAATACAAAAGAGCAGAATCCTTTAATGCATCTGCTGTTGCAACTGAAGGTGTTGAAGTATTAGTTGGCGTAGGTGGATTTACAGCGCCCGCAGTAACATCTGTTTTTTTGCAGGATGTAAAAAATACTAAACCCACCAATGCTGCTATGAACAGGTAGCTCTTAATAGATTGCATAATATTATTGGATTGTTTTAGAGGTGATGGATAATAACTGCAAACAATGGGCTCAAATTGTAGCTCAATATCTATTTAACAAGTGTTTATAAGGAAAAAATTGTTAATATAATTCATTTAGAAAATGATAGTCTTAGCCCGTAATATAAAATATTGGATATAAAAAAAGCCCTGACTATGTCAGAGCTTAATTTCTCACAAAGGCAAATATATTAGTACCTGCTCTTGTTATAACCGCCACCGCCGTTATAACCGCCGCCACCGCCGTTGTTACCACGAAAACCACCACCGGAACGTGCAGGTTTATCTTCTTTAGGCTTTGCTTCCATTACACGAATGGATCTTCCTTCAACAGTTGCCTGGTCTAATTCGGCAATCGCTTTTTTAGCTGCTTCATCATCTGACATTTCAACAAATCCAAATCCACGGCTCTTGCCAGTAAATTTGTCTGTGATCACCTTAGCAGAAGTAACTTCACCATACTCAGTGAAAAATTCTTTTAAGTCTTCATCCTGCACATTGAAGCTTAAATTGGAAACATAAATGTTCATACTTTCTTTTAATAAATTTTAAATTAAATTGAGACGAGGCAAGAAAGTAAAGGGTCAAACTAACAGCGGAAAAAGTAGCAGATTAATTGTACACTTACCAAATGCGAAGCTCAAATAACGGTGCAAATATAAGAGAATGTGATTAAAATCATTTCCATATGACAAGAATCATTTGTTAAGTTCCCATCAAAAACAATTAGCTAGGCACGCCCCATTTGCTTTAAAAATAAGACGTGGGATATAACTGCATGGCTCATTTTCTTATATTCAGTGTAAGGAACATTAAACTCACTACAAGCCTGTTTAATAATCTTACGAATGGCCGGGTAATGAACATGTGAAATCTTTGGAAAAAGATGATGTTCTATTTGATAATTTAATCCTCCTACCAGCCAGCTGATCAATTTGTTCTTAGGGGCGAAATTGGCAGTCGTCTTTAATTGATGAATTGCCCACTCGTCGTCCAGTTTACCGCTTTCATCATGAGGAACAGGAAAATGTGTATGCTCAACGGTATGAGCCAATTGGAATACAATACTTAATATAAAACCAGCTATAACTGAAAAAATTAAAAACCCAATGATTGTTGGAACGAATCCAACAGTATAAAACGGTACCAGAAAGAATAAAAAAAGATAGATAGCTTTAAATCCCCAGAAAACTATATGATCCCAAGCGGTCATTTTTTTCAATGGCATATCCCCTATTTTCCTTTTAAAATATTTTTGATAGTCTAAAACAAACACCCAAAGGATATACAACATGGAATATAAAAACCAAAAATAGAAATGCTGATATTTATGCATTTTCAATTTAGGCTGTGTTGAACTCATTCTCATCCATGGCTGGATGTCAATGTCATCATCTACCCCATCTATATTAGTATAAGCATGATGTATTACATTATGCTTTACATTCCACATAAAGGAACTGCCTCCTAAAAGATTTAATGAAAAAGCGGCAACATTATTTACCCATTTATATTTACTAAAACTACCATGGGCACCATCATGCATTATATTAAATCCAATTCCTGCCACTACAAGCCCTAAAATCACACATTCTAAAACAGCCCATAACGTTGAAGGGGTAAAAAATACCAGGTGAATGTAAAGACCTAAAAAAGCAGTAAAAAGAACACCTGCTTTTATAAAGAGTTGTTTATTCCCTGTAACTGATTTTCCAGAAGTTTCAAAGTAGTCGTTGATTCTCTTTTTTAATTCTACGTGAAAAGATTGTTTAACTGAGGGGAATTTGGGAATTGCCATACTAATTTCTAACCAAAACTTTTAAAATTCTTATCTGATTGAATGGCAAATTTACAAAATGTAAACGATCACTCAAGTTAAAGTTCCCTACAGTGTAAGTATTGATAACAAATAGATCTTGTATTATATGTTTAACTGGCAATATTTAGTAGTCTTATGAAATTTTTAATGAATTGTTGCACGGGAATTGCTTAAATAGCAGCCAAATACTGCCATGAACTTCAATTTCACCAGGAATATTCATTTCACCAAGCTTATCAAAGCGGCTAATAGATTAAGAGAATTCAATTTCCGGATGCTTCCAGGAACCTCCAACTCGTTATTCCATGTTGATGTACCAGATGATAGGGGAAACAGAATAATGTTTAAAATGCAGAAAGCCGATAATCAATGGAAAATTGTAGATGAAGGACTTCCGGTATGGGTTTCCGGGAATGAGAACCTTCTCAATGATGCCATTTGTGAAGAAGTTAGCTGAGGTCAATCCATTTCAATAAAGCTCAGCCCTCCTGTCCTTTCCATATATATTTCAGAGATTTTATCAAGGCTTGAAGAATTTGTTTGAATTCTGAGCTCTTCATATATGTCTCTTAAGGAAACATTTGCTTTTTTCATATTACCCTGATTAAACTCATGGTTGCTATATAGTAAATAGCTTTCCCCCTTTACCACTTTTTCAATCCCTGGATTGAATAGTGAAAATTTGGTCATTATTTTATGGATAAGAAGAATTACAACAACAGAAAGAACTGTTGAAAAGAATGGTGTAGCTCCAACAATACCACGGCTTAATATCGCACCTATTAGAAAGGTAATAATTGTGTCCACACCATCACCTTTCCCAAATGGTCTCATACCCGAGATCCGAATTAATATCAAGGCAATCAAAAACATGACTGCAGATCGTTCAGATATTTCTAACGGGGTTATATTTTCATTAATACCCCACCATTGATTTAAAAATTCCATTATATCTTTTTTAAAGAACTATAATAAAAAAAATGCCATACTTCAAAGTGAGATTCTTTGACTATAATAGCGAAGAGATAAAAAGCTTAATTAAATTACTAATGAGCAATAATATATTTATAAATGAAAGAGCTTTATGAAAAGACGCAGCGTTTACCTTTTGATTCTGTCTTTTTTTTCCCTGGTTGCTGCATACTTTTTATCACAACTTTCTCTGACAGGTAGAGTTGGGATCAATCTTATTTATACACAATACAAGTTTTTAAAACATCCCTATATAGGATTCCTTGTGATGTTTTTAGTGTTTTTAATCCTTTTCTTCATATTACATTTCTTATATAAAAGATTGAAAAGCAATAATGCTAACAAGATTTCTTTAACCATCCTATTTTTAGGAGTGATAGGTACCCTCTTTACCTTTTATGACTTTACAAATAACCTTTCCCATAAACTCCTGGGATGGAGATTTCATTTTGGTACATATTTATTCTGGTTGGGTTGGATATCTATTCCCATTTATTACCTTACTTCAAGGGGAAAAAACAACAATGAGAAAAAGCGCTGGAATCATATTGTTTAGAAAAAAGAAATCTCAAATAGAAGTCTTTTTAGTGCATCCCGGTGGCCCAATATGGAAAAAGAAAGATGCTGGTGCCTGGTCTATTCCAAAGGGCGAATTCTCAGAAGATGAAGAACCGCTCTCAGCAGCTATAAGGGAATTTAAAGAAGAAACAGGTCATGATCTAAAAGGCATTCCATTTTCATTAAATCCAATAAAACAAAAAGGTGGAAAATGGGTATATGCATGGGGAATAGAGGGAGATATTGATGCGGATGCAATAATTTCCAATAGCTTTAAAATGGAATGGCCTTACAAGTCTGGCAAATGGCTAACTTTTCCAGAAGTAGACAAAGCTGCCTGGTTTGATATACAAGAAGCAAAAATTAAAATTAATCCCGCACAGGCAGTCCTTATAGAAGATCTAATCTCTAAAGTAGAAGTATGAGAAGATCTTGAAACCTACCAATTGGGATCTGTATATCAACTTTTTTCACTCCCCTGACTCTATCTTCGCACCCCATTATGAATTTGGAAGTTTACCACTTGGCTTTACTTTGTCTAATTGCTTTTTGTGCAGGATTTGTTGATGCAATAGTTGGAGGCGGTGGCTTGATCCAAACGCCAGCAGCCCTGGTTATTCTACCTTCGTTTCCTGTTGCTTCTGTAATAGCTTCCTTAAAGATCCCTTCTTTTAGTGGCACCAGCCTGGCCATGGTCCAATATCTCAAAAAGGTAAATTTAAATTGGCGGCTGATCACGATTATTTGTACAATAGCTTTTTTTTCATCTTTCGCGGGATCCCAACTCCTAACAATAATAAGCAATCAGTTTATGAAACCGGTTTTATTGGTGGTGTTGGCCCTGGTAGCTATTTATACATTCAGCAAAAAAAAATTTGGTGAGCACCAGGCTAAGGAACTTTCAGATAAAAAGGAATTGTTGTACGCAATTTTCATAAGTGTAATCATAGGATTTTATGATGGTTTTATTGGACCAGGGGCGGGCAGTTTTTTGATTCTGGCTTTTGTCAGCCTGCTAGGTTTTGATTTTCTTCATTCTTCAGCTCATGCCAAATTAGTGAACCTTGCAACGAATCTTGGTTCTATAACATTATTTCTCTTAAAGGGTAAAATCATATGGGCCATTGCAATTCCAATGGCAGTTTGTAATGCAGCAGGAGGCGCAATTGGGGCTAACCTGGCAATAGCAAAAGGCAATCGTTTTATCCGTACTCTTTTCCTTTTCATCGTAATAGCAACCTTACTTCGTTTTATGTACGATATTTTTGTTAAAGCTTAAATAGTATTTCCATTTAAATAATCAAACCTTCATTTTTGTATTTCATTACCATTAAATTGTATGAAAAGCCTTACTTTCTTCCTGACTGCTACATTATCATTATTTATTTTCAGTTGCAGCAACCAATCTACTGTAACAGAAAAAGAGTCTACTGTCGTCAAATCCAAAATAGACAGCAGCAAAGTTTCTGAACCCGCTAAAACCCCTGCTACAGCTGCAGAAATTATGGCAAAAAAAGAGGTTCCGGTTCTTTGTTATCATCATATACGAAATGTAGCTTCTACAAGGGAACTAAAAAATGAGTATGAAGTAAGTGTAACTGAATTTAAGTCCCAATTAAAAGCCCTCGCAGATAGCGGATATAAATCTATTACACCAGATCAGCTTTATAATTACCTGGTATTTGGTGGAAGTTTACCAGAGAAGCCTTTTTTGATCACTTATGATGATACCGATCAGGAGCAGTTTTCAGTTGCTAAACCAGAAATGGACAAATATGGCTTTAAAGGTGTTTATTTTATTATGACCATATCAATAGGAAGACCTAATTACATGACAAAAGAGCAAATCAAACAATTGTCAGATGAAGGTCATGTAATAGCATCTCATACATGGGATCATAGCAGAGTTGACCGGTATACTTATGAACATGCTATAGAAGAAGGTGGAAAGAAAAAAGTAGTAAATGATTGGGATCAGCAATTAGTAAAAACAAAAACAAAGCTGGAAGGAATAATAGGTAAACCAGTTGACTATTTCGCCTATCCTTTTGGTATTTGGAGTAAATCTGGTATCCCTGAAATAGAGAAAAGAGGTTATAAAATGGCTTTCCAGCTTGCCACAAAAAGAGATTCCTTACAACCTTTATATACTGTGCGCCGGGTTATAGTAGCACCCCAATGGTCGGCTGATGGACTTTTAAAAGTTATGAGATCTTCTTTTAAATAAACTGTAGAAAACTGTTCCACTTTTTTGATTCTATAAAAAAGCGGTTTCTGTATACAGGTGAAATTAATAACTTTTTGCTTTTACTTTCACAGTCAAAAAAAGGCAAATAATTACAACCAACATTTGGAACGGTCTTTGGTTTTATAAACTCAAATCAGAGTTTATGTTTCCAATGTGGTTTTTTATAGTGCTGATGGCAATAATCTGTTACCTTTTATACGTTACCCGTACTACAGAAGAATCTTTTTTGAACATCAGTAAAAATAATTTTAGAAAGATCCATTTTTGGATGAAAAGTATTTCAGAGAAATAACCTTATACAGATTTTTAAAACATTTAAGAATCTTATAGAAAAAGAAAAGATGTCCATTAGAACATCTTTTCTTTTTCTATATATATAATAAATAAATCTATTTTAATCTGCCCTGCGGCCACTTCCACGTGTTAATGCAACTAATAACAAAATAAACACAGCGGCTCCAACCACCCATACCCAAGGTGATGCGTACCAGTTACCTCCATCGCCTTTTGTATTAATATCAACATCTACTTTTTTCGTGTCCTGCGCAAAAGATAAAAGGCTTAAGAAAGCTGCTACTAAAGAAAAATATACTTTTTTCATGATTAAGGGTTTACCAATTAATTTAAAAAAAGCATGCCAGCCTCTGCCGGAAATGGATTTCTGCCTTGAAATCATACAAACCAGCTTTAATAATGCCTTTCGCCAAATAGCAAACTGCCTATACGAACCATATTACTGCCTTGTTCAACCGCAATTTTGTAATCACTACTCATCCCCATTGATAAAATTGAAAAAGAAGGAATCAGGAGCCTATATTTTTCATAAAGCAGCTTTAGCTGTTTGAACTCATTTTGTACCTGGTCAAGGTCTTCGGTTAAAGAAGCCATTCCCATCATACCTTTTATATTCAAGTAATTGCACCCAGGAAGATATTGAACAACTTCATCTAATTCTTTTGTATCAAGACCAAATTTTGTTTCTTCCCTGGCAATATGAACTTGTAACAAAACATCGATCTTACGTTGAACCTTTTGCCCCTGCTTTTCTACTTCACGTAAGACCTTTAAACTATCAATACCATGAATTAATTGAACAAATGGAGCAATATATTTTACTTTATTAGATTGTAAATGACCTATGAAGTGCCAACGGATATCATTTGGTAACGCAGAGTGTTTTTCCAGTAATTCCTGAACATAGTTTTCACCAAAGTCCCTTTGGCCCAATTCATATAGCTCAAGAATATCTTCCGCCGGCTTTGTTTTAGAAACAGCAATAAGAACAACTCCTTTTAAAGAAAGCTCATTTTGAAGTTCGAAATACTTTTCTTTATCTACACTCATGTTCCTGCATTCTTCCCATTTCATTTCAATATCGACCTGCTGATTACTATCCTCTGCACCTCGCTGGTACCTTCATATATCTGCGTGATTTTGGCATCCCTCATCAAACGTTCTACATGATACTCTTTAACAAAACCATAGCCTCCATGTATTTGAACGGCTTCAACGGTTGTCCACATAGCCGTTTCTGAAGCATAAACCTTAGCCATAGAAGAACTTAGGGTATAATCCTTTTTTTGATCCTTATCAAATGCTGCCTGCATGCATAATAACCTTGCTGCCTCAATCCGGGTTGCCATGTCTGCCAATTTAAAAGCTATAGCCTGGTGATTAGAAATTTCTGTACCAAATGCCTTTCTTTCTTTAGAGTATTTTAGTGAAAGTTCGTAAGCCCCGGAAGCTATACCTAAAGCCTGTGAAGCGATGCCAATTCTGCCTCCGGCAAGCGTTTTCATGGCAAATTTAAACCCAAATCCATCCTCCCCTATTCGATTTTCTTTTGGCACTTTTACATCATTAAACAAAATGGTATGGGTATCACTTGCACGAATACCTAACTTATTTTCTTTTGCTGCTACCACTACCCCCGGCCAACTTTTCTCAACAATAAATACATTAATTCCTTTTGGCCCTTTTGCTACATCAGTCTGGGCTATTACAAGGTATACTGACGCTGTACCACCATTAGTTATCCAGTTTTTAGTACCATTTAATACATAATGATCTCCTTTATCTTCAGCGGTGGTTCTTTGAGACGTTGCATCACTTCCAGCCTCCGGTTCACTAAGCAAAAAAGCACCAATATATAACTCGTCATTCTTTTTTCCTTGTGCAAGCGGCGTCAGGTATTTTTGCTTTTGCTCCTCTGTGCCATATGCTTCAAGACCATAACATACCAGGCTGTTATTAACACTCATACACACTGATACGCTAGCGTCAATCTTACTGATCTCTTCCATTGCCAGCACATAACTTATAGTATCCAGACCTGCCCCTCCATATTCCTGGCTTACCATCATCCCTAAAAAACCGAGGTCAGCAAGTTTCATGATTTGTTCCCTGGGAAACTGCATTTTTTCATCCCGTTCGATAACCCCTGGCAAACATTCAGTCCTGGCAAAATCCCTGGCAGCCTGTTGAATCATCAAGTGTTCTTCACTTAGCTCAAAATTCATAGCAATCGTTTATTTGTGCGCAAATATAATTGATGGTTTCCTTTATTTTGGGGGCTTGCAGTTATGATATCCCTCATCTATTTCCAGTTCTGTTCTACATAAATAAATCCTTAACATCTTTTTGTCGAAGAAATAGCCTTGTTGGTCGAGGGCGACTATTGTTGAAACCCAGGCCTGTATTATATTTGTTGACCTCGAATCGCGTAAACTTCCTATCAGAATGAAAAAGTATTTTTCTGAAAAAAATGCCCTTACAGTAATGACCAGCTTATTTTGCCTGGTCATGATGATCATTGCTTTAAGCAAACAGTCAATTTGGGAATCTGTTGCCTTCGCATTAGCATTTAGTTTTTCCATCGAAATTCTTTGTCACAGGGTTAAAGAAAATAAGTAACCACTTCTCATAATTACAGAATTAAGGATATTCATCTTTCTTAAATAAAGACATCTTGCATGTTATTTGAATAAGAAAAAGAATGGATCAATCTCCATATGACGTTATTATTATTGGAGCAGGTGCTTCAGGCTTAATCGCAGCCTATGAACTTTCTTTAACTGGCAGAAAGGTAGCAGTACTTGAGGCAAGGGCCCGTCTCGGTGGTCGTATTCACACCATAGCAAATAAAAAGTTTTCCGTTCCAGTTGAATCAGGAGCAGAATTTATTCATGGTAATCTTAACCTAACAAAAACCCTTTTAAAGCAGGCGGGAATTTCTTTCTCAGAGGTTAAAGGGGAATTGTGGCAAAAAAAATCCGGTAAGTTGTCACGCCAGGAAGATTTTATTGAAGACTATAATGACCTTGAAAAAAAATTCAAACAGCTGAAAAATGACCTGCCTGTTTCGGCCTTTGTTGAAAAATACTTAACGGATGATAAATATGAAGAGCTACGGTTTACGTTAAAAAATTATGTGGAAGGCTATTATGCCGCAGAACTCTCAAAAGCCAGTACTTATGCCTTATGCGAAGAATTAAATACTTCTGATGAAGAACAATATAGAATTGATGGAGGTTACAGCCAATTAATGTGCTACCTGGCTCAACAGTCCGAAGAACATGGTTGCATTTTTTACTATTCACATGTAGCAGAACAAATAAACTGGGGCGAAAATAAAACGGAGGTGGTCACTCAATCAGGTACTTTCTATGCTGCCAAACTGCTTATAACTGTCCCTTTAGGTGTTCTTCAGCAAGATAAAATCCAGTTCAATCCGGGTATTCCTGAAAAAATTAATGCTATTAAGGAATTAGGTTTTGGGCCTGTCATAAAAGTAATTCTGGAATTCAGGGAGGCTTTTTGGAAAAGCAAGGAATACACAAGAAACCAGGATCTTAGCAAGTTGTCATTTTTATTCTCTAGGCAAGAAATACCAACCTGGTGGACAAGCTTTCCTCAGGATTCTACAATTTTAACCGGGTGGATAGCAGGACCACGGGCTGCAGAAATGAAAAATAGTACGAAAAATGAAATTTTACTGAAATCTTTAAAATCTCTCCAATTAATATTTGACCTCGAAATCAGGTTCCTTGAACAAAATCTGAAGGAGTGGGATGTCTTTAACTGGGCAATCGATGAATTTAATTTAGGTGGTTATGCCTATGAAGTGGTCAATGGTCCATATTTCAGGAAAATAGTAAAAGAACCAGTTTACAACAGTATTTATTTTGCAGGGGAAGCCTTATTTGATGGTCCCGAGATTGGTACTGTGGAGGCTGCCCTTGTTTCAGGCAGAGATACAGCTCATACTATAATCGCTTCATTTTAAAGAGTTTTGGTATGATTTTTCTAATACTTTAAAAAACCGATTATTATGAAAGGAAGCAGAGCACAAAACAACTTACAAAATAAACAGATGGCGGGTCATAGACCAAAGCCAGACGTGCGGGATGACCTGGATAGCAGAAGTAATGAAGAACAGGATACTAAAGGTTCGGATATAACCCATAACGAAAAAGATACCCGCAATAACAAACCTGTAAGCACAAATAATCAGAAGCCCTTTAAATAGGGCTTTTTTGTGTTTTTCAAACCGCACTTACATCCATAGCCTTTAACTCCCCATTAATACATTATCAAATACACCGGTGCCTTATATGCTATTGACATTAGCATGCCCGTTCTCAACTTAAACATCGACGACCCATCCAAACCTGAGGTAAAAGCTAAACGGCATATATTTGCGCTAAACCAAATTGGAATAAATGCTCCAACAGTTTGAAGATTTTGATGCCAATCTTGCAGGGGAAGAAGGAAAAACACAGGAAACAAAAACTTCCTGGTTCAAAAGATTAAAAAAAGGGATCACTACTCCCAGCTCAGAAAGAAAGGAAACCCCTGAGGGCTTATGGACTAAATGCCCCGAATGTAATTACATATGCACTGTAAATGATTTGAGAGAAGCTTTATTTGTTTGTCCCAAATGCAATTACCATCACAGGATCGGAAGCAATGAATATTATGAGATCCTTTTTGATGACAACCAGTATGAAGAGCTTTTTGATAATATTATCTCCAGGGACTTTCTCAATTTCACTGATCTAAAGCCCTATCAGCAAAGATTGGAAGAAACCTGGTCCAAATCAGACCTCCGGGACTCGATGAGAGTGGTAACCGGCCAGGTAAATGGCAATCCAATAGTTATTGCATGTATGGATTTTGAATTTATCGGTGGTTCCCTTGGAAGTGTAATGGGCGAAAAATTCAGTAGGGCAATTGATTACTGTCTTGAACACAAACTTCCATACATGGTAATTAGTAAAAGTGGCGGGGCAAGGATGATGGAAAGTGCTTTTTCATTGATGCAATTGGCTAAAACCAGTGGCAAGCTTTCACAACTTTCCGATGCTAAACTTCCTTACATTTCACTATTGACCGACCCTACTTTTGGAGGTATTTCTGCATCCTTTGGAATGTTGGGTGATCTTAATATAGCAGAACCGGGGGCACTGATAGGTTTTGCTGGTCCCAGGGTCATTAAGGAAACAATAAAGAAAGATCTGCCTCCAGGCTTTCAGCGAAGTGAATTTATTCTGGAACACGGTTTTTTAGACTTTATAGTAAACCGGAAAGAACTTAAGCAAAAGCTTGCTACTGTTCTTACGCTTTTCAAGAACTAGAGATGGAAATTAAAAATCGCTCCGCTTATTACGAGTATTTTATTGATGATAAATACACGGCAGGTATCATGCTCACGGGTACCGAGGTGAAATCACTTAGAGAAGGAAAGGCTAATTTTAATGACAGCTATTGCCTTTTTATAAATGGCGAACTTTATATAAGATCCCTGCATATTTCGGAATACTCTCATGGTACAGTAAATAACCATGACCCAATTCGGGAACGGAAATTGCTATTGAACCGCCGTGAGTTAAAAAAAATGGAATCCAAACTGAAAGATAAAGGTTATACTATTGTTCCTCTCCGCATGTTCTTTAATGAAAAGAATTTGGCAAAAGTTGAAATTGGCCTTGGCAAAGGAAAGAAGTTACATGATAAAAGAGATACCATTAAGCAAAGAGATACTGAAAGAGAGATCAAGCGTTACATCAAATAAAATATAATAAGCCACCACTTCATGAAAAAAATCCTTCTTGTTTTTTTATTAGGCATTACTATATCCTCACAGGCACAGAATGTTGTAGGATATTGGTATGGTACTGCCACAGCTGAAAATGGCGGCGGCAATAACTACCTTGTAGAATTGATACTAAAGCAGAATAATACCTCGGTTCAGGCCATAATGAATTATTATTTTAGGAATACATTCAGAAGTATGAAACTAAATGGTGCCTATAACGCTAAAACAAGGGAATTATCCCTGTTCAATGTTCCGGTGCCATATTTCGGTTCCAATACAAATATGTCTGTGGATTGTATAATGGATTTTCACGCCACACACCGTATAGCTAAAGCTGGCTCAAATCTTAATGGAAAATTTTATGCACGTGATGCTTATAAGTATACCTGCCAAAATATAACCTTTGATCTTCAATTGAATAAAGAAGCAGGTAACCAGGATTCCATATTAACGGCACTTAAAAATTTTAAGGAAACATACCAGGTTTGGACACCCTCTGCAACGGATACATTAGTTGCAGCTACAGTTCAGCAAAGGCCTATACAGAACATTGTAGTAAACAATGAATATAAAGAAAGAGCACTGGATGTTCAAAGGGAGATCGAAGTGGAATCAGACTCATTACAAATAGACTTTTATGATAATGGTGAAGTTGATGGAGACTCCATTTCAGTTTTCTTTAATGACAAATTATTGGGCGCTAATCTTAGATTAAGTACACGTTCTGTTCATATGACTATTGGTCTTGACCCGGCAATGGAAGCCAATACGCTATCTATGTTTGCCAATAATCTTGGTTCCATTCCTCCCAATACTGCCTTGATGCTAATCTATGATGGCAAAAAAAGGTATGAAGTACGACTTTCCAGCAATTTTGAAAAAAATGCTGCAGTTAAAATAAAAAGGAAGAAGCCCTGACTTCTTCCTTTTCCTTAAGAATACTCTATTAGAAAGTTACTTAATATTGAGGGTAATCCGCCTGTCTGACTTCTAAAACAGTTACCCCAAAACTTATTTATACAACTTACTTAAGACTATTATTTAAAACAAAGTAGTCTTTTGAGGTTGATCGGGTGATATAGCAGGGCGATTTGAAGTTTCCCACTCCATCATGATATTTTTATTAAAGTCAACCAGTTTAGCTCCAACTGCCTTCCATCCCATGACATCCACCATTTTGGCTATTTTAAATTTTGCTTTACGAACCTGTGCACCTTTTCCTGTTTGAACAATTAAAACTGGTTCTTCTTCAGTAGATACTGCCTCTAGCAAATTCCCTTTTCCTTCTTTTATAAAAAGGAACTTGCTTCTCAAGGTTGTTGTTTCTATCCTGAATCTTTTTACATTGTATTGAACCTTATCATTATCAAGGTAAACAGCTGTAATTATCCTTTCGGGGTCAAACTTTTCTACAAGCATCACTTCCTCTGGATTAAAACGCTGTGTTAATTCCTGGTCAGTAATTTCATATGTACCATCGCTGTACAGAACAAGCACCCTGTCTTCTGCATCAAAGTCTCCCAGTTCTAATCCTTTACCTTCATGATTTAAACGGCCGAATTTATCGTCAAACCACAATTTGATACTTCCCAGTGTTGCTACTCCTGCTTCTTTGAATTTCACAGCACGCACAGGATATTTAGTAACCTGGTTTCCCATACTCCCCCTGCTCTTTATCTCAAGCTCTTCAAAATAGAATTCAAATTCTTTATTCCTTGCAGTGCAATTAGGACTAAGAATTACTCTAACAACTTCAGCTTCACCATTAGGGTTAACAGTCAGGTAGTGCACTTTACTTTTATCATGACCTTTGGTAAGGTCGTATTCCTTATCCCTGGTAATACCTGTAACATTGAATCTTTTCGCATATGAAATTCCGGAACCCCCATCTGTATACAGCATGTTGTAGGTGGTTCTTTCATCTCCTTTGCGAAAAACAGCGGCATATAATATATCCTTACCAATAAATACTTTATCCTGCACCTTCACCACTTTCATAATACCCCTTTTGGTAAAGGCTATGATATCATCCAGGTCAGAACATTCTACCAGGAATTCATCCTTTTTAAGTGAGGTACCTATAAATCCTTCCTCCCGGTTTAAGTAAAGCCTTGTATTGGCAATAGCTACGTGTTTGGCTTCAATAACTTCAAAGATCTTTATCTCGGTCTTCCTTTCCTTTCCTTTACCGTATTTCTTCAATAAGCCTTCAAAATAAGTGATAGCATAGTCATTTAAGTATTCAAGGTCATGCTTCACTTGCTTTATCTGTGCTTCCAGGTCCTTGATCTGCGCATTCAACTCCTCTATATCTAATTTATAAATGCGGCGTACAGGCTTTTCGGTAAGTTTTAAAATATCCTCCCGCGTAACAGGCCTTCTTAATTGCTTTGTAAACGGACCAAATGCCTTATCAATGGATTGTATTACTTTTTCCCAGGTCTCATGTTTTTTCTCCAGCTCTTTGTAGATCTTTTCTTCAAAGAATATTTTTTCCAATGAGGTATAGTGCCATTTATCCTGCAGTTCACCAAGCCTGATCTCAAGCTCTTTTTGCAAAAGCTCCTTTGTATTTTCCGCAGATATCTTTAATAATTCATTGACAGAAACAAAATGTGGCTTTTGATCTATAATGACACAGGTATTGGGCGAAATAGAAACCTCGCAATCAGTGAATTTATATAAGGCATCAATAGTAATATCCGGGGATATCCCTGGTGCAAGGTCCACCTGGATCTCAACTTCTGCTGCAGTATTATCTGTTACTTTTTTGATCTTGATCTTTCCATTATCATTTGCCTTCACTATGCTGTCCATAAGGCTTGAAGTGGTCACTCCGTATGGCACGCTCTTGATCAATAAAGTCTTTTTATCCAATTCCTCAATATGAGCCCGCACTTTTACCTTGCCCCCTCTCATACCCTGGTTATAGTCACTTACATCTGCCATGGCACCAGTAAGGAAGTCTGGGTATAGGTCAAATTTTCTGCCCTTTAAATATTTAATAGCGGCTTCACAGATCTCGCAGAAATTATGTGGTAATACCTTGGTGGCCAAACCCACAGCTATGCCTTCCGCCCCGTGTGCCAGCAATAAAGGAAATTTAACTGGTAGCGTTATTGGTTCATTTTTACGACCATCATAGCTCAATTGCCAGTTGGTTGTTTTTGGATTAAAGACCACCTCAAGCGCAAACTTGCTCAGGCGCCCTTCAATATACCTCGATGCTGCTGCATCATCACCTGTGCGTATATCTCCCCAATTCCCCTGGGTATCAATCAACAGGTCCTTCTGGCCCATATTTACCAAGGCATCTCCAATTGATGCATCTCCATGCGGATGGTATTGCATGGTTTGCCCTATAACATTAGCCACCTTATTAAAACGGCCGTCATCCATTTCCTTCATTGCATGTAATATCCGTCGTTGTACAGGTTTTAGCCCATCTTCAACAGCAGGTACAGCCCTTTCCAGGATCACGTAGGAAGCATAATCAAGAAACCATGTTTTATACTGACCATTGATACCATGGTCATTTTGAAGATGTTCGTAGTTTTTGTTTTTCGTAGTACTCATTGCATTTTATTTTCTTTCCACGGTACCCTATACCAGGAAAATCAGGATAGGTTGTTATTTGGTTTCCAGGCTTACTTCTTCTACTGTATTATTTTTCAGACGCACCTCAAAATCTTTCCAGCCTTTATTAGTGTCGCCATGAATCTCCATTTTATCTTCTTCAGCCATTTTTTTCATACGCCATAAAAGAAATACATCCCCGGTCTTAATTTTCATTTTACCAAGAATTCCACTCATGGCTTTGTTGCCTTTCTGCCATTCATTTGTTAACCCTTTCAGTATCTCAGCATCATAAAAATCTTCTTTCTTTCCAGCTATCTTTTTGCCTCCCTCCAGCATACGTACCATATCATTTTCAGAACAAAGCTTTTTCCATTCATCCGGATCCACTTCAAATTCACTGGGCGTAACTTTCCTGTTGAGTTTTTTAGCTTTCAGAAACTCTTTCGGTTGTATCTCATGCAATGAAGTAGGATAGAAAATATTTCCCTTTTCATTTATAAAAGGAAGATTATTTAAGTAAAGGATCACTACCCTTCCCTGGAAGGACTGGAGTTGAGATATCAGCCAATAATAACCACATACATCATGCTGGTTTTGGCCCATCCAGATCCACACTTCCTCTTTCACATTCTCCTCCAGTTCCCTTTTGAGGTTGTGTACAGCAAGGCGGTCATCTACCATTTCTGTTAACTGTTCTGTATTGTACGGCGAAAGTTCAAGCAACCCTTTCCACCAATCTCTCCGCTGCTGGTAACCCTCAGCTTCATATATATCAGCAATAGGTCCTACAGCATAATCATCCCGTATGATCTCAACTCTTCCTGATAAACTTTCATCAAGTTCTATTGCCTTTTTTAATACTTCTATATCCTGTTGTTGAAAAACAATATGTATCATTCGCTTTGGTTATTTTAATAGGAAGCTGGCCTTAAATACATCAGGCAACTGCTTCTTCAACAGTATCTAACTCTACCTTAAGATTATTTATAATGAATTCCTGTCTTTCCTGGGTGTTTTTCCCCATATAATATTCCAGTAGTTGTTGAATATGGTCTCCGTGTTCTAAAATCACTGGTTGCAATCTCATTTCTTCCCCTATAAAACGACCAAATTCATCCGGAGATATCTCTCCCAATCCTTTAAAACGTGTGATCTCCGGTTTAGACCCTAACTTCCTCACAGCGGCCTGTTTTTCCTGTTCAGAATAGCAATAGATTGTTTCCTGTTTATTCCTTACCCTGAATAATGGAGTTTCCAGTATATAAACATGGTTGTTCTTAACAAGATCCGGGAAAAATTGCAGGAAGAATGTCATGATCAGCAAACGGATATGCATGCCATCCACATCAGCATCAGTGGCTATTACTATCCTGTTGAATCGCAAACCTTCCAGCCCTTCCTCTATATTAAGGGCATGCTGTAAAAGGTTCAATTCTTCATTTTCATACACAACCTTTTTGCTCATGCCAAAACAATTCAATGGCTTTCCACGCAAACTAAAAACAGCCTGGGTTTCCACCTTCCTTGCTTTGGTGATTGATCCACTGGCAGAATCACCCTCCGTTATAAATATGGTAGTCTCTTTCTGGGTGGCAAAAAACTCCTGCTTGTTTTTGGCTGGCGGTTCTTCATTCAGATGAACCCGGCAATCCCGCAATTTCTTATTATGCAGGTTAGCTTTTTTAGCTCTTTCATTAGCCAGCTTTTTAATGCCTGCAAGGTCTTTTCGCTCCCTTTCACTTTGCTCTATTCGTTTTTTTAATGCATCGGCAACCGTTGGGTTTTTATGTAAGTAATTATCAAGTTGCTTAGATAAAAAATCAAGAATAAACTGCCGCATACTTGGCCCCCCATCCTCCACATTCAGGGAGCCTAATTTGGTCTTGGTCTGGGATTCAAATACTGGCTCGACTACTCTTACGGAAATAGCCGCTACAATACTTTGACGTATATCAGAGGCATCGTAATCCTTCTTAAAGAAATCACGGATCACTTTTATATAAGCTTCCCTGAATGCCTGTTGGTGTGTTCCTCCTTGCGTGGTATGTTGTCCATTGACGAAACTGTAGTAGTCTTCTCCATAATCATTATTATGAGTAATGGCAACCTCGATATCATCACCTTTGAGATGAATGATGGGATAACGCAATTCATCAGCATTTGTATTGCGTTCCAGCAGGTCTAGTAACCCATTTTTACTGATATAGGATTTACCATTGAAAACAATACGCATCCCTGCATTCAAAAAGCAGTAATTCCAGATCTGCTTTTCCAGGTATTCAGAAATAAAATGATAATTCTTAAATATCGTCTCGTCAGGAATAAATGTTACCAGGGTTCCATTTTCACCATCGCTTTTGGTTTCCTTGCTTTCTTTTACCAGCACCCCCCTTTCAAACTCGGCCTCCTTTACCTTACCATCTCTGAAAGATGCCACCTTAAAATAGCTGCTCAAAGCATTTACAGCCTTGGTACCCACTCCATTTAAACCAACACTTTTCTGGAATACCTTGCTATCATACTTTGCACCGGTATTGATCTTGCTTACCACATCAACCACCTTCCCTAAAGGAATTCCTCTGCCATAATCCCGGATAGTTACAGAAATATCTTTAATAGATACCTCGATAGACCGACCATAACCCATCGTATATTCATCAATGCAGTTATCAATTACTTCTTTTACTAAAACATAAATTCCATCATCCGGGCTGGAGCCATCTCCTAACTTTCCAATATACATACCCGGTCTAAGCCTAATATGCTCCTTCCAGTCGAGACTTTTGATACTATCCTCTGTATATTCAAAGAGATTTTTTTTAGTTTCTGCCATAGGATTATTTCAAGAGTAATTTGAGTAAAAATAAATGGATTGAGCTTACCAGAGTTATTTAGCTACCTGATAGTATGTTTTGACTTGAAGGTCCTGAATATCATAGCAGCTCTTTAGCCTGGTTTTTACCTTTTTACGGGCCAAATATTTATATAAATATCTTTTAATCTACCAGCTCAACAGTGGGCAAATATAACAAAAAAACCTGCTCATTTTACTAAATTGTTTAGTTTTTTAAAAATATTTTTGGGTAAATTTTTTTATACATCTAGCTGATATTCAATGCTTTAAAAACTTAAGTATTTTTTGCAGACTTTCTGGTATTTATGGATTGAAAACCCCTAATTTTGATCTTATACAAGGCATGTTTAAATGTCTTAAAGACCAAAGCTGCTTCACTACCCATAAATTCTACTTACAACCTTATTAGCTTACTAACCCATAGTAAGAGTTAATAAACCACCCAAAAACGGAGGAATGAATATGTATTCGTATGGATTGCTGGAACCCGGATGTTATTATCTTGTACAGGAACAAGTTGATTCGCCAATTGAATTGATAAAAGTGACAATGGAGAGTGACCACTGTATGTATGTATTTAAATACAGGGATGAACTGAAAACAGAATGGAAAAAAAAGAATGACAAGCTTTTCGATATATTGGAATGTTTGAATGATGCCATGGTCGAGGCATGGGAGAAGCATTATAATAATAATGAAGAAACATACTATGAAGAAGATGATGATTAACATCGTCATCTTCTTTCTGGTATATTATATATAATTGGCAGGTTTCTATTTAATATGAATGGTTTATCTTAAAGCCCAAACCATTCATATGCACTCCATAACTAACAGGCGACTGTTTATAATAGCGATATCGCTTATAACTGTCATTACCACAAAGGCTCAAAAAGACCTGCCAGGGGATTATTTATCAAAAGAATTCCACAGATCCCGTAGAGAAGCGGCTCGTAAACTCATGCCCGATAACTCGGTGATGTTTGTCTTTGCTGCCCCTACCCGAACCTTTTCCAATGATATTAACTACTTCTACCACCAGAATCCTGATCTCTTTTATTTTACAGGTTATAAAGAACCAAACTCGGTATTACTGATCTTTAAGGAGGACCAGCCAGCATTGGATGGATCGCAATTCAATGAATTGTTTTTCATTCAAAAAAGAAATGCCCTGGCAGAACAATGGACAGGCCGCAGACTAGGCGTGGAAGGTGTTAAAGAAAAACTTGGTTTTACACATGTTTATAATAACGATGCATTCAAGGAATTTCCATTAGACCTGTCAAAGTTTAAAACTGTCATATTCGGAAGCCTGCCCGAAGGCCTGACTGATGAAACCAATGAGAAAGCAGATTTATATGACCTGGTTGCCCAGTTCAGGCAAAAAATACAATTGCCAGACAATTATTCAAACTCGCTTTATAAAGACCTGGGAATTTTCTACGGGAGAGCATCTATGCCCAATATGGACAGGACCATCAATGCCTTTAAAACAAAAATGGCTTCAACCCCTGTATACAAGGATAATGAGCTGGTAAATGCGATAGTAAATATCAAAGATGAAAAAGACCTTGACAGGGTGAAACAACAGATAGCTGATGCCAGGAACAATACTTTTTTATTTGACCAGATCACAGGTGCCTTAAGGGAGATCAAAACTCCTGAGGAGTTATCCCTTATCAGGAAAGCAGTTGAGATTTCATGCCTTGGGCAAAATGAGGTAATGAAGACAGTTCGCCCGGATATGTCTGAATTAGAGATCCAGGGTCTTCATGAATATATACACAAAAGATATGGCGCTGAAGAAGTTGGGTATGGTTCTATCATAGGCGCTGGTGAAAATGGATGCATCCTGCATTATATGGAAAACACCAAAACGCGCGTAGGTAACGATCTTTTGTTGATGGATGTAGGCGCAGAATATCATGGTTATTCTGCAGACGTTACAAGAACAGTTCCAGTAGACGGTAAGTTCTCGCCGGAAGAAAAAGCTATTTATACCCTTGTCTATGATGCCCAGGAAGCTGCATTCAAATTATTGAAAGATGGTGCTAAATGGGCAGATGCTTCCGTGGCTGCAAAAGATGTCATAGCCAATGGCCTAGTAAAATTGGGGATAATTAAAAATAAAGAAGAAGTATCCAAATACTATCCGCATGGTCTCTCTCACCATATCGGGCTTGATGTACATGATAAAGGAATATCTCAAACCCTGAAGAAAGGAATGGTTATAACCATAGAGCCAGGCATATATATTCCCTCCGATAGTCCTTGCGATAAAAAATGGTGGGGTATCAGTGTACGGATTGAAGATGACGCGTTGATCAAGGAAAACGGATATGAATTATTATCCTCTTTTGCACCCCGTTCTATTGAAGGAATAGAAAAAATGATTGCCGAAAACAGTGTTTTAGATAATTACAAAACACCCGCATTAAAGAGTGCTGCGAAAAAATCATTTTGAAGTCTTTGCAATTTGAACTTTTCTCAATTCTAAAAGATTCAGTGCATTAGGCTCAAACCCTGAAACATTTGTTTGCACCAGGTGAACTACCTTGTCATACCATAAGGGAACCACTGGTGCATCTTCCATCATTACCTGGTCAGCCTGTTGATATAACCGGTAACGTATAGAGTCATTTGTTTCCCTGATTGCTTTTTCAAACAAAACATCAAATTCCTTGTTTGAATATCTTGTATAATTGGGGGGAGCCGGGTTTTTCGAATAAAATACTGACAGGTAATTTTCAGCATCCGGGTAATCTGCTATCCAGCTTCCACGAAAGAATAATGTTCTTGAGTTGGACGTGAGCTCCAGTAGCAAGGATTTCTGCACTACATCCACCTGCACCTTCAACCCTATCTCTTCCATCTGCCTGGCAATATAACTACCAATATCAGCATAAATGGGAATGGTCTGTAACTTAATAACCGTTTGCTCTCCTCGTTTGATACCCGCTTCATCCAAAAGCTTCCTGGCTAATACCGGGTTATAATGATAGCCCTTTACTTTTGTTGAATCAAACGATGGCAAACCCACAGGGACAAATCCGGCTGTCGCAGGCGTTCCTAATGAATTCCTTAAATAAAGCACCATCTTTTCCCTGTCAATACTGTAGTTCATAGCCTGTCTCACCTTTTTCAATTTCAACGGAGAGTTCTTCAATAAAGGGTTTGACTCGTCTACCAGTATTCCGAAATATTCAATATTTAAATATGGATGTGTTTGCAGGGCTATCTTACCCCGCCAGTCTTTTCTTAGTGTGCCCGTTTTGGTTAATACTTCGTCTTTAAAAGATGCATCTATATCATTGATGAAGTCAAGTTTCTTCTGCCTGAAAAGGAGAAATTCAGTGGCTCTTGAATCAAAAAAGCTAACCTTGATGCCATTTAGATAAGGAAGTCGCTTCCCCGAAGCATCTGTTTCAAAATAATGAGGGTTTTTTCTTAACACCAGGGCCTGCCCTTCTTCCCAGGCCACGAATTGAAAAGGGCCGGTTCCAACAGCATGTCTTCTGAAATCAGTACCATACTTTAAAACAGCCTCCTTCGCCACAATGGAACAGTATTGCATGGAAAGAATCCCCAGTATAGGATTATAGGGACGAATAAGCTTAACCTGGAATGTAGTATCATTAACAGCTTTAAACCCATCTGAGCTATCCACCTTGTCATTGAATATCCAGGACCCTGGGCTGGCCAGGGTCTTATCTACTATTCTTTTCAGGCTGTATTCCACATCCCCGGCAGTGAACCTTCTTCCTTTTCCACCTGTAAAACATGGATCGTCATGGAAATAAACATCATTTCGTAAGTAAAAAGTATAAATCGTTTTGTCCTCCGAAATGGTCCATCTTGTTGCCAGGGAAGGAACAATATTCAAATTATTATCTACTTCCACTATAGTATTGTACAATTGGTGCACAGGCCACATAATGGATTGGTTCTTTGCAAAAGCGGGGTCTATAGAAGCAATACCTGTGCTTTCATTGTAATGAAAGATGCCTGTATCTTTTTGCTCACTGTTATAGCAGCCACTAACTGCTAAAACGGTAATGAATAGTAAATATTTACACCAACTGACCATGTAGTAATCAAAAGGGTTCTAAATTAGACAAGTATTTGTTGAAATAACAAACCTCTATAATGAAAAAACAATACCTGTCCCTTTTAGCTTTTTTACTTGTCTGTACACCTACCCTATTTAGCCAGCCACTAAACAAAAAAGAAATTTTCACCCACCAGGATACATTAAGAGGTTCTGTCGGTCCACAAAGATCATGGTGGGATGTACTGCATTATGATATTTCGGTAACACCTGACTATAATTCAAAAACCATAAAAGGAAAAACCACTATTACCTATAAAATCACTGAGGATAAACACAATGATTACCTGCAGGTAGACCTTCAAAAGCCCCTTGTTATTGATACCATTTTTTACAATAATAAATTATACATCAACTATCCTCCCAAACCTTATTATAATGAGGGCAATGTCTGGCATATACCATTGCCCCGCGCAGCAAAAGGCAGCGTTCAATCTATAACCATAGCCTATCATGGACAACCCAGGGAAGCCATAAAACCACCATGGGATGGTGGATGGATCTGGAAGAAAGATAAAGCTGGTAACCCCTGGATAAGTGTTGCCTGCCAGGGATTAGGTGCTTCTGTATGGTACCCTTGTAAGGACTACCAGGGAGATGAGCCTGATAATGGAGCTACCCTAACCATAAATATTGCCGATACCCTGGTAGCTGTTGGCAACGGGCGATTGAAAAATAAAACAGTATCGGAAAAAACAGCTTCCTACACTTGGGAAGTAACGGCGCCTATCAATAATTACAATATCATTCCCTATATAGGAAAATATGTGAACTGGACGGACACCTTTCATGGAGAGAAAGGAATACTGGATCTTGGTTATTGGGTATTGCAGGAAGACCTTGATAAAGCCAAAAAACAGTTTGAACAGGTAAAGCCCATGATCAGAGCATTTGAATACTGGTTTGGCCCCTATCCTTTTTATGAGGATGGATATAAATTGGTGCAGGCCCCACACCTGGGTATGGAACACCAGAGTGCTGTAGCTTATGGCAATGGATTTCAAAATGGTTACCTGGGCAGGGATTTGTCAGGAACCGGCTGGGGACTTAAATGGGATTTCATTATAGTTCATGAAAGCGGTCACGAATGGTTTGCCAATAATATCACTACAAAAGATATAGCTGATATGTGGGTGCATGAAGGTTTTACAAATTATTCAGAGGTGCTGTTTATTGAATATTATTATGGCAAGCAGGCTGCAGACGAATATCTACAGGGAATAAGAAATACCATTTCTAATGATGTACCGGTTATAGGTACTTATGGCGTCAATAAGGAAGGCAGTGGGGATATGTATGCCAAAGGGGCCAATTTGATTCATACCATTCGTCAGGTCATCAACAATGACTCTATTTTCCGGTCCATATTGAGGGGATTGAACAAAGATTTTTATCACCAGACGGTAACTTCTAAACAGGTGGAAAATTATATTTCCCAAAAGAGTGGCAAGGATCTGTCAAAAATATATGACCAATACCTGCGCACCACAATGATCCCTGTGCTGGAATTAAAATTATCTGGATCATTACTCAAATTCAAATGGACCAACTGCATAAAAGGCTTTAATATGCCAGTTAAACTGACTAATGGCCAGTGGATTCATCCAACAATGCTTGAACAAAAAATTAAGCTTGTTGGAAAAGACGTGAATTCCATTACTGCAGATAGCAACTTTTATATCAGGGTTCAGAAGAATTAATATTCAATACCCTTGTTTGACTGTCTTTACTTTTTCCTTTTTTGAAAATGTAGACAGGGTGAAACTGCCTATGTTGAACTTTACAATTGCAGGTAATCAAATGCGGCAATTATACTTTGCCGGACGGAAATTTATAAGCCAGGAAGTCATAATTGTATGAACAATTCAATTAAATAAGTGGCAAACCGGGAAATGACCTCCCATTTATTTGTCATCATTACAGGTACACAAAGCCTATGTAACGCCTCTTTAAAGAGCCGTTACATAGCCGTTACATAGGCGGCACATAGGCGTTACATAGGCGTTACATAAATAGCTAAGATTTTAAGCTGATCAGTTATTCGACTTCATTTTATACTGGCATTACTTTATCAAAAATAATAATGCATTGATCTATCAATTTTAGGTTTATGACAACCAAAGCAAGAAAGGATTAATAATCAAATACAAATCAACCTTCTGAATTATTTTTACCCTATGAGCGTGATTCGAAGGCAGGCCATTATTTCTTCCTTACTCATCTATGTAGGTTTTGCCTTTGGTGCTTTAAATACCTATCTTTTTACCCGCCAGGGCATTTTTACGCCTGAACAATATGGATTAACAAGAGCTTTTATTGTTATAGGGCAGTTCTTTTATGGTTTTGCCGGATTTGGCTTTGCCTCAGTTATCTATAAGTTCTATCCTTATTATAAGGACAACCTCCCTTCCGAGAAAAACGACCTGCTCAGTGTTGCTTTAATTATTGCCTTCATTGGATTTGCACTGACCACCGGGGGTGGAATAATGTTTCAATCCGTTGTGGTTCAAAAGTTTATTGCAAAATCCCCACTGGTAGTAAAATATTATTATTGGGTTTTCCCTTTTACCTTTTTCCTTCTTTTCTTTTCAGTTCTGGAGGCCTATGCATGGGCCATTGGGAAAACCATCATTCCCAATTTTTTGCGGGAAGCTGGTTTTAGGGTATTTACCACCTTCCTTATTATTGTATTCATCTTTACGGGCAAAAATTTTGACCTTTTTATCAGGCTATTTTGCCTACTCTATGCTATAAGCTTCTTTGTTTTATTGATATACCTCATCAGGCTGCACGAATTCAGGTTTATTTTCGAGATAAGCAGAGTCACTAAGAAATTCAAAAAGAAGATCCTTATTTTGATGGCCTACACCTATAGTGGTAATCTCATTAATATTACCGCCCAAAGTGTTGACTTTCTTGCCATTGCATCTTTCAGGGGATTGAATTTCGGGGCTGTTTTTGACTTTAGTTCTTACCTGGCTAATGTAATCCAGGTTCCACAGCGCAGCCTTGTATCCATTTCGATTCCAGTATTGTCACGGGCCTGGAAGGATAAGAACTTTGCCACCATTGACAGGGTATACAAACGATCCAGTTTAAACCTGTTGATGATCTCAACTTTTTTATTTGCATTGATATGGCTTAATTATGAATATGCCGTCGCCTCACTTCACCTTGATCCGATTTATGAACAAGGAAGATGGGTGGTCTTTTTCCTTGCCATGAAAAATATTGTGGATATGGGCACTGGTGTTAATGGACAAATAATCGGGACCTCAACTTACTGGAGGTTTGACTTTTTCAGCGGAGTCATACTATTGGTTTTGGCTGTTCCCTTAAACATCATACTGGTGAAGAAATTTGGAATTATTGGCTCAGCCTGGTCTAACCTTGGATCCTATATTATTTATAATACCATCAGGATCATCTTTTTAAAGAGGAAATTTAACTTACAGCCATTTACAAGGCAAACAGGTTATGTATTATTGCATAGTATTGCTTGCTTCCTGGTTACCTATTTCCTGTTTAAAAACTTTGAAGGATGGACAGGCATTTTTATCAGGAGCCTGTTTTTCGTTGCACTTTATTCTTCAACTGCCATTTACCTGCAGCTTTCGCCCGACCTTGATCCTGTGGTACAAACAATAAAGAAAAGATTAAAGCCTGGAAATTAGCACAGAAGATTCCTGGCTATCCTGCACCCTGCCAACACCAATAAACCTTTTTACCCAGTATTCATCAAAAATGTCACTGATAGTAACGCCGGAGGAGGATGCGTGTACAAACTTGTTATTTTGAAGATACATGCCAACATGAGACACACCGCCAGTGGTGTTGAAAAAGATAAGATCACCTTCTTTAAGGTCTGTGCGGGAAATTCGTTGAGACATATTGTATTGCTCCCTTGCAGTGCGCGGAAGCGAAATGCCATAAATACCCGTAAATAAAACTTGCATAAAGGCAGAGCAATCTATACCTGATTTGGAAGTGCCTCCTAATCTGTACCTGGTGCCCATCCATTCATCTATAAGGCTGACAAGGTTAATATTTTTCACCATTTCCACTTCGGTATCCAGTATGAGGGCGTACTTGAATTGTAATTTCTGAGCAGCTTCGATATCAGGCTTTGAAGAAGGTTCTACCACCTTTTTCGAATTCAAAACTGTTTCGCTCTTTTTTGATGTAAAAACTGTAGAAGGGTCACTATTAGAAGTATTGATGGGAGCCACTTCAACAGATATATCATCAAGAAACTTTACATCTCCTTTAGAACTATTTAAACTAACTTGTTTTGCTTGTGCTGAGACAGGTTGGTAAATCCCTATAAAGAAGAGGATGGTGACTGTGGAGAGGATGGCTTTAATCATTTGGCTTTTAATTAGGTGGATGGTGGATACAAACGAAAATATAGATTTTTTCCCACAGATTGTGGATTACTATCAACGATTTGTTAAAGGAATTATTGCCAACTTCGTTGTTTCTTGCAGAATATTTGTCCCTGGATCATTTACTATGGTTCATTTCAAGAGGATTACAGATTATGAAATTTTCACATTTACACGTACATACTCAATACTCGCTTCTGGATGGTGCTGCCTCTATTTCCGGTCTTTATAAGAAGGCAATTGATGATGGCATGCCCGCCTTAGCCATATCTGATCATGGAAACATGTTCGGTGTCTTTGAATTTGTTTCCCAGGCTTATAAAAACCTCGATGAGAATGGCAAACCAAAGGTGAAGCCTATTGTAGGATGCGAATTCTATGTGGCTGTAGACAGGCATAGAAAAACTTTTACAAAAGACGAGAAGGACAAACGCTTTCACCAGATACTTCTAGCCAAAAATGAAACAGGCTACAAAAACCTGGTAAAACTGACCTCTCTTGGATACATGGAAGGTCTTTACAGCAAATATCCAAGGGTTGATAAAGAACTGATCGTAAAATATAAAGAGGGACTTATTGCTACAACCTGCTGCCTGGGTGCGATGGTGCCGCAGGCTATTATGAGAGGCTCGGAAGCTGAGGCCGAAAAAGAATTCAAATGGTGGCTGGACCTTTTTGGAGAGGATTACTATGTGGAGTTTCAGCGTCATGGGATGGCTGAGCAAGACAAGGTAAATGAGGTCCTGATTAAATTTGCCCGTAAATACGGGGTTAAGATCATAGCTTCAAATGACTCCCACTACGTAGACCAATCAGATTATAATGCCCATGACATTCTTCTTTGTATCAACACAGGTGAAAAACAGGCTACAGAAAAACTGGGAGATTTCTCCGATGATGATGTAAATGCCAAAGGACGAAGGTTTGCCTTTCCTAACGACCAGTTCTATTTTAAGAAATCCGATGAAATGATCAAGACCTTCAGGGACCTTCCCGAGGCCATTGATAATACAGGCGAGATAGTAGACAAGGTGGAATTATTAAACCTGAAGAGAGATATTTTACTCCCTGCCTTTCCTTTACCTAAAGAATTCCAGATTCATGACGATTCCAACCTGAACCAATGGGAGTTTTTAAAACACCTTACCTATGAAGGAGCGAAGCAACGCTATTCAGAGATAACTGAAGATATCAGGGAGCGACTTGATTTTGAATTGTTTACCATCCGCACCATGGGGTTTGCGGGATATTTTCTTATTGTAAGTGATTTTATCAAGGCGGGCCGTGACCTGGGAGTATTTGTGGGACCCGGACGTGGATCAGCTGCGGGAAGCGCTGTAGCGTATTGTATCGGCATTACTAATATAGACCCCATCAAGTATAACCTGCTTTTTGAAAGGTTCCTGAACCCGGACAGGAAGTCAATGCCCGATATTGATACGGATTTTGACGATGAAGGACGCCAGAAAGTGATTGATTATGTTGTTCAAAAATATGGCAAAAACCAGGTAGCCCAGATCGTTACCTATGGTACCATGGCAGCCAAATCAAGCATAAAAGATGTAGCCAGGGTAATGGACCTGCCATTGGCAGAATCCAATGGCCTTGCCAAACTGGTGCCGGACAAACCAGGTACTAAACTATACAGGGTTTTACATGCCCCGCTTACTGCCAAGGACGGTGATAAGCCACTGGATGATGAATACAGCAGTGAGGATATTGAAAATGCAAAACGGTTAAGAGAAATATACAATAGTAAATCGCTGCAAAGTGAAGTACTGCATGAGGCAGAACGACTGGAGGGATCGGTAAGAAACACAGGTATTCATGCCGCAGGAATTATTATTGCGCCAAAGGATCTCACAGACCTGATCCCCGTATTTACCTCCAAAGAAACTGACCTTTGTATTACACAGATAGAAGGAAGTATCATTGAAGACTCCGGGGTTATTAAAATGGACTTCCTCGGGTTAAAAACGCTTTCTATTATTCGTGATGCCCTGATCATGATTAAGGAAAAGCACGGAGTGGATATTGAAATAGATGAGATACCGCTTGATGACAAGCAAACCTACGAACTATACCAGTGCGGGGATACCATTGCCACCTTCCAGTTTGAAAGTCCGGGTATGCAGAAATACCTGAAAGAACTGAAGCCCGACCAATTTGCAGATCTCATTGCGATGAACGCATTGTACCGTCCCGGACCAATGGCTTATATACCGCAATATGTTGACCGCAAACACGGACGTGAAGAAGTGCAATATGATCTGCCGGAAATGGAAGAATTTCTGAAAGAAACATATGGTATTACTGTATACCAGGAACAGGTGATGCTGCTTGCGCAAAAACTGGCTAACTTTTCAAAAGGTGATGCAGACGTTTTGCGGAAGGCCATGGGTAAAAAGGACAGGAAGACCCTGGACAAGATGAAGAGCAAGTTCGTGGAAGGGGCTACGGCACTTGGCCACAAAAAAGAATCGCTTGATAAAATCTGGACCGATTGGGAAGCCTTTGCTCAATATGCATTTAATAAATCGCATTCAACTTGCTACGCTTTTGTAGCTTACCAGACAGCGTATTTAAAGGCCCACTACCCTGCCGAATACATGTCGGCCGTATTGAACCATGCCAACGCTATTGAAAAGCTTACCTTCTTTATGGAAGAATGTAAGCGTATGGGCATAAAAGTACTGGGACCCGATATCAATGAATCTCAAAAAGGTTTTGCCGTAAATGACGCAGGTGAAATTCGTTTTGGCCTGGGAGGATTGAAAGGAGTAGGTGAAAACGCTATTGAAAACATTATACTGGAGCGTAAAAAAGACGGCCCATTCAAAGACCCGTTTGATTTTATCAAAAGGATCAATCAAAGGGCTGTAAACAAAAGAACACTGGAAAGCCTGATCTATGCCGGAGCATTTGATACCTTTCCCCAATTGCACAGGGCTCAATATTTCTGTGTACCGGAGGGCGAATCACAGACAGGTCTTGAGAAGATCACAAAATTCGGAAGTATTGTGCAGGCCCAATCCGTAAATACCTCTAATACTCTTTTCGGTGATCTGCCCGCAGTTTTAGATATAAAAACCCCCACTATACCAAATTGCCCGCAATGGTCATTAACAGAGCAATTAGATAAGGAGAAGGAAGTCACGGGTATTTACCTGAGTGGGCATCCATTAGATCATTACAAGTTTGAGATTCAACATTATGGGATTACCAATGTTGAAGATTTTAATGAAATAAAGGATTCTCAATTGCTGGCCAGTTCTGGCAAGACTTACAAATTGTTATGCCTGGTTTCTGCGGCCAATCACAGGATTTCAAGGCAGGGAAATAAATTCGGTTCTTTTGTGTTGGAAGATTATTCCGGCAAAACTGAGATCGTATTATTTGGAGATGATTATGTACGCTATAATGCTTACCTGCAGAATGGCCAGGCTGTAATGTTAGTAGGCTCATTTAAGCAAAGATTCAATAAAGCTGAGTATGAGTTTAAGGTAAGCAGCATTGCTCTTGCAGAAAATGTTAAGCGACAGTTAACAAAGCAAGTGCAATTGGAAATTGATGTCAGGAATGTGGAAAAGGATATGATTGACTTCCTGGAAGAAAATATAAAGAAATACCCGGGGAAATCATCCCTGAGACTGATCTTGTCTGAACCCAAAACTGCTATGAAAGCTAACCTTGTAACATTAGATAGTGGCCTGGAAATGAATACAGATCTGATAGATTTCCTTCAAAACAAGCCTGAAATAGAAGTCCAGGTTACAGCCTTGTAAGGAAGTCAATCAAAGCAATTTTTAGAAGTTTTAAACCGGAGAACAAGATTTGTATTAAATTGATAAGGCTGCCAAAAATGAAACATTAACTGACAACTGTTCCTTTGAACAGGTGTTGGAGTTAAATTTGCAGATTCATTTAAAAGTTTGACTATTTTAAAATAAGAAATATGGCAAAAGCATTCACAGATTCTAATTTTCAAAATGAAGTACTTAGCTCTGAAAAATTAACCGTTGTTGACTTTTGGGCTGAATGGTGTGGTCCTTGTCGCGCTATCGGGCCAGTTATCGACGAGCTATCTAAAGAATACGATGGTAAGGTCAATGTTGGCAAGGTGAACGTTGATGAGAATCCACAGGTAAGTATGAATTATGGAATTACTTCAATTCCCGCTATTCTTTTCATAAAAAATGGACAGGTTGTTGACAAGCTGGTAGGCGCTCAACCCAAAGGAAATTTTGTAAAAAAGATAGAAGCTCATCTAAGCTAAACATTAATGATACTTGTAATAAAAAAACCCTGGAAATGCTTCCAGGGTTTTTTTATTTATTAAAATAATTTAATGTGGGGTCATCTCAAGGGTTTCTGCTTCACTGATCTCTCTTTTGCTGGCTACATGTTTATGTTTGAATAAGAACAGGAACAGCACGGCCACCACTAATGCATATAGGGCGAAAGTGATCCAGATGCCATGCCAGTCCTTGCTGTTATCTGCATTGGTGAAATAATGCTGTATTACCATTCCACTAATGAGACTTCCCAGAATGGCACCTACTCCATTGGTCATCATCATAAATAATCCTTGTGCGCTGGCGCGGATGGCAGGACTTGTTTCAGTTTCAACAAATAGTGATCCCGAAATGTTAAAAAAGTCGAAGGCCATGCCGTAAACAATACAGGAAAGTATGATCATCCACAATCCATTTCCTGGATCGCCGTATGCAAACAGACCAAAACGCAGCACCCATGCAACCATGCTTATTAGCATGACCTGCTTTATACCAAAGCGGCGAAGAAAAAATGGTATGGCGAGGATAAAAAGAGTTTCTGATATCTGTGATATTGACATAATGATAGCCGGATACCTTACAGCCATTGTTCCCTTGTAATCCGGGTTATTGGCAAAATCGTGCAGGAAAGTATCGCCATAAGCATTGGTCAATTGCAATGCTGCACCCAATAGCATGGCAAATACAAAGAACATTGCCATCTTGTAATTCTTAAATAAAGCAAACGTGCTAAACCCAAGAGCCGCTTGTGTGCCTTCGCCCAGTTTTAATGTTTTTATTTGGGGTGGTGAAGGTGGCAATGTAAAGGAATATACACCTAATAATATGGAAGCCAATGAAGCCACATAAAACTGCTTAGGCGAGGTTTCAAAATGAAGCAAGCTAACAACCCATAGGGCAACGATAAATCCAATGGTTCCCCATACACGTATCGGGGGAAAATCCTTCACTACATTATTGCCGCTTTTCTTCAGTGCAGCATAGGCAACCGCATTTGACAAAGCAATAGTGGGCATGTAAAAACACATATTCAGCAATAGAACCCAAAAGAACCAGGTGGGAGTAGTAACTAACGGGAGGCAAAACAACACAATACCGCCACAAATATGGAAAATGCCATATAATTTTTCGGCGTTAATATATTTATCGGCAAGGTAACCAGCAATGGAAGGCATGAAAAGAGAAGCTATTCCCATTGTAGAGAATATATACCCAAATTTATCAGGAGCCCATTGCTTGTATTGAAACCAAAAAGCTCCAATAGTGATCAACCAGGAACCCCAAACGAAAAACTGCAAAAAATTCATTACAGTAAGACGAAGCTTAATATTCATGTTGCAATTGCTGTTTTGATTTAAAAAATGAAAGATAGCTTTTTTACTAAAAGCAAAAAATAAAGCTAGTTGTCTTACATGTATAATAAGAAACTTCAGGATGTAAAAAATGACGGTCATTTGATAGACGCCCAGCCAGTTTCTTCGTATTATATTCAGGAAATGAGTTATTATTGTTGTAAGGGGTATCCTCTTTTAATAGCCTTACTTTAAATAAATATTTACCTGCTTGAAAAAGGTTTATTTTTTTGTTTTACTTACAGTTATTTGTTCGGTATTAACTTTTAATTCCTTTGCTCAAAAAACTGAAAGCAATAAACAAATTACCAGGTGTGTTACCATGCAGCGATTGGAAAAACTTTTTTCAAATGATCTGCTTTCGCGTGCTAACAATAACCAAAGGAATGCGAATACTAATACAGGACCCTTTATTTCATCTTACAGGTTAAATGCTGTAGTAACCATTCCTATGGTTGTACACATTGTTTTACCAAATCCGTATGTTGTTACCGATGCAGACGTTCAATCGCAAATAGACCGGTTGAACCTGGATTTTGCAGGAATTAATGGTGACAGCAGCAATGCTTCTGCCACTTTCCTTGCTTTAAGGGGCCATAGCATGATACAGTTTTGCCTTGCTAAAAGAACGCCTGGCGGACAACTCACTTCAGGAATAGAACGCAGGACCAGCACAACAACATCAAGTCCGCTAAGTACTGAAGACCCTATCAAATATCAGTCAAAAGGAGGCCTTGATCAATGGGATCCAAATTCTTACTTAAACTTATGGATTGGTAATGATGATGGTAGTGGAGAAATTCTTGGATATGCTCATTTTCCAGGCACTACACCTGTTGCTGAAGATGGTGTATTCATCAATTATCAAAGTTGGGGTTCCAATGTTTGTTATACATTACCGGATTATAGCAAAGGACGTTCTGCAACGCATGAAATAGGGCACTATCTGGGTTTGATGCATATTTGGGGAGATGACAATGGCTGTTCGGGTGATGATTTCAGAAATCTTACCGAGGTACAGTCTACCTGTTCGCTTCCCGCCGGATTGTTTAACCCACCGGGAAGTGGAAATACTTCTGCTGATATAGGAGATACTCCTAACCAGGGTGGAGAAACAACAAATTGTTCTGTGGGAGAAGTTACAGATGCCTGCGCAACAACTACTCCAGGCAAGATGTATCAGAACTTTATGGATTATTCCTTAGATGCCTGTCTTACCATGTTTACTAAAAAACAGGTGGAACGCATGGAATGGGTACTGGATCATTGCCGCGGATCATTAAAAACATCCCTGGGATGCCAGCCTCCTGCCAGCACCATAACAAGAGACGCCAGTCCCCTGGAAAGTGTAAACCCTGGTGGTGTTGAGTTGATAGGATGCAATTCGAAATATTATTCTTCAGTGGTTTTTTGCGCAGGTTCTTTTGTGCCAAAAGTGCGTATAGTAAATAATGCTTCCACAACTTTAACCACTGTCACAGTCGGCTATCAAATTGATGACGGCACGGCAATAACTAAAACATTTACAGTAAACCTGGCGTTAGGTGCATCTGCAGTTGTGTCTTTTGATCCAATTTCTATTAATGCAGGGAACCATGAGATCAGGTATTTTACTTCCAATCCAAATGGCAATACAGACCAGGTGCCAGCGAATGATTCTATAACTACCAGTTTCACTGTAAATGGATCCACTACAGTTCCTTTTACAGAGAATTTTTTAAGCACCACTTTCCCACCTGTTAACTGGTCGTTGATCAATCCGGATGGAGGCGTCACCTGGCAAAGGCATGAAGCAGGAAAAGGCAATCCGGGTTCAGCATACATGAACACTTTTAATTACGATAAGAATAATGAAGTGGATGACCTGGTTTCGCCAAGAATAAGTTTTAACCCTGTGGGCATAGACTCAGTGAAGCTATCTTTTGACCTGGCGGCGGCTACTTACAGCGACCCATCAGATCCATCAGTAACAATGGATACCCTGCAGATATTGGTGAGTAAAGATTGTGGCACTACATTTACCACAGTTTACAAAAAATGGGGAAAGGAACTCCGAACAGTAGACACTCCTCAAACGGATGAATTCATTCCCACTCCCGATCAGTGGAGAAAGGAAAATGTAGACCTAACAAGCTTCTCAGGACAAAGCCCCATCCAGTTGTTCTTCAGAGTTACCAATAATTTTGAGAATAATATATTCCTTGACAATATCAATGTAATGACCAGTGTAGTACCAGCCTTATTAAAATCGCAAGGCTACCTGGTGTTACCAAATCCATTCAGACAAAATTTTGTTGTTTGGCACTACCATCAGCCTACAGACCTTCGCTTCATAAGGGTTTACAATTCTTTAGGGCAGTTAATGCTGACGCAGGAGTATAAAGGAAACGCTGAAAATTATATTCCTATTGATCTGTTAGGCAAGCCTTCAGGGATCTATTTTGTCCGGCTGCAATACCTGGATACAAGAAAAAACATCACTCAACAAATTGTGAAGTATTAGCTGCCTGGAAGGTGCACTTTAATGATAATTAACAGGTTAAATAATTCTCAAATTGACCTGGATCATGTAGCAATTGAGCATACAGCTTAACTTTGCTTCGCAAATGAATTCTATGATAGAAGCAGCTACGGAAAAAGTACCCTTTATTAATAACAATCCACGATTACAGGGTATTGCTCAAAAGATATATAATGGCGAGAGAATTGATGCATCGGAGGGCTTATTGCTTTTTAATGAAGCTTCATTAGGCTTTGTAGGTTCCCTGGCTAACCATGTAAGAGAAAAGCTTCATGGAAATAACACGTACTTCAACCGTAATTTTCATATTGAACCCACTAATGTTTGTGTTTTCTCCTGTAATTTTTGTGCGTATTCAAAGTTATATGCACAAAGAGAAGAAGGTTGGGAGTTAAGTATGGAGGACATGCTAAACATCGTGAAAAAGTATGACAACAAGCCTGAAACAGAAGTTCACATAGTAGGTGGAGTTCACCCGAAAATGAATCTATATTTCTTCGCTGACCTGCTAAAGTCCATCCGTGCACACAGGCCTGACTTGCACATAAAAGCATTTACCGCAGTTGAACTGGACTATATGTTCAGAAAAGCAAAGGTTAGTATTGAAGAAGGGGTAAAGATTCTTAAGGAAGCCGGTTTAAATTCTATACCTGGCGGTGGAGCTGAGATCTTTGATGAAGAGATCAGGCAGCAAATCTGTGCTGATAAAGTTGATGCCGAAGGATGGCTGGAGATACATGAAGCTATTCATAATGCAGGCATGCATAGCAACGCAACCATGTTATACGGTCATATTGAAAAATATGAACATCGTATTGACCATATGGAGCGGCTGCGCCAGTTACAGGATAAAACAGGCGGTTTTAATACATTCATTCCACTAAAGTTCCGCAATGGAGATAATGATATGAGTCATGTGCCTGAGGTAAGCCTGGTGGAAGATCTGAAATTATATGCCATTGCCAGGTTGTATATGGACAACTTCCCACATATTAAAGCTTACTGGCCGATGTTGGGCCGCAAAAATGCCCAGTTGTCGCTGGCATTTGGGGTTGATGATATTGACGGAACCATTGATGACACTACCAAGATCTACTCCATGGCGGGTGCTGAAGAACAAACACCGGCTATGACTACCGAAGAGATAGTGACATTGATCAAACAAGTAAATAGAGTGCCTGTAGAAAGAGATACGTTGTACAATACTATACAGGTATATTGATCTGATACATTTTATAGGACCGCTACTTTGCAGCGGTTTTTTTTATTCTTTTGAATCTCACTATCATTGAATGCCGTGCCCGGAACCTTCGTATATTTAAGTACGAAGCTGGTTTATATGCGAAAGCTATGGTGGAAGAACTATTGGGAACATTTTATTCTGCCTTTTTTAGCCTTTATATTGATAACAGGTTGCCAGAAAGAATATAGTTATGAAGGGAGCCCCGCTCCTGTTGCTGATACTTTACCAATAACGCAAATTGATTTTCCCTCCTGCAGCAATTGCATAAATAATGATTCCCTGGCTTTATGGTCATGGAAATTTAAACTTAACAACGCATCATTATGCGGACAGGCTGATACGGCTATTATCAACATCGAACGCAGTTCCTTTACTTTTTTCGGACCTTCTACATGTTCTGTTGATTCAGGCCTGGTGATCACCGTTTATTTAAATCCATGGGTATTGGACAGCGACAGATCAAATATTAACGCCGGTATGGTGGCATTTTATTATTATGACCATATAGGTAGTAGTTATATCCTGATGAGTCAACCCAATACTGCTTTCACTTTAACTATAGAAAACTATGATAACCAGACCGGTCTAACCGTAGGAAAATTTTCGGGTTATGCATATTTGGCTAATGGAAATGTAGCCACTATCAGTGATGGAAGATTTAAGGTTAAGTTACGATGATCAAAGATCATCCTAGCACTCACTAAGACTTAATGGAATATTGATAGCTAGGCCACCTTCAGCAGTTTCCTTGTACTTGCTGTTCATATCAAGAGCGGTTTCCCACATGGTTTCCACTACAGCATCCAAAGATACTTTTGCAAAATCAGGAGAACTTTGAAGTGCCAGTTGAGAAGCAGTTATAGCTTTAATAGCACCCATAGTATTACGTTCTATACATGGCACCTGGACCAAACCAGCAATTGGGTCGCAGGTCATTCCCAGGTGATGTTCCATTGCTATTTCTGCAGCCATAAGTGCCTGTCGCTGTGTGCCGCCTAAAACTTCCGTAAGAGCTGCAGCAGCCATACTTGAAGAAACGCCTATTTCAGCCTGGCATCCACCCATTGCTGCAGAAATGGTGGCCCCCTTCTTAAAAATGCATCCAATTTCTGAAGCTGTCAGCATAAACTGGATGATCTTTTCTTCAGTAACATTCTCATGAAAAACAATATAATACTGTAGCACTGCCGGTATCACCCCAGCTGCACCATTTGTAGGGGCTGTTACTACCCTTCCAAAAGAAGCATTTTCTTCGTTAACTGCCAATGCAAAGCAACTTACCCAATCAAGAATGTATTGAAAAGAATTGCCTCCCTTGCGAATAGCTGTAAACCAGTCTTCATGGTTATCATAAGATTGGCCCTTTAATAACTTTTTACTAAGTTCCGCTGCCCTGCGCCTTACATTTAACCCACCTGGAAGTGTTCCTGAGGTATGGCAACCACGGAATGTACAATCCCGCATCGTAGCCCAGATCTTCAAAATGCCTGCGTTTGTTTCTGCCTCTGATCGCCAGGCCAATTCATTTTCCATAACCACTTCATGAATGGCCATGCCGGTTTTCATACACCAATGCAATAGCTCCTCTGAATTATTTATAGGAAATGGAATTTGCGCCTGGTCGTTGGAAATAGCTTCGCCCTCCCTGATAACAAATCCTCCACCAATAGAATAATAGGTTTCTGAAATGGAGTTTCCGTCTTCAAAAGATGCAAGAAAACTTAAAGCGTTTGGATGAAAGGGAAGTGTTTCGGAAAAAAGGAAATGAATGTCTGCCATAGGATCAAAATTGATCTCATGCTTTCCATTAAGACTTATCTTCTTAACCGAAGCGATTTGCTGAATTTTGGGGGTAATTTGGTTTACATCAAATGTAACAGGGTCATCTCCTGCTAATCCCAATTGAACTGCAATATTGGTCCCATGTCCTTTTCCTGTCTTGGCCAGTGAACCATATAGCAAAATAGTAAGGTTAGTAACCTGTTCTATCTGCTTATTATTTTCCAGTGTTTCAATGAATCGTTGTGCTGCCCGCCAGGGCCCTAATGTGTGAGAGCTTGAGGGCCCAACCCCTATTTTAAAGATGTCGAATACGGAAATAGCTTCATGTGCCACGGGAACAGTTTGAGCAAAGGTAATTTTAAGTCTTGGTATAAATTCTTAATATATGGTATCAAGGGTTACATCAAAAATCAAAATAGAATTAGCCGGTATTTTGGGTATGGAACTGCTGCCATATCCCAGGGATGGAGGGATATACAAATGCATCTTGCCCCCTTGTTTGATTAAAGGAATACCATTGGTCCACCCTCTAATAACGCTGTTCAACATAAAATCTGCAGTATTGGCATCGAATTGAGTACCATCTGTAAGTTTACCAACATAAGTGGCCCTTACGCCACCACAAGCTAAAGGCGAAGCTCCTGTCCCTGGATTATCTATACTATAGAAAAGACCACTACAATGTTGCGTAGCAGTTATATTATGCAGATCAAGGTAATCTTTAACCGCTTGTATCTCTGAGGCGGGAGCCTTAAAAGAACAAGGATCATAATTACACTCGTAGTTGCTTTTTCCTTTTAAACAACCGCTAAAAGAGGCAAGTATCAAAAATCCCAGGAATATCTTGTTTAACATAGTTACGTTTTATAGTGTTGACTTTATATTTAGGAAAGGTGCTGCATAGAATCATTTTCTTCGGTGTTTTTTTTAACGAGGTCCTGGTAGAGAGATTCATTCCTGTCCCAACGGTGGTAGGCCGAAAAAATAGTGATAAAAATTACAATACCAATAAGAGCTACAAGAATAACAATGATCAGGGAAGGATCACTGTTTAAAACCATTGTAGCCTTTTTATACCAACCGGAAAATAAGTTTACCAATAATGTACCTGCTATCAATACGCCTAATGGCATGCCGATAGAAAGCTTTCTCAGGAATTGCTTTTTTCTTTTTCTCTGATCCTGCCAGTACAAATAAAACTGTTCTTCTTCTGGTGTCATCATGTTAAAAAAAATCCCGTCCAGGTTTAGCTGAAACGGGAGAAGAGGTACCTAGCAGATTCGAACTGCTGTAGGAGCTTTTGCAGAGCTCAGCCTAGCCACTCGGCCAAGGTACCATTGGTTCCAGGGATGAAGGTAATAGTAAATTACAAACAGCCAAAACCTGGGTCTAAGGCGCAGCGAAAATAGGGTTTTTTTACTAAGTAATCCAAGTACATTTGTAGCTTAACAATTCAGAAATAATCCACCATGCAAAGAATTGCAGAATCGGAATTGATCATCAATTCAAGAGGAGCTGTCTATCATTTAAACTTAAGGCCCGAAGAATTGGCGCATAACATTATAACAGTTGGAGACCCTGACCGGGTCAACCTGGTTAGTCAGTATTTTGATTCTATAGAAAGCAAATTTCAACACAGGGAATTCATTTCTCATACGGGTTTTGTGGGCAAGAAAAAGGTCACCGCTATTTCTACGGGCATTGGGCCTGATAACATTGACATTGTCCTGAACGAATTGGATGCCCTGGTTAATATTGATTTTGAAACGAGGCAGATCAAGCCGGAACTTACATCATTGAATATCATCAGAGTAGGCACTTCCGGTTCATTGCAGGAAGATGTGCCTGTGGACAGTTTAGTAGCCTCTACCCATGGATTGGGTTTGGATAATTTGCTGAACTATTACAGGCTTGAGCAAAATGAACAGGAAAACCAACTGTTGCAATCTTTTGTTACCCATACGCAGTTAAACTCTAACGTTTGCTATCCTTATATTTCTTCTGCCAGTGCTTCTGTTTTAAAACATTTTGTTAATGGGTATCACCAGGGCATAACAGTAACCTGTCCCGGGTTTTATGGACCCCAGGGTAGAGTCCTTCGTCTTGGTATCCAGAATCCGCAACTGATTGACAGGTTAACAGAATTTACCTTTGGGCAACACAGGATCACTAATTTTGAGATGGAAACATCAGCCATCTACGGCCTTGGTAAATTATTAGGTCATCATTGCCTTTCTTTAAATGCTATTGTGGCAAACAGGATTCAGAAAGAATTTACGAAAGATGCCGATAAGCTTATACATAAATTAATTCAACAAACATTAGAGGTGATCTCCAACTCCTTTTGAATCTTATTACTAAGAAATTAATGCTGTTACAATGCTCTAAATTTGAATCATTTCATAAGGCTTGGTAAATAGCAACAAAATGGATACAAAATATTGATCTATGCAAATTGAATTTTATAAATACCAGGGGACAGGTAATGATTTCATAATAATGGATAACCGGGATAAAAGATATGATTCTCTAACCAGGCAGCAGGTGGCATTCTTATGCGATAGACGGTTTGGGATTGGAGCCGATGGGTTAATGCTGTTAAATACACATCCAGGTTATGATTTTGAAATGAAATATTATAATTCTGATGGTCGGGAAAGTACGATGTGTGGTAATGGGGGACGGTGTCTCACCCAATTTGCATATGATATAGGAATTGACAAAACCTCTTTTTCTTTTTTGGCTGTTGATGGCCCGCATGAAGCGAATATTAATGAAAAGGTTGTTGCGCTGAAGATGAATGATGTCAACCAGGTCAGGCATGACCATGGTGATTATATATTAAATACAGGCTCACCTCATTATGTACAGTTCACAAATGACGTAATGCACCTGGATGTTTACAAAAAAGGAAAAGAGATAAGGCACAATAAAGAATTTGAAAAAGAAGGCATTAATGTCAACTTTGTTGAACAAACTGAATTAACAGACCGAATTATTGTTCGTACCTATGAAAGAGGAGTAGAAGATGAAACTTTTTCTTGCGGCACAGGCGTTACAGCAGCAGCTCTTGTAAGTGCGCATAATGATAGTGGTTTTAATCGTGTTGAAGTAAAAACGAAAGGTGGTCTATTAAGCGTAGAATACGAGAAAAAAGGAGATACATTTAAAAATATCTGGCTGAGTGGGCCAGCCGTTAAAGTTTTTTCGGGAACTATTGAAATAGATTAATTAAGCCTATTTATGGAAAAGGTAATGACAACTAAAACATTTCAACTGAACCGGGGGACCCTATAATTATTAAATAAAGAAGTACTGTGATCAAATATTTTGTCAATACCAATCAAAAAACAATAGAAATCGACAAACCAGAGAAGGGTTCCTGGATCAATATATCCCCGCCATTAAGACAAGAAGAGTTTTCTGAATTAGCTGACAAATTGGATATACCATTAGATTTTTTGACTGATTCACTGGATATTGACGAAAGAAGCAGGTATGAAGAAGAAGACAATGTTCGTCTAATAGTTTTAAAAACACCCACAGAAAATAATTCTTTCAATGAAAGTGATGCCTATTATATCACTATCCCTATCTGTATTATTTTGACGCATAACCAGATAGTAACAGTAAACTCATTTGAAAATCCAGCCATTAAAAGGTTCCTCAATACTCTTCAAAATCGTCATCCAGATAAGAAGAACATGATGGTGCTTAAAATATTTGAGAAGATAGTCCAGGATTTTATGGATCATTTGAAGGAGATCAACCAAAAAAGAAATCTTCTTGAACAACAACTTTATGTTGCTAACCGGAATGAACAATTATTGCAATTGCTGCGTATTCAAAAAAGTCTTGTCTATTTTGTGACAGCCCTGCGATCGAATGAGCTTTTATTCATAAAACTTGAGCGTACTAATTTTTTAAAGTTAAGTGAAGAAGAAAAGGAAATACTGGAAGATCTTATTATTGATACTTCGCAAGCCCTGGAAATGGCGAATATTTACACCAATATCCTGAGCAGCACACTTGATGCCTATGCCAGTATAATTGCAAACAATCAGAACCTTGTATTGAAAAGATTAGCTGTAATTACAATTGTACTCACTTTTCCAGTATTGATCGCCAGTTTATTCGGCATGAACGTACCGAGTGGTTTTGAACATTCACCATATGCCTTTTATATAGTAGCAGTGCTGTCTCTAACTATATCTATCCTGGTCGGTTGGTTTTTCCTTAGAAAAAAATTATTCCAATAATGTTTCCCTTTAATATACGGGTGTATGGAGTACTTGTAAATGAGAAAGACCAGGTGTTGGTAAGTGATGAATACATTAGGGGTAATTATTTTACAAAATTTCCAGGCGGAGGCCTCGAATTTGGGGAAGGCACAAGGGATTGCCTTCGACGGGAATTTCTGGAAGAAATGAATTTAAATGTAGAAGTCGGCGAGCATTTTTATACAACAGATTATTTTCAATTGTCGGCATTTCACCCCGGACAGCAGATCATTTCCATCTACTACCTGGTAACGGCAACTGAAGCCATTACGACCCGGATCAGCACTATCCCATTTGATTTTGATGAATTCCAATTAAAGGTTTATTCTGAACAGCAGGAAACAGAATGTTTTCGTTTTATAGATTGGGAGATCTTTTCCGAAGAGGCTGTGACACTTCCAATTGATAAAATAGTTGCCAGGATGCTTAAAAACAGAAAGTAAGCGCTCCCTTTGATTTTAGCCAGCAGTAGGAATATTCAAAAACCCATCATCTTCCTCCCCCATAGCTGCCTTCTTCATTTTGTGTGCTATATCGTGACCCACATAATCTGCGATCTTTTTTTCTACAAAAACTATTACAGGAGTCAAGATCAAAGCCATTATAGCCTTGTATATATAGTTCATTATGCCTATAGCAAGTATCATTTGCCAGGTAAATACGCCGGAAAAAGCAATAAAAAGTACTATGTAGCTATCTATTAGCTGCGAAACAAGAGTTGACCCGGTAGCCCTTAACCAAATCTTCCTGTCGCCGGTTATTCTTTTTATCCTGTGGAATATATAGACATCAACCAGTTGACTTACCAAAAAAGCAACCAGGCTACCGATGATGATACGCATGCCTTGTCCGAAAATGGCATTGAAAGAGGTTTGCATATTACTTATTCCATTGGATGTTCCCGACCCTATCCAGAAATCTGCTGGAGGTACCCCAATTGCAATGAAATACATTAGAAAAGCATAGGAAATCAGAATTATAGCAGTAAAAGAAATCCTCCTTACAGCTTTAGGACCGTAATACTCATTAACTATATCGGTGATTACAAATTCCAGGGGCCATAATAATACCCCACAGGTAAGGTTAAAAGAAAGCCCACTTTGACCAAATAAACTAAAGTTTACTGGATGAAAGCCAAATAATTTCTCTAATGAAAATATTTTGGTTCCTATAGATTCTGCAATCAAAGCATTGCAGCAAAAAAAGGCGGTAATTCCAAGAAAAAGCTTAGCAGGTTTGTCTTTAAGTATGTAGTGTATCATTTAAATATAGGATGTAAATAAATTGCATAATTAAGAAAACAATATTTGCAATGATTAACCAGGAAGGTATCATTGCCCAAAATTTTTTACCAATCAATACAAGCACCAGGTAAGAGAAATTAACGAGAGGGTTGAATAGAGCTGCCAATAAATACCCGATAATGGCAATTGTACTGGTAATTGCCAGCCCAGACATCCAATTGGATACCTGTATGAAAAAGGTAAAAACAAAGAAGATATTACAGATAAATGCCAGCCGGGAAAGAAAAAAAAGCCAACGCATTGAAAACCTAATTATTGATCAAACTATTCTGACTATTCGTATTTTAAAAATAAGGAATTAAACTTTACCAGATTTTTCCATATAACTCCGGTATAATTCATTTAAAATAACATTATTTTGTCGCCATCTAAAAACCGGTATATGAATAAAGGAATCTTTAAACGAGTCCTTCCTCACTTGATAGCTGTAATTATTTTTTTGGTTGTGGCTTTAATTTATTGCAGGCCCGTTTTAGAGGGTAAAGTACTTCAGCAACATGACGTTACCCAGTGGAAAGCCATGGCAGAAAACTCTTTTAAATACAAAGAAACACATGGTCATTTTCCGTTATGGACAAATGGCATGTTTAGCGGTATGCCAGCTTATCAAATAGCAATGGAATCACAGCATTCTATTTCGCCGGGATTATTTTATTATATATTAACCTTAAACCTACCTAAACCAATAAGTTTTTTCTTCCTGGCATGTGTATGTTTTTATTTTTTGTCCCAGGTGTTGCGCGTTAATCCCTATATAGGGATTATTGGAAGTTTGGCATATGCATATGCCACTTATAATGTTATTATTATAGGAGCGGGACATGATACCAAAATGCAATCTATTGCATTGATGCCTTTCTTAGTTGGATCTATTATACTGGTTTATGAAAAACGATACTTATTGGGGGGTGCCCTGACGTGTTTATCATCCGCCTTATTGATTGGTATGAATCATCCCCAGATTGCATATTATACATTTTTGATCTTGCTATTCATGACAATTGGATATGTAATATCATGGGTGCGGCAAAAGCAAATAAAGCACCTGGTTGTTGCAGGCTCTGTTACAGCAGTTGCAGTTTTACTCGGGATATTAAGTAATGCTCTTGTTCTTTTTACTACTTATGAATACGCTAAAGAATCTATCCGTGGAGGGAGTGAATTGGCAGACAGTAGTTCCAACACAACGAAAACAGGATTAAGTAAAGATTATGCGCTTAGCTACAGTATGTATAAAAGTGAACCATTTGTAATGATGGTTCCTCGCATGTATGGAGGCAGTAGTTCGCTGGAGGTAGCTGAAGACGATTCAAAAGCTTTAGAAGCCTTACGCCAGATGCCACCAGAAGTTTCACAACAATTGCAATACAATCTTGGAGCTTATTGGGGCGGAATCGGCGGCACGCAAGGGCCTCCCTACAGTGGCGCTATAATATGTTTCCTGGCATTGATTGGATTTTTTGTGTTAGATAACAAACACAAATGGTGGATTTTAGGAGCCTCAATATTAGCTTTTATGATGAGTTGGGGCAGTTTCTTTGATGGCTTTAATACTTTTCTATTAAATACTTTACCTTTTTATAACAAGTTTCGTGCACCCAGCATGACAATTGTTATCCCTACATTTTTATTCTGCATGATGTCTATATTAACCTTGCAGAAGATAGTTACCTATGACAACAAAGAAGAATTATGGCAGCGTTATAAAAAAGGACTTCTTTTAACAGCAGGAATTTTCGTAGTTCTCTTACTGATCTATATGAGTGCCGATTATAAAAGCGATGGTGATAAAGCTCTTTTAACACAAATAGCTTCAGCACCCGACCAGGCAAAAGGGTATGTCAGATCTTTTTTAGATGCATTAAAAGAAGATCGTAAAGGTTTGTTTTTTGGTAGTTTAATACGTTCATTTTTATTCATTGCATCAGCAGCATTTTTGTTATGGTTAAGCATACGCAAAAATTCAAAAGAATTAATAGTACTCGGAATTATAGGTTTGTTATCCTTTATTGATGTAATGGGTATTGATTCGAAATACCTGAATGGAGAGCACTACCAGGATGAGGCTGAATACCAGGCCAATTTTACGCCTTCAGCTGCAGATGCACAAATATTACAGGATACATCGTATTACCGTGTTTTTGACCTACGCCAGGGAATGGCTGCAGCACTTGGATCAGGTTACGCTTTACCGTCTTATTTCCATAAAACTATAGGTGGCTATCATCCTGCTAAACTTAGTATCTACCAGGATTTAATAGAACACCAGTTATCGAAATTCCCACAATCAATGCCTGTGGCCAATATGCTGAATACCAAATACATAATTCAAAAAGATCAGAAAGGCAACGACCAGGTATATACTAATCCGGAAGCTTTGGGAGATGCATGGTTTGTAAATGCTGTAAGGTATGAACCAACACCTTCAGCAGTGATGAATGCAATGAATAACTTTAATCCAAAAGATACAGCAATACTATTTTCAAAAGATGAAAAGCTGGTTGCCATTACACAGCAAAAAGATAGCGCATCCTCTATACATCTGGTAAAAAACGATAACGATGTAGCAACATACCAGTCAAATTCCGCAAACAGCAACTTTGCCGTATTCAGCGAGGTTTATTATAACAAGGGGTGGAAGGCTTATATTGATGGGAAAGAAGCCCCTATTCTTAGAACTAACTATGTTTTGCGTGGCCTTTCTATTCCTGCAGGGCAACACCAAATACAATTTGTTTTTCATCCGTCTTCATATTATACGGGAGACACTATATCATTGATTGCAGGCATAATTATATTAGTATGGCTATTGATTGCAGTTATATTAAATATCAGGCCAAAGCAGGTAAAATTGACCTGACATGGCAAGGTTGCTTTCATTGACTTCGTTTAAAATATTTCCACCTCATATGGGAGGGCAAAAAGGAGTTTTTTACTTCTATAAGTATTTAAGTAACTATCATGATATACACATGGTAGTTTCACGCGACAACACAGAAGCAATAGAAACCACATTTCCGGTATACCCGCTGATTTATCCTAATAAGGAGATGATAAGAAATCTTTTTATTATTAGAAGACTTGCCGACCTGGTACGAAAGCTTGATATTGACTGTATCATAGCAGAACATTCCTATACAGGCTGGATTGCCTGGCTTCTAAAAAAAATGACTGGAAGACCATTTGCCATTCATTCACACAACCTCGAAACATACCGTTTTAAGCAAATGAAAAGAAGTTGGTGGCCGTTGTACAGGTCATATGAAAAATGGATCCACCAGAAAGCTGATTGTAGTTTTTTTATTAGTGAAATTGATAAAGCTATTGCCGTAAAGGAATTCAAATTAGAGGAAAGAAAATGTTGGGTTGCTCCATATGGTATAGAGCCTCCAAATCAAATAGTTGATGCCCATAATGTATTGAAACAACAATTAGGATTAAACAGTAAGTATATATTCTATTTTAATGGAACCTTAGATTATGAACCTAATATAGAAGCAGTTCAACACCTCATTGACAAAGTAAACCCAGAATTAGAAAAAAAGCAGCTTGATTATACAATAATCATTAGTGGAAAAAGGCTTTCAGGCAACCTACAAAATAAGATTAAAAGCCAAAAAAGAATGATCTATATAGATTATGCTTCTGATGTTGAACTTGTTTACCAGGGGTCAGATCTTTTTTTAAATACAGTAACAAATGATTCGGGAATAAAAACAAAACTTGTTGAAGCGATTGCAAACAATTGCACTGCCATCTCCACAGAGTCAGGATCAAAAGGTATAAAAACAGAGGTGTGTGGAAGTAAATTGAAGATTGTAAGGAATGAAGATTGGCAATGTTTTGTGGACAAAATAGTAGATTCTCTAAATGAGCCTAAAGCGTCAACCCATCAGAAGTTTTATAGTTATTATGCATGGCAAACAATTGCAGCTGAAACTGCAACTAAATTGGAGCAGGTAATCGGGATTAAAAAATGAACACAGCTAAGCTATCTATAGTTATCATTACATATAACCGGCCTGGTGATATGCTGGAGTTAGCCAAAAATATTGCCGGGCTTGATAACCTGGAATTATTAGCAGAAGTGATTATTGTAAATAACCGTTCATCGGAAAGCTATGCAGATGTGGAGAACTTTATTGCCAACTCGCCCACTGTTCCTTTTTGCTATTTTAAAACTGAGAATAATTTAGGTGTATCTAAAGGAAGAAATTATGCTATACAAAAAAGCACCGCGCCTATTCTTTTGTTCTTAGATGATGATGCTGTTTTCAATAACAAAGATGCCCTACTGCAGACAATAAATATTTTCAATGACTCTGTAGACGTCAATCGCAAAGCAGGGATTGCAGCTTTTAAAGTATATTATGAGTCAACATTAAGTTTACAACAAACAGCCTTTCCACACAAACAATTTGGAAAAAGAAAAAAGCTGCATCATTTTGAAACCTATTATTACGCTGGATGTGCTCATGCAATAAAAAGAGAAGTTTTTGATAATGTGGGAATGTATCCCGATAGCTTTTTTTACGGCATGGAAGAATATGATTTGAGTTACCGCTGTATAAGAGCAGGGTATAAGATTATTTATGATGACAGGGTTGTTGCTTTACATAAGGAATCTCCAGAAGGCCGGTTGACTAATAAGGAGAAACTGCGTGGAATGTGGGTTAATAAAGCTACGGTAGCATGGAAATATCTACCTGTTAAATATTTTTATACCACCGCCCTCCTATGGAGTTTTCAATACCTGATAAAGACTTCCTTTCATTTTAAGGGATGGGTTAAAGGATGGGTGCAAGTATTCAAGATCCCAGCTAGTGAAATACGGAAACCTATTGGAAAAAATGATCTCTGTTACCTTGCAAAGGTTAAAGCAAGGCTGTGGTATTAATTAGGCCTTATAAAAATGTGGTTTATTCCTAATAATCGTTAAAGCCTGGCTTAATAAAAAAAATAAATTACGTACATACCCAAAAAAATGGGTTCCATTATATCTTACTTTAGTTCCAATTATTTTTTGAATGAGCACTATACAAAGGAAGAAAGGAATTTCTATTACATAAATAAGCAAATGAAACAAAAACCATAGTACACCATATTGCTTCCTTATTCTTACAAAATTTGAAAGAAGAATTTGCCTGCCTTTTTTATCGAATAAATTATAATATCCTTTGCCTGACGACCCAAAGGTTTCATTTGCTGTTTCTCCTTGTAAATGAATAATATGCAGATCTCCGTAAATACATAATGGTCCCTGCTTACGCAATCGTGAACACCATTCAATTTCTTCTGCATAAAGAAAAAAATCCTCATCAAGTAAACCTGCCTTTTCTATTGCAGCCTTTTTCACCATCAGGAATGCGCCATTCACCCAATCTACTTCATGCTCACCTTCAGCCTCAGGCACATTAGTTTTTTTAACTTTTAACGTAGTACCCAGCCACTTGAGCAGCTTACCAAAAAACGGCAACGGCAAAAGATTATTAACCCCGCCGGTAATGAAGAAATTTCCCGAGATCTGTGGTGTCCCATCAGGATTTAAAAGCTGCACCCCACAGCCAGGATAAGATGAAGAGACAAACCTTTTGAAGCATAATTCTATCGCATTATCCTGCACCAGTGTATCTGGGTTCATCAGCAAAATTACCTCCCCTTTCGCCTGCCGTATACCTTCATTATTAGCCCGGGCAAAACCGGCATTGTATTTCATCGGAATCCAGCTGACATGGGGAAAATCATGTAATATCTCATCCTTTTTTGAATCTGAATTATCAACCACCAATATTTCAAAATCAAGGCTATTGGTAAATTGGTAGACAGACGCAATACAATCTTTAATTAATTCTATTGAGTTATAATTGACAATGATAATCGACAATGATTCAGACATCAATCTTTATTAATTTTTTATTAAGCAAATAAGATATAAACATCAATATCTTTGAAACTACACCTATATTAAGAATCTTAATAGGAATAAACGACTCATGTTTTATCATTGTAAGGATTATTGAGGGAACTTGACCAGAAGCATACATGGATATTTTTTCCTTACTTCTAATATTCATGTTTCTAAGCATGCGCCACCATGCATCATAAACAAGAATATCTCGAAATGGCAATAAACCATATTTTTCAATAATTAATAATGATTCGGGCAATTCAACCTCCGGCACATTGTAACAAGAATTCGTTACCTGGGCAGCACTAATTCCCACATTAATAAGTGGCCTGTCTATAATTGAAAAACTATTTCGATTTAATAATAAACTTATGTAATAATCAATATCTACCCGCCACTTGAATCGCTCATCATATTGTTCTTTTATACTATTATGAATCAAGGTAACACTAGGAGGGCCAATTACATTCTTTGCCATCAACGAAACAGGATTCCTCAGTATTCTTTTCTCCAAATAGGATGAAAATGATGGTTTTGTTACCTTCCCATTCTCAAAAACATCCATATACCTGGAAAAGATAAACATTCCACCCTTTGTAGTTTCTTCTGCAAAATATTTTAAGCTGTCCTTATCTGAAAACCAGTCATCATCATGCATGATTTTTATCCATTGGCCACAAGCTTTTGAAATTGCAAAGTTCCAATTACGAGGCATGCCCTGTGAAGGAATGTTTCTATAATATTTAATAGGCAATGAAGTAAATGCACTTACTACAGATTGGACGGAATTATCTGGAGAATCATCACTGATTATTATTTCATAATCTCTGAACGATTGAACTTCTATAGAATTAAGCAACCGCCTTATATTTTTTTCGTGTTTGAAAGCGGGAATGCAAATAGAAAAAAAAACCTGGTCCATAAGCTACTTATTTTTTATTTAAAATTTGTCCCTTGTACTTTTTAAGTAGATCATGTATAAATGCAATTCCTGAAGGTTTGTATAATAAAAACTTTACCACAAACGGCCATAAAGCCTTTACCTTATATAAGTGTTGTACGTTTATCCATTTTAGTTTATAACCCAAATTGATCCTTTCTGTTTTCAACCTATCCAGCCAGGTTTTAGCAACTATTTGCTCCGCTGAATAGGCATTTACTTTTTCACAATAAAATGGCAATACATTGGAATTAGCTGTGTGGAAAGATAAAGCCTCTTTAACCCAATTATTGCCAAAATCTCCACCTTGGGTAAGATGAATTATATCAATTCTATTGGTTACTATTACTTCATATGATCGCGCGACTTGCAATGAAAAATCAATATCATAAAAATGAAACCCTTTGAGCAAATCTTCATTAAACTTTGTCATTTCCCAAACATACTTTCTGGCACACATAAAAACTCCGTCAATAGTTACAACTTTTACCTCCGGTGTTTCCCATTGATTGGAATTCGATAAGTTTTGTTCGTTGTTTTTGTTCTTATGAATTATATGGAAGTAATCCATTCCTTTAATGCCTGAAAACCATCCTGATAAATATTTTCCTTTATACTTCCCTCCTGCAACACCTAATAAACCTATTTCTTTTTTCGTGTCGAAAATTTCTAATACTATCTTACCCCAGTTTGGAGTTTCAAAAATAATATCCTCATGTATAAAGCACACATATGGAAAACGGGCTTTTCCAGCCATTAAATTATAAACCTTACACAGGCCATAATTTTTGCCTTTATTATCCCAGACCAGTAATTCATATTCTAAGCCAATAGTAGAAGCAATATTTCTTTTTATATTAGAAAGAAGTTCTTCATTTACCGAACAAATTATTACAGATAACATCAATTGACACTTTCTTATCCAACAATACTTTACTTTGCAAATATTTAGAAAAATGCAAAGTAAATCTTTTGTTCTCAATTTATGGAGAGGTATAACGGCGCGGACTAAAAACGCCCTTTTGAATCCTTATAAAAAAGCAGGATTGAGTTGGTTCAAGATCAAACAGCTAAAACATATACCAGCAGGTAAGGTCCGTCAATATAATTACAAAGGAAATACCATCTTTTACATAAGTCCTTCAGATTTTCTTCATGGCTTAAAAGAAATCTTTGTACAGGAAATATATAAAATCAATCTTGGCCTGTCTCCCTATATTATTGATTGTGGATCCAACATTGGATTGAGTGTGATTTACTTGAAAGAAAAATATAATGATGCTCAAATCATTGCTTTTGAACCTGATAAAAAAAATTTTGAGCTTCTAAGTAAAAATATAACTTCTTTTAAATTAAAAGATGTAACGCTAGAAGAGAAAGCAGTTTGGATTACTGATACCGAGCTGCATTTCAAAAATGAAGGAAATATGGGCAGTAAAATTGCAAATAGTTCTGGAGCCAACTCATCCACCGTTCAGGCAATTAGGCTGAAGGATTTTATTCATAGAAAAGTAGATTTCTTAAAAATAGATATAGAAGGAGCAGAATATGAAGTATTAAAAGATATAAAAGAAAATTTACACTTTGTACAAAATATGTTCCTGGAATATCACGGTAGCTTTAAGGAAAATAATGAGCTTATTGAAATTTTAGAAATAATCAATCAATCTGGTTTCAATTTTTATATCAAAGAAGCAACAAGTGTTTATGACTATCCTTTTGTGTATAATGATATAAAGCCTAAAAGGGATTATGATGTTCAGTTAAATATTTTTTGCTTTAAGAATTGAAGGTTAGCTATTAAAATTACTTTTAAACAATAAATTTCTTTGAGCATACAAGGGCTCACTAATGCATGTTTACTAGTAACTGTTCTGGTAGTTTACAAGTCTATGCTGTTTACAATTGATTGCTTTTGTTGGAATATAGCTGGGCTTGTGGGCTAGGATCACAACTTCTCTAAAAACAATTGCATTGCTTTCCTTTTTGTCTCATCAAGATTATAGTCAATACACTTAGTATAATAATTCTTTAAATCAAAAGCTTCAAAAGGGTTTTGCTTGACAATTTCATCAATATGATCAAATCCCATGCTGTTGGCTTCATTAAATAATCGTTCAAATTTTGCCGGAAGCTTTTTATTAGCTATCCATGCCGCAAAAACAAATGGAAGTCCGGTATGCAATTTCCAGGCTTCTGCCAGGTCATATATATAAGTTGAATGTTGTCTTTGTTCAAGGGCTCTGTCGCCTATTACTACACCTGCAGTGGATCCAACAATCTTTTGACGAAAGTCCTCTCCTTTTGCATCTAGAAATACAACATCTTTCTTCCAATATTCCTTTAATAAAACCTTAGCAAGGTTTACTGAAGTTCGGGATTGATAATCCAGGTAAACAGTCTCGATTTCATCAATAGGCATTTCACAGAAAATACAAACAGATGCCACAGGACCATTTGCACCGATACAATAATCAGAAACTGTATGCCATTCCTTAAGCTTCAGTGTCGCAGCTACAGGGATAAGACCAATATCTACTTTATCGTCAATTAGCATTTGAGCTATTTTAGCCGGATAATCCACTATCAGCTCAATTTCATCTCTAACAGGATGTCGTTCTATTCCATATAATAATGGTTTAGTATTGAGATAACTTACTGCCGCAACTCTTATCTTACCCAAATCATTTAATTTTGCCGCAAATATAAACGCTGTTTAAGGTTGAATGCCCGACTGAAATCATAATTCTTCAGGTTGAAAATCACAATCAGTATCAACTTTTTCATTAAAACACATGGAACTTTCTTCACTTACCGCTATTTCTGCAATTGATGGAAGATACAGGAATCAAGTGCAACACCTGGATGAATATTTTTCAGAATATGCATTGATGAAATACAGAGTTTTAGTGGAAGTGGAATACCTGCTCTTTCTCTCGCATAAAAAAGTATTTAAATTATCTGCCAAAGCTGCAGAACAATTGACCTTGGTGAAGGACAACTTTTCTATTGAACAGGCACAAGAGATCAAGGATATTGAAAAGGTCACAAATCATGATGTAAAGGCTGTTGAATACTTTATTAAAAAGCAATTAGATAAAATTGGAGAAACAGGTGTTAAAGAGTGGGTGCATTTTGGATTAACTTCCCAGGATATAAATAATACATCAATTCCATTATCCTGGAAGCACGCACTTGAATTTGAGTACCTCCCTGCCGTGTTCAATCTAGTAGCTGAATTGAAGGTATTGGCAAGGCAATGGAAAGGAATCCCCATGCTTGCCCGCACTCATGGACAACCAGCCAGCCCCACTACACTTGGAAAAGAATTAATGGTATTTATAGAAAGGACCGAAAATCAAATAGAACAATTGATAAACATCCCTATCAGTGCTAAATTCGGAGGTGCTACAGGTAATTTTAATGCACATTATATTGCTTTCCCTAAAAAAGACTGGATTGGATTCGCTAATGAGTTTATACAGGATACTTTAGGTCTGCAGCGTCTTCAATTTACTACCCAAATTGAACATTATGATAATTTAGCTGCAGGTTTTGATTGTATAAAAAGAATTAACACAATCCTTATTGATCTTTGCCGGGACATTTGGAGCTATATATCCCAGGATTATTTTAAACAAAAAGTAAAGAAAGGTGAAGTAGGTTCATCCGCCATGCCTCATAAAGTAAATCCTATAGATTTTGAAAATGCAGAAGGTAATTTAGGTCTGGCAAATGCGCTATTAGAACACCTGTCCGCCAAGCTACCTGTATCAAGATTACAAAGAGACCTTACTGACTCCACTGTTTTAAGAAATATAGGAGTTCCTTTTGCACATACTATCCTGGCTTTCAAATCCATTGATAAAGGTCTTAATAAACTGGTACTAAATACCGATAAAATAAATTCAGATCTTGAAAATAACTGGGCCGTTGTAGCAGAAGCTATTCAAACTGTTCTGCGCCGGGAGCAATATCCCAACCCCTATGAAGCACTGAAAGACCTTACAAGAGGAAATAAAAAGATTGACAAAGCAGCCATTCAAAAATTCATTGATGGCCTTAAAATCCCTGTTACTTTAAAAAAGGAACTGAAAGTCATAACTCCACAAAATTATATCGGTAAGTGTCCCGAGTACTAATTAATGCCTGTTTACTTATGAATTTCACTGGTAAAGTGAAATTCGACATCAGGGTTATTGGTTCTTTCTGTATTCAGGAACCATTCACTTTGCGCCAGGTATACTAAATGTCCGTCCTTATCAATGGCAATGTTCCCAGACTTAAACCGGATAAAATCTTCCAGCTTTTTAGGGTCTTCACTCGTAATCCAGCAAGCCTTATAAAATGGCACGCTGTTAAAAATTACAGAAGCTCCATATTCATGAAGTAGCCGGTATTGGATCACTTCAAACTGAAGTTCACCTACGCAACCTATGATTTTTTTATTTCCACCAAACTGTGTGAACAACTGGGCAACCCCTTCATCTGTAAGTTGTATCAATCCCTTTTCCAGTTGCTTTGTCTTCATTGGATCTTTGTTCACTACCTCTTTAAATATTTCCGGTGAAAAAGAAGGAATTCCGGTAAAGAAGAATTCATCACCTTCGGTAAGTGTATCCCCTATCTTAAAGTTCCCTGTATCAAATAAACCAACTACATCTCCCGGGTAAGCATCATCCACAACGTTTTTCTCCCTGGCTAAAAAAGAATATGGATTACTAAATCGAACATCTTTATCCAGGCGCACATGATGAAAGTATTTATTACGTTCAAATCTGCCGGAACATACTCTTAAAAAAGCTATCCTGTCCCTGTGCTTAGGATCAAGGTTAGCATGTATCTTAAAAATGAAACCACTGAACTTATCTGCATCCACTTTTACCAGACCTTTATTTGTTTCCCTGTCGCGTGGTTTAGGAGAAATTCGGATAAAGGTGTCCAGCATTTCCTTTACACCAAAATTGTTAATGGCACTACCAAAAAATACAGGAGCTACGTCACCGCTTAAATAATCATTGACATCCAATTCGCCGTAAACGCCGTCAATTAATTCAACATCTTCTCTTAAGGTTGCAGCGTCACGTTCACCTAATTTTTCATTTAAGACCGTAGAGGAAAGATCTGATATGGATATGGTATCCTCATCTATTGCCTTTGTATTAGCAGTAAAAAGGCGGATACTCTTATTGTGGAGGTCATATACACCTTTGAAATCCTTTCCCTGGTTTATGGGCCAGGTCATAGGATGCAGTGATATACTCAGCTCTTTTTCTATTTCTTCCAAAAGGTCAAAACGATTCTTTCCGTCTCTATCCAGTTTGTTGATGAAAACGATTACAGGTGTTTTACGCATTCTGCACACCTGCATTAATCTTCTTGTTTGTTCTTCCACACCATTCACGCTATCTACGACAAGGATCACGCTGTCAACAGCCGTCAATGTTCTGAATGTATCTTCAGCAAAGTCTTTGTGGCCAGGTGTATCTAGTAAATTGATGAGAGTGCCTTCATATTCAAAGCTCATTACAGATGTAGCTACTGAAATACCTCTTTGACGTTCTATCTCCATAAAGTCAGAAGTGGCTGCCTTTTTGATCTTATTACTCTTTACCGCCCCTGCCACTTGTATGGCCCCACCAAATAATAAAAACTTCTCAGTCAACGTAGTTTTCCCGGCATCGGGGTGCGATATAATGGCAAAAGTGCGACGCTTTTCTATTTCTTGCTGATACTTCATGTTGTTAATCCTAATTCATCCTTTATAATCTTCCGTCATACGTGTGCTCACCCCGAGGCATCTGGGGCTTTATCAGAAGATATAAATTGAGTTTTTGGACGCGCAAAAGTACAGCATCATACGTTAAAAGCTTTGAAATAAAAGAATATGCCTATGGAGAGATGATTAAGCTAAAGAATTACTCAAAACTTAAAAATCCCTTAAGATTTAATAAAGATATATAGGGAAATAGCTAAGATGTACCCTTCTTAGTTAGAAAGCTTCAACTGGTTTTGTATCTTGGAAATCAGGCTATCTGTATTTACAGGTTTACTTATAAAATCATCAGCTCCATAAGAATCAATTTTACCTGCAGCTCCAGGATGCGCCGAAAACATAATTACGGAAATATGACTTGTTTCTTTATTTGCTTTTACCTGTTGACAAATCATACGCCCATCCGCACCAGAAAGTAAAACATCTAACAAGATAATAGCTGGCTGGAATTCAGTTATCTTTTCAAACACTTCTTCCTCCCTGGAAGCTGTATCCACCAGGTGACCTTGTTTTTTCAGCAGTATATTCAATACTGTCCTTATATCCGGATCATCATCAATTACTAAAATCTTAGCCATAGCTCTTAAACAATATTGGAAATTTTCAAATGGTTAGGGTTATTTACCCGAAAAAATGAACTATATGAAATTAGGGAAAATAGAATATTGTTATCAAAGAATGTGCTAAATTCTAAATGTGTAAAGAAAACAAAGATTTACTTTTGAACTATGCGCCGCATATTGGAAATAATAGGCAGTAGTTTTAAAATGGCCCTGCAGGAGCTTTGGAAAAATAAGCTTAGGACCTTTCTATCCTTATTCGGTGTCACAATAGGCATATTTTGCATTATTGGCGTGCTGGCAACAGTAAATAGCCTTCAAACAAATATTCAAAACCAGTTAAAATCGCTGGGTAACAATACAATTTATATCGATAAATGGGAATGGGGAGGCGGAGCAGATTACCCTTTTTGGAAATATTCCAAACGTCCTTTAGCTCAGTATGAGGAAGTTGCGGAGATCAAGAAAAGAACATCTACTGCCAGTTATGCGGCATTTTTTATTAGTTCAAGTGTCAATGCTGAAGTTGATGGCAATACACTTAGCAATGTACGTCTATACGGGGTTTCACAGGATTATACCAATATTCAGCCCCTTGATATACAATATGGAAGGTTTTTAACTGAAGGAGAATTCCAGCGAGGAAATAATTCTGTGGTCATTGGAAATGAGATCGCGGAACAATTATTTGGTGAAGCTGAAAGAGCTCCTGGAAAAGTTATCGATATAAAAGGAAGTAAGGTTAATGTTGTTGGTGTAATAAAAAAGCAGGGAAGCCAGATAGTTGGTGGCTGGCAATTTGATAAAAGCATGATCATACCCTATCAATTTGCGCAATCAGTCATTGACGAAAGACGGTCAGATCCCATTATTATGGTGAAAGGTGCACCGGCTGTTAGCAGTAAAGTCCTGAAAGATGAACTCACCGGAACCATGAGATCTATCCGGCACTTAAACCCTACACAGGAAGATAACTTTGCATTAAATGATATTAATGACTTAAGCGAGTCGCTTGAAAAAGCTTTCGTTAGTGTCAATATCGGCGGCTGGGCTATCGGAGCCCTGGCATTTATTGTAGGCATATTTGGTGTTGCCAATATTATGTTCGTTACTGTTAAGGAAAGAACATCCCAGATTGGCCTTAAAAAAGCTATTGGAGCCAAGAGCAGGGTCATTTTGATGGAGTTCTTATTGGAATCAGCCTTTCTTTGCATTATCGGGGGTATTATGGGTTTGCTCCTGGTGTTTATTCTTACCAAGGTGGCTAGTTCTTTAATAGACTTTCCTTTCTTTCTTTCACCTTTTATCATTTTAATAGCTATTATTATTTGTATCGTTGCCGGTATTCTTGCAGGCATTATACCAGCCTCCCAGGCCGCGAAGATGGATCCGGTAGTAGCCATAAGAAGTTAATATATCTAAAGTCATTTCTTTACTTGTTTACATCCCTAAGTATTTTCATTTCTTTGTAAAAGCATTTTTATTATTTACAGCTGTTTAACAATGGAAATTAATCAGTCCAAGGTCACTATTCTGGGTATAGAATCATCGTGCGATGAAACATCAGCATCAATATGCAGGAATGGCGAAATTCTATCAAATTTTATTGCAAATCAGAAGGTGCATGAACAATATGGAGGAGTTGTCCCCGAGTTAGCCAGCAGGGCACATTTGCAAAACATAGTACCAGTAATAGATATCGCTTTACAGCAGGCGGGAGTCAGTTTAAGCTCTGTGGATGCTATAGCTTTTACGCAATCTCCTGGATTAATAGGGTCATTATTAGTGGGTTCACAGTTTGCAAAGTCATTAGCTCTATCATTAAACAAACCATTGATATCCGTTCATCATATGCAGGCACATGTAATGGCCAACCTCATAGGTGTGAACAAACCTTCTTTCCCGTTTCTTTGCCTCACCGTAAGTGGGGGGCATACACAAATCGTAAAAGTCATCAGCACATCCGAAATGCAGGTGATTGGAGAAACAAGGGATGATGCAGCTGGAGAAGCATTTGATAAATCAGCCAAACTTCTTGGACTTCCATACCCCGGAGGACCGCTGATTGATAAATATGCTGCTGAAGGTAATTCTAAAAGGTTCCAGTTTGCCGAACCGCAAATAGAAGCTCTTGATTTTAGCTTTAGCGGTATAAAAACCTCTATTCTATATTTTTTACAAAAAGAAACGAAAAAAGACCCAGATTTTATAAAAAATAACCTTTCAGACATTTGTGCTTCTATTCAGGCGAAGATCATATCTATACTTTTGAAGAAGCTAAAAAAAGCAGCCCTTCAAACAGGCATAAGAGAACTATGCCTTGCGGGGGGAGTATCTGCCAATAGTGGCCTTAGAAAAAGTTTTCAGGAACTATGTACTAATAATAACTGGAAAGGCTATATTCCCGCATTTGAATACTGTACAGATAATGCTGCCATGATTGCTATAACTGGTTATTACAGGTATATAAGTAATGAGTTTTCAGATTTGTCTGTAAGCGCCAGCGCAAGGGCTGCCTGGTCATAAAAACTTGATTGTGCCTAATCCCTATTTCCAATTTAAAGAGTTTATTGTCTACCAGGACCATTGTGCCATGAAAGTTACCACAGACTCTTGTTTGTTTGGTGCCTGGTGTGCAGCTGAGATCCAAAAATTGCATTGCTCTAAGATTCTTGATATTGGTACAGGAACAGGTTTGTTAGCCTTGATGATAGCTCAAAAAAATACCGGGAACATAGATGCTGTAGAATTGGATGATCATGCAGCCCGCCAGGCTTTAGAAAATATATCAGTTTCACCATGGAAAGACAGAATCTCCATTTTTAAGTCAGATATATTAGAACATGTAGGAAAATATGATTGCATTATCAGCAATCCCCCTTATTATGAAAATGAATTACAATCACCTGAACTTAAGAACAATTTAGCCCACCATAGTATTAGTCTTACCCTAAAGGACATAATCCGATATGCCTCACAAGCTCTAACAGGTAGGGGCTATTTTTTCTTGATCCTCCCGTATAAGAGGCTTTTAGAAGCGGAGAAAATGTTATTAGGACAAAATCTTTTTCTTCATAAAACCCTGATCATAAAACAAACAACTACCCACTCCCCTTTCCGTGTAATGATCATGGCAGGCAAAGAGAGAAAAGGCTTGCCCGGCATTGAGGTGATACCAATTAAAAACGGAGAAGTTTATTCTGAAAACTTTAAAGATCTTCTTAAAGATTATTATTTATACCTGTAACCCCAGTTTTACCCTCCGCATAGTCCCGCAGATATTCAAACCTGGGTGTCAAATGGCCTTGTTTAACAATGGTGGCTCTTTCCAAAATATCGGATTGGCCTGTAAAAAGATCGTCCAGAACAAATTTGATCAACTGTTCTCCAAAGTATTTTGATGCATCCCTTGGCAGTTCATTAGGCAAATTGCCAACGGCAATAACATCAACAGAACCTGGTTGAAAAGGTGGCGTTTTAATGAAGGAGTGCCTGTCCACTCCATATACAGGATTTTCAATGGTTTGGTCACCAAGGTTAATGGGTACAGAACCGTTACTGTCATCAGTAATATCAGCAATAACTTGTATCCTGAAATCGCTGGCAGAAACAGCTTGCAGACTGAATAAGCGCGGGACATTCACATCCCAGTACACACCATTCATCAGGATATCCGTTTGAGATACATAATTCTGAAAAAGACATACATAGTTTTCAGGATGTTCATGGAAATCTTCCCTGCTATATGAACCGTTTTCTTTATGAGCATACAGATCAGAACCTTTTAATTGAACATATACGGGATAGGCAAAATCTCTTGAGAGGTATTCCTCTTTTTCTACTTCTATTATTCCCATCAGGTTCATCACTTCCAATATACCATGTGCCACCCTACCCGATCCTGTAACAGCTATTTTGATATTGGGCACTTTCAATCCAAAATAACAATGAATCAACTCCTTAAAATCTTTTTGCTTATATACCCGCTCCAGCTTAAAACTTCCCGTTCGCTGACCATATGCCATCATTCCATTATGCGCACCTACTATGCCTGCAAAAAATCCAAATCCTATTATTCGCTGGCCATCTTCATGTTCCATGCATTCATAATCAATCAGGGTGCATTTATTCTCAATGATAGTTTGTAAAAGACGCTGATTATATACCTGTTTCTTACGTGTATGAGAAAAAAATAAATAGGTTTTATGCTTAAGTAATTGGGACACTGGAACTTCCTTAATTCCTAAAAGAATACTACAATCTGAAAGATCATCAATCACTTCAATTCCGGCTCGCCTATATTCTTCATCACTAAAGCACCTATTTTCTGAACTTTGAACTTTAATCTGAATATCTGAATTATTTTTGACAAGCCATTTACATTGAGAAGGAATTAATGCTACCCTGTTATCGGGAGGGATCTTGCCTTCTTTTAACAATCCGATTTTAATCATATACTAGCATTCTAATTATACAAAAGTCAAAACCTCTCAATTAGTGGTATCCTTTTCTCCTGGATGGAAGAAAATTAATCAAACTCTATAAAATTATTAAACTATCCCCTTTATAAATGAATTATAAGTCTCATAAATACTGCAAATGTTAATTATGTTTCATTGGCATTTTCTAATTGATTAAAGTAAGAGCTTTACATTAAGTTATTGCCATTTGGTAATATTAAAATTGGGCAATATGAATTTCGTAAAGAAAATATTGTTGGTGCTGGGCAATTTATTTGTTCACAAAAAAAGCTGTTGCAAATAATCAGATCAAAAAATAAAGACAGATTTCTTTCAATTGAATAGAATGTTGTAACATTGCAGCCCTTAAATACCCTATTTATAGGGTAAAGGATCGCCCGGGTGGCGGAATTGGTAGACGCAGCAGACTCAAAATCTGCCGTTCGCAAGAATGTGCTGGTTCGATTCCAGTCCCGGGCACAGAATTAAAAAGAGGGTTCTCAATAAAATGAGATACCCTTTTTTATTTTGGGATCTGGTTTACGTGATTCTTGCTGGTTGTGACGATTGGGGAAGGGTTTTGGCGGGAAGCTCTCAAAAAAAGCCCTTTTCAGGCTACTTTTTTTCTAAGATTGTGCGCCAGGGCAAGTAATCCTGTTTCAACCTTTACTTTTTCAAGGCCTCGCAGCATAAATCTTTTGAAGTGATGATTGTGTTTGATGGCTGCGAACACAGGTTCAACATCATGACACCGCTGCTTTCGTTTTTTTATTCCTTTTTTGGTTTTAAGCCGTTTGTCTGCCTTTAGTTTCAGTCGCCTGAGATTGTGATTGATCTCTATGGTTCGCATAGACCTCTTCGGATTGCACTGCGATTGCAGCGGGCAGTCTTCACATTTCTTCGTCTGGTATTTTGTGATCTGCTGCTGATAGCCGGTTGTTGTTGTCCGTATTTTTGTACCGACGTTCTTCATCACCTTCCCGGATGGACACCGGTACTGATCTTTTCCTTCATCATAGCATAGCTTATCTGCTGAAAAAGGTTTTTTATCCCTGGTCGTTTTGTGTTGATTGCGGTCGAACTCATTGTGTTTCATATAAGCGGTGATCCTCTTTTTTTCCAGCCATTGATAGTTCTCTTCACTGCCGTAACCTGCATCAGTAGTTACACTTGAGGGTTTGATGTGCGATGCATTTATATGTTCGCTCAAATGCGTGGTAAGGGTACCTGTATCGAAAGTGTTTTGATGTAAACTGTAATGCGCAATAAACTGACGATTGGTGGAGATCTGAACATTATAAGCAGGCTTCAGCTGCCCGTTTCTCATGTGGTCTTCCTTCATTCGCATGAAGGATGCATCCGTATCGGTCTTGCTAAAACTGCTTCGATTTGTTCCCATGATTTTTTCCTGCCGCTCATACTTGTCCACGGAAGAAGGCCAGTGCTTTTTGGCATAATTCAGTTTGCCGCGAACCTTTGGATCGATCTTCTTATCCTTTAAAACTTCATTGATCCGGTCGATGGTCTGGTTGACCGTCTCACTGCTGATTTTTTTAAAACCGGAGGGATCGGTATCATCCATCTCCGAAGCTGCCACCATCAGGGCATACTGCCACAACTCATCCAACTGCTTTACAATCCGTTCCCGACTGGTCTTGATGGCCTTACCCCATACAAAGGTGTAACGATTGGCATTGGCTTCGATCTTCGTTCCGTCTGTATACAGATCGCGGATGTTCACAAGCCCTTCCTCACACAGCATCAGCACCACCTGGTTGAAGACAGGCTTCAGGGTCTTTTGCAAACGCTGGCCGCGAAAGCGGTTGATGGTGTTGTGATCGGGCCGCTGCATGCCTGCCAGCCACATAAAATGAATATTCTGCCCCAGGGCTTCTTCGATCCTGCGGCTGCTGTAAATATTACTGACATACGCATAGACCATCACCTTGAGAAGCATGCGCGGATGATAACTGCTGGCGCCACCGGCTTTGTAGGTCTTCACAATGGAAGTGATATCAACCTTGTCTAAAACTGCGTTGATGGTGCGAACGGGATGATCAATAGCTACCAGATCATTAAGATCGAGCGGGAGAAGCGACCCCTGAGACTGAAAATCCTGTTTGAATACGACTTTGAGTTTTTTACCTCTTGGCATGCAGTAAATTACCGCAAAAACCCTGCAATACAGCTGACACCACCTTACCTTTTTTATACAGTAAATCTGTGTATAAATCCAACCAAAAAACTGAAAAAATAAAAGGCTGCCTCATACTTTTGAGACAGCCTCTTCATAGTGTAAAGTAAAATTTACTTATTTTTTATTACGGGTGGAAGATCTTCCATCACTATAGAGCTTACCTTCCAGGATTGATCAGCCTGCTTTTTCCACACAAAAGTATAATTGCCATTATTTACAAAAGGCTTAGCTCCTGGCGGTGCTACATCAAGTGAGAAAGTACCCGATTCATATGCCAGCGCATCACTTTCGCCAGTGCTTACTACATTAGTTCGCAGGTTACTTGTTACAGGAAGGTTGTGCCTGATAAATCTTTCAGTAACTTCAGTACGTCCATTCATATGTGTGGCAGCAGATAAAAGCTGCACATCATCTGCCAGCATAGATATTAGCTTTGATGAGTCTTTACTGTTCCAGGCATTGTCAAATTGTTGATTTAGTTCTTTAGAGGTAACAGTTGCAGTGGTTTTGGTAGGCTCAGCTGATTTGTCTTTTTCCTCTCCTTTAGAGTTAGTACAGGATACGATCATAGCAGAAGCCGCCATGAAAATAAAAATTTGCTTCATAATAATTTATTGGTTTATAATCTTTTAAAATATGCCCATTATTTGGATATACAAGAAATTACTAAATAAAATATTACAACTTAATTCAAAAAAACATGCAAAACAGGAATAGTAATTTTATATTAATTCAAATATTTCAGCAATGGCAAAAATGACTGTGATTTACAAAACTCCCAAGGACAAAGAGTTTTTTGAAAGACATTATTTTGATGTGCACGTTCCATTGGCAAAACAATTACCTGGATTAATAAAGTATGAAATAAATGATGGTTCAATTATCTCAACTACGGGACATTCAGAAACCTATCGTATGGCCAATCTATATTTTGAGTCATTGGACGCAATGATGACCGCTTTTCGGTCTGATATAGGACAAAAATGTGCTGCTGATAGAAAAATTTAGCACCAAATAACGAGGATGTTCAAATTTATTTATACAATACAATTAGCGTTTAATAAAAGCCTGTTGTTTACATACCTTAAAGGTGAGTTCCTCCAATTCATCAAATTCCATCTCCCAACTACTGAATGCCAACCCTCCGACATATCCGGAGAATATGCGTTTGTACAACCCTGGAATTTCGAAAAATCTTGTAGTTTCCTTACTTATAATTTCCCTTGGATCGCCTTTCCAGGACTCGATAACTGGTCTTTTGTAAATGGTCCGAAATACTGAATCACACCTTCTACATCTCAATTAAAATCTCATAACTATTAGGTTTCTAGCTGTATTGACTCAATTTGAACAGGCTTCAAAAACGAAGAACCATTTACAATAAAAGGCTTCATTGTTCAGTAAACTAAAAAGAGCCGGCATTAACTGCCAGCTCTTTTTTATTTCCATCATTTTTTATCGCCATCCACCTCCCAGTTCACGATAGATATTTACCACTGCATTCAACTGCTCTTTTTTAGTTTCTATCAATTCCAGTTTCGATTCTAAAGCATCTCTCTGGGTCATTAAAACTTCAAAATAATCTGCCCTTGCGGATTTGAATAGGTCATTGGAAAGATCAATTGACTTGGTCAAAGCTTCTACCTGCCTTGACTTCAGGTCATAGCTCTTTTTAAGGTTATCGATCTTCGAAAGCTGTGTGGAAACTTCCAGGTAGGCATTTAATATGCTACGTTCATAATTATACATAGCCTGCAATTGGCGGGAATTGGCATTATAAAATTCCGCTTTAATAGCATTCCGGTTCAGAAGCGGTCCTGCCAGGTCTCCTGCCAGCGAGTAAAGCATCGACTCAGGAAATTTCACCAGGTAAGCAGGCTTAAATGCCTGTAAACCTAATGCAGCTGATATATCAAGGGAAGGGTAAAATTCTGCCCTCGCTACTTTCACATCCAGTTTTGCAGCTGATAGGTCCAATTCTGCCTGTCTTATATCCGGTCGATTTACCAGCAATTGTGAAGGAATACCAGAGTTAATAACAGAAGGAACCAGGTTTAAAAAATTACCCTTATTCCTTGGTATTTCTTGAGGATAGCGCGCCAACAAAAAGTTGATGCGGTTTTCGGTTTCTTTAATCTGTTGCCGGATGTCAAACTCCATGCTTTGGGATTTCATCACTTCGGCCTCAAACTTTTGCACAGCCAATTCTGTTGTACGTGCAGCCTCTTTCTGGATCTTTACAATATCAAGGGCATTTTTTTGCAATCCGATAGTTTGCTGAACTATCTCTAACTGATTATCCAGTGCCAGCAATTCGAAATAGGAATTTGCTATCTCAGCAACCAGGTTGGTAACAACGAAATTTTTACCCTCAATGGTTGATAGGTAACGTGAAATAGCTGCCTTCTTTGCATTACGAAGCTTTTTCCATATATCCACTTCCCAGTTTGCATATACCGCGCCTGTAATATCAGTCAACGGGTCAGGCACCTCTTTTCCCGGCGCAATTTCAGTAGAAGCATCACCAGCTCCCTGGCTGGTATACCTGCCTACTTTTTCAACTCCAAGACCAAGTTTTGCACTCACCAAAGGACTCAATGCTCCCTGCCGGGAGAGTATATCATTCTTTGCAATTTCTATTTCCTGCAAGGTGATATTTAGCTCCTGGTTTCGTTGAAGTGCGGTATCTATCAGGTTAACCAAATTCTGATCTGTAAATATTTTTCGCCATGGCGTGGCTGCTATATTTAAGGAATCCCTGCTATCATTAAATGCTTCAGGAACCATCGTGTTTTCAGTTTTCTGAACTACCGATGGAACCTTACAGCTTGCCATGGCTATCATGGCTCCTATTATAAAATATCCGTGTCGTTTGTGGTTAAACATAGTGTTCTATTTTTTCTCTCTCTGTATGATGATCGATTTCTTCTGTTAAAGGATTTTCATTTTCATCTTTTACCAATAATCGTCTTTCCGATATTTTACCAAAAACATAATACAATCCTGGGATAAGCAAAACACCGAAAATAGTTCCCAGTATCATTCCACCTGCAGAAGCAGCACCTATGGTACGGTTGCCAATAGCTCCGGGCCCAGAGGCAAATACAAGTGGTACCAATCCTGCAATAAAAGCCAGGGAGGTCATAAGGATTGGTCGAAATCTTAATGCTGCACCTTGCATAGCCGCTTTTAAAACTGTTTCTCCTGAACGGTGTCTTTGTACTGCAAACTCCACGATCAATACAGCATTTTTACCCAGCAGTCCCACCAGCATCACCAATGCCACCTGTGCATAGATGTTATTTTCTAATCCCATTATCTTCAATAATAGAAATGAACCAAAAACACCTGCAGGAAGGGAAAGAATAACCGCTAATGGAAGAATAAAGCTTTCGTATTGGGCAGCCAGTAACAGGTACACAAAGACCAGGCAAATCAGGAATATGTAAATAGCTTCATTCCCACGAGCCACCTCGTCTGCTGATATACCAGCCCAATCTATTCCAAATCCCCTGGGCAGTGTTTTTTTGGCCACCTCTGTAACAGCTTCAATGGCAGATCCACTGCTGTACCCTGGAGCAGAAGCCCCACTGATCTCTGAAGAATTGTACATATTATGTCTTGTGATCTCTGACAGGCCATATACTTTTTCCATTTTCATAAAGGCCGAAAACGGAACCATTTCGTCGTGGTCGTTCTTTACATACAGTTTCAGGATATCTTCCGGCAAAGCTCTGTATTGAGGCAAAGCCTGCACCATTACTTTGTACTGACGGCCATATTTGATAAAACTGGTCTCATAGTTACTTCCTATCAGCGTGGAAAGTGTATTCATTGCGTTATCAATCGTTACGCCTTTTTGCTGGGCAATATCATTATCGATCTTCAGCATGTATTGAGGAAAGCTGGCACTATAAAAAGTAAAAACAGATGATAATTCCGGGCGCTTACTTAGTTGCTTTACAAAATCATTACTCACTGTTTCCATCTTTTTATAATCCCCGGTTCCCGACTTATCCAGCAAGCGCAATTCAAAGCCGCCGGCTGCTCCATACCCAGGGACTGCAGGTGGCTGAAAGAATTCAATTGTAGCTCCCGATATCTCTTTCGATTTTTCTTCCAGTTCATCTATCACCTGCTGCACAGAATGTTTCCTGTCTTCCCAGCTTTTGAGGTTGATCAGGCAGGTACCGGAGTTAGAGCCTGTTCCTTCGGTAAGGATCTCATAACCTGCAAGAGAAGAAACTGATTGCACATCTTCCAGTCCTTGCGCAATTTTTTGTAGCTTTTCAGCAACCTGGTTGGTCCTTTCCAGCGATGATCCGGGTGGAGTTTGAATGACTGCATAGAACATTCCCTGGTCTTCATTTGGTATAAAGCCGGAAGGAAGTCTGTTATTTAAAAACCATGTGGCTGCACAAAAGGCTATCAGCAATCCAAAAGTGACCACTCTCCTGCTAACGATTTTTCCAAGCAGTTTTTGATACCTGCCACTCAAACGATTGAACCGGTTATTAAAACCATCCAGCATTTTTTGCAGCAAGGTTTTTTTCCTCTCTTTTCCGTGCGTATTCTTCAACATCATAGCGCATAGCGCCGGAGTTAACGTTAAAGCAACAAGGCCTGAAAGAATAATGGCTGTTGCCATGGTTATAGAGAATTGCCGGTAGAATATTCCTACTGGTCCTGACATAAAAGCAACGGGGATAAATACGGCCGCCATCACCAATGTAATGGCGATAATGGCACCGCTGATCTCATGCATCGCCTCCTCTGTAGCTTTTAATGGCGAAAGATGCTTAGTTTCCATTTTGGCATGCACCGCTTCAATAACTACAATGGCATTATCCACAACAATACCAATGGCCAGGACAAGTGCAAACAGGGTGATAAGATTCAGGGTGATCCCAAAAAATTGCATGAACAAAAATGTTCCAACCAGGGACACAGGAACTGCAATGGCCGGGATCAGTGTTGAGCGCCAATCACCCAGGAAAAGGAACACTACAAGTCCTACCAGGATAAAGGCCTCTACAAGTGTGTGAATAACTTTCTCAATAGAGGCGTCAAGGAATTTGGAAACATCGTAACTGATCTCATAATCCACACCTTTAGGAAAGGAGCTTTCTTTGATTTCCTTTAGTTTAGCCTTTACATCAGCTATGACCTGGCTGGCATTACTACCATATGATTGTTTCAATACTATGGCAGCAGAAGAATGGCCATTCAGGGTAGAATAAATATCGTACATGGAACTGCCAAATTCCACCTCGGCTACATCTTTCAACCGTAATAGCTCACCTGCCTGGCTGGACTTTAAAACGATATTTTCATATTCCTCTTTTGTACTGAACCTTCCAGGGTATTTCAATACATATTCAAAGGTCTGCGATCGCTTCCCGGAACTTTCTCCTGTTTTTCCTGGCGAAGCTTCAAGGCTTTGTTCATCAAGCGCCTTTAATACTTCATCAGCCGAAATTTTATAGGCCAGCATTCTATCAGGTTTCAGCCAGATGCGCATGGCATATTCCCGGTTACCAAGAATATCAGCAAACCCTACCCCATTCACCCTTTTTAATTCCGACAAGATGTTAATATCTGCGAAATTGAAAAGGAATTTCTGATCCATGCTGGTGTCCTTGCTATACAGGTTGATATACATCAACATATTTGATTCTTCCCGCGTGATCTTCACACCTTCCCGAACTACTAACGGTGGTAGCTTATTCACCACTGAGGCTACACGGTTCTGAACATTTACTGATGCCAGGTTAGGATCAGTGCCAAGATTAAATACAATTTGTATGGTAGCCTCGCCATCATTACCAGCGTCAGACGCCATATATTTCATTCCGGGAATTCCATTAATGGCTCTTTCCAATGGAATAAGAACAGCCTTTGTCATGAGTTCACCATTGGCTCCCGGGTATTCTGCTGTTACAGTTACCTTAGGTGGTGAGATAGAAGGGAATTGAGTGACAGGCAGATTGGTGATGGCCAGCACACCCAAAAAAACAATAATGAGCGATATGACGATGGACAGGACAGGCCTGTGTATAAACTTATTAAACATTGATAAATTCTTTTAGAGGGTGAACCACTATTCTGCATATAATTTCAGGTGCGTGATCACCTCCCTGGGTGCCACAAATTCTGTATCGATCTTATCGTCATCCTTTACTTTTTGCACCCCTTCCAGCAATACCTTATCAGTTTCACCAAGACCACTTCCTACCACAAACAGGTCAGGCATTTGATTGCTTATGGTAATGTTCCTTGATCTGACAACACCATTTTTATCTACGACAAAAACATAGGTCTTCTCCTGTATCTCGTAGGTTGATTTCTGAGGAATCACCAGCGCATTCCTTACAGGAACAGTCATCTCCACTTTTCCTGTTTCACCGTTTTTTAAAAGATTATCCGGGTTAGGGAATTTTGCCCTGAAAGCGATATTTCCCGTTTCATGGTCAAATTCACTTTCTACTGTTTCTACTTCTCCCTGGTATTTTAAGGGCTGGTTATTAGCCAACAGCAAGCTTACTTTGTTGCTTCCCCGGTTTTTTATATTGGTTTTATAATCCAGGTATTCAGGCTCCGAAACATTGAAATAGGCAAATACCTGGCTATTGTCGGAAAGGCTGGTCAATAATTGGCCTTCATCCACAAGGCTTCCCAGTTTCAAAGGGATACGATCGATTGTACCAGAAAACGGAGCCCTTATCTCGGTAAAGGAAAGATGGATCCTGGCTAGTGCCACTTCAGCCTTGGCCTGGTCCAGTTTCGCCTTCGCCATTGCAAACTCATTTTTTGAGATCACATTTTTGTCAGCCAGGACCTTTGTATTATTTAATTCTATCTCCGATGCCCTGGCTTCGGCCTGTGCTTTCTGAAGCTCAGCCTCGAATATTGTAGGCATGATGCGAAACAATACCTGGCCGGCTTTCACAAATTGTCCTTCATCAACATATATTTTTTGCAGGTAACCCCTTTCCTGTGCCCTGATCTCAATATTCCTGACAGACTTTATCTGGGAGACATATTCTTTGACAAATGAAGTATCTACTCTTAAAGGAGAAGTCACCTTGTACTTACTTATTTCCTCCTTTACTTTCTTTTCAGAAGTACAGCTTGTATGGCATAATAAGGCACACAAACTCATAAAGCTTACAATTCTTTTCATGTTATTAAGTGGATAATTAAAAGATGGAATCAGTAAAAACCAGCAATTCCTTTGATAAGGTCATTCCTAAGACAGCATGACCTGTACAACGATGAAGTGTAATACATAAAGCCAGGCATGTGATGACATACCTGCCAATTTGATTACTGGTTTATTTAAATTTTTATGGCTCTATGTATTATATACCTTGGAGAGCCCAGGTAAAGGCAGGGATCGAAGGATTCAGGATGCCCTGGTAAAATATGATCCTGGTGCAACAAAATGAATACATCTGAGAAGGCTACAACATATCTGCAAAAAAGCAAATGCTTCCTGTTAATGAAATCTTCATCATCGTCTTCTACGCCGATCAGGTGTGTTTCGTCTGGTAAATCATCATTTTTACATATGGGATCATCACTTGTTGACCGAACATTTTTAAGTTGTTGCGCTATTGTTATGCCTACTGAAGGCAACAGCCGATCCTGCGCTCCTCCAGGAACATAATTCTTTCCGCTTACCGCCTGGAAGCATATAAAGAGAAACAATATTAAAGCGCCGGACCTCATATGAAGAGGCAAAATTAACATTACAGCCCAAACCGCCTAAAATCAATTCTAAAAAATAAGCAAAATTGCCTTGCCTGTATTATGGATGAAGGGTTAGTTCGCCTATGGGACGATGGTAATTCTTAGTGCATTTACCCGTCTTGTTAATTTTTAAACCATCATGGAATGATTTCATTTTGATTACTTAAGGTATAATGATAGACACCGGAGGAAATCATATATTTTTTTCCCTGTAGTATCAACGAGGCCCTTGAATTCGGGGGAATGGTTACCTGATATTCAATTGTATTATTGATTCGCTTCCATGAGGAAACAATACGGCCAAATGGTCCATCATGATAACAGGAAAAGCTATCCAGTCCTTTAACAAAACAGGGTTCCAATAAAATATTTTTAAAGCCGGGGTGCTCAGGATCAGGCCTCATACCTCCCAGTGCTTTATAGAACCAGGCGCCTATCTCGCCAAACATAATATGGTTCAAAGAGATGTCATTGACCGCATCGATCTTCCAGTTCTCATAAAGCGTAGTAGCACCATTTACCATCCACCACCCCCATGAAGGATAAGTTCTGGAGGAAGCTAGCCTGAATGCAAGGTCTGCATAACCATTTTCACTTAGCGCATTAAGAATTGCTTTAGTTCCCAGCAGACCAACATCCAGTCGTGCGCTGTCTGCTTGCACCCTTTTGGCCAGGTTACCGGCTATCAAAGCTTTCCATTCATCAGGAACTATTCCCCAATACAAAGGCACTGCCATTTCTGTTTGTGTGCCCTTACCATATACTTTATTTAATGTATCCAGGTACTTACGATTAAAAGCAGTTTTGATCTTTGAAGCAAGTGCAGTATAATATACCCAATCCTTTTCTTTGCCAAACAGGCGGGCAGTCTTAGCCAATATCATCACATCTGCATAATAATAGCAGGTTGATGTAAGTTCTACCGGCGATACCGATTTTACCGGCACCCAATCTCCAAGTCCCCAACTTACAAGCCCCGATGGATAGAGCTCATTGATATGATCTATATACCTCTTTATGTGATCATAGTCATCTGCCAGTGCCTTACTGTCGCCATAGAACATATAAAGATTCCATGGAATAATGGCGATGGTGCTGGTCCAGTCTGGCCCATTACCCCATTCATAACCCCATCCACCGGTAGGAACAATGGAAGGCAGCACACCATTAGGCTGTTGTTCATCCCTGTGGTCTGCCATCCATTTCTCATAAACTGTTATACCATCAAAATTGTAAAGTCCTGTTTCCACAGCAATAGCCGCATCACCTGTCCACCCATTTTTTTCCCGCTGGGGGCAATCTGTCGGGTATCCAAATAAATTTGATAAGTATGAATTATTAGTAGCTGACCAGATTTTATTGATAATCGAATCAGAGGATTGGATGCTTCCAACTGGTTTCACATCTGAATGCATAAAATAACCATGCAAACTTTCACGCGTCAAAGTCACCGGTTTGCTGGAGCTTATTTCTACATATTGAAATCCCTTATAGTTAAACCGGGGCCGGAAGCTTTCTTCCCCTTCTCCTTTGAGTACATAAATATCTGTTTCAAAAGGATCAGTGTCATCCACAGGACGATAATGCACATCTATATTGGATTGGTCCACATGTCCATTTGCATACAAGCGTTCACCATGCTTCAGGCGAATGATAGTTCCTCTCACCCCTTTCAATCTAATTTCACTTACCCCAGCTATATTTCTACCCAGGTCAAATAAATAGGAAGTATCAGAGAATTTTTTCATTTCCTTTGATGGCACCAGTTCAGCATCAACAATGGGTACCATACTTTGCGCTACTATTTTTGTAGAAGGTGCTGCAACATAAGTACATTGTTTCCAGGCAGAATCAACACCCATAGCATTATTCCAATCTGGTATATACCTGGTGGCATCATACTGTTCTCCCGTATAGATGCTGTTGAAAAGCAGGGGGCCAAGGGTTGTTTTCCACTGCTTGTCAGTACTGACAATTTGTTGTGTTCCATCAGTGAAGGTTATGCGTAGATCCATACAGAACGAAGGCCTGTTGCGCCAGGGGGCTTTATCAAAATCCCAGACTGCAGTGGACTGGTGATTGTACCAGCCATTTCCCAACATCACTCCTACCACATTATTGCCTGGCTGTAAGCTGGAGGTCACATCATAGGTAACATATAAATTGCGGCGGTCAAAACGGGTGTACATGGGGTCCAGCCTATGGTTGCCAATGCGCTGACCATTCAAATAAAGTTCATACAGGCCTGCAACTGTAATATAGGCCCTTGCAGAAGCAATCTTCTTTTCAATTAAAAAGGATCTTCTGAAAAGCCCTGCAGGTTTCATCTTACTATCCCTTGAATCACTGATCCAGGAACCCCTCCAGTTTTGCTGGTTCATCATTCCAGTCTCAAAACTGCTGGATGCAGTTGCTTTATTGCCTTTATTATCAACTATGGTAACAGACCAGAAGTATTTTGTAAAAGGTTTAAGGCCACTGCCTTTATAGGTAACCAGTTGCTCACCAGATTTTCCTTTCAACATCCAGGAATTTCCAGCCAACTGTATTACACCAAGGGAATCCGTACCAACGCTTAGCTGGTAAGACTGTTGTTTAATACCTGGCGTACTCGAACTAAGTTGCCAGGAAAAACGGGGCTGAGGTACATCAATGCCAAGGGGAGAAACCAAATGCTCGCATAAAAGACTGTTAACCTTTGTTTGGGCATAGAGCATATTTCCGGTGAACAGGACAAAAAGAATAAGTATTTTTTTCAAACTATCTCCTTTCAAATCATTTATTTTATGGAAAAGCTATAATATTAAATTCATTACTAACTCTCATTAATTCCTAATGAAAATGAAATAGCCTGATGCAGAAAAATATTACAATGCGCCAATCTGCTTTCGGACTCAAGTCTGCGCATGCAAATTTCATTGCTTTAGATGCTTAAGCTTTGCATTGTTGATAACATCCAGCAAGCCATCTTCATACTGGTCATTAGACAGCTCCCAGAACATGATTCCTCCCAGGCCTTTCTCCATCGCATACTTTAGCTTTAATGCTATAGAATGTTTATCATCGTAGGTAACAAAAAGTGATTGACTGGGATTATATAAATATGGGGCCATTACCGTCTCATCCCAATGGTATATAAAACCGCTGTCTGCCGAATACTGCGTCGCAACGTTTTTAAAATCCACACCCGTTTTAAACCTGCCGGGCTGGTACAATCCGGAATTGGTGTCCGGCACCGCTTCCCACACCCTTCCATAGAAGGCAGCACCAATAATGATCTTTTGCCTGGGTATTTTTAATTGAAACAACCTTGAAACTGCATTATCAATGGACTCAGGTTGTTGTGGAGATGAATATAAAGCAGTGTGATGCCCGGTAGTTACTGAATAACCTCCTACCAGGTCATAAGTCATCAGGTTGACCATGTCAACTTTTTTCATCACCTTTTTCCATTCCACAGCTTCATTGATATATTGATTGAATCCACCGGCGGCAAAACTGATCACATGTTCTTTGCCCAATGTTTTCCGTAACTGCCTGACGAGTTGAGTGAAATTATGCTTGTCAGCAAGCTGGAACTTATGGCCAGGGAACCCGGCTATGCCTGGATACTCCCAGTCAAGGTCAATTCCATCAGTTTGTAAAAATGTAGTTAGTTCATTTACAGATCGTGAAAATAATTTCCTGTTCTTCCTGGTTGAGAAAACATCCGAACAGGTTGCACAACCACCCCAACCTCCCAGGGATAACAACACTTTGAGATTTGGATTTTTGGACTTCAAGCTGACAAGCCTTTGAATGACTGCTGTGTCCAGTGCATTTGAAACATGTAGTCGGGGGCCTATCAAATGACAAAAACTAAAAATTATATGCGTTAGCTTTTCTGCTGGTATACTGTCAACTTCAGTCAGTCGTTTACCCGAATAATAAGCAATTACAGAAAAGCCTGGTTTAACCTGACCAAGGACAACATTTGAAGATATAAGGGCTAAAACAAGTACTACGATTGTCAACGTATTTCTCATAATGAATGGACCTTTATATTCATTTCCTTTGTTTATTATACAAAGCATACTGGTATTTGCAAAAATTCTCCAAATTGCCTTTGATGTTAGTTAAACTCCAAATTGCCTTAAATGATGGTCAATGTGTTTCCACTCAAAAATAGCCCATTCCTCAGGTGAAAATTTTCCAAAGAACGGATGAGGGTATGATGTACAACCAGAAACACCTCCCTCAAAAAATTGCAGGACAGATGTCTTTGCCTTTGCTTTTTGCTCCTCAAAGTCAAGATCTTCAGGAAATATATGGCTTTTATCAGTAGGTGAATTCTTCCCAAATGGCGTTGTGCTCAAAGCCCTTTTTTTCATAAAAGGAGCAATAAACCTTCCAATAAAGACTCTTGGTATACTGAACTTTCCCATTGCCATTTCCATGGATACATTGCAATGGGCTAACATTTGGGCTACGTTCATTTTGCCCCATTGTCGTTGTGATGTTGATGTTAGGTTATCTATCCGCCTTATGATTTGAGATACGTCTTCTTCGTTATAAAAATTGTTCATTCTATTAAATATTTCAATTCTAAGCGGATAACAAGTCTGGCAAAAATCTTTATTTCAATTTTGTAGAATGCAACAATTGAATTTTCCAGCCTCCCTTCCTCTTTATTAAAACTGCACTTTCTAACCATTTCATAATTTGCTGTTTTTCCCCTAACCTGAATTCTGCGGAATTATTATAGCTCACCCATGCCATGTTACCACTTTGCTCTGTCCTGATAAACTTAAAAGTATTAATTCTTTCAATTTTAGAATTCTTCATGGGCATGATCTTGCTAAGCAACGTATCCATATTCCATACCTGCCCATCTTCCAAAAGATGAAAGTCAGGGGTTACATAAAACTTTAGCGTATCAGCATTTACCAGTGATAAACCGTTAAAGAATCCCACAACTGTAGCTTCTATTTTATTCTTTTCTTTTTGTGCAAACAAATGGGTTGAACACATAACAAATAACGAAATAAAGAAGATTCCTTTCATAAAATGCTTTATAAGATTCTGGCTAAAATTGATTGAACTAATGCTAATCATAGCTTCCAAAATAATCAATAATACTGGGGTGGTAAAGCATTTGTTGTTCTTTTGAAAACGATTCTTAAAGAATGAACAATGAATCTCTATGTATTGCCGACGTAGAATCTTCTTTATATGATACAAAAAGAAAACCTGGCTTTAGTACCAGGCTTTCATACTTCTTCGTTCGATACCCGGCATAAGGCCGGTATGTATTAAATTCCGTCTTTAGTTTACTATTCTGCTCTATTTGTAGCAAATGGTACCTGTAAATGCAGCAGTTCCTTCAGGCTTAAAAATGTTTCCGGTTACGTCTAATGCGTAACTACCTGTTGCACCTTCAAATCTGCCTGTTCCGCCTATAATTGTACCCCGTCCAGTTAGATGCAGATCCCCATTAGCAGAAGGCTCCTGCAAATACCCGTCATTAGACGCAAATATTTTATCTCCATTGGCTGCCACAAAAGTTACTGTAGAAGTTACCAGTGCTGGAAAAGGCAAGGTAACGTCTCCTTCTGCAAGTACATCAATTGAAGCTCTCCCCATACCAGTACCCTCACCTGTACCTGTAAGGTGATCTTTTTGAACAGGATTAGCATCTGTAGCTGCCTGGGTCATTTCGTCCATAGTTACAAAACTGGCTTTGAATGGGACACACCTTGTTTTTCCTTCCTGCCTTAATGCACTGCTTGTCAAATCGTTCTTTTGGGAACTGTCCTGTAATGCATTCTTTTGGCAACCCGCCAGGAGCAGGAGAAGTAATGATGGGAATAAAACAGTGAGATACCAGGAAAATGACTGCTTTAAAAAATTGGAGTGCGTGGCAGAAACATGAAGTAAGGAATTCTGCCTGTTGGACATTTGTTTCATAATAAATATTTTAATGTTGCTAAATATTTTACGAATCAAATATCACCCAGGCAACAGGCATTAACAATACGCTTTTTGAGTGATGCCCGGTAATAAAATTGGGTGTTTATCTTCAGATAATTCTTTCGCGTAGTACTTTGGCGATCGCTTCTTTTCCACAGTTCACATGCAGTTTTGGGTAAATATTTTTGAGATGGGTGCGAGCTGTGTCAAAAGAAATGTTCAATTCGTCTGCAATGATCTTTATACTATACCCTTTAACCAGCAACTGCAATATTTCCTTTTCCCTTGGTGTTAAATGATACTCATGCCGGGATGATTTTACCTCAAAGCTTTGCAATACACGTTTTGCAATAGATGGCGACATGGGAGCACCGCCTTCCATAACCTCGTTGATGGCTTCAAATAACTTAAACGGCGAGGTCTTTTTTAGGATGTAACCATTGGCGCCCGCGCAAAGGCTGCTGAACAAGCTTTCATCATTTTCAAACATGGTGTACATGATAATGAAAGTTTGAGGGCGGGCCTCTTTTATTTCACTTACAGCCTCTATGCCGGTTTTGCCGGGCATATGAATATCCATAATGACCACATCAGGCTTGTAACGGCGAACAATGGTGGCCGCATCCATGGCATTGGAATAATTGCCAATGACAGTATAATCATTGCTGTTACTGTTACCAATCAATGCCACCAGGGAATCCCTTAACTGGTCGTCATCTTCAAATATGATTATCGTTGTCATGGACTTTATTTTATTCCTGAGGCATCAATCAAACCGGCAACCTTAAAATTAACTTCTTTTCAACCAGCGCCACATCCCCCTTTTGAGTGATGGGGTTTCTACGGGCAATGTGATTCTCAATATTGAACCTTTGTTGGGGGCTGATTCCACCAGGCATGTTCCTCCCCATTTTTGAATGCGTTGTACCATGTTCTTTAACCCGTTACGGTTGGTCGGTTTCCCTGTTTCGAAACCTTTGCCATTATCGTTTATCTGCATGAACAGGTCACTATTCCTTCCCCCAATCTGTATATGCACTTCAGTGGCCATAGCATGCTTTTGAATATTATTAATGGCTTCTTTATACACAAAGAACAAATCCCTTCGCATGCCTGTTAATAGTTTTGCAGGTAAAGTGCTTTCATCTGCTTCAATGGTATATCGCATAGCTGTACCATCAAAAACATGGGCCGCATATCTTCTCATACGTGCCGTCACTTCCTCTATAGCATCGTTATTACTATCAATGTTCCAAACGATATCATCAAGAGATTCTGCAGAAGTTTGAATTTCACCTGAAATGCGTTTTAAATAAGCTGCCATCTCTTCGGGTGCGTTTCCATTATTCTGGCCTAGTGCTGAAAGCAAATTGATATTGGTAAGTCTTGCCCCGATATCATCATGCAAATCACGGGAGATACGTTTACGTTCTTCTTCCTGGGTAACGATCATTGCTTTAAGCTTTTCAGCCTGTTTTCTTTTCAGGCTTTGTATATGCAATCGATAGAGTGTATAGCCTATCCCTCCAACCAGTATAGCATGCAGCATATAAGCCCACCAGGTGAACCACCAGGGCGGCAGTACACGAAAGGTGTATTTGGTTTCACTCCAGACACCAAATGGACTGAGTGCCTTGACCCTGAATGTATAATTGCCAGCCTTCATATTACCAAAAACAGCTGTTGAATTATTGCCTGGCGGGCTCCACTCAGTGTTATACCCTTCAAGTTTATATTGGAATTTAACCAGTTTTGGCAATGCCGGTTCTATAGCTCTAAAATCTATGGTTATCGAATTGTCGTCATAGGGCAATACAAGGTTGATGGGCACAGGGTAATAGGGTGTTACTCCATCCAGGTGTATTTTCCTGTATTTTTTTCTCATGCTGGACAATGTCTCGGGGGGTAATACTTTACCAAAGGAAGTCATCATCTCATTCAACAGAGTAAGACTATCGATTGATTTTTTAGATTGCCCGGTCTCTTCCAGAGCATTCCAGCAGACAGTTTCATTATTTACTTTTACTGCCTGTATATGTAAATTCAAAGGCCTGGGCTCAGTTTTATGAACAGTTGAATAATCAAACCGTATCAGCTTTCCTTCTCCGCTGCCCACCCAAACAATTCCTTTATCATCCACAAAGAGTGCGCCCGTGCTTACATCTTTGAGAGGGTACCCCGTAAGCTTATTAAAATTTTCAAAATCATTTTGCTGATTCTTGCTATTGCGAATTTGATGTTCCTTAATTCCAGACAAACCCTGGGTTGTGCCGAACCATATTTTGTTTCTGGAAGTATCCTCACTAATATTCAAAATTACATTATCTGCCAGCCCATCTTCGGTGCTATAATTAGTAAAAGTTTTTCCATCATACTTGCTTACACCCTTTCCATCTGTGCCAATCCAAAGAATTCCCATTTTATCAAGATGTATAATAGATACGGCATTCCCAGGCAGTCCTTGTGCTGTTGTATAATTCGTGAAGCTATTGCCGTCATATTTGCTGATCCCACCATCATGTGTAGCAAACCAGATGTTGCCAGCCTGGTCCTGTACCATGCCCCAAATACCATTCCCTGCCAGGCCCTGGGTGCTGGTATAATTGGTAAAGGATCTGCCGTCATATTTGCTCACGCCATTTGCCCTTGTTCCAAACCAGAGATTTCCTGCCTTATCCTGCATCATGCTGATAACCGCATCACTGGGCAAACCCTGTTTAGTAGTATAGTTGGTAAAGTTGCTGCCATTAAATTTACTCAACCCCCTGTCCGTACCAAACCAGATGTTCCCGGCCTCATCCTCCAAGATGCTCCATATTTTATTATCCGCCAGTCCCTGGGCTTTTGAATAGTTGGTAAACCGTTTTCCATCATATTTACTTACGCCTCCATCATAGGTTCCAAACCAAAGGCTGCCTGCTCTATCTTGAATGATCCAGAATACTAAATTGGCTGGTAGCCCTTGTGCCACAGTATAACTGGTAAAGCTATTACCCTCATATTTACTAACACCGCCTCCCTGCGAACTAAACCAAAGATTGCCACCCTGGTCCTGGAGGATACTGTTTACTTTATAATCTTCCGGTTTTTCTGTCCTGCTATAATTTGTAAACCTGCTGCCATCATACCTGCTAATATTTTTTGATTGCAGGCCAAACCAAAGGATGCCATCTTTATCCTGTAGAATACTGCTTACATTATTATCAGCCAATCCTTGCTTCTTCGTATAATTTGTAAAGGAGCTTCCGTTAAATTTACTTACGCCGGCAATGGTGCCAAACCATAGATTGCCACCGTTATCCTGGGTTATACAATTAACCGAATTATTCGCCAGCCCCTGTGCTATGGTATAATTGGTGAAGCGATGGCCATCATACCTGCTTACACCACCCGCTTCCGTACCCAGCCAGATATTTCCTTTTCTATCCTGTATCATGCAACGCACATAATTGTCTGCAAGACCCTGCGCAATATTATAGGTCGTGAAGCTTTTGCCATCATATTTATTGAAGCCACCATCGTGTGTGCCAATCCAAATATTACCTTCATTATCCTGTAGAATGGAGGTTACAAAATTGCCCGCGAGGCCATCGGATGTACTATAATTGGTAAACCGTTTCCCATCGTATTTGCTTAAACCGGAAGTAGTACCCATCCAGATGTTTCCCCCTTTATCCTCCATAATGCAAAACACGATATTACCTGCCAGCCCCTGGGCCATGGTATAATTTGTAAAACTTTTACCATCGTACCTGCTTGCTCCGCCCCCACCAGTACCAAACCAAAGGTTTCCCCATTTGTCTGTTGCGCTGCAAATAATATTATTCAGAGGCAATCCCTGGTCGATACCGTAATCGGTAAAGAACGGGGCACCTCCATTGGAGGAATCTATTTTGACAACAGGCTTTCCTGCTTTGATTACTTCTGGTTGGTTGGCGGTAGTGATGTAGGTTATCTTTGGCTGCGATAAATTTTTCTGCCTGGCAGCGCTGAATACATGAAGATTTTCAGCAGTATCCTTTTGAGTGGGTGAGAATTCATTGTGTTTGCAGGAGGTTAAATTGAAAAAGCATAACAATAGAATACAACGGCATAAAAGCTTTACGCTTTTTAAAGGTTTTCGTTTTTGTAATCCTTTTTTCAAAGAGGCTGATCTTATGCACCTGAAATTACAATTTGTTTATTTGTATTGGATGTATAAATATCAGTTTTGCTGCTAGCCTTGAGATATACTGGTTATTTCAGAAAATCATTTGTCTTAATAAGCCTAAACTGAGGTGAACAATCAAAAAAGTAATTCAATAGGTTCAGGTGTCCAACACCATATATTACCAGGATACGATCAGGCGATGTGGCATCAATTCTCTGGATATCCTGAATATTTTTAAGTTTTCTGCTAAACGTCCGCCCTGTTTCAGAATTAACACCTGTAAAGTTTTTTATCGTGATGCGGGCATTGCAGGGTTTTGCTACTAGGCATTAAAAACCAGATAACATTATTTGAGTATTAGCCCTATATATGCTGCTTCTGTACACTTATTGCAGTAGTGGCCGCAGGTTATCATTCTGATCATTACAAGCAGTCAAAACCTTTATCAATGTTTCCTGGAAAGGTCTGCCACCATCATCACCTTGCCGGTCTTGTCTATTTTACGAACCCGGGGAAACCAACCCTCTGTCGCCGGACCATTAGCATTCGTATATTCCAGCACATATATATCATCTTTGTATATGGCCACACCGGTTGGCGTCCAGGGGCGTTCAGATTTTAAAATTGTTTTTACTTTGCCTCCAGGACTGATTCTTAATAAACAATGACAACTTGTAGCAGCCGCATAGACCATTCCTCCGGAATCAACAGCTATTCCTCTCAACAAAGGCATTCCCCGGTTGGCTTCCCTGTGGTCAGCAGGATCTTCATCGCAGTCAATCACAGATACCGGGTGAACTATTGTCTTTACTTCCCCTTCCAAAGTAACTTTTATTAAAGCGTTCCAGCAGGCCAGATACAGGGTGCCATTGGCTCCTGCAGCTATACCGGTAATGCCGTCACCCAGTTTATCCAGGGTATCCTCCAGATCTGGCCATAAAATAGTTTGCTGTTTTCGTGGTGTTTCTCTGACAAGGGTTTTGGCGCCAGGATTCAGGTCTCTATGTTGCCCGCCACAATAATATAGGTTGCCATCATTAATAGCAATGGGTGAACCTCCTCCGGCATAAATAATGGCAGGTATTACTCCACCCGGTGTGATCCTTTTAAAATATTTGGGTTGAGCTTTCGCAAATATTCCCTGTTCATCCAGGCACAACCAATGTCCTCCTTCTTCCTTATGAATGTAGGAAATGCTGCCATCTATGGAAATTTTGGCTACACCTACGCCAGTATGTATAAAATATACATTTCCATTTTTATCGACGACGATGCCTGTACCCGGGTGAGCCGAAGCAGGGCAAATGAACAAAGCAAACTGGAGTAATACCGGGATAAAGACAATCAGGCTCTTTTTCATGATCAGAAGTATTACATTATAAAAGCATTATTGATGATACATAATGTACCAGCTATAGAACGCAGAAACCAGCCTTATTCGCATAGCTGGTTTCATAAAACCTGTTATTTAAAAGGTGAGCTTAGGACACAGCTTCCATCATTATTTTTTGTGGAAAGATGAAGAATAAACTTATGGTTAAGAAACTGGATTAACTACGAGCGATCAGCAAGAAAAAGAGAGTATTGCTACATTTACTTTTCTAATATTAATGTGACCAATTTAATGAGGCCTGTTCTTATTTATTAGTAAGACAAAGGCTTTTACGACAAAAGGAAAGTACCTCAAAAGTGCCGGATAAAATAACTGTTCATGCCAGCTATTTACTACTTCCTCCTGAGAGCAGGAATTTATGTATTGTCTGATCAGGACATTCCAACACATTAAATAACAAATACATCAATTAGTTAATTTAGAATATAATTATATATCTTGCCCGGGATTCTTATTACCCACTGCATAGAACAATTGATAGAACTATGAAAACTGTATTGGTAACGCTTTCTCTTATTATGTCTCTTAGCCTGTTATTTAGTTGTTCCAAACCTGATCAAGAAATTACACCACCTACCCAACCGCCATTACAAGGTCTTAGTTGTGAGATCTGTTATTTTAATAGTAAATCGATGCGTGTATTTGAACTTACAACGATGAAATATGACGGCTCTGATAGCAGGATAATTTTAAAAGACAGTTCCACTAATACTGACGTCTTCTATGAATGGGCCAAATGGAGTTTTGACAAAAATAAAATCATATTTTCCGGCAGAAAACACGGAGATAGTTTAACTGAAATATTTATTATCAACAAGGATGGCACCGGGCTAAGGCAGGTCACAAATACGCCATCAACTTTAGAAGCATACCCAGGCTTATCACCTAATGGACAATTAATTGTTTACGTTGCCCAAGATCAGCTTGGGAACAGTCAATTATATACTTGCGATATTAATGGCGGCAATGTTCACCAGGTAACCAAATTCTCAGTTACATACAGGAAACTATTTTGTTTGAGACCCATTTGGTCATCAGATGGAACAACTATTTATTTCAATTCCAACAAGGATACTACAGCCTTTAATATTTATTCGATCAAATCAGATGGATCGAACCTTAAAAGAATAACTACAAACACCGTAGCCAGTGATTGGGGTCCAAATATTTCCATGGATGGAATGAAGATCGTATTCTATTCTGCTATAAATAGTATACCTTATATTTTTACTGTCAATACTGATGGAACAAATAGAAAACAACTCACAACTTTTTTTTCAGGTGATCCTGTCTGGTCACCTGATGGCAACTATGTTGCTTTTATGTCTAACAAAGACAAGCCTGCCAATGACTGGGCGCAGGGTCAGGATATATATACCATAAAAGCAGATGGAACTGAACTGACGCATATTGACTGGAAGTAACCTCACTCATGGTGCGGTATTAAAAAAACAATTCTTAAAAACAGCTGCCTGCTCAAAATTTCAAAAAGGCATACCAGTTAGGAATGTTTACCACTGAACATGACGGGCAGAGCGGTTACCATCAGGGCAAGGCAATAGCACATCTATTGGCAGGCAGTATATTCCATCATAACATTTCTACAATCTGTATATTATTACCACAAGTATCGTCGAAAACCGCAATTATCACTGTTCCCATTTCGGTTGGTTTTACGCTGAAGTTAATTCCGAGACTAACCAATCGTTCATATTCTTGCCGGACATTGTCAACATTAAATTGCGTGTATGGTATACCTGCTTCATACAGGGCTTGCTGATACGTTTTAGCTGGTTCAAAATGTTTTGGGGACGGCTCCAGCAATATTTCCGGACCATCCTGATCTTCTTTACTTACAACAGTCAGCCACCTGCTATCCGCAGTTAAAGGCACGTCAACTTTTTTCACAAAGCCCAGCTTGTCAGTGTAGAATTTTAATGCTTTTTCCTGGTCCAGAACAGGAACGCTAATAACTTTTACTTTCATTTTTCAATGTTTGATTAAGGCTGCAAGTATCAAAAAAGAAATGAATTGGACTTTGTGAAAGTTGCTCTTTTTGAAACTCAGTAGGTGTAAGTCCTACCCTTTTTTTAAATAAGGTGCAGAATGAACTCTGGCTTTCAAATCCTACAGCAAAACAGGTTTCGGAAACAGATCTCCCATTCTTCAGTAGCTCTTTAGACTTTTCAATTCGTTTATCAGTCAGGTATTGTTTGGGAGTCTGTCCATAATATTTTTTGAATAGCCGTAGCAAATGAAATTTAGATGTAAAGCGGGTACGGGAAAGCAGGTTTAAATTCAATTCCCTGTCAAAATTATTATTGATATACTGTCTTGTCCCAATAACAGTTTCAATCTGTGCTTTGTTGGAATAACAAATATTCCTGATCCTGATTATTTCGCTTTGATAATGACTCATAAAGTACTTCAGTTACTTTAATTACCTATTCATAAAGTTTCAACCATCAAACCACAAAATACTAAAATGTTTAGTAATTGGAAATAATATCTGCTCTTTATTTGTCCACAGCCAGGAAAAATAACTATTTAAGTCCATCCTAATAGGCACCAAAGGATGGGATGTCCAGAAGATATCCCGAGGATATCCCGACGATATCCCGACGATAAGCCGACTCTTATAGAGTCGGGATATCCTTGGCTTATCCATGGCTGATGTATGGGACAAGGTTAGGAATACATAGAACTAAGATGGGCTGGATTGACTAGGATTATTGGGGGAGAATAAAAATCACGACCTATAATAAACTCGTCGGCTTACTTACACAAATAAAAAAGATGGCATTGCTGCCATCTTTAAAGGAGACCTATAGTTAACCTAAACGAATCAGATTTTCAATAAAGTCACATGTTTGGTTTTTCCCGCCTGCTTTATTTCAGCATAATAAGTGCCCTTGGGAAACGATGAACCAAAATTGATCGTTTCTCCGGCAGCAAAATTGGTGTTCCTGTACACAACATTGCCTGCTGAATTGGAAACAGTGATCGAAACCTTGTCAGTGGTATTGGCACTGTTTACAGAAAGGATAAATGAATTGCTGCTTGGGTTGGGCGCATATACCACCTCCAAACTGGTTTCCTGTGCAGGTGAAGACTGGTCATGTGGTACAGATACGGTCACCGTACCATAGGCAGCCAGCCCACCATCATCCTGCGCCCTGATCTTGATGGTATATACCCTTCCATCTCCAAGGCCTGAACGCTCAGCGCGCAAGCGTACATGGTGTGCATCTACTATCTCCCAGTCAGCCTCCGTGTTGCCATCGCCTAAACCATTTTCATCTTCATCACTGCTGATCATAAATATCTCAGGGACAATTAAACCTCCGCAATTATCTGTTACAGTATAATCCAGGTACACATCCACCATCTTATGGTTAGGTGACCATAAAATATTCGGTGTGGCAGATATTTCAGAAAATACAGGAGGCTGGTTGTCTATAACCGTTATATCAAAATGACAGGTTACGGGTGTATTTGTGCCATCCGTTGCTGACCAGGTGATCGTAGTGGTTCCTTTATTCAGCACTACACCTGCAAGCGTGGATCTTCCACTGCCTGTTGTGGCACCTGTTAATTCATAAGTGAGCGTAGCACCGCAATTATCTGATGCCTGCGCATCCATTTCTGTACCTATGATGGTATAAGAACAAACACCTGGGTCTGTATTTCTTTCGTTAGAAGCTAATGCCGGACATGTTATTACCGGAACTTCATTATCTACCACAGTTATGGTTTGGGTACAGCTAATAGTGGCACCAGATCCGTCTGTAGCTGTCCATGTAATGGTGGTTTCACCTTTGGGATAAGAAGCAGTCAACGGGGCACCATCACTGCGTACACTTGTAATAGCCGTAATAGGGTTACCACAAGCATCTGAAGCGGTTGGCGCTGCTATAGTTATATCAGCCCCGCAAAAACCCTGTGTATTTGCCATAACAGCAGCAGGACAAACAATTGTAGGGGCGCCACTGTTGTTGCAAACCAGGTCGAAGGTTGTGCTCTGGTTACTGACGCCGATAATGACATTGTCAATGTTACCATCAAAGTCTTCCCAGGTATTCTTTTTAGTACCTGCCATGAATTTAATGGTGTGCGCATTCAGTAAACGTGAAGAAGGCTTTGCCTGTATAAGGGCTGCTAAAGTAGTGGCCTTAGCACCTGGACCTGATCTTAATAAGCCTTTGGCAGAATACCATTTACCTGACAGTGCATTCCAGGTTTGCCAGGTATTCAATACTACCGGAGTTGATTGTGATGCAGGTTCAAAAATCCATGTATCTTCTGAGGCTGCATCTCCATCATAATCCACATCCAGGCTGATAAAAGGTGCCAGGTTCTTTCCACCATTTTGCTGCACAAAGGTGGAATACTTCAATTCAGTGATGGAACTTAATAGTGATTGTTTGTAATTGTTACCCGTGGTAAAGCTAGCATAAGTATCGCCATTCTTTCCAACTTTCAATCTTCCACTTCCAGGAGCACCCGGTGCGGAATTGGGATCCAGGTCAAGGAAGGCATCATTACTTCCATTGTTTTTCAACGCATGCCAGCCATTCATATTACACTTGCTGACAGTAACGGTTTGGGAATAAGTAAAGGAAGCAAATAGCAGTGAGGCAACCACGCATAGTGGCTTGAGTAGAAAAGTTTTCATTCCGGTGACGGTTTAATTTAGAAAATAGGGTTACCGGCCTTGCAAAGGATACCTTGATAAGGGCTTCCAGAAGAAAATGGATCAGTTAAAAGGTAATTCCCGGATAATGAATCTATTCATCCCTGGCAGGGAGATAAAGGGTTACCGGCCTCGAAAATTATTGGTCAATAAAAGCTATAGGAAATGGATACGGTCGGCAGGCTTAACGATAAGCAGCTGCTAACATAGAAAGGATTTTTGATATTTGCAAGCATCCTGCCTATTCATCTTACTTTGCGTTTCGTTCAACCATTCTGCGAATCATCATTTATCTTTTTACACAACAGGTGTTAAAGAACTATTTTTCAAACCCTTAGTGCTTTTTTTAATAAAGAGTGGGATGATTTTAATAACTTAATGACCGAATAGGTAGCAATGCCAAAATATTGAATCTTCTTTTACGATTCTTGCCTGCAATGACCAAAACAAAAACAAACCTTCTTCCATTCATCGCCATTTAATATTTCTTGTATGTATATAGAAGCAAATAAATCCGTAGAAACTGCTTTACATGGACAAAAGCCAATGAACATCTCTGCCTATGTGTTGCGTATATCGCTTACTGCAGCCCTGGCAGGTTTTATATTTGGGTTTGATACCGTGGTTATTTCGGGTGCTAACCTGCCTATCAAGCAATTGTGGCACACTTCGCCCCTCTTCCATGGATTCTTCATCATGTCCATGGCATTATGGGGTACCGTCGTTGGTGCCATCTTCGGTGGTATACCTACACAAAAATGGGGAAGAAAAAAAGTATTGGTTTGGATAGGCATACTTTTCAGCGCTTCGGCACTTGGCACGGCACTGGCGCCTGATCCTTATACATTTTCTTTCTTTCGTTTTATAGGGGGATTGGGTATTGGCGTTTCATCCGTGGCTGCTCCTACCTATATCTCCGAGATCTCTACACCAGCTAACAGGGGCAAACTGGTAGCATTGTATCAGTTCAATATAGTCTTTGGCATCCTGGTAGCCTTCCTGTCCAATTACTTTTTACAGGGTGTTGGAGGCGCCAATGACTGGAGGTATATGCTCGGTGCATTGGCAGTACCATCCTTAATTTATTCTTCCCTGGTAATAGGTGTACCGGAAAGCCCAAGGTGGTTGATCACCAATAAAAACGATACAGGCAAGGCAAAAAAGATTCTATCCAATTTGGGGATTGCAGATCCTGAAGCTGAAACAGCAGCTATAGTAAAAAGCTATCAACATGAAACGTCTGCTGGACATAGCTCCAAACTTTTCAGCGCCAAATACAAAAACATTCTATGGCTGGCTTTTATGGTAGCTTTTTTCAACCAGGTTTCAGGGATCAATTTTATTCTATACTATGCCCCGGAGATACTGGAAAGAGCTGGCCTTGCAGCCAAGGAATCACTTTTTAATTCCATAGCGATTGGGGGGACCAACCTTATATTCACTTTTGTTGGATTGTATTTAATAGACAAACTAGGAAGGAAAACCTTGCTGGCTATTGGTTCTTTTGGTTATATCCTTAGCCTTGGAATGGTAGCCTGGTGTTTTTATTCACATGCTGGCGCTACTTTATTAATGAGCTTCCTGCTGCTTTTTATTGCAGCGCATGCCATTGGACAGGGGGCTGTTATCTGGGTATTTATTTCCGAGATATTTCCCAACAAAGTCCGTGCGGTAGGTCAATCCTTTGGGGCGAGCATACACTGGGTGTTTGCGGCATTGATCACATTGATCACTCCAGTATTCCTTGATAAGGACAATGGCATTTTCAAGGATAATCCCTGGCCCATTTTTGCATTCTTTGCCTTTATGATGGTGTTGCAATTGGTATGGGTATTTACAAAAGTTCCCGAGACCAAGGGCGTATCACTGGAGGACCTGGAAAAGAAACTGGTAAAAGTCTAAGCTCTGTATCATTTATTGCACGGTGTAATTTTTACTTTAATCATTTGACATATAGCTATATGAATCAATGTAAATACCTGATCTTTTTAGCGCTGATCATTTCCTGTTCAACGGTACGCCATCCATCATCTCAATTTGATCCAACGGATGATCTGCACAGGCCACTGGTTCATTTTACGCCCAGGGAAAAGTGGATGAACGATCCCAATGGCATGGTCTTTCATAATGGCACCTACCACCTTTTTTACCAGTACTATCCTGATAGTACTGTATGGGGGCCTATGCATTGGGGGCATGCTACCAGCAAAGATCTTGTGCATTGGCAACATCAGCCTATAGCTTTATATCCTGATAGCCTCGGTTATATATTCTCAGGAAGTGCAGTGATAGATGAAAAGAATACAACTGGATTTGGCAGGAATGGCACACCAGCCATGGTAGCCATATTTACTCACCACGATCCTAAAGGAGAAAGCGCTGGCAGGAATGATTATCAAAACCAAAGCCTTGCCTATAGCCTTGATGAAGGCAAAACTTGGACAAAGTATGCCGGCAATCCTGTTTTAAAGAATCCGGGCATTAAGGACTTTCGTGATCCCAAGGTCATGTGGTACGAACCAGGCAATAAATGGATCATGACACTGGCCACACTGGACAGGATCACATTTTATTCCTCCCCTGATCTTAAGCAATGGAAAAAGGAAAGTGAATTTGGAAAAGAGGTGGGGGCTCATGGAGGTGTATGGGAATGCCCTGATCTTTTTCAACTTAATTATAATGGCAAAAACATTTGGGTACTTATAGTCAACCTGAACCCCGGTGGGCCTAATGGAGGCTCTGCCACTCAATATTTCTTAGGTGATTTTGATGGGAAGGCATTCAAACCATTTTCCACTGAAACCAAATGGCTGGATTATGGACCTGATGAATATGCAGGTGTTACATGGTCAAATACCGGCAAGCGAAAAATATTCCTGGGCTGGATGAGCAACTGGCAGTATGCAACGGTGGTGCCTACCCTAAGATGGCGCAGCGCCATGACCGTGCCGCGTGACCTGGGTATTCAAAAAATTGGCGAAAGCTATTACATAACCTCCAACCCTGTTCCGGAATTGAATGTGCTGGCAGAAAAACCTGTTGTATTGAATAACATTCAGGCTGGCAATTTTGACCTTACAGAGAAAACAGGTCTTGTCAATGGACCATCCATGATACAATTGAAAGCAGCTCAAATAGGAGATCTCTCCATTGAATTATCCAACGAGATAGGACAAAAGCTAATCGTTGGTTTTGACCAGCAATCGAATATGTATTTCATTGACAGAAGGGAATCAGGCAAGGTGGAATTTGAAAAAGGATTTGCCGCCAGGCATACAGCACCAAGGCTTTCCACCAAACAGGATATGGACATGACGCTTGTCATTGACAATGCTTCCATAGAACTGTTTGCGGATGGTGGCACCAGTGTAATGACAGCGATCTATTTCCCGGGTAATATTTACTCGCGGATAAAACTTCAATCACCAGGGAATCTAAGATTAGAATCTTTAGAGTTTAAAAGATTAAGGAGTATTTATTAGCATGGTTTGCAAAACTTATCTGGTTTTTGGGAAAAAAGCATTATGACGACGAGTCACCAGTGTCCTTTAAGTCCCCTAATAATAAGATGCTATTTTTTATTTCTATGATCTAGTCTTGCTTTCGTCATTCTTTCTCTTAATCCACCTTCCTTGATAAAAGCCTGTTCCAGTGATTTTAATTGTTGCGCCAACAACCAGGTAGTAACCCTGATCAAACAAATCATGGTATTGGCACATATTTCAGGTGCAGGGTTTTCAATGGCTTTTTTGAAAGTTTCATAGCTTGCGTTTGGTGTTTTGTTAAGTTCAGAGAACCTTAGGTATAACCTGCTATTTTTTGTCCATTGTTGCAGCTTATTGATTCTTAGAAAGTCCTCGTAATCTATTAGTAATTCTTCCAGGCTGGCACGGGCTACATTGGTAAGCTTCATTTCTGTTTCTTTACTGGTAGCTGATGCCATGCTGGCTTCTGCAATGTTTTGCTTGCCTGACCTGGCTGCCTGCACCATCTGGTCAATTGTACGGTCGTATTTTCTAAAAAAGCGGTTGGTAAAGTAAATAGTACCATCAAATACAATCTCCGACTTTTGGTAGGTTATCAAATTGCGATAACCACCGTGCTTTGGAATAAATCCTTCGTTGCTGGGTTGCATTGTGCTTCTTTCTTTTTATTTTTTGGGGACTTGGGCGACACCTGGGACATAAGTGAGGCCCATATCACTAAATTATAAAAATAAAAGGGATCATTTCCGGGCCATTTGAATTGCCGATCTTAATTTATCCCAATTAGCTAATTTCTTTTTTGTTTCCACTTGCAATGTATTACTGGAAATAACAACCTGAATGGTTGGTGCACTATCTGCATCCTGCAAAAGATTGACAAGACTGCCCAGTGCATTGTCCAATTGCGACAGGTTCCTTTCCCGCGCATTGGCTGGTTTATCAAATTGGGCCAGCTTTTCCAATAAGCCAGGTATTTGACCTGCTGTTGTCCCTTTCTTCAAACGGCTCTCCAGTTCAGTTTTATCTGATATGGCCTGCATTACCTGTTGTCTTAATTGATACAACTGCAATGAAAGTTTATACTGCTGCTCCAGGTCTGGTGCAGCTATTTTAACCCTTGGATCCATTTTTATCACAAGAGGTTGTGTATATGTTTTGCCACCAGCCATCAATTTAATGGTATAGGTTCCAGGCATAACAAACGGAGCATTAGGCTCAGGTGCTGTATTCTGATAAATGGCTGCTATGGGGAATGATGGAGCCTGCTGCAAGGGCTGGTAATGAAGATCCCAAACAAACCTGTGATAACCTGCCTTCCCTGATAATATTTCCTGTGGCCTTATCCAGTAAGGCGGAACATTATTAGGAGGTATGCTGTACATAGTATCCTTGCTGCTGTAAGTACGCACAAGCTTATTGTTTTTATCCAATACCTGCAGCACCACTTCACCTTTTGCATCCTGGTCAAGGAAATAATCTATCATAGCGCCATCAGGTGGATTCTGTCCGGCGGGTTCTTCCTGTGGTAGCGGTGTATCGGTATTCATATTCCAGCGTACACGGTAAGCCGGTGCAGGCCTGTATAAAAATGTTCCTGCTGTTCTTTTAATTGATTGCTGGCGTAAGGGCTCAATATCATCAAGTATCCAGAAACTTCTGCCATGTGTGCCAATGACAAGATCATTGTCCTTGAGGACAAGGTCCCTTATAGATGTGGCAGGCATGTTCAACCGTAAAGATTGCCAATGCGCACCATCATCAAAGGAAACATATACGGCTGTTTCAGAACCGGCAAATAATAAACCTTTTGTAGTTGGATCTTCCCTGACTACGTTGATAGGATCATCAGGAAGTCCATTCACTATTTCTGTCCAGTTACCTCCACCATCCTTTGTCCTGTATATGTGCGGTTTCATATCATCGAGTCGTATCCTGTTCACTGCAGCATAAGCCGTATTCACATCAAAATGACTGGCTTCCATCAGGGATACTTTGCTCCAGGATGTAATAGCCGGGGAAGTAACATTTTTCCATGTTTTACCACCGTTCCTGGTTACCTGTATCAATCCATCATCCGTGCCGCACCATATGGTATTACTATCCTTTGGTGAGGGAGCAACAGTATAAATAACGCCGCGGCGTGGCATTTTTTGTAAAGATTCAGTAGCGTAAATACCTACGCTTGCCGGTATATCCCAGCTTTCGCGGGTGAGGTCAGGACTGATCTCCTTCCATGAATGTCCGCCATCCCTGGTTTTGAACAATACATTGCCTGCGAAGAACAGGGTCTTGTTGTCTACCAGTGAAAACAAAACGGGGGCAGTTCTCAGGAAACGGTATTTACCAGAACGCAGTACTTCGGGTGCAACATTTTGCACCTGCCCAGTCCTTTTATCATAACGGCTGATCTTTCCGCCATAGATAATATTTGGGTTGAGGGGATCTGGTGCTACATAACCATATTCTTCAACACCAACAGGGTGCCATTCCCTGAATGTGATCTGCCCATCATTGCCCCGGGAGGCTATACCCACAGAACCACTTTCCTGCTGCGCACCATATACATTATAAGGGAAATCATTATCAGTGCTAACATGGTAGAACTGGGCTGTTGGCTGGTTGTACCAGGATGAAAAGGTCTGTCCACCGTTGACAGTTATAATTGCGCCCTGGTCGCTGGCAATAAGCAGTATATCAGTATTATTTGGGTTGATCCAGATGCGGTGGTAGTCGTCACCTCCAGGTGCTCCTCTATATGCCGTCCAATTATTACCTCCGTCTACAGATTTCCAGGTCATTACATTAGCGCAATAAACTATGTCCCTGTTTTTAGGATCGACCTTGATCTCTGCAAAATCACTTCCTCTTCCCCAAAGCCTGGGGTCAAGTTGTATCTTTTCCCAGCTTTCACCGGCATCATTGCTCCTGTATATGCCGCTGGCCTGTGCTGCATCAACGGTGGCGTATAAACGATTAGGATCACTGGGCGCAATGGTAAATCCAATACGGCCCAATCCTACCGAAGTTCCGGGCAATCCCTTTGTTAATTTTTTCCATGTGGTTCCCCCATCAGTTGATTTGAACAAACCGCTTTCGGGTCCATCCCATGCTCCATTCTCCCAGGGTCCCTGTCTGCCTGCCCACAGGTCAGCATAAACGATATTGGGATTGACAGGGTCGATAGTTACCTGTATCGCGCCAGTATTTTCATCTTTATAAAGCACCTGTTCCCAGGTTTTACCTCCATCCAGTGTCCTGTAAACACCACGCTCTTTATTTGGCCCATACGGATGCCCAAGTACTGCAGCAAAAACACGGTTCTCATTCGTTGGGTCAATAGCGAGGCCGCCCACCTGCTGTCCTTCCTTAAGGCCTGTATTGATCCAACTGTGGCCACCATCAGTTGATTTATAGATACCATTACCTACTGATAGGTCGGGACGTTGCAAGCCTTCTCCGGATCCAACATATATCACATCAGGATTGGAAGGTGACACTGCAATGTCTCCAACTGACCCAGTAGGCTGGTCATCGAATATGGGGTTCCATGTTCTGCCATAATCAGTAGTTTTCCAGACACCGCCATTATTAACGCCTATATAAAAAACATTGGGTTGTGAAGGTATGCCCACCGCGCCAACAGTTCTTCCACCCCTGTGTGGACCGATCATCCGGTATTTCATATCATTAAAGAAACTTTGCTGCGTTTGTGCTTTACTGTTTACAATAATTACTGTGAAGAGGAAAAAGGAAAGGAATAACCTGTTGAGCATATCAATGTATTATAACGATAAATGTAAAGGATTAAATGATTTAGGATATTGGAATTTACTTAAGGAATAAAAAAGCAACCCTAAAGGATTGCTTATAAGTTGATGATACAAACCATTAATTACAAATTGCGAAGCCAGATATTTCGAAAGCTTATAGGTTCGCTGGGATCACCATGTGCCTGCAGGCGAATAGGTAAAGGTCCATGGGAAACAGTTCTTGGCTGCCCAATATACTCCGTTGTTCCTTTAAGTTCAGCATTGTTCTGAACTACGACACCATTAAAAAATGCTGTCACTTTTCCTGCGCTTTTTACAGAGCCATCGGCATTGAAGCGTGGTGCAGTCCAAATGACATCATATACCTGCCATTCGCCGGGTGGACGAATTGGGTTCACCAATGGTGGATGCTGTTTGTATAGGCTTCCTGCCTGTCCATTTACATAGGTTTCATTATGGTAGGAATCAATGATTTGCAATTCGTAACCACCATCAGGTAAAGCAGCCAGGAATATACCGCTGTTGCCCCGTGCCTGTCCTTTACCTGTAATATTTTTAGGGACCTTCCATTCCAGGTGTAACTGGTAATCGGTAAATGAGGCTTTTGTTTGAATATCACCTGCCTTTTTATTAACTGTGATAACACCTTTTTGCACCAGCCATCCAGCAGGTTTGGTTGTATCGGAAGTGGAGACCCATTGAGACAGATCTTTTCCATTGAAAAGGATGACCGCATCGGAAGGGGCATCTGCACTGGTTTTGCCAGGAGTAACCATTGCCGGCACTGGCTTCCATACCTCGGTGTCTTCAGGACGGGCCTTTTGTTGTGCATTGACGCAACTACAAATAGCTGCTATGCATATGAAGGAAAGAAGGAATTGTTTCATACAGTTTGATATTTAATATTACTTAGAATTAAAGCTTACACATTCTTTGAGCTCCTTATCGGTATAAGCAAGCTGGTACTGTTTCAAAACTTCGTCCGGAACACCATTCCATTGATTGGGCTTGTTGCCTGCATATCCTACATCCTTAATACCCATTTCGGAAGAATAAAAACCAGAGGCTGTTAAATTGCGCATCAGGCTAAAAAAACTAACGCCTTGCTTCATATCCGGTTTTGCCTTTGCAGGATAGGCAATGGCATCAACCATTGCAATCTGTTGCTGCTGGCTGCAATCCTTAAAGGGTTTGTTATATTGTTTGACCATCTGGACATCCAGCCATCTTAAACCACCTCGCATGGGAGTCTGGAATTCTGGTTTGTCTTTAACCATGAATTCTATAAAGTCGGGCACCTTTGCATCTGTAGCACTTCCTGAAACTTCATCAGCAGGAATTATAATGTCTGCCAACACCCCAATGGTGGCCATTTCATGTGCATTGAAGAATTGATAAGACGTTAACTTTTCATACTCCGCCTTTTCTTCAGCCATACGGTCTATTGAAGATGCAGCAGCCTCCTTGGCTGGTGCTTTTTCTACTACTTTGTCCTTGGTTTTACAGGCATCTACGATCAGGCTGGTGGAAACGGTGCTCCAGGCAATGAGCTTTAATGATTCTCTTCTATCCATTGCAATATCTATTTAAATAAAGAGGATTGATCAATTAAATATTTTGTTTTTTCATTTCACTCACCAGGTATTCCGAAGCCCTCATGGAGAGTGCCAGGATGGTCCAGGTGATATTTTTATCTGCTTGTGAAACAAAGGCACCACCATCCACGACAAAAAGGTTTTTGCAATCGTGCGCCTGGTTATAGCTGTTCAAAGCAGAACGTCTAGGATCACTGCCCATGCGCACCGTTCCTGCCTCGTGAATGATCTTGCCGGGCACTTCCAGGCCATAATTATTTTTCTCATCATCATCACCACCCCAGGTTACCACTGCCCCCATATTGTGCATGACCTCTTTGAAGGTTTCCTTCATATGCTTTGCCTGCTTAATTTCATAGTCACTCCATTTTACATTAAAACGCAACACTGGAATACCGTATTTATCAACAACCTCAGGGTCTATCTCGCAATAATTATCCTCCCTTGCAATAGCTTCCCCTCTTCCTGCCATGCCCACTCCTGCTCCATAAAAAAATCTATAATCTTCTTTAAGGGATTTGCCATAACCTCCCGCTTCTTTTTGTTGGCCTTTGACCAGGTACTTACCATTAAGGTTTTCCATGCCCCAGCTAAATCCATATGCAGGCATACCCATGCCTCCCCAATATTCAATATGGTATCCACGTGGGAAATCAAGTTTCTTATTATCCAGCCACCATGGAGAATATACATGCATGCCACCCACTCCATCTTCATTATACCGCTTGCGGTCAAACAATTTAGGAAGCACGCCACCCATTGCCGCTCCTGTGGAATCATGCAGGTATTTTCCAACCACAGTACTGGAATTAGCCAGTCCATTAGGATGTCTTGGTGATTTGGAGTTCAGTAAAAGCCTGGCTGATTCACATGCACTGGCAGCCAGTATTACTGTTTTACCCTTGACCTGGTATTCATTGCCATCTTCTTTGCTTATATACGATACACCTGTTGCCAATCCTTCATTATTGGTCAATACCTCACGGGCCATAGCATTATCATACAAGTCAACTTTGCCTGTAGCCAGTGCAGGTTTTACCAGTACGGAAGATGAAGAGAAGTCGGCATATATCTGGCAGCCCCTATTACATTGTCCGCAAAAGAAGCAGGAACCACGTTGGTCATTTAATTTCTTTGTCAGGATGGATAGCCGGGAGGGGATGACCCGCACACCCGCCTGGGTAGCTGCATTCTTTATAAATAATTCATGCAGGCGCGGCTTTGGGGGTGGCAGAAATATTCCATCAGGATCATTCTCCAATCCTTCATTGGTACCAAATACCCCGATCAGTTTATCAACCCTGTCATAGTAGGGCTTCACATCATTATAACTAATTGGCCAGTCATCACCCAAACCATCAATGCTTTTGCGCTTAAAATCTTTGGGTCCAAACCGAAGGGAAATACGACCCCAGTGATTGGTTCTTCCACCCAGCATGCGCGATCGCCACCAGTCCCACTCAGTACCCTCTGCTTTTGTATAAGGTTCTCCATCTATCTCCCATCCCCAATAGGAAGCATCAAAATCACCAAAAGGACGAAACTTTGTACTGGCGCCTCTCCTGGGCGATTCATAAGACCATTTTAACTGGGTAACATTTTTGGCAGGATCATAATTAGGTCCTGCTTCCAGCAGTGCCACACTTAACCCGGCATTGGCAAGCATATAGGCTGCCATGCCTCCTCCTGCTCCCGATCCAACAATAATTACATCATAATTTTTTGGCTGTACCTTAATTTGAAAGTCTCCCATGTAGAATACAGATGAACTGTTGATTAATAAATTGGATGGGGAAGTTATAGAAAAGATTTTAACCCATTAACAAATGAATAGTTACCAATTATTAACAGCTCAGGAAAATGCAATGATCATTTCCTGCTGAAACAAGAAAACATACCAGCTTCTGCACCAGTTATTAAAATGGCTTCATCGGTTTGGCCGTATTCTTATGGTCTTTAAATAAGGCAGAGAACTTCAGGTAAACCCCATTAGTCCATCCAAACCCATCCTGCGTTGGATATTCGCCTCCCCCGCTTTCCAGGTTCGTGTTCTCCACATTATACTTTTCAAGAAGTTTTCCTGTGGTAGCAAAAACCTTTTCGTTAACGTTCATCCATCTTTCTGCAATTGTGTTAGCCAGTTGATCATATTTATAGTTCAGGAGTCCTCTAACAGCTATGTATTGCAAAGGCGCCCAACCGTTGGGAGCATCCCATTGTTGTCCTGTATGATAAACAGTGGTTGCTATACCACCATCCTTCAATAGTTTTTCCCTTATATTTTTCTGAACACCTTCCGCCTGTGTTTTTGTGGCAACATTGGCAAATAAAGGCATGGCTCCGGCTGCTGTGTATTTATTTGTAGTTTTTTTCTCTTTGAAGTTGTAATCAAAATAATACTGCTCCTTATTGTTCCAGCAATATTTTTGAATAGCTGCTTTACGCTTTTCTCCTCTTGCTTTATAATAATTGACCTTTGCCGATTGCTTTTTCACTCCTGCTGCTTTGGAAAGAATGTTCTCATAAGCATACAAAAGGCTATTCAGGTCAACAGGTACAATGTCTGTAGTTTGCACGGTTACCAAATGTGCAGTATCACCAAACCAGCGGCTACTGAAGTCCCAGCCGCTTTCAGCTCCTGCCCGCAGGTTTGTAAATGTCATAGAATCTTTGGTCTTTTCAAAAGTAGCTACATCTTCTGCATAGGATTCTTCCCTTGGCGCTCTTTTATCATCCCAGTAACGGTTTAATACAGTACCATTATCCAGCTTCACCACCCTTCGGAATGCATTGCCTGGCTTCAGGTCCTTTTCGCCCTGCATCCAAAAGGCATACTCTTTTTCCAATGCAGAATAATATTTTTTGTAAATGGCCGGTCCTTTTTTCTGCGCAAGCAGGTCAACCATCAAGGCAAAAAAGGGAGGTTGAGAGCGGCTTAAATAATAATTACGGTTGCCATTGGGAATATGCCCGTATTGATCAATGAGGTATTTAAAATTATCCAGTATATTTTCTACCAGCCCATATCTTTTACTTTCCATTAAACCCAGCATGGTAAAATAACTATCCCAATAATAGACCTCCCTGAAACGTCCGCCTGGAACTATATAGGATTCAGGCAGAGGTAGCAATGAACTATTAGGCTTATTAACATCCGCCTTTCGTTGCAGCACATCCCACAATTGTTCTATATGCGCAGTTATAGGCAATCCTTCTTCCACCTTCGCTGAAGTAGCTACAGGTACATTAAAATGATTGTTTACAAAGGAAAGCAGGTTGAATGTATCTGTTAGTTTTTGTTGCTGGTAATCCTTTAATATCTGTTCCCTGGAATATTTGGGAACAGCATCCACAAATGTTTTATTATCCTTGAAGACCCTTTTCAATTGAACCTCTTTGAAAAGATCGCCCCAAAGCAGATCCGGAGTTTGAACTGGTTGTGCAACTACAGCAATCATTGTTAAAAAGGCAATAAACACGCAAATAGAATTCTTCATACAGCTATATCTTATAGATAAAAGAGGATCAAAAGATACATAATAAAATAGATCTGTAGTCAGTGATGCAGTAGTAATAACAGCTAGCGGAATAAAAAAGGAATGCCGGCTAGACAACCGGCATCTTCCTATTCAATCAATCTTCTAAATTTTTGCGTTATTAAACGTGCTGCTTATGCGCTCATATTTTTGTGTATATTTTTGTGATTAATATTTTTAATTATTCCGCTCCATCTGTCAATGCTCTTTGCACCGCATAATTTCCAACATTCTTGCCCACTACAAGTCCAACCTCACAATCACTACGGAAATGGATACCTCCATAAAGCCTGGACATAGCTGCTTCCATGGCCATGGCTTCATACGCTGATTTTCTCTCCGGGATTATATGTCCCAAAACGGCAGCTGCAGCTGCGCTAAAAGTGGAATGACCAGAAATATAGGAAGGAAAATTAGGCAGGCCAGTTAAGGTCTTAATACGTGGATCAAGCTGTGAGGGTCTTGGATTGAAATACATCATCTTTGTATTCCAGGTAATGATGGCAGCATCGAATTCCGCCATATTCAATAAAGCAAGGTTCCTGGCCCAACGAACTTCACTGAAATTCTTTTTTATAAAATCATTGGCAGCGATATCATTCCAATGACCCGGTGGCGTACTGGTGGCCACACCATCAGCCCAGAAATGGACCTTTGCAATATTATCCCGGGTAGGTGAACTGGTATAGGAATAAACCTCCTCCAGTTCTTTTTTCATTTGGCTACCCGAAGTAGAAGGTGGAGGGCCAGGACACAATGATACTGCAGTAAGCGAATCAAATAAAAATGCTTTTACCTTTCCAAACATCATCAGCATTGGCGGACGACTTGGTGTTTCCAGGCTTTTCCATGGAGTTTCACCCTTCGCTACACAATCCGATTCAAATTTGGCCCAAATGGTGGCGTTGCCTGCAGCGGCTCCGGCCCTGTCACCACGGGCACGTGCAACAAATTTTTGGGCCACTGCCCTACCTAATGCTTCACCAGCTTCTATTTCGCTGCGTACATTACCACCACCTATTATCCGTGCTTTTGTATGTTCTTCTGCTTTTTGTTGAATAAAATCCTGGTCACCCGGGAACATTAGTTTCATCATTTCAACCATAACACCGGCAACTACAGCATCTTCTGATGGATACGAAGGGAGTGCTGTTTTCGAAAACATGACATTGATTCCCTGGTCTATTGTATAAGGTGCAGGACGATTGTATTGTTTTTTGTAATACCATGCTGCTACCAGTGCATCATATTGTGCCGCTGAAATATAGGCATAGGCTCTTGCTGCATAAGGTGGGTTAGAGAATGGAAACTGCGGGTATGCCAAAGGATTATTGGCATTTGGCAAAGGGTAAGTACCATCGGCATTTTGATAGGGAGGCAAATTGTGTTTGGCTACCAATTGCCGCAAAATCTCGTTCCAGCGAAGCACCGCACCGGCACTCCAATACTTTACTATTTGCTTTTGGTCTGGCGTTATGTTTGACTGCCAGCTTTTGATCTCATTGACCTGTGCAATGTAATCAGGGGAAGTAGTAGCAATGGGTGCTGCTACAGGAAACTCTGTCGGTGACGTTAGTAAAATTGGTTTCCAGGCACCAGCATCCAGGTCAATATTTGCAGGAGTTAATGAAGACAGATCATCTGTCCTCCCTGCAATATCTTTTGAGCAGGATGAAAATATTAATACACATCCTATTACTGCGGAAGTGAGGTTTATAATCTTTTTCATACTAGTCTTTATTGTTGGTTTGAACAGGCTTCCTGTTTTTGAAATAAAAAGCATAAAAAACACCAGCACTGTAGTCTTTGGACTGTCCCATGTTTCTTCCACTCAATGTAGTGTTAGCACCAGCCAGTATGGAAAGGTTAGTCCAGTTCTTCAACGTGTATTTGATATTCACGCCTACAGTAGTGGCATTCATCCTGTTACTGGGGAAAGGCATATTATTACGGGTAATATCAAAGCCTCCCAGTGTGGTCATATTAGAAAGAACGCCTTCAGCAATTAAATAAGTTCCTCTATAACCCGCACGCAATTGATAGAATGCAGCATCAGGCATTTTCACCTCATTGGTGGCATGTAATTCTGTATCGTAATAAGCATCCCTGTCCAGCTTGACATTGCTACGTCGTATATAGGAAGCAGAACCTGTCACTGTCCATCTTTTATGCCAGTAATCTACCATGCCCCTGGCTGTTACATTGGTGGATCCCAGGCCAATTGAAAAGGGTAAATAATCAATTACATAGTTGGATAATGGCGTAGACACACCTCCAAGGATAAATAATGAGATCTTATTGTTTCCAAATGCTTTGGAAACAGGTTTCCATTTGATGAATGCTGACGCATCCTGGATGCCTTTCAATCCATGAAAGGTTCCGGCGGATGCCTTAGTCCAGATATAGGGAGCACCTATTATGACATTTAACTGATCGGTAATGCCATATGCGCCCATATACATAACGGCCTGGGTGGAAACAGTGCCCAGGTTTTCATTACTTCTCTTCAAGGTTCCTTCCCAGTAATTATTCCAGGAAGAATGGCTATACATTAATCCGTTGCAGAATTGGTATTTGTTCATCATGATCGCATCAACATCCGTTTGGGCATTGACCCTCGTCATACCAATTAAACCAACGGCAAGTAAGCAAGCATATTTATATTTCTTACTGCACATAAATAAGATTTAAGGTGATAATAAAGTCACAGGTGTAGTAGCAGTATCATTGCTTCATGCAAAGCAGTATCTGCACTGGCAGCTAATTCAATCAGGCACATTTACCCAGGGACAATATGCCTGATTGATGATTAATCTATTTTAAAGCGAACGACACTCCAAAGTTGATTGTATAATCAGCAAAGGCCGCGTCACCCTGTGTGTAGGTGCCTGTTTTGGTAGTCCTTAATTTATCTGCAACACTTTGTGTACGGTTTCTTTCCACAGCTACTGGAACAGATACATACAACTGTGTTTTATTGATCCTGTAAGCAACGACAGGTTCTGCAGAAAGCACATAGCCAGGCCTTCTGAAACCATTACTACCACCAATGATGTCTTCCGCTGGCACACCTTCAATGCGCATACCGGCAGAAAAAGAAAAATGTTCCAGGTTATAGTTAGCTCCGGCCCTTGCCATATATTGGTCAGGTACACTCATTACATCTGTGCCATAAGCAATATTAGTGGCAGATACAGCACCGCCTCTTGAAGTGGATACACCATTCTGCTCCCTGGGATTGGACAAGTAAAAACCATTCAGGTACAAGCTGAGTTCTTTCGATAAAGAAGAAAAACTATTCAGTTCTAAAGTGATACCAGTGCCACCATCGCCTAATTGGATAGACTGATCCACCGGACCAAGGACCTTAGTAGAATCGTTCTTGTAGAAATAATCCTGGTAACGATAGTCGCCTGTAGGCAATTTGATACCGAGTCCAAGCTGCAGATTCCTCCTGGTGGCAGTGGCAGGATCAAGTAGCCAGTAGTAGGCTGCAAACCGCATATCTCCAATACCGAAAGAATGAGTGGAGCGGCGGGCATTGGGACTGGTACTTGTATTACCGTAATGCTCGTACATGGATGAACGTGCATTGCTGATAACCGGAACAAACATTCCAAAAGACCAGCGGGAATTGAATTGTTTGGTCAATGCCATTTCTGTAGAAAACACATGATTGATCACTTCTGTTCCTTTTTCAACTCTTTCTTTTTGTTCTACAGTACCAACGAAGTGTTTATATGATTTGAAATAGCGGTTATTTAAGGCAAAAACCCAACCGGAATGCCCCTGTGTCTCGTGGGATTCCATCATAGTGCAGGTACTGCCATTGTTTCGAATGGCAACACAGCCTTGTGACTGAGCAGAATATGTGATGATAAAAGCTAAAGCTATAAGCAGTGTATGTTTCATTGTTATTTTGTTGAGTTGTAAGACAATTGGTCTTCGTTACGAGTGAGGTGCAGTTTGCGAACGATGTATTCTCCAATGTTCTTTCCTACTATTGTTCCCTGTTCAAGGTCGGAACGGAAGTGAATGCCACCATACATCCTTGACCAGCCGGCTTCAATGGATGCTTCGCGGAAAGATTTAAATGACCTGTTCGGGATGCCGAATTCCAGTTCAGAAGAATCAGTATACGCGAAATTATCCCCGAAATGGTGTGACATCACTTCGGCAGATGCTGCGGATATAACAGAATGCCCGCTGATATAGGATGGAAACGGCGGGGTCTGGATATAGGGCTGCCAGGCTGGGTCAATGTACTTATTGATCACGGTTTCCGGACGGATGGTATTCGTCTTGAACTTTGATTTCCAGCAGGCAATGAATCCATCAAATAAAGCGATAGATGTTTCTGTATAAGCTGCCACAGTTTTATCAAAATCTGCTTTTGACTTCTCTGCAGCAATACCAACGATATTCATCCAATGTCCCGGAGGAGAAAACTTTTTGGTAGCATACATTACATGTCCTGTAACGTGAAGGTTGAAAGGATTGTCGTCAAAGAAATCTGCGATGTGCTTTTGTTCATCTGTCAGGTTATCCACTGTTCTTTTTACTTCCATTACTTCCCTGCAATAGGCAGAATTGGTATCCTTCATATTATACACAGGAGGTGCAGGAGGCATGAACTGGGCGGCTGAATCAAGTATCAATGTCCTGATATCGCACCAATGAGGCTCCATTGCCTGGGAATAAGCTGGTGGTGTAGGTATCCAACGGCCATCTTCCTGGGTAACTGTAAATTTCTCAGAGCTTCTTGTCTGCGCATAATTGTCTTTTTTGCTCCATTTCATTACTGTAGCTGCAATTGTATCACTAAAAGCAACCGTATTATTCAAAACCTCTTTCGGCATTCCGGCATTACGGGCCTTTTGCTTGAGATCGTCATAATATTCTATTAAAACACCTTCAGGAAAGGTTACTGCATTCCCGACTTTTACGAATGCGAGCAGGGAGGCCAGGTGGTAATCTATCTTTTCACCAGCCAAAGGTTTTGGCATAGCAGGTAGGTGTCTGATCTGGCCACTAAGTGTTTGATATGTGCTGTCACCAGCTACCATACATTCATATGCAGCAATGTTGGCGTATGCATAATTGCGGGAAGCAACTACAGGGGAAAAGTTATTATACAATACAACATCATTCAATTTCTTTACGGTCTTACAGTAAAGCAGGGGGTCGTTTGTGAATTTTGTATAATCCTTTTCCTTGCAGGAAAACAAAAATGAAGCTAATAAAATCAGGCAGGCAAACTTTTTCATAGTTCAATAATAATTGGCTAACGCCATTTAATATCACTTATACCTAAGTACAGGTATAAAGTCAGGTAAATAAATTAAGTGAGGATCTCAATTAAGTAGGAGGTGATATCAGGCATTGTCCCGTGGGGGCTGTCCTTTAACAGAAGTATGATCTTCCTGGATCATTATTGTATTGAAGCTGTAGTAATGCTGATCAATCAGCATTGATGATACAAAGGAATATTCTGAGGATTGCTGAAAGTAGTCAGGCAATGTTATTTTAAAAGTATTGGCAGACTTCTTTTCATTGGGAAAAGATGAACCATCAACAGATAGTTTGACAAATGCGTTTTGAGTGGATTGAAGGTGAGCTTTGGTTTTATTGGGTATACATAAAAGTTCAAGCGTATCCTGGTTTACCCGTCTTTTTACGTATTCATAAACCATCCCGTTGACCTCAACAGACCCGTAAGCTCTTTCAAAGTCTGTAGATGTACTGTAGTAAGGTAAATTTAGTGGAGTCTTAATTGTGATAAGGTCATCTTCGCTGTATTGCTCATTATCAAGTTGCGATTGAAAAACGACAGATTCCCTGGCCTGCAGGTAATTCAACATCACCCTGTATCCATACAAATTGAATAACAGGACCGCAAGAAACAGTATAGCAGAAAGTCGTCTCAAGAATAAAGCAGTGTTAGAAATCAGCCAAAAAGATAAGAAATTTTATTTTACCACAAATGTTTTCTTTTGAGGCCCCGCTCCTTTTATAGTAAGCTTACTCCAATTGGAGGGTAAAACAGAAGGAATCTGTTTAATTCCCTGCGGTGTGATCTCCAGACCACCAAAACCCATCAGCACGGCTTGGAGGATTCCACCTGCTCCAGTAGCGAAATAAGGATTGGTGCCACCCTTGGTTTCAGCTATTACGCGGAAAGGAGGATTCAGGTTGGGTACATAGGCATCCTTAAACCAATGATAGGCTTTTTCAGCATCACCTAACCGGGCATACAATAAGGCAAATACGCCCTGGGTCATAGCTGGTGTTCCTTCATTGGGAACGCGGGATGAATAATATTCCAGGTCGCGTTTCACTTGGGCTTTATCAGTAATTTCTTTAAGTGGATAAGCCAGCAGGTTAACGTCAGCCTGCTTGATACCTTCTCCATTGTAGGATGCATGTTCCTTTGTCACTCCATTGTCCATTTTTAGAATGGGAATATTATCTGCAACATTCATCCAATCAGGGTCTGGGGCAATTCCCAATAACTTAGCTGCTTGTGTGGCGTACTGCAAATTGGCCTTAGCAGCAGCATTGGTAAAGGCATTATTATCAACATTTTCCGCCCATTCATCTGCTGCTACTACATTTTTTATATCAAAATGGCCTGGTCCGTTTCTTTCAACCCTTGAACTCCAGAAATCTGCGGTAGCTGACAAAATGGGATAGCCCTTTTCCTTAAGCCATTGCTTGTCCTGGGTTACTGCATAATAATTCCAGGCAGCTATAGCAACATCCGCAGTAATGTGGTGCTCAAAGGGGCCGCTAAGCGCCCATACAGGTGTTTCTTCCACGCCTGACTCAGCACTTTCCCAGGGGAACATGGCCCCTTTGAAACCATTGGCAAATGCATTCTTCCTGGCGGCCTCCAATCTTTGGAACCTGTATTCGACCATACTTTTGGCCAGTTCAGGATGCATAACCAGTATAGCAGGGTACATCCATAGTTCTGCATCCCAGAAAACATGGCCATTATACCCCAAACCACTTAGTCCCATAGGTGATGGGGAATTAGCCGTGCCTTCACGCACAAAACTGTAAAGATGATATAACATGCTGTGAATATCCTGTTGTGATTGCGGGTCTCCATCTACTACTATATCACTCTGCCAAAGCTGGTCCCAGGCTTTTTGATGAAATTGCAACAGTCTGTCCCGGCCTTCCAACTTGGCATAGATGGTAATTCTTTCTGCTTCATTTAATGGATCATCATGGTGTGCGGAGGTCATCGAGGTGCCAGCTACCGAAAACCTATACGTCTCCCCTGCCTTAATAGACCTTGTAAATTTCATCAGGTGCATATTATTATCCCACATCTCGTGAATCACTCTTGGCTCCTTTCCATGAGGCTCAGAAAAAAGGAAGGTATTACTGGCGCACATCAATAATTTACCAGTAGGGGATTTTGCGGAAGATGTCAATAAGCTGATGACCACATGCGGCCTGTCGATCTCGTTATAATAATTCTGAACATCCCTTAATGCATCCGGTGCCTCCATGACACTACTTCCAGTAATGCTGATATCTTTTTTGGCAGTAATTGATACATCCATTAACACTGTGAAAGGAAGGTGTCTTAAAGAATAATAAGTATAACTAACTGTGGCCTGGTCGCCATAATCAAATGAAGTGGTAAAGCTGGCTGCCTTCATATCCAGTTCCTGCTTCATGTGGGCGATAGATCCCGAACCAATTCTTCGGCCATCAATATCCAGGTTCATATTCAACAGGTTGAAGCTGCGAAGGAAATTGCTTACCCTTCCCCTTCCATACAGATCATAAGCGCCGGCAAGCACTACATCCTTGACCTTGAAGGGTTCAGGGGAAGACACTATCCCGATCATGCCATTGGCTACTGTAACTCCATAATAATGTGAAGGATCAATAGTGTCAGCAGTAATTTTCCAGGGATCCTGGCCGAATGAAAATGCAGCAAACAAACAAAAGATAATGGTGAAAAGCCAACGGTTCATGTACGTGGTAGTTTTTGTAATGGATGAATTTAGGTTTATTTGCGTAAAATTGAATTTCCTAAGAGATTTCTTTTATGATAAAATGGCTGGCCTGGATCATCGCGTGCTTATTAGTAATTATCATCTGTCTGTATTTATTCTTGCCAGGTAATATCTCAATTGATAGAAAGCTGGATGCCACAATCAATCTTAAAACACTCCAAAGGGGTCTTTTGGATGAAAATACATGGAAACAATGGTGGCCTGGCAAAACAGTTGATGCCAACGGCAGTACGCTTTTTGAATACAATGGCTCAATTTATTCTATTTCAGATAAACAATTATCTACCATTACCCTTTCTGTAAAAAAGGACAACTTTTCAACCACAGCTGCCATAAATTTTATTCCCCGGGACGAAATACATGTTATTATAAGCGGGCATATAAACGAAGATCTGCCCGCCTTGCCCGTCAGCAGGATCAGAGCTTATCTCAATTCGAAAACACTTAGTAATGACCTTGGTGACATATTGGAACGAATTAGACAATTCTATTCCAATAACGATCATATATATGGAATTCATATTGAAAAAGCCTTAGTAAGAGATTCTTCACTCATTTCTACCAGTGGTATTTCAAAAGGATATCCCAACCCACCATTTATCTATAAAATGATCAATGACTTAAAAGCCTATGCACTTCTTCACCAGGCCAAACAAACCGATTATCCAATGCTGAATGTTTATACACAGGATAGCATAAATTTTTTAACGAGGGTTGCACTGCCGCTAGATAAAAAATTACCCTCATCAGGGAAAATTGAATACAAATGGATGTTAGGCGGTGGAAATATTTTGGTGACGGAGGTAAAAGGAGGACCTGGCAAAATCAATGAAGCTATCCACCAGGTAGAAAATTATATCACTGATTATAACAGGACTCCCCCTGCCATTTCTTTTCAATCCCTGGTAACAGACAGGGTAAAAGAACCTGACTCTACCAAATGGATAACTAAACTGTATTACCCTGTGATGTAGGCTTCCATTTGAACAGATTGTGGTATATTACAATATAAGCCTGAAGAGTTACAGTATGCTCCTCTCCATGAGTATTAAACAAAAATATATATACTACTGCCAGTTCATTCTTCTTTTGATTTTACCGCATTTATCTATATCGCAACAGTGCATCAGCCGTTATTTTTCAGCTCTATATAAAGCAACAAATTGGTACATTCCTATAAAGGCTGTATCAACTCCGGGAAAAGAGATAGTTGCAGTTGGAAACACGCGAAATGACCATGGTTATATTACCAGGCTTTCATCACAGGGTTCCATTTTATTCTCTAAACAGTATAACCCCATTTACCAGAACAATACTACCTATTTCAAAAACTTAGAACTAAATGATGTGATAACCCTGGGTGATGGATTACAGGTAGTTGCAGGAACGGTTATCCAGGATAAGTACATCTACCAGGCAGAATACATAAATAGACTGGGCGTATTATTTAAAATTGACAAATTTGGTAATGTAATTTGGTCAAAGAAATTCGAAAGCCTGAATGGCACCAATAATAATGGATTTGAACTAGGCATCACCAATGTTATAGAGAAAAGTAATGGGGACTTGCTGGTCTATCTATCTTCTGACTATGGAAAGAATTATAATGCATATGGAAAGCTTGTTTGCCTTACCAATAATGGACAAATAAAATGGAGCTTTTTACTGGCTAATGGTTTGGAAGGTGATTTAAGTGATAACAGGGCAATTACAGAAACAAAAGCACACGACATTATCCTTGCTGAAATAGTATATAAAAAAGAACGGCAACCACAAGGTCCGCAGGTGACCGCCGCCTATCTTCATACTATTTCTATCAATGCTCAGGGAAATTTGAATTGGGAGAAAGCATTTGTTTTACCTACAGCTTCTGAACCTGCTTCCCTGGTAAAAATCAACCAACTGGAAAACGGCAACCTTGTACTTACTGCCAATATTGTATGTAAAGGAATAGTTGATGCACAATCTCTAAACAGGGCTGTACGGATAGTATTTAATTCACAGGGAGCCCTGCTCAGCACTGTGAGTTATAATTTTCCCGGGGAAAACACTATTGTACGTGACGTAAATAATTTAGCGGGTAGTGAACAAGTATACTTACTGAAAAATGATAACAATTCTGCACTGGCAGGTTTAAATTCCAATGGCGACATTACATGGAAAGAAGGGATCTTAGATCCAGTTAATGGATTTCCTGCCACCTGTTTTACTCGCGTTGGAACAGGTTTCGCAGTTTTCATGAGCAGTTATCAATCGCTTTTTACCCGTTTAATGCTCACTTCAGAATATGGATTCATAAAGTGCGGTAATACTCCAGTCTCATTAAATACGGATGCTATTACGTTCGACGCTTATACTATAAAGACCAATCCAGGGGAACCGGATCCAAACCGCTTTGCCATATCAGATTTTCCAATTAAAGACGGATCCTTTGACCTGGTTGGTACTATAGATTGCAAGGAAAATGTTTCCTGCTGTTATAACAGTATTGACACAAGCCTGCGCACTATCAGGATATGTGAGGGAGAGCACTATACCTTATATGATGGAACAGTAGTATCAACACCGGGTATGTTCTATGAAAATCATCAATTACCAGCCGGTTGTGATAGCATTGTTTATTACAACCTGGAAGTAATTAAAAACCCTTCCCATTTATCACTTGGAGAAGATCAGTGCCTGAAAGGCAAGGAAAGCTTATTTCTTAATGCTACAGGTGGATATTCGAATTACAGGTGGATGAACCAGGCGCAGTCAACTGACAGTACTTTTAAGGTTACCAGGCCGGGTAGCTATTGGGTCAGTGTACAAAATAGTTGTGGTGAAAAAACAGATACCATAACAGTGTTTGAAGATTGTAATTTACCCATACTTATGCCTAATGCTTTTAGCCCGGGCAATGATGGACGCAATGATATTTTCCGCTTACCGTCCTCCAATAAAAACCGGTTTGTTTCAATGCAAATATTTAACCGTTGGGGACAATTGGTATTTGGCTCTACTGATAGCAATAGAGGCTGGGATGGAAAATTCCATGATCAACCCCAACCGCCAGGTGTTTATATTTATTACCTGCAATTACGGGGCTTGTCTGGTGATGTAATGAATCAAAAGGGCACAATTTTACTTGTTAGATAAATTAGTGGTTTCTTAATTGTATCACTTCGGTACTATCGCTGTTCTTTGCAAGAATAAATGCCTGTCCCCCGCGAACCTGTAATGGACTGATGTGCCGTACCTGTCCTTTAATTTCACTTCCTTTCAATAGTTGTGGCTCAAATTTATTCTTACCCTTATTCACCAGTAAAGTACCAAAATCAGCATCATACCTTCCCATTTCAATATTGTTATCATAATAATTGCCCGCGAGTAAAATATCCGGCAAGCCATCTTTATTTATATCCAGTATGGCCCCATCTTTCAGTGGAGACAATTGGGCTTGCCAGGGTAATGCCTGTACTTTAAAATTCTGGTGGCCATCATTAATGAGGATGGCATTCCTAAAATAATCAGCCTTTAAAACTGATGCGCTTTCTAACTTTTCCTTACTAAACAATTCTTCAAGTGTTGCCTTGGCAAAATCACCGGCATAAAGAAATTTCTTTTTCAATAAGGGTATTTGCTTTTCCAGTTCGGCCTTGTTGGCAAAGGGAATTTCCTTATCACCAATATAATATGTCAGCACCTGTTCTTTCTTACCATTACCATCAAAATCATTGTAATACAATCTTACAGGTTTATCAGCGCTGGCATGTAAACGACTGTTCAATCCCAGGTTGCCTGCTACCAGGTCAATGTCCCCATCATTATTTATATCACATGGCATCACGAAATTCCACCATCCTCTTTCCTTTGTAAGTTCTTTCTTTATAAAAGAACCATTATTATTGATATACGCTGTAATTGGTCCCCACTCCAACGATAATAAAAGATCTTTATCCCCATCCTTGTCTAAATCAACCCACACAGCCCTGGTTACAAATCCTGCTTCTGCCAAATCCTTTGAATATTGACGGGTCACATCCACAAAATGTCCTTTTTTATTATTCATCAATAAATAAGATTGAGGAACCTTGCCATATTCCCATGGAACGGCACGCCCCCCTATGAAAAGGTCTATATAACCATCACCATTAAAATCATAAGGAACTACACAGGAAGCCGTAAGGAATAAATTGGTAAATGCATTTTCCAGTTTAGTCAAATGCGCTTTCCCATCATTCAGGTATACCCGGGGTGTATTATGGATATCATTGCCATAAAATTCATTACCTCCACTGGCCACAACCAGGTCCGGGTTTCCATCATTATTGATATCTGCCCAACAGGCATCTACATCCTCATAAATACTATCCTCGTGCAACTGAGGCTGCACTGTTTTTATAAACCTGCCATTTGCCTGCTGCAGAAAGACAGCACTTTCCTTATTTCGCGAAGCTCCGATAAATACATCCTCCAGTCCATCTTTATTGATATCAGCCACAGCTAAGGCAGGTCCTTCTGTTGATACCATATGAGGTATCAATGGCTCGCGGTCGAATTCCACAAAATGGTTTTCCTGGTGTAAAAAATCAAGGTTTAAAGTGCTTGTGATATTCTTAACCTCCACAACTGGCTTTTCTTCTTTTGATAAAGTACTAAAATCAAACCGGGGTAACCCTGTAGTGTATACAATCTTTTGCACGGAAGTATGTAAATCCAGTTTCTGGCAGGTTTGATCAGGCCATACCAGGAAAGCAGAATCGACTATTGTATTTTTCAACCCAATAAGCAAGGGACCTTCCATGCTTGACATAAACCCTTTAACGGGGAACTTTTCATATGTCCTGACTTCTTTATTGGCAAAAATCACTACACGACTGCCAATGGCATTTATATTATTTCCAGGTCCTTTCAATTGAAGGGATACGTAATTACTGGCAGCCGAATCATTGTTTGTATTTCTGTACAATAACACTTCCTCGTCTGTGTTATTGACTACAATATCAAGATCACCATCGTTATCAAAATCTGCATATACAGCACCATTTGAAAAGGTAGGAACATTGCCATCAATATTCTCTGCTTCATCCAGAAAGGAAAGGTTTCCCTGGTTCTTATAAAACTTATTAGGCAGTTTGATTTCGGGAAATTTATCGATCAGGGACATATCCTTCTGGCTCATATCATTCTCCCTGATCTTTTGCTGAATCTCACCATTGGAAATAAAGTTGATATAGTCTATATCATTCATTCTTTTGGGGATGCCATTGGAAATAAAGAGATCCTTTAAGCCATCATTATCAAAATCCATCCACAGTGGCGCCCATGACCAGTCCGTGGCAGCTATGCCACTGTACAGCCCAACTTCACTGAAGCAATCGTTTTTCCTGTTAAACTGCAGGTTGTTGCGGGTATATTGGTGAGAGTACCCAACACTGATCTTATAATTGAATATATCAAAAGCATCCTCACCCAATGAACGCTTTAATATATAGGGATCTGAAGGAAGCATGTCCATGGAAACGATCTCCGGATACCCGTCATTATTGGCATCAGCAACATCCACACCCATTGAGAATTGGCTGGTATGCATTAACTCCTGCTCACCAACCTCTTTAAATGTTCCATTGCGCTGGTTGATATAGAGATAATCATTTTCGTGGAAATCATTACCAATGTAGATATCAGGATAACCATCAAGGTTGATGTCAGCAACTGATATTCCAAGGCCATACCCAATAGCCGTGCTGTTGATTCCTGTTTCTTTGGTTACATCAACAAAATGGTTTCCATCATTCCGGTAAATACGGTCACCAGAAAGTGCATGGTAGGTATTCATAAAATCCTTACGAGGCCGAAAAGTGCCATTCTCATGTACCGAATGATTCAAAAGATACATATCAAGGTCGCCATCATTATCATAATCAAAAAAAGCAGCCTGGGTGCTAAAACCAGAAAAGTCTAAACCATATTCTGCAGCTTTGTCTGCAAAATGAGGGATTCCCGCTGCGTCTATTCCCTGGTTGATCAGTAATTCATTCTTGCTATGGAGTATTTCATAATTACCCACCCTGCAGATATAAATATCAAGCAGTCCATCATTGTTAATATCTATGACACTTATTCCTGTTGTCCAGCCGCCATCCTGCGGCACCCCGGCCTTCACTGTTACATCGGTAAACTTTAAACCTCCTTTATTCAGAAATAGTTTGTTCTCGTGTTGATTGGACCCAAAGAACAGGTCTATTTTTCCATCATTATTGAAATCACCCGCACCTGCACCGCTACCATTGTAGAAATAGATATACTTGAATAAATTGAATTGCTGGTTATAGGAAAGGTTGTTGCTAAAATTCAAACCTGTTGTTTTGCTATCCAACACTTTAAATAAAGCATGATCGGCCTTCTTCTTAGAGGAACAGCCCAATAAGAAAAAGGCAGTTATTGCCAGGACGCTTACAATTGCTTTATTTAAAAACATACTTCTCACCGGGTTTGTTTGTATTGACTTTCATCATTTGGGGTTTGCCATCATTTTGGGTAATGAGCAGCAGGTGGTTTTGTGGGGTTTGGAACTCTTTGATGTCTTTGATCTGTCCTTTGATATTGAGTCCTGAGCTTCTTTGTTCCACCCATTGAAAATCACCCTTGCCATTGCCCAGCAGCACATGTCCATAGCTGGCGTCCAGCCTTCCAAACTGGGGTGGGAAGGTAAAGAGGTTACCACCTGCCACCAGGTCCACCTTTCCATCACCATTCACATCTGTTGGAAGCACCGCATTGACACTGGAGAGCTGCACCATCACAGGCAGGCGCTTGACTTTGAATACGCCACCACCTTCATTAATAGCCACCACAGAGGATGCATAATTAAACAAACGCTCTGTGGCCTGCTCCAGCACCGGCTTTGCAAAAAGATCCTGTATAGACTTTTTAGCGTA
>NZ_FQUU01000030.1 GCF_900129295.1 Flavisolibacter ginsengisoli DSM 18119
ATACCCATTGTATTGACTTATTTTATATAATATCTTTATTTATGTGCAAGAACTAACTTATCACATAGAATTTTTTACAGCCACTATTCTCCGCTGGCAACACCTTCTAACAGATAATTCCTGTAGGCAAATCATTTTGAACTCATTGGAATGGCTCTCAACCCAGGAAAAATGCAAAGTGCATGCATTTGTTATAATGCCAAATCATTTACATATGATATGGAAAATTGCGGATGGATTTGCCAGGCCTGAAGTCCAGGGAGCCTTTTTAAGTTTTACATCTCATAAATTTAAAGAACATTTGAAATGCCATCATAAGGAAAAGCTCAAACAATATTATGTAGATAATGCCGATAGGATTTATCAATTTTGGGAAAGGGACTCCCGGGTAAAAGAATGTTGGTCCGAAAAATTTCTGCTACAAAAATTGCAATACATTCATAATAATCCTTGCCAATCACATTGGAACCTTGTATCTGAACCGAATGATTATGAATGTTCATCAGCATCTTTTTATCATAATGGGAAATCAAAATACAAATGGCTGGTGCATTATGCCTCTTAGCTCGTTGGCGGGGACGCCAACAAGAGCCTGGCGTTTCAATGCAACAAATCATTTTGCCCACAAAAAATCCCGCCTTGCGGCGGGATGATTGTTGTTTTGGTTGCTGTCCCGACAAAATTCGTATGGTCAGCAGTGAAGCGTGGACGTTGCCGGAAGTTACATTATAGCATCCCGGCCTTTCTTAAAGCCGCAATGCGATTGGTGACACTTAGCTTAAAAAATATATTCTTTACATGCTTCTTAACCGTTTCCTCGCTGATGAACAGCTTGCCTGCTATCTGCTTGTTGCTGCACCCGCGGGCTATCCATTTCATAACCTCCTGCTCCCTGTTGGTGAGCACCGTACCTTCCTTTTTGATTATTACTGCCATGCTACCGTTTCAAAGATTAAATTTAATTCAATATGTAGCCTGAACGACTACCTATTTATGGGTATTTTTTATGCCCAGGGTAGCATCATTGTACCTTATTTTATAAAAGCACTAAGGTTGAGAATGGAAACGTAATTTTATCCCCGGCTTTTTATAAAACGGAATGGATGAATACAACACCTGCTAAAATATTGTTTGTTGATGACGACCCGGACGACCTGGAATATTATGGCGAAGCTATCAGGAAGCAAAGTCCTTCTGTTTGCATTATAGAAAAGCCCGATGGCATACAGGCGCTGGCCTACCTGCAGCAGGCAAAAGCAGATGGCAGCCTCCCCTGCCTGATAGTGATGGACTTCAATATGCCCTTGCTCAATGGCCGTGAAACCTTTGAGCAGATAAAAAACGATGAGGTGCTTGCCCGCATTCCCATCGTCATTTTTTCCACAGCTACCAGCCATATTGATGAGGCCTATTTTAAAGAAAACGGGATAGAAAATTTTCGCAAACCTTCCAATGGGAAGGAAATGGAAATAATCGCCCAACATTTATTGACCTATTGCTAAATAAAGAAAGTTCCCGCCTGGGGAACTTTATCTCCTGATCTTTCCATTAATACGTGGATCTTAATTCTTCTTTTTAGTAAGGACCAGCTTTGATTTTTCTATAGGGTTTTAATTCTTTCCTGTAATTGCATCACAAATTTAGGTTGCATAAGCAACTACCATTATGATTTATATCAGGAAAAACTTACTTATCAAAATATTTCCATCTATTGACTATTAAACTTTTTCAAATTCCTATTGTCTATAAGTAGATTGGTTATTCATAATGCCCTATGCAACGGTTCTGCCCGTTTATTATATGTACTTTTTAGATCCTGCTGAAGGATCTGGTTAACTGGTGAAACCGGTGGCGATGGCTGCCGGTTTTATTTTTTTCATGGCATATCACTGATCTTTTCCTTTGAAAGAGCAGTGAATCTTTTAGCCATCTCAATGATAGCCTTCATGGTATCACCCTTTTCCACGAAGTCATAGGCTCCCAATGCCTGCAGTTCTGCTTTTTTAGAAGGTGTGGTATGACTGGAATAAATCACTACGGGGATGTCCTTATAGGCTTCATTTTGCTTTAATATGCCCAACAACTCGGTTGCACTTAAACCCGGCATGTTGTAGTCTATGACAATAAGTGTAGGATAGAGTTCCGGGCCTATCTTTTCCAGGTAACTCAAGAGGTCGGTCCCGGAAACGAACTTCTTGATGTCGCAGGCATTGTCGATCTCTACAAAGGCCTCATCTATTATTTGCCTGTCTTCTGCATCATCATCCACTAACAGGATTGAGAAACTGATTCCATTTGTCATAATTGGTAATAAAGAAACAGTATAACAATTAATGGGCCCGAGTGGGAATGATGCTTTCTTAGTTTGGTTTTGGTTTGACGTTAACAGCAGGTAACCTGGAGGGTGGGTTTGTGATATGTGTTGTACAAATAAACATAGATTCTTTTAATTAGATGTTCAATTAATGAATGTGGGGCAAAGCATATTTACAACCAGTTCTTTATCGTATTCGCTTTTCCAAAGTTTTTGCATTTTTTATTTGCTTTGCTGGAGTGGCAGGCAGTTGTTTAGCAAAGAAGGAAGACATCCCGCAATAGCGTGACAAGAAGCCAGCAATCGGCTTGATGCCTTGTAAAAAGGGTCTTACCCTGCAGTACTGTTATATTTAGAATATATGTGGGGCAGCTCTTGTGTGATGCACAGGTACTCCATCGCTGAATTCTGTATGATATCCTAAAGGCATCGCATAACCGAAGAGGGTAGACCCCAGGTTTGGGTTGTCTTTCTTTAAAGCCTCTTTGTACTCTTAAGAAAGACTGCATTCTTTAAAATCTCTTCCACCTAAAAAACTACAAACTACAAACCACAAACTACAAACTCTTCGCATGCCTTCGCGTCTTGGTGGCAAAGAACCTCTGTGCATCTCCGTGTCGTTGTGGCGCTGTGGTTCCAAATTCTTACGACATCTGCCAAACAGATTGCTTCGTTCCTCGCAATGACTTTCAGTTTATTGTAATTCCTTCGAAATATCTTTCTTCTTTGCGCCTCTTAGCGCCTTTGCGTCTTGTCGGCAAAAAATCTCTGTGCATCTCCGTGTCGTTCTGCCTCTGTGGTTCCCTATTCTTACGACATCTGCCAAACAGATTGCTTCGTTCCTCGCAATGACTTTCAGTATTTTGTATTCCTTCGAAATGTCTTTCTTCTTTGTGTTTCTTTTCGTTTTCGGGAGCAGGTATTCTCCGTTATACGCTGTTGTTTTATCTCCGTAGTTCATTAGGCCAATCAATCCTCACTGGCACAACGGTCGCTTAAACATTCCCCAAAGATCCTTCGTGCCTCAGGATGACAAGGTCAAAGGGTGATCGATTGCAGTCAGTACTATTGTTGAACAGCACTCAAAACATATTATCTCTTTCCATCTAAGACAGTTTGCACTCTGTCACAACTCTTCACACCTAAACAACTACAAACCACAAACTACAAACTACAAACTTCTCCGTGCATCTCTGTGTCGTTCTGCCTCTGTGGTTCTCCTCTCCCTCGTCCGCCGTAGCTTATGTGTAGGCGGATCCTTTTCAACCATTAAACCTTTCAACCTTTTCAACCATTAAACCTTTTCAACCTTTCAACCTTTTCAACCATTAAGCCTTTCAACCTTTTCAACCATTCAACTTTTCAACCATTCAACCTTTCAACCTTTCAACCTTTCAACCTTTCAACTTCTCCCTCCCTATTTCCCCAGCAGCTTATCCACAATACCATGAACATGTTCCAGTTGTTGGTAATTGACGGAGTAAAAAATATTCTTGCCATTGCGTTCGGTATGAACGAAGCCAGCCTGGCGAAGTGCTCCCAGGTGTTGAGAGGTAACCGATTGTTCGATGTTTAGCTTGTGGTACATTTCACTCACCGTCATTCTTCCATGCGCATGGATCAACTGTAGGAGTTCCTTGCGAAGGTTATGCCTGATGGCCCTGATGACCTGGGCGGAATTCTTAATGCCCCGGGTATCAATCTGCAACTCTTTTTCCATCGTTTTTGCCATACAGTTATATTTATACATAAAGATAAAAGACTGGAGAAAAGTTGAAGTAGGTGTTACTACTTACAACTCAAAATAAATCCATCAACCATTTATATCATTTTACAGTGACTGCATTGAAGTAAAATTTGTTGGCATAATGCAGGCAGCGACCAATTATTAATTACTTTCACCGCCGTAAAAATTAAAACCCCTGCCACATGTTACAAGCGCCTCTGTTCCTCCATGTTGACGACGATGAAGACGACCTGGTGGTCTTTAAAGAAGCACTTGCCAATACAGACCCCGGCATTGAGTTGCAACAGGTGCAGGGCATTAATGATCCCCGGGAATTTATAGAGTTGGTCAAACAAAAAGTTCCCTGCCTTATAATTATGGACCTGAACATGCCTGGCATAGGAGGAAAGGAATTATTACCGCTGCTAAAAAATGATCCCGCCACGCATAAAATACCAGTAGTGGCATTTACCACTTCAGCGCTCCCATCAGACAGGGATTACTGTGCCTGCTTTGGAGTTGCGTGCCTGACCAAACCCTTGTATTTTGAACAGATGGTAGCATCCATCAAAAAGATGCTGCATTATTGTTCCTGTAGTAAGTCAGGAAAAATTATTTCAGATAAATGATTTTTAAATATTCATATTTTTTCAAACATAATTACCACAATTCGCATGAATTTTGTTGAAACCAAAATGGAAGAACCTGGAATATGAAGATGTTTGATTTTAGCCTGCTGGCAATAGAAGAGCAATTGGACCTGTTATACAAGGAAGGCGTTTTTGTTGGTAAGCTCCGGAAGAATAATGTCTATAAGGTACTTTACCAGTATAACAGTTTCTATGTAGAGATCACGTACCGCAAATACCGGTATGCTGTCAGGGATATCAGGTGCTTTGAATCTACTGAACACCTGGATCCTTACCTGTTGAAAATAGATATAGAATTCCTGATCAATTGCTAAAATAAATCCTGGGGTAGCTATTTAGTTTTTGGTGGTAGTACATCAGTTTGCTTTAATTTTACAAGTTCAAGCCATCGCCAAATGACTCAAACTAATACCCGGAAACACGTAGTGCTGTATGCTGATGATGACCCCGATGACCTGATGTTGGTTAAGGAGGCATTTGACCGGTATGCAGATAATGTAGAAGTAGTAACCACCACCGATGGTGAACAGGCCTTGTTTTACCTGGCAGGCCTGGACCATTTCGAACCCGCTCCCTGCCTGATCATCCTGGACATCAATATGCCGCGCCTGGATGGCAAGGAAGCATTGAAAAAGATTCGCTCCCTGCCACGCTTTACCGATATACCGGTTGTTTTATTTACCACTTCTTCCTATACATTAGACCGTGAGTTTGCCAGGCAACACAAGGCAGGTTTTATTACCAAACCCCTTGATGTTCGCCAGATAGAATCCATTGCGGACCAGTTTGTTCAGCATTGCACTGATGAAATAAAGAAAAACATCCGCAAGAAGCAAAGCCAATAGTGTAGCAGTTGACAGGTTAACAAGTTGATTGGTTGATAAGGGTGGAAGACATAGTTGCGGGAGGACTTAAATAAATGCTTGCGCAACCATTACAAAAATCCATTGGTGTTGCTTCAACAGAACCTGGGAGTACACCAAAAAATTCACGGCGTATTTTTTACAGGAACCGTTGGCCTTTAAGAAAGATTGCTTCGTTCCTCGCAATAATCCCACCCGTTGGTCAATCGGGTGCACACATTTTTATTCAGACAGCATATAATGAACCCAGTGGGGGGGTGTCATTAATCAATTTATGCAGTATATAATTTGATAACAAAGAAGTAGATATTCTCCCATGCATACACAATAATATCTTCCAGCTTTACAGCTTAAGAAAATGTCGCCCGCTGGGGCTTTGTGACCCTTCCATGATGCATTCTTATACCAAAATGCCGCCCTTACAGGGCTCTTCCATTGTATCAGAATGATGGCCAGGAGTAAAGTTTTTTGCTCTGATCTCTTCTGCGAACCTCTGAGATATACGCTTTTTCTGCGATACTTATTACGCAATGAAATCATAGGTAGGCTGCCATTAACATTGAAGTCGTTTTTCTTTGGTTAAGGGATTGGTTAGGATTGAGGTTATTTTATTTTTTATGATGGGTGCCTTCGGCGAATTTCTTTGTTCGTTTTTTTTGTTTGCCCAAAAAAAAGAACCAAAAAAAAGGGCAGGCAAACCCCATCGCTCCGCGGGTTTTATTCGCAGATCTTTAGTTGTTTTTTAGTGCTCATGAGGTGCTTCGCAGTTGCCTGGCTAGCTCACAACGGTCTTTACTATTGGTGGCTTGATGCATTATGATTACAGTCTTTTCTAGATTGTACGATCTTTACAACTGATTGTTTGATGCTTTAGATTGAACACGTGCTATGCGCAGATGCAAAAGGTGCTGCATTGCGGAGGTTTCGCTTCGGCCTATTAAGCTTTCAGTAATCGAATTTCCGCAATGAGGCACTGGACGCGGCTGAAATTTTGAGGTATTTTTGCATTTCGCCAGATTAACTCTTCTTTGCGTTTCTTAGTGCCTTCGCGTCTTCGTGGCCCTCTTTCCCCTTCATCATTCGATATTCCTTGTTCGATATTCTGCGGTTCTCTCTCCCTCGTCCGCCGTAGCTTTAGGGTAAGCTGCTCCTTGTCAACCTTTCAACCTTTCAACCTTCCTCCGTGATCCTCCCTGTCGCCCTGGCTCTGTGGTTCTTCCCTAACTCCTGACTCCAACATACCTCCCTGACAGCTAACAGGCATTTTACTGACCATTATCATTCTATAGCAGCTATCATAATTTTAGTTTGTGATACAATCACCTGAAATCCTTTTTTATGTCAGAAGTTGCGCAGGAAATAAGAAACTCTTATACCATCTTTGAAAAATTTATGGATTATTGCCCTATTATTTCCGTGCTGATGGACGACAGGGGCATGATCATATTTGCCAATAAAAGTTTTTTTAAAACCTTCCATCTCTCAAAAAAGGTCATTGGCATGAATGTGCTGGAAGTGCTTCCCATTGATTTTGCCAAAAACTGTTTGAAAAACAATGAGCTGCTGCTCGAACTCAACTTCCCCATCAACACGGTGGAAAGAGCGGTGCTCAATGATAACAAGGAATACGTTTTTGATATGTGTAAATTCCCTGTGAAATTTGATGGTGCTTCACTGATCGGCTGCTGGGCCAGACAGCAATAACAGTTTGTAGTTCGTAGTTTGTAGTTGTTAGGTTGTAGATGCTTTTTGTACTACAGTTTTTACTAAAAAAAGTTCGGGAGAAGCAACACAATTTGACCGTCATTGCGGGAACGAAGCAATCTGTTTTTAGGAGGATTTATGGTTTATGGTTTTTTGTTTCTGGTTATTTGGGTTGATGAGGCTTTTGAGGTGCAGTTTTACTCAAACCATGGTTTGGAGCAGCAACTCTCTTTTTCCTTTCTTGTCAACTTTTCAATCTTTCAACCATTCCCTTTGGCCAACCGCAGCGAACGCGGAGAATGCAGCTGATTATTAAGCAGGAACATTACTTTTTCCCTTCTTGTCAACCTTTCAACCTTTAAACCCTCTCTCCCCTTCATCATTGAATATTCCCTGCCCGATAAATACCTTGTGATGAAGAATATCTACCTGGGATTTACAGCTAAGAAAATGTCGCCCCAATGGGGCTTTGTGATTCTCTATGATGCCTTCTTCTACCAAAATACCGCCCCTACAGGGCTTGCCAAATGTTAATGAATGATGGCAATGGTAAAGAGTCCTCCTTCTTCTATCTCCTCTGCGATACTGGTTACGCAAGGATGCATAGGTAGACTGCCATTGCCACCTTTGCCCAACCGCAGCGGACGCGGAGAACGCCGCTCATTATTAAGCTGCAACTCTCTTTTTCCCTTCTTGTCAACTTTTCAACCTTTCAACCATTCCCTTTGGCCAACCGCAGCGAACGCGGAGAACGCAGCTGATTATTAAGCAGGAACATTACTTTTTCCCTTCTTGTCAACCTTTCAACTTTTCAACCTTTAAACCCTCTCTCCCCTTCATCATTCGATATTCCCTGCCCGATAAATACGTTGTGATGAAGAATATCTACCTGAGATCTACAGCTAAGAAAATGTCGCCCCGATGGGGCTTTGTGATTCTTCTATGATGCCTTCTTCTACCAAAATACCGCCCCTATAGGGCTTGCCAAATGTTAATGAATGATGGCAATGGTAAAGAGTCCTCCTTCTTCTCTCTCCTCTGCGATACTGGTTACGCAAGGAAATGTATAGGTAGGCTGCCATTGCCACCTTTGCCTAACCGCAGCGGGCGCGGAGAACGCCACTCATTATCAAGCAGCAACTCTCTTTTTCCCTTCTTGTCAACTTTTCAACTTTTCAACCCTGTAACCCTTCAACCTTTCAACCTTTCAACCTTTCAACCTCTCTATCCAATCCTTAGGGCCGACTGCATTCGATAAGATATCTCCCACCTAAAAAACTACAAACTACAAACTACGAACTGCAAACTCTTCCTCTTTCTTCCTTTCTTTGCCTATGCCCTTCACCTTTTCTCATCCTGCATTGGCAGTGCCTTTTTACCTGGCTAAAAAACGGTGGTTCTCACTGACAGGATTGGTGGCCGGCAGCATCGCTCCGGATTTTGCCTATTTCATTCACATGCGAAAAGCAGTGAGCCGCTTCAGTCATACCATTCCGGGGATATTCGCCTTCGATCTTCCCATGGCCATATGCCTGGCCATTATTTTCCATAGCATCGTCAAAGGCCCCCTGGTGAATCACCTGCCCCGGCCATTTTACCGGCGCTTTGGTCCGTACGCACAAGGTCACTGGACCGGTTTTGGAGAGAAGCCATTGATCATTATTCTATCCATACTCATTGGTGCGGGCACCCATTTACTCTGGGATACTTTTACACATTCTACCGTGGATTGGGAAGGCGTGCGCTCCATTGAATCTGATTTTATGGGCTACCACCTCACTGCCAATGCCTACCGCATCATTCATATTGTGAATTCGGTGATTGGGTTGCTTTTTCTCGGCTGGCTGGCCTGGCGCATGCCGCTTCATCCCATGCCGCGCCGCAAAGGAAGGTCATGGCTGTACTGGCCTGCCATTGCTGTTGTTGCACTCGCCATTATGATGGTACGCCTGTGGCTGGGCCCACATGCCGGGAAGGATGATTTGATTGTGATAGCTATATCGGCTTCTTTATTGGCGCTAACTATCGTTTCGGCATTGTATAGAAAGAAGGCAATGCCCGGGCAAGGTTATTGACCTTGAATTACCAGGTGCTCTGCTGTGCCTTATACTGCCCACCGGGCCTGCTTCGTAAAAGTTTTTGAATTTTTCATTTTGATTATAATAAGCTTACCTTAGACTACTACCTTTTGACAACCAAGCTGTGCTCAATAAACTCCCTGTTAAACGCCAGATCTTCCCTATCTAAATAATTATTCTTACCTGTGAATCAAAGATCACAATGACCAGCTGTATGATCAAAAGCGCGGATTAGCCTGGCTATTTTGTAAACCAACTATACACTTTATATGGATCATTCACCTCTTGTCAAAGCAGGTCTGCTGGCAGCCGCATTGGCATTGCTCAGCGTGGCCGCCTGGGAACTTTACTGGCGCCACCAGGGCTACCCCGTATCATACAATGATGATGAAGCACTATGGTCGGACAAACGCGCCATGGTGTATGAACCTGCTGACAAATCAACTGTATTTATCGGGTCGTCACGAATCAAGTTTGATCTTGATATTCCTACCTGGGAAAAAGAAACAGGCAATCATGCCATCCAGCTCGCCATGGTGGGTTCTACGCCACGACCGGTACTGGAAGACCTTGCCAATGATCAAAATTTCAGGGGTAAGCTGGTAGTGGATGTTACAGAAGGATTGTTTTTTCAACCCAGGGGCAATCCCCGGGAAAAAACACCCAATGATAATATTGCCTACTATAAAAAAAGGACACCCACCCAGCGGGCCAGCTTTATGATCAACCACCTGCTCGAATCCAGGCTGGTGTTCCTGCAGCAAAACACTTTCTCCCTAAACGCCCTGCTGGACAATATTGATCTGCCCCCAAGAAAAGGTGTTTTTGGCGGTCCACAGTTCCCTCCAAAATTTTCATATGTGTCCTTTGACAGGCAAACTTCCATGAGTCCTGAGTTTGTGTCTGATACAGCTATGCAGGCCCAGGTGAAGCATATCTGGATGGCAGGGTCCATTCGCGGCAGGCCCGCAGGCTACGACACCATTCAACAGGTATTCAGCGAAGTGAAAGCCTGTACCGACAAGATCAGAAGCAGGGGTGGCCAGGTGCTTTTCGTGCGCACACCTTCCAGTGGCGTGATGCTGGAGACAGAAAACAAGTTCTATCCCCGTAATCAATATTGGGATGCCTTGCTATCCTATACAGGATGCCCCGGGTTGCATTTTGCAGATTATCCCGCCATGGCGCATTTTGTATGCCCTGAATGGTCGCATTTAAAACCGGCGGACGGCATCTTGTTTACCAGGGCCTTTATTGAAGCGCTTGACCAAAAAGGATGGTTCAACAATAAGCTCGCGCTTTCCACTCATTAATTCACAACACTCAACCAACCTATATGCTTTTCAATTCCTACACCTTTATCGTGTTTTTTATGGTGATGCTGGTGTTGCATAACCTGCCCTTTTCCTGGAAGGTGAAAAAGGTGAACCTGCTGCTGGCCAGTTATATTTTCTATGCAGCCTGGAACCCACCCTTCATCCTCTTGCTCTGGCTCTCTACTGTCATAGACTTTTTCGTGGGCCGGGCCCTGTATACCGAAGAGAACAAGCACCGCAAAAAGCTGCTGCTGGTGGTCAGCCTTATCGGTAACCTGGGCATGCTTTGCTTTTTTAAATACGGGGGCTTCTTCCTTGACAACTTTGTAACCCTGGTCAATAGCATTGGTATCAACTATCATCCCGCCAAACCAAATATCATCCTCCCTGCGGGGATATCGTTTTACACCTTCACCACGCTTTGTTACACCATCGATATGTACAAACGCAAAAGTGAACCTGTGCGCTCCTTACTCAACTTTTCTTTGTTCGTGACCTTCTTTCCGCACCTTGTGGCGGGTCCTATTGTGCGGCCACCACAACTGGTGCCTCAATTTGAAACACCGCGCAAAGCAAGCCAAAAACAGTTATTACAGGGATTATTTCTCCTGACACTGGGCCTGTTTATGAAAGTAGTGCTTGCCGACAGCATGCTTTCCGGTGCTGCCGACACGGTCTTTACTGCCAAAGGGCAGCTACCGGCGCTGGATGCCTGGATGGGCGTGCTGGCATTTTCAGGACAGATATTTTTTGACTTTGCGGGTTATTCTTCCTGTGCTATCGGGGTAGCATCCTGCCTGGGATTTGTATTGCCCGAAAACTTTTTATATCCCTACGCGGCCATAGGCTTTTCCGATTTCTGGAGGCGTTGGCATATTACCTTGTCGGCCTGGCTGCGTGACTACCTCTATATTCCGCTTGGTGGCAACCGCAAGGGCAAACTGCGCACCTATGTGAACCTGATGATCACCATGCTGCTGGGCGGCCTTTGGCATGGCGCCAGCTGGACCTTCGTAGCCTGGGGTGCCCTGCACGGCACCTATCTCTGCGTGGAGAAATTCATCCAGGACTTCCGTAAGAAAAGATCACTGGTGCCTGCACCTTCATTGGCTACCGAAACAATTGTGTTACAGGGAGTGGCTGCTCCACGGTTCCTGAAAAAAATATGGCCGCACAACTTTACACTGGCCCTGCTAACATTTTTCCTGATCAACGTGACCTGGGTATTTTTCAGATCGCCTGATTTTTCTTCTGCCGGGCATCTATTGTCTTCCCTGTTTGGTGCGGTGCACAATGGTGTTGGCGTGCTTTCCACCCTGGCGGTGATCAAGGTTAGCATCATTACGGTGGCGCTGGTGCTAACGCACTGGTATATGCGTGAACGCAGGGTGCTGAATGTGGCGAACCATGCGCCGTGGTGGCTGGTAGGGATTGCCTGGGGCCTGATGCTGGTGGCATTGATCATGAGCCAGGAGACGGGTAGTTCTTTTATTTATTTCCAGTTTTAGGATTAGGTTGGACGGGCGTCTGTACATACAATGATTGCAAGGTGGAAAGTGTCTTGTCTCCTCTCTGCGATCCTTTGCGAAATTCTCTGTGCTCTTTGCGATACTGGTTACGCAAGGAGATGTATAGGTATGTTGACGTTAAAATGAAATCGTTTTCTTTGGTTTAACATATTTACTTCGCCAGCGAGTCTCTTTGCTTTGCTTCACAGTGCATTAATCATATGGTGATAAGCAATGGACTCGCGGCCATTTAATTAGTAACGCTCCGCCTCAAGAAATTGCCAGCTCTTGTTGGCGTGTTATCCAATAAGTTTATGCCATCCCGTGTAAATTTATAAGAAGACTTCACTTGTTTCCGCAATGATGGCAGAGTGTAAGAGTCTTGTCTCCTCTCTGCGATCCTCTGCGAAAATCTCTGTGTTCTTTCCGATACTGGTTACGCAAGGACGGGTATATGTATGCACCATTAACATAAAACGTATTTCCCTTTAGTTAACGGTTAGGATTGAACGCGGGTCTATTGTTTTGGCTACAGTGCCTTCGGCTAGTTCTTTTGTTCGTTTTTTTGCTTGCCCAAAAAAAGAACAAAAAAAAGGGCACGCTTCCCTTATTGCTCCGCAAGGGAAGCGCAGCCAGCGCACAACGGTCATTACTACTGTTGGCTTGATGCATTAAGATTACAGTCTTTCCTTGAAGGTGCAGTTATTAGACCTTTTTGTTTGATGCCAACAAATCGATCACGTGTTATGCGCAGAAACTAAAGGCGCTGCATTGCCGACGTTACGCTTCGGACCATTGAGGTTTCAGTAATCGAATTTCCGCAATGAGGCGCTGGACCAGGCTAAAGGTTTGAAGAGTTTTTTGGTTACGTTGAAGTTGAAAGAAGATTAGTTCATGCAGTCTTTAAAATTTCAATGGTCGCTTATTCTTTTACCACAGACCCCGCCACTGCGGGGTGATCCGCCATTCATCGGGACAGGCAAGCTTGTGGGTGAACAATAGCAGTCTGTATTATTTTCGACGACAGAGAAGAGAGTGACAACAGTCATACTAAACAAAGATTTAGCTATACTTTCCTCGCAAAGATCCCGTCCTTCAGAGGGACAGGCACCAATGCTTCTTCATCTCCTTCACTATCCCTGTAACCTATCAACTAAAGGAAACTTCTTTCTTCTTTGTGTTCCTTTCCGTCTTTGCGTCTTAGTGGCCCTTACTTGCCATCAAAATACCTCCACGCAGCGCTGCGAAGGCCAGAGGAGTTTGTTGGTGCAACACATACGTATATGCGCAACAAGTCCTGCAGCTGCAGTGACCATTGCTATGATCACGAGGGTGAAAGGAATGCCCCACTGGTCGGCCAGCACACCCGATACCAGGGCGCCGATCACATAGCCGCTGTCGCGCCAGAAGCGGAAGATGCTAAGGCTCTCAGCTCTTTGCAGGGGATGGGTGTTGGCAGCTATCTCTGATAAAAAATTGGGGTAAACCATGGCGGTGCCTATACCCATCAGCACCATGGATAAAAGGGCCGGAAGGAAACTGGCTGATGCTGCAAGCACGGCCAGACCTATGGCCTGCAACCACATGCCCGCCGTGATGACCTGTTTTTTACAGACCGCATCTCCCAGGCGCCCGGTAAATAATTGTCCCAATCCCCATACGGCAGGATACACGCCTGCCACTATACCCACCTGGCTGATGGAAAAATTTTTCTGTAGCAGGAATACCGGCAGCAAGCCCCAGATGACACCATCATTCAGGTTATTCACCAATCCATTGAGCGTTACGCTTCCCAGGTTGGGATGTGAGAAGCTGGTGCTTCTCCATAAGTGAGGCAGCAAAGGACCCTTGTGTCTGACAGCTTCATGCCGCACCAGGTGTAAAGTGTCCTTTACAAAAAACAGGGTAAGGAAAACACCTGCCAGTGAAAAAGCAATACCAGGCAGGAAAGGAAAGAAGGCATAGCCTTTGGCGGCGGCAATAGTTGCGGCAAGGTAAGCGGCCAGTCCTACGGATACATAACCTGCAAACTCGTTAATGCCCATGGCCAGTCCGCGGTTCTTCTCACCCACCAGGTCTATTTTCATGATCACAGTGGATGACCAGGCAAGTCCCTGGTTGATGCCCAGGAATACATTGGCCGCGATCACCCAGCCCCAGGAAGGGGCATACATCAATAAAAACGGGACAGGGATAGCGGCGAGCCATCCTAACAACAATATTTTTTTCCGGGTGAATCTTTTTACCAGTTGGCCTGTCACCAGGTTGAAGAGGGCCTTGGAACTACCAAAGGCAACAAGGAAGGAAAGTAATGCTGCTTTGCCTTCGATGCCAAAAACTTCCTTGCCGAAAGCAGGAAGGATAGAACGCTCCAATCCTACCATGCTGCCCACAAAAGCATTCACCAGCACCAGCAGCCAAAACTGGCCGGCGTTGGCCCTCAGTCCTTGCCGGGGCTGGGGAATAGAGGCAGGTATGGGAGTTGTGAGCATAAAGTAAAATTCTATCATTTATGCTGCCGCAACTGTGATAACAGTCACGAAGAATTGGGAGCGTCAGCAGCCAGGAAGCTATTTAACTATTGAATTTAGCTCTGACTGCAAAAAGTAAACACTGATTCTCTGTCATCCCGCCTTAGGGCGGGATCTTTGAACTGCACAGGTTGGGTGCCTGAAATTGTTGTGCAGCTCAACTCTTCATCATAAGGAACGAATCCCTTGTTATTATTTTGTTTCTCCCAAGACCATTATTACTTTAATCTTATGTATACAAAGCCATACTTCGTTTACATACTTACCAATGAATTAATGACGGTACTTTATACTGGTGTCACCAACGACCTGGAACAAAGAATCACAGAGCATTATAAGCAGAGAGGTCACAATACTAGTTTTACAGGCAGGTATAATGTGTACCATCTTTTATACTACGAACCATATAAGTACATTAATGAGGCAATAGCAAGGGAAAAGGAGATAAAAGGATTGACAAGAGAAAAGAAAATGAAGTTGATCAATGAAATGAACCCAAGGTTGGAGTTTTTAAATAAAGAGATATGTGGCTGCTGGCCACCGAGGGATTTGCCCGGAAGGTATTAAATGGATGTTGGTTCTATTGATTGAAGAAGGTCTTACAAACTACAATTATATAAAGGTCGCTTATGTGGTTACCACAGATCCTTCGTGCCTCAGGATGACAAGGTAAACGGTGGTCGATTGCAGACAGGTCTATGCGCGATGGTGGTGATTCATGCAACAATTCTAGATAAAGTATCATTCTTAAACTTTTGAAATGAGGACGAACTGCAATGTGGAAACAATGATTCTTTGTCATCCCGCCGTAGGCGGGATCTTTGGACTGCACTTTCAGAGTCTTGTTCGCTCTGTAAGACTTTTGGAGCTAATCACTATTTAAGAAGCGCTACGTTTATTTTTAAGAAGGTCAAAGTGGGTTTAAAGTTTTAATAGCCGCCTAAGCATTCCCCACAGATCTTTCGTTCCTCAGGATGACAAGGTAGTGGGTGAATAATAGCTGTCTATATTATGTTCGACGAAGCGATTGCGCCTTTACTCTATTCGATAAGTACGCATTTAGGGTTGTCTTCTAAGTTAGGCAAAATCACATTACTAAATTTATTAGCATTTTTACATTTCATTTCCTAATTTTGAGGTACTAATGTCCACTATGACAACATTTCACATATCAGAATTCAGGGGCTATTCTGAGGAAAGCATATTGGAATACCTGCAACTGGAGGCCCCCGGGGATGTGCGGATCACCCTTGAAAAGCCTTCCGACTTTGAGGAAGACGGGGCGGAGCAAATGGCCTTTGATTATTACCAGGCGGCCTACCTGGGGCAGCAACTGGCTAAGGTTTGTGATGACTTCATGCTTACTTATCCCGCGATGAAGCGGCCGGGCAGGTTTTCCTTCAAGGCCCTGAACCCGCGCCTGCCGGAGCTGGCCTCCCTGCTTCATTTTTATACCGGGGGTTTCGATGAGTGGGGAACACCAGTTGATGATTACCTGGACACGGTGATGAACTTTGTTTTCGAGATGCAGGCTGATGAAACCATTGTATGCATGGAGTTCCTGGACATTGCCATGATCGCTATCAATGGTGAAGACCCCGAGCAAAATGCAAACCGGTATCGCGACCTGAACCCGGGATCCTGGTATGAATAATAATGATGGCTTGCTGTAACTCTTTTTGATAGGTGGTTAATTAAAAAAGGTGGCCAATTGGCCACCTTTTTGCTGTTTTGGTGTTCTTATTGTGAGAGGTCTATTGATTGACCTGGAGGATCTTTCCACTTACTTGCTGACTGCCCACGCGGAGCACATAGATAAGGTTGGATACCTGCCTTTGTGAAAGGTGCAACTCAAAGTTTTGGCTTCCTTTGTTGATATTGCCCTGGTATACAGTCCTGATCTTTTGACCAAGAGAATTATACACATCAAGGCTACCCTTACCTGAAACAGGGGAAGTGACAACAAAGTTGATCTTCTGGTTAAAAGGATTGGGATAGGCTTTTACCTGTAATGGAGCCGCATCTGTTATCGCAGTATTTGTTGATTTGGCTGCAATTCTTCCAGTTACAGAACATGCTACAGGGTCACTGGTACATATGGTGTTGCAATTGGCTGATGGAGAAATACAACCTGCAGGAGACTTGACCTTTAATCCTGTAACACCACCTGCTGCAACAGTTAGGAACACGTTGCAATCCTGCCAATGCGCGCCATTATCTATGCTGTATTGGTATCCTGTACCTAAATTGGTAAAGTTAACCTTACCGGTTGCAGGACCGCAAAGCGATGGCTGTACAACACAAACGGAAGGCGTTCCTGGTGTTCCAGGCTGGGTGTTCACTGTTACGTTATTCCCGGTTTTACTACAGATGCCTATGGAGGCTACCAGGGTATAAGTTCCAGGATTAACATCACTAAATACACCATTGACAGCCGTATATTTTACAATATTTGCCTGTGTAAGTGTATATGTTGTAGATCCATCCGGACTGGAAACAGTAACAGTTCCTTTAGCGATAAAGCAATCAGGTTGTTGAGTTACAGACGCCGATGGTGTTGTGATTGTTGGGGGCGCGTTAACAGTTACACTGCAGGTTTGCGAAGAACAATCATCTGAAACGGTTAATGTATAAGTTCCTGCATTTAATCCAGTCTTGTTTGCTGTAGTGGCTATTTCTACATTGGATGCATTTTTCCAGCTATAATGTATAGTACCTATAGCATTGGTAACAGCACCTGCTGTAACTGAACCATCCCCGCCGGCGCAGGTAACGTCAGTTTTTGAACAAGTACCCAAAGCCAGTGCTGCAGCAGGGCCGCCAATGGTAACAGCATTTGATTGAGAAGAACAATCATCAGTTACCGTGAGGGTGTATGCACCAGCAGGCAATCCAGATTTACTGGCAGTAGTGGCTACTTCAACATTGGAAGCATTCTTCCAGCTATAATGTATAGTGCCCACAGCATTGCTTACCGTACCAGCTGTTACTGTTCCA
>NZ_FQUU01000009.1 GCF_900129295.1 Flavisolibacter ginsengisoli DSM 18119
CCTGCAAGCTCTGTTACCTTAACGGGAAGCGGCACAGATGCAGATGGAACTATAGCTTCTTACAGCTGGACCAAGTTATCCGGCGGAGCAGCTACCATTACTTCTCCTTCTTCTGCTTCTACCACTGTAACAGGTCTTACTCAAGGCAGCTATACCTTCCGTCTTACTGTAACAGACAACAGCGGTGCTACTGCCACAGATGATGTGGTGGTGACCGTGAACGCCTCCGTTCCTTCAGGTTCTTCCCTGCACATTGAAGCAGAGAACTGGAGCGCTATGAGTGGTGTGCTTACTGAAAATAGCTCTGACGTAGGCGGTACACTGGATGTGGGTTGGATAGATAATGGCGACTGGATGGATTATGCCATTAACCCTTCCACTTCTGGTATCTATACTTTAAAACTGAGAATAGCAACGCCTTACAGCACTGCAAGCCTTCAGGTGAAAAACGGCGCTACTGTGCTTGCCTCCGTGAACCTTCCATCAACAGGTGGATACCAGGCATGGCAAACAGTGACCGTAACGGTGAACCTTACAGCAGGCCCGCAAACACTGAGAATACTGTCAACTTCAGCGCAAGGCTTTAACATCAACTGGCTGGAAATTGCAAGTTCCAATGTGGTAGCTGGAAGAATAGCCGCTGCCCCTGTAAGGGAACAAATGGAGACCACAATTTCAACTGCAGCAATTTATCCAAATCCTGTCAGGGATCGGTTTTCTATGACACTTCAAAACTCTTTTTCAGGAACAATGAAGATACAGGTAGTAAACATGGCAGGAGTTTTGCAAAAGCAATTCTCAGTAAACAAGGCAAGTGATATTTTCAGAACAGATCTTTCTATCTCAGAGCTGCCAAAGGGTGAATACCTTTTACTGATTGATATGAATGGAAAGAAAGAAACAAGGAAGATCATTAAACTTTAATTATTAAACCTCTATGTAATAAATGAACTACTGCTTTACCGATATGACTCGATGAATATTAGGTAAAGCAGTACTTCATTTTAGTATAAAAATGAAGTAAGCACTTTCGGAAACGACACCAATTTTAATTTCACCCTATTTGAAAACTTTAGCAAACTATAAAACACCTAATATGAAACGCATCCTGTCCATTGCCCTAGTAACAATTATTTTTTCAGCTTGCACTAAAAACAGTAAAGAAGTACCCATTGACCCTAATAATCCTTACACAATAAAATTTGATGTTAGTGACCAGGTTGTCAAAACAACAGTTGACCAGGATACATTGCGCCTGGATTTCAACCAGGTGGTGAACTTTTTGGTAGACCCAACAGAATACCAACGTTCATGGGCACTGCACCTGACGCAGGATTTTTCCAATTCATACCTCAAAGGCCTTCATTTTACTGCTTTGGCTAATTCAGCAGGTGTTGCCACTGATTGGGTTCCCATTAACCTGAATGATGTCCACCCAAGCCAGAAAACAACTTCCGAAACGACGGTGAATGGAACTAAGTATATAAAAGTTACTATAACCAGGCTTTTTAAATTCGTAAGCGTATTGAATAGCAACCAGGCAGCAATAGATAAGCAAAATGCACTGGTGCAGGATAAGAACCAGTCAGTTGCCTATTCAGCATTCTATTCTTACAACAGTGTATACTCCCTTCCAAATAATGATGTAGCCAAGATTGTTTATACTAAATAGTCGGGGATATAGAAATTAAAAAAGAGCTCCTTTAAACAGGAGCTTTTTTATTTCCCATTGTGTAGTAATTGCATAATGATCACATGATCTTAATAACCCTGGCAGGACAGGCATTAGATACCTGGCCCGTAAATTCTTTTTCGTTCACAGGCAAAGGAAGAATGTGCAAATCATTTTTTACCGTTGCATTTAATAAAACAGCTTTGCCGTCCTTTTTACTCATCCGCCAGAATTGTGGTTGCAACTCATAACATATGCCGCAGCCAATACACTTATTCCTATAATGAATGATCTTAAACAAGGTCTGTTTCTATTATTTTATAAAGTTTATCCTTTGCCGTGATCTTCTCAGTAATTTTAAAAGTGATCCTATCACCTTTGAAAGCCGCCGAAGACTCTTCTCCATTCACTACCAGCTTTTCCATTTTATTCTTTATAAGTCCAAATGCCGGGCCCGTCACCATGAGGGTATCACCTCTTTTTATTGTTCCGGCTTCCACTATAAATTCTCCAACCCCTATCCTGGGATAATATTTTGTGCCTTTACCGATATAGACTTTCTTTTCTGTTGCCCTGGAGCCAGGATCTTCTGTCCACTCGCCTAATTTCCTTCCCAGGTAGTATCCCTCCCAAAATCCACGGTTATATACTTTTTCCAGTTCCCTTTTCCAGGCCCCAACTTTTATTGGTGAATAACTTCCATCAGCTATGGCATCCAGTGCTTCTCTATAACACCGGGTGGTTGTATAAACGTATTCGGGGCCTTTTGTGCGACCTTCTATCTTTATAACATCCACACCGCTGTTAACTACCTGGTCAAGAATATCAATAGTACAGAGATCTTTGGCAGACATGATGTATTCATTATCCACCATCAATTCCTGGTTGGTCTCTGTATCAATAACCTTATAGGAATGCCGGCAATTTTGAAGACATGCCCCCCTGTTGGCAGAAGCATTCTGCTCGTGCAGGCTCAGGTAACATTTACCGGAAACCGCCATACACAATGCCCCATGGACAAATACCTCCAGGCGAAGTGGCTCACCAGATACCCCCTTGATGCCCCGGCGCCTTATCTCTTTAGATAGTTGTTCCACCTGTTTAAGGGTTAATTCCCTGGCCAGCACAATGACATCGGAAAAAGCAGCAAAGAACAGCACAGATTCCAGGTTACAAACATTAGCCTGCGTAGATATATGCAGGGGAATACCTAATTCATTACACATGCGGATCACTGCAAAATCAGATGCGATAACAGCATCAACCTTCCGTTTTTTAGCCTCTTTTAATACCGTATGAAGCAGTTGCATATCGTGTTCATACATCACCGTATTCAAAGTAAGATAGGCTTTCACCTTATTTCTCCGAGCTATGGAAACGATCTCCTTTATATCATTTATAGTAAAAGGATTGATTGAGCGCGCCCTCATATTCAGTTGCTCCACTCCAAAATAAAATGAGTCGGCACCTGCCTTCACTGCAGCCTGCAGGCATTCAAATGACCCTACCGGGGCCAGCAACTCTACCTTATTGTTCTTCATTGATAGTTACCATTAATAAATAGTCTTTACCCTCCCTTCAAAAGGAAGGGGAACATACTACATGATTCAAAGGGGGATAGAATTCAACCTGGATTTTTTAAAGGAAGGGTCGATAACCTGCTTCAATTGAATGAGAAGCGCCTTTGCCTGTAAATGACAAAAATCTTCATGCAGTTTTTTACTTACCCCCATTAAAGACAGGTCAAAGTATAAGTCAGCATTTACAGCATGGTTTTCAAGACAGTGTTTTGAACACGCCAGGGGACAACCATCTATCACTATGATTTTTCTACCTGAGGTAGCGGTCTTAACCAGCTTTTTAACATTGCCTCCCACACCCGCAATGCAGGACATTTCGGCAACTCCCTGGCGGTCCAGTTGCACGGCCAGGTAATTAGCCATTTGAGCGGAACTGGAACAGCCGGAACATGAATATACAAGAGGCAACTTTTCTTCTGTATGTTTCATAATTTTTATTTTCACTTGTAGATAAACGTTAGAAATACTTTTAAGTTCAATAAATAGCTTCATTTACGAGCTCACTGCCAGCTTTTAATTTTTCCAGTCCCGGTATATTTCTTTTCACCTTACTGCTTCCTTTTATCATCAACCATAATAGTGGAAATACACCTCCGAGTGTGAATAAAGCACCACCTAAAATCCTCAGCCAGGTAAATGTTTGAAACCCTTTACTCTCAATAAAACTGCTGCTCCTGGCAAACCAGAATCCTTTCTCGGCAACTGTCTGGAACTGCCATATACCTACCGGGAATAAGTCAAGAAAAACCATTAATATCAAACCAACATTTATAGACCAGAAGATGATGCGCACCGTATTAGGTTTCCACCACCAACTTTTGCATAATAGCTGGCAACAGAATAATACTGCCGCAAGTGCCAGGTTGCCATAAACCCCCATCAACGCGGCATGCCCATGGTTAACGGTTAAATAGGTGCCATGCTCATAATAATTGGCGATTGGCAGGTTGATGATAAAACCCAGCACACCGGCACCAAAGAAATTCCAGAAGTTAACACCTATCAAAAACAGGAACACCTCTTTGAATCCAAATTGTTCACTGCTTGCGGTAGCACCCGAATTTTTTTCCAAAAGTCCCGGCATTTTACTAAACCTCCAGGCCTCAAGCGTTAACAAAACAAGAGGTATCACCTGCAGGGTAGAAAACACAGAGCCCAATGCCATTGTACCTACAGGCTTGGCATTCCAGTAGAAATTATGAGATATCCCCAGTAGTCCGGACCCGAGGAATAATAAAGTGGCCAGGTAAATAACACGAATGGTTGCCTGCCGGCTTACCAATCCCATTAACACCATGAAGTATCCAATAAGCACAGTAGTGAATACTTCAAAGAATGCTTCTGCCCACATGTGTATTACACACCAGCGCCAGAAGTCTGCTATTACAAAATTAGTTTTAGGGCTAGCTATAAACCCTGAAATAAGCAAAAGAAGAATGCTGGCAGTGGTATACACCATCCAGTTTGGTAAGGCCCATGGTTGTCCCCATTTCATCACAGGCCGGATGCCCCTGTATAAGGTAATGACCCAGAGAACCAGGGCAGCTGCAAGAAGTACCTGCCACAGTTTGCCCAATTCGATATATTCCCAACCCTGGTGACCCAACCAATACCAATTGGAAAGTAATCCATGCGGCCCCATAAATATACCGGCCATTGATCCGGCCACAGTTGCTACCAGCAACCAATAAACAGAATTGACTAACAGTAATTGTTTTTTTGGCTGCACCTTCAAGATTAGCGGCATCACAAAAATAGAAGCACCTACCCAGCAGGCTGAAATCCACAAAAGTGATAATTGCACATGCCAGCTCCGGGTAATGGTAACTGGCAACAGCGTTGAAATATCCCACCCGAAGAACCGCACAAATCCTACAAAATCATGCACAGTCAAAATGCCTGACAATACCTGGACGGCAAAAAGGATGATAGCAGTATAGAAAAATTTATAGGTAGCTCTTTGAATAGCATCGGGCCTGAATCTTTGCACTGCTTTGCGGGTCATGAAGTTGGATGACTTGTTTATAAAAGCATTATCATCCAGCTTGTCCATCCGTCCATGGTAATATAGCACCAGGCCTAACCCGATGATCAATCCCAAAGACCCAATGATGCTCCATAAAACAATAGCTGCACTTGGCGTATTACCTGCCTGTGGATCAAACGGCCAGTTATGTGTATAGCTGTATGTTTTACCAGGTCTTTCAACACCACATACCCAGGCCCCCCAAAAAACAAAGGCTGTAAAAGACCTGATCTCGGCAGCATTGGAAAGATACCCCGCTGGCCTGAAAGCCCCAGGTGAAGCAGGATCTGTAAACTTTGCTGTATAATAGTTTACAAGCTGGGTGGCTGCATAGGCTTGTGCATCTGACAGTACAACTGTATTGTCAGAAGCATTGTACCTATTTGATTTGATCTCCTTCTTTACCTGCTGTTTCATACCCTGGCGTAATAGGTTATCATTGCTGCCACCTTTTAATCCTGAAGCATAAAACCGGTTCATGTATAATGTTACCTGGTGCAATCCTTCCGCTGTAAAATCAGGACCCCTGTTGGCACCATCACCAAACATGCTTCCATATTCCATAAGGGCATACTTCTGAAATACTGCCTGGCCCTGTAGAATATCATCTTTGCTAAACACCCTGGTACCTTTTGAAGTAGAATAATCAGGAAGCGGAGGTGCTTCCGTATACGTGTGTATACCAATCATGGTTACACCTACCACGCTGATGGTGAAGATCACAAGCAATGGCAACCACCAATTCTTTGGATTCAGTAAATAACTGATGAAGTTTTTTTGTCTCATAAACAGCAGATTGTACCTCAATATACTAATTAAAGATATTTTTATCCTTAATTATTGCAACCGGTTAAATCATTCATTTTCATACTTAGCATCAAAAGCAATATTGAAAAAGATTACAGCCAGCCATTGCTCCTGTACCAGGATATGGTTTCTTCTATTCCCTGTTTCAAAGAATAGGCAGGCTTTTTACCTAAATGGCCCCAAACTTCCTTGCTATCGCAAAGCCAGTTGGCACTGCTGATCTCATTGAGCTTTTCACGGTTGATAAAGGGAAGCTTTTTAAATACAAGCTGGTTCACAGATTCAATGGCAGAAATGCTCATTTGAACAGGTCGCAATGGAAGCTTTACCTTAACAGTCTTCTTTCCAAGACATAATTTTGCCTCGAGCCCTAACTGTTCTTTATTATAATCCATACCATCTGAAACTATAAAGGAACGCCGCACTTCCCGTGAGCTAAGCAAAGCTATTATTGCCTTAGCCAGGTCCTTAACATAGATCAGTGAGATCATTTGGGTATGTCGCCCTACATAGGGCTCAATGCCATTATTTACGAGCTTAATAAACTGGAAAAAATCTTTATCACGCGGGCCATAAACAGCCGTTGGATGGATAATGATAAAAGGAAGATGTTCAAGCGACTTTATATAATCCGCAGCCTTCATTTTGCTCCTGCCATACGCTGATATGGGGTTTTGCTCATCTGATAGCTTTATGGGTTGCATCTTATGTTCATTGCCTGGCCCATAGGCGGCCAGTGAACTGACCAGGATAAATTTTTCAGGCACTATAGCCGCACCGCCCAGCGCTTCAACGAGGTTTTTGGTGTATTCATAATTAACAGTATGGAAGTCTTCCTTTTTATGCGCCTGTGTTATGCCAGCATTATGAATGATATGATCAAAATGGCCATATTGATTTTTAAAAGCCTGCAACTGACCCTCTAATTGATTGGCTGAAGAAAGATCCATTTCAAGAAAGCGCACCCCTGTATGCTGCAGGTACTGCTTATTACTTGAACGCCTGACGCCCGCACATACTTCATACCCATTGGCAATAGCTTCATCTACCAGGAAGCTGCCAATAAAGCCACTTGCTCCTGTTATCAGTATTCGTTTCTTCATTACCTGTCAAATTATTCATTGAAGCTGTTTGATATAACACCTTCTTCTTTTGTGCAATGTAGCATCGAAATGTTCCCATAAAGACTGTACCTTTTTATTGTCCTCCAGCTCATGGTTTGTTTCTGCAAACTGTATCCCGTTGCGTATGTAAGATTTTAATGTCTCAGACATAAGTAAAGAATTCACACCCTTTCCCTGCAGGTCTTTGCGAATGGCTACCATCAACAGGTCGGCAGTGTTGTTTTTACGCATTGCTTGTAACAGGTGTAAAAATCCAAAGGGAAACAGTCTTCCACCCGACCGCTGCAGGGCTTTGGACAAAGATGGCATAGTGATACCAAATGCTGCTAACTTATCATCTTTATCAAGGATAAGCGATACAAAATCTGCCTTGATAAAAGAGAAATATTGTTTGGTATAATAATCAATTTGTCGTTGCGTAAGAGGTACAACTCCATATAGATCTGAATAAGCTGTATTGATCAGGTCAAAAATGGCTGGAGCATAAGGCAGCAACTCTTTTGCCTTCTTAAAACGCATTACTTTCAACTGCAATCGTCTTTCAACAATAGAAGCGATCTTCTCCAGCTTTTCATCCATGCGCTGGGGCACCTTTACCCTGTATTCCACCCAGTCTGTATGCTTTTGGTAGCCCTGCTTTTCCATCAATACCGGGTAGTAAGGATAGTTATACAAAGCAGCAAGCGTGCCCACCTGGTCAAAGCCTTCAATTAAAGTTCCTTCATGATCAAGATCTGTAAAACCAAGTGGCCCGTGAACTGCATCCATTCCAAGCTCCCTTCCCCATTCTTCCACTTGTTGCATCAGCGCTTTCACGATAGCTTCATCTTCTTCAAAATCTATCCAGCCAAAACGAATATGCCTGTCTTTCCATTTTTCAATATAGGCCTTGTTAATAATGCCAGCAATGCGCCCCACTACCCTGTTACCCTTATAGGCAAGCCAGTAACGTGCCTCGCAATATTCAAATGCGGGATTCTTATCTTTTCTTAAAGTAGCCTCTTCGTCAAAGCGCAAAGGTGGTATATAATAGGGATGGTTCTTGTACAACCTGTAAGGAAGGTCAATAAATGCAGCAAGGTCTTTTTTACCCTGCACTTCTTTTATAACAATACTCATAGCTCTTCTTCTTTTAATGATCAGTGGCGCTCTGCAAACACCTGCAACTCACTGGCTATCTGCTCGATCTTTCCAATAGCTTCATCCAGCTGGCAACGTGTATGGGTTGCCATAATAGACATACGGATCAGCGATGAGTCACTGGGAACTGCAGGCGATACTACAGGGTTAACAAAGATGCCTTCTTCATATAGTCGTTGTGTAAATTGAAAGGTGACCTGGTTGTCACGGATATAGAAGGGAATAATAGGCGTTTCGGAAGTGTTGGTATCGAATCCTATGTCTCTAATTGCTTTTGAAATATAATGCGTGTTGTCCCATAAGGCTTCCATTCTTTCCGGCTCCTCCTGTATGATCTCCAGTGCCGCCAGTGCTGCCGCAGCAGCAGATGGAGGGATACTTGCACTGAAGATCATGGGACGGGAGTGGTGTTTCAAATAATTTATTACGTCTTTTGTTGAAGCCACAAAGCCTCCTATTGAAGCCAGTGACTTACTGAAGGTACTCATGATAATATCCACCTGGTCAGTGAGGTTAAAATGATCTGCAGTGCCCCTGCCCTGGTTTCCAATTACACCAAGAGCATGTGCATCATCAACCATCACCAGCGCACCATACTTTTCAGCCAGCCTTGTGATCTCTGGAAGGTTGCATATGTCACCTTCCATGCTGAACACTCCATCAATCACGATCATCTTTACTTTATCATGAGGAAAGGTTTTTAATATACCTTCCAGGTCATTCATATCATTATGAGCAAACTTCAGTACCCTGGAAAATGACAACCGGCTGCCTTCAATAATGGAAGCATGATCCAGTTCGTCAAGAATGATCACACCATGCCGTCCTACCATAGAGGCCACTGTGCCAAGGTTGGTTTGAAAACCAGTGCTATATACCAGCGCGGCTTCCTTCCCGGTAAATGCTGCCAGCTTTTCTTCCAGTTCAATGTGCAGTTGAGAAGTGCCATTTAAAAACCTGGACCCGGAACAACTGCTGCCAAAGCGGTCAATAGCTTTTTTTGCTGCCTCCTTCACTTTGGGATGGTTGGTCAATCCCATATAGCTGTTAGATCCAAACATCAGCAGTTTCCTGCCATGTATTATCACCTCTGTATCATGGTTCTCTTCAATAGGCCGGAAGTAAGGATAAATGCCAGCCCTTTTTAATTCATTCGGAGCGGTAAACTGCTCAAACTTTTCCAATAAAGCTTGTTGTATCATAGATCTTTTTAATGATAGCCTGCGTTGATTTACCTGGTTTGTATAGGGTGGTGAAAACAGAACGGTGGCAGGCCAATGGTTTATAATTGCGCAACTATGAGAACAAATGTAATAAATAAAGACAATTTTATCTTTATTTATTTACCAATCCGCTTATTTGAACTATTAAAAAATATAGGAATCAACCAATACTCATACAACCCTAAAAAGGATCAAAAAGTCTTTAATACAAAGCCTCCCTGATTTTGAATTGATTATATCTTGAATATTATTATGGTAAAAACAGGAAGGTTGCCTTATTTTGCCTGTAAATCAGTTTTGATCTAGTAAATTATAGCCAGATGTTTTCAAAAACTGCCGAATACGCTCTTCGTGCCACCATTTATATAGCCCAGAAAAGTAGTGAAGATAACAAGCTGGGTATTGAAGAAATTGCCAAATCAATTGATGCCCCAAGGTCCTTCACTGCAAAAATATTACAACTACTTACAAAAGATAATGAGGTGATCAGTTCTGTTCGTGGACCTAACGGAGGATTTTATATTACCGAAAAAGCGAAGGGTTTATCTATAAGGACCATACTTGAAACGATAAAAGAGGATGATGTTTTTACCAAATGTGTGTTAGGCCTTAAGGCCTGTTCAGAAGCCCAGCCCTGCCCTATGCATTTTCAATATAAACCGATCAAGCAACAGTTAATTCGTTTGTTTGAAACCAAGACCATACGCGACCTGGCGAAGGAATTAAAAACCGGCGAACGCTTCCTGGCCAATTTCCGTCCCAGGAAAAAGACAAGGGTTACAAAATAATAATAGCCATAGGCTCAGTTACGAAAAGCATTCAATGCAGTAGTGGGCACTCCCCTGTTATCAAATGCACCTAGAGTATACCCGTTCCAGTTAGCATATGCTTCAGGCTCCCAGTATAAAACTCCAAGGCCTTTATTACCTGGAAGGGATTTTGTTTTGGAAATAATATCTTCCAGGAAGGATCGGCAGCTCGCCTCCTGGTCCCAACTCATCCCTACCTCCACTACCATAACCTCGGTTTGGTACCTCGATACCATATCTTCCATATTGTCCAGGCATTGCATATTCAGCATGGTCCAGTTAGATGGTTGTGGATATAGTGACATCCCGATTACATCCCAGGTAGCCCCATTATTCTTAAGGCCATCAAATAACCAGCGATACATTGTATTATTAAAGCCATCAGAAAGATGAACGATCACCTTTGCATTTGGAAAAACAGCTTTTACGGCTCTATACCCCGAAGCAATGAATTTGGCAAACGTCTTCATATTGGTAGATGCCCTTCCTTCAGGCCAAAGCATCCCATCATTTGTTTCATTACCCACTTGCACCCATGCAGGCTCTATACCCTGCGCTTTTAATGCATTCAATACACCTGTAGTGTGTGTTTCAATGGCGACTTGCAAATCGGAAACAGAGAGATTGGCCCAGGCGGCAGGCTTTCCCTGCTTCCCTGGATCAGCCCAGGTATCGCTATAATGAAAATCGATCATGATACGCATACCCATGCTTTTAGCCCGCACAGCCTTGGCTATTACATCTGCCTTATTATTCCAACCAGCTTGTGGATCCACCCATACCCTAAGGCGAACGGTATTCAAGCCCATTTCTTTCAATATTGCCATGCAATCCTTTTGATTGCCTACAGGATTATAAAATTTTACACCTGAAGCTTCCATTTCCGTGAGCCAGCTAATATCTGCTCCTTTTGCAAAAACAAATGCTGATGCAGGGGGGGTAGGTTCCGGAACAGGAGCCATCTCTTTTTTATGGCAGGCCATCAGCCCACACATAATAAGAACCAGGGAAAAGGAGAGCGTTTTCCATGTTTTAAATCTATCAACCGGCATCAACTAAAATTTTTTAGGTTCGTAAAAATAACCTTCCAGGGCAAGATCTCCTGTGATCTTCATCAGCATAATAAATATAGCCAATGATTGAAACGGGCATCATTGTGCTTTCGCCCGGTCTCCGGCATACTGTGCACCCATTTCCTCCCGGTCTTCTTCCTATCAACGCCCTATCAACTGTATAGCTCCGGTATAGATACTGCGTGATCATCACGCAGTATCTATACTGTTAGTAGGGCTTTGGTTGGGAGAAGGTAGGCAGAAAGAAGGTAGAAGGTTGAAGGTTGAATAATGTTCAATAAGCAATGCTCAATGTTCAATGCTCAAGGAAGGGAAAAGCAACAAAAGTGCGCAAAGGATCAAAAGATTGCACAGCTCCTGGTAAAAGGTAAAATCTATTATAGATATCTTCCTTATCATCTTGTCAACCTGTTAACTTTCAACTTCCACTCCCAAACATTCCCAAACGTGCCAATTCGTGCCATTTTGAGCCCATTCGTTCCCAAACGTGCCCAAACGGGAAAGTGACTGTTTGCCTGTGTGTAGTTTTACAGTTATAAAATCTAATATCATATGGCAAAGCAAACAGGATACGTTAAGGCAACAGGTACAGTGGATGGTGATACCAACTTTTATTATGATCAGCTGTGGGGCTACCTGGTAAGAATGCTGCCCGGAGTGGACTCTAAGCGCTTCTGGAAGGACCCTGCCTTTGAAGGAAGCAGGAGAAGCGCTCAGAGGTTTGGTACAGGCAATATCATGTCTTCCATCATCTACCGCTTTGTACCCACTAAAAGAAGATACAGGCATTTGTTTATACAGGTGAGGACCATAGCTATTGTTGGTTTAAAGCAGGGAATGGCTAAAGGGGATGTATTCACTGCCCTGTATAGCTTCCTTTCCGAGCAAAAGCGAATCTCTTTGAACCTGGAGCAGTTTATGCTGCTGCTGGCTTCCTTTGAAAAGGAACTGGAAGCAAGGCTTAAAGAGCCAAAGAAAGAAAAGGTAAAGAAGGTGAAGAACAGGCTCGATATTACTGTGACAGCACCACTTACTGCTGAAGACACAGAGTACTTTCAACTATATATGGAGGATTATGACTGGAAGATAAAGTTTGAAGGAGATTTTCCTTCGGATTACCAGGTCCCAATATTTCTCCTTAAACATGCTGTTTAAGGAAGTTTGTAGTTTGTAGTGTGTAGTTTGTAGTTTCTTAAGTCAGAGTGAACTACTCGTGCAGACAAGTTTTATAGTATTCATCTTTGCGATCCTTTGCGAACATCTTGGCGCACTTTGCGTTACTGAGTATCGCTAAGTGCGCAAAGAGAGAATTCACGCAAAGAATACGCAAAGGAGTTCTGGTTAACCACAATAATTAATTTGTTTTTTAGGGTGAAGAGGATTTATTGTTTCGATGAACAATTATGCTTTTGCCATAGCTCCTTTCTTCATAAGGATGATTCCGCCATTCATCGGGAAAGACAGGACGAAAAGTGACCAATTGCGCACAGAATTATGTTTGAAAAATGATACTACAATTACTACTTGGTATAGCAGTATCTAATAAACATCAAAGGTTTAATATTTCTTACTTTTTACTTTTGACTTGCTTACGCACCTTGTTAACATTTCAACCAGTTAACTTGTCAACCTTTCATTTTGACTTCACCCTCTTCTACAAGCTTTGCTTTCATAACATTGACAGCAAAAGAAATCTCATCATCGGAAAACTGGCCTTTCAATTCACAGGAGTTTTGAACGATATCAAAATTATCAGAACGGACATGGTTTTGGAAATCCCACAGGTCTTTCCATGATGCAAAAACGATAGTAACTTTTTTCATTGACCTAAGAGTTAATTGAAGGAGAAGAATATTTTAGAGTAACCTCTTCAATTGGTGATTGGGGAAAGGTAGGCAATTTAATAGTAGGACTGCGTTAATTATTATCATTTAGCATATGTCATACTGCCATATTAAACCTTTTCAGTTACCCATAAATCTTACCTGGAATTTTAGAAATGTATTGTTGGTATTTTATAAATATGATCAGAAAGCCTCACCCAGGTTCAACATGATTGAACTGAAACCTTTACTTATTCCATAATCAATACCAATATTGGTATTGGATCCTTTATTGTATTTGATCCTCAGCCCGGCTCCCATAGCCGGATGCCAGGAAGTAAATAAAGTACCTGAACCACTGACCGTATTTGTATTGGCAAAAACCACAAATCCCAATAATCCATTTCGTGTAATATCTCTCCTGTATTCACTTTCCAGGTAAAATAAAGTCCTGCCCCTATAACGGTTTTGATCTATCCCTCTGCCTGAACGGTTATAAGGATCGCCGCCAATATTGGGAAGATCGAGGTAAGGACTGTTTTTATTTAGAACGGTCCACATATAAGACCAAAATGCCAATTTGTTTTGCTGGTTTGGATTTGCAGCATTCAGCGACAAATATTTTCTAACATCAACATATAGCGAATGCCAGTTGTCATTGCTTCCTAAAAAACGAGGATTCACCCGGTATATTATATTCCCATAAAAGCCAGGCAAGGGATTGAATGAATTGTTACGTGTATCATATAACAGGTTTACAGTTATGCCAGATGAAAAGGAATTTCTGCCCGTACCATAAGGGTAACCAGTGTAAGTTTTCAGATCAACCAACGAATCTGGTGTATTGATATTGAAATGATAATCCAGGTTATAACCAAGGCCTGCAAAAAAATAGGACCTGACACGATTGAGCCAGCTTTGATAGAAACGGATGTATTTATAATCAACCAGCATTTTTTCATCAGTGCCATGGCTACTACCTAACCCCCAGGTAAACTGCGGATAAACGAGAAAACGGGTATCGCCCTGGATCGTTTTTGTATTTCCGGGAAACCATATGCTGGTGCGCAGGGGTAGCCCGAATCTTCCCCCAAAGTTCCAATACGGTGCAAACGTAGCAGTTGACAAATTAGTTGTTCTGCGTGGACCTAAATAAATACCTGCTGTAGTTGCTGTAACTAAAGCTCTGCCAGTACCTCCAGGAACAGAAGCGCCAATTGGCAGTAATGAAAAATATATCTTCTGGTCTTTTTGTTCTCTTACCTTACCAGGCTTGATATGAAACAAGCTTTTGGCAATATCTATCAGGTCAGTCTGCCTGGCTGTATCTGTTTTGCTAGCATTGTTTTTTGGGATGATGGTGGTGGCATCCTGTGCATGCAAATGGCAGGGAAATAAAGGAACCATTAAAAGAAGAACTATTGTTTTTGCCAATGTTCTGGGTTTCCGCCAATAAATCTGATGCGCTTTATTTTTTATCATAAGCTGGATTAGACAAGGCAATAAATGCTTATTCGAAATTCCTTTAATCGGCATTCATTGTGTACTACAAGTTTATCTCCAAGATCGCGCACACCTCTTCATAGTAAGCTTTATATATATGCTACCCTTATATAAAGTTGTTACTTCTTTTTAGATATACATGCTCCTATCAATTGTTAAAAGCATAAAAAACAAAGAATTATGTAAGGATTATATATAATCGTGTAACAATCCTCTTTTAAATATTTCAGACCTTCATCCTGCTTTGATTTCCTTTCAACTTCCCCGTTATATAAACCGTTCCTGTAACTGTTTATCGCCAGGCAGTATTTTTCTTCAAGGGAACTATTTTTCGATAAGTGGTTTATAACAAAACTCCATAGATAGATCTTTTTATAAAACATGGAGGCATCAATAACATTAAACAACAATAAAATGATAAAGATATTCCGAGGAAGAATTACCGGTTATCACTTTGATAAATTAATCTCTTGTAATTAAAACAAGTTTAAAAAGTATATGATAAGCTCAGGAGTAAATAATTACCCAAACTCAAATACATGACAGGCAAAATAAATAATGTACTGGAAGAAACCGGGAACCAGATGCAATTCATGTCCGGGTTCTTTAAAAATATATTTCGACAGGGATTTGAATGGAATGAATTTATAAGGCAATGCTATATAATAGGATACAAGTCTTTTTCATTGGTAGGCATTACAGGTTTCATCCTTGGGTTTGTACTAACCCTACAATCTGAACCTACCCTAAAAGCATTTGGTGCAGAAAGCTTTGTACCAAGCATGGTTGCTATTTCTGTAATAAGGGAAATAGGACCTGTAATTATCGCATTAATATGCGCGGGTAAAATCTCCTCAAGTATCGGTGCGGAATTAGGAAGTATGAAGGTGAGTGAGCAAATAGATGCCATGGAAGTATCAGGAGCTAATCCAATGCAATACCTGGTAGTTCCCCGAATTCTTGCCTGCATTCTCATGATTCCTGTGTTAACCTTAATGGCAGATACCCTGGCTATACTGGGTGGATTCACTGCCTCTAACCTGGGAGGACATTTTACTTTCCTTTTATATTTCAATAAGGCTTTTGATGCCTTAACCTTTTCTGATCTGCTGCCTTCAGTTGCCAAGACCGTATTCTTTGGTTTTGCCATTGGCTTTATTGGTTGCTATAAAGGTTATAATTCTAACAGGGGAACTGAAAGCGTAGGCGTAGCTGCAAATTCTGCTGTGGTGAATGCTTCACTTTGGATCATTGTACTGGATGCTATTGCAGTGCAGCTTACAAGCATTTTTGCTTATAGTTAATAGCCAGAAACAAAATGGAAAATATTAATACAGTAAGAGCTATAAACGGAAATCATAAAGAAGCTGTTGTCCAGATTAAGGGCATGAAGAAATTCTTTGGTAAAAAGAAGGTACTGACCAATATAACCATGGACCTGTTCAAGGGTGAAAACCTGGTGGTCCTTGGGAAATCCGGACAAGGTAAATCGGTTACTATCAAATGCATCGTTGCCTTATTGAGCCACGATGAAGGAAGCCTGAAAGTATTTGGCCAGGAAGTAAAAGGATTGAAAGATGATGAATTGAAGCTTCTCAGAACAAAGGTTGGATTCTTATTCCAAAGCGCAGCCCTTTATGATTCAATGACAGTAAGGGAAAATCTGGAATTTCCTTTAACGCGGGTATTAAGAAGTACAGACATGGACATGATCAACCAACGCATAGAAGAAGTATTGGAGGGAGTTGGATTATTAGGTGCCATTGATGCAATGCCTTCAGATCTTTCGGGAGGGATGCGAAAAAGGATCGGGCTCGCCAGGACCCTGATCCTGAAACCAGAGATCATGCTCTATGATGAACCAACTACGGGCCTGGACCCTATTACCTCACGTGAAATAAGTGAGCTGATACTGGAGATGCAAAAGAAATACAAAACCTCATCTCTTATTATTACGCATGATATCGCCTGTGCAGAAATCACCGGCGACAGGATACTTGTAATGAATGATGGTGCTTTTATAGCAGAAGGAAGTTATAAGGAATTAGAAAGCTCACCCAATGACCTGGTGAGCTCATTTTTTAAATAATTAATTAATTATGAAAACAACAATGTCTCAAAAGACCCGGATAGGCCTGTTTACAGTAATAGGTGTATTGATCCTGGTAGCCGGCATCTTTATTATTGGAAAAAAGAAAAATCTTTTTGGAGATACTTTTCATATTTATGGCACATTCAATAATGTTGGAGGTTTACAGGTTGGAAATAATATCAGGTTTGCAGGGATCAATGTTGGTACCGTAGAAGATATATCAATCATATCGGACACCATGATCCGTGTGGATATGGTATTGCAGTCGAAGATCAAACCCTTTTTAAAATCCACTTCTTTTGCCAGCATTGGCTCGGATGGATTAATGGGAGATAAATTGATCACTATTACAGCAGGTGCAGCCAATACTGTAGTTCTAGCCAACGGTAGCAGGATACTTACTATTAATCCTATGGATTTTGATAAAAGCATCGCCAAACTAACCAAGGTTGCATCTAATGCAGAAATTATTTCGGGTGAGCTGGCAGCAATTACCATACAAATCAGGGAAGGTAAGGGTAGTATGGGCAGGTTATTGTACCATGATGACCTGGCTAAAGGATTAGAAGGAACCATGCAGAATGCACAAAATCTCACAGGTTCCCTGGCAGACATTACAGGTGAGATCAAAGCCGGTAAAGGGTCATTAGGCAGGTTGCTTTACAATGATACTTTAGCAAAAAGCCTGGAGGGTACAGCAGCACACGCCAGCACCACAATGGCAACCATTAATGATGCAGCTTTCGGTTTTAGTGAAAACATGAAAGCACTGCAGGGCAACTTTTTATTTAAAGGCTATTTTAAAAGACAGGCCAAAGCAAAAGAAAAAGCTGCGGCTATTGCTGCTGTTAATATAGACAGTACAGATATAGAGATGAACGATGCAGATTTGGCAGAAATTGAAGCAGCGGCACAAAAAGCACAACAGGCTATTATAGACAGGAAAAAGAAAGAAAAGGAAAAGCAATAATATCCTGACCAACCGTATCCTACAGAAAACCTATGTTCATGAATACGAATGAGGAAAATATCATAGGTTATTTAAATCACACTAATCAAATATTTCATTAATAATTCAATTATATGTCTGGAAAAAACAAAAAACAATTTGGTATCTGGATGGATTCGCACCAGGCGACCATTATTGGCAGAGAAAATATAAACAGTGGAGATTTTGTTGTCATCGCCAATGAGATCAATCCCGTCAGCGGAGGTAATTCCAATGAAAATGCAGCTAATAATTCTGAAAGAACAATGCAAGATAAATTCTTTAAAGAGATAACTACTCATATGCAAAATGCAGAAGAATTACATGTAACCGGCACTGGCCAGGTACAGGAACAATTTATCAATTACCTTGCTACAACTCCACAGTTTAAAAACACTGTGGCAAACCAAAGTACATCCAATAAAATGGGTGAGGAAAAGTTGGTTGAATATATATCAGCAAGGTTTAATTAAGCCTTTCTATTAATATTCGATAATGGCTGTTTCAGTATTCCTGAAACAGCCATTGTTTTTTTATGGAACTTGCTATCACTTGTTCTCATTATCAATACAACTACTACCATATATATTCATGCAAAGCTAAAAACTGAATAGCGTTATGTTAGAAAGCATAAAAAAGCCATGGAATAAAAATTCCATGGCTCTGGATCTGGTTCTTTCCCAGGTAAAGGATATTAATACATTAATCTAATTATTTGCCAGCTTCTGCTTTAGCCTCAGCCTTCATTTTATCATTAGCAGTAATAACAAATTCAACACGCCTGTTAGAAGCACTTCCTTCCTCAGTATCATTGGTTGCTATAGGATCTGTTTCACCCTTTCCAATAGCCGTTAAACGTGCTTTATCAATTCCAATCTGGCTGACATAATTTGTAACAGCGGTAGCACGGCTTTCAGACAGTGTTTGATTATAACTTTCAGATCCCTTGCTATCCGTATGCCCGATCACAGTAATGTTTGTTTCAGGATATTTGAGCAAGATGTTTTTTAGCTTATCAAGATTTGTTTTGGCAGTTGCATTTAAATCTGAACGGTCATACGCAAATAAAACCTTCTCTTTAAATTTAATCACAATTCCCTCACCTTCTCTGATCACTTCAGCATCACCCATTTCTTTAGCTATTTCTTCTGCCTGCTTATCCATTTTATGTCCAATTACTCCTCCGGCAACTCCACCTGCAGCTGCACCAATAATAGCACCCATTGCCGTATTTCCCATGGAATGACCTACCACACCACCAATCACGGCACCACTGGTTCCACCTATTACAGCCCCTTTTTGAGACTTAGTCATGGTTTTACATCCTGAAAGAAGTATTGCTAAAATTGTAACCAATAAGGTAAGACTCATTATTCCCTGTTTCATAGTGAGCTTATTCTTCCTGGTTGCAATAACGAGATAACTGTTTGACATTTTTTTGTATTTACCCTGCCGGTAGAATAACCTGCAAGAAATGTAATGTAAGCTTAACAATCAGTGAAATATGTTAAGAGCTTGCTTTAAATGAATACATTTTTGAGCTTAACATAGAAGGGAAATATAAGGGTCCGGATGAGGTTGAAAATAAGCATGTTGCTTACCTTTTTATGAAAATAGGATCATGCCATTTGTTTATTTCTACTGCCATTAATCTTCATATCCACTTTTAATAATGGTTGCAATTATTTTAAATTGTTTATTAGCATTGAAGCAGTGTGATGCATGTGCAGGAATAATGATCCCTTCACCTAATCTCAGGTTATATTTCTTATTATTGATAATAAGCTGTGCCTCCCCGTCAATTACCTGGATGAAAGTATCAAAAGGAGAAGTTTTCTCAGCTAATTCTTCCCCGGCATCCATTGCCATTACGGTTATGTTTCCTGTGCTTTTTTTGATTATTGTTTTTATCAAGGTAGAATTAGCTATGTATTCCAGTATTTCCACTATAATGTGCGCTTTCGACTTTGCCAGTTCAGTTGTATCTGTATGCATGCCCATAGAATTTAATTTAAGAATTCCATGTAAAGATCACACTATGCAATCAGATAATTGTTACACCATTACGTAAAGAAATTGTATGATTCAATGATTACTTCTATTTAACAATTATAATGAGGTCAAAGGTTTTCCAATGCAATAAACCTTTTATGCTTCATTTTCTTAAAAAAAGAAGGCGTTAAACCTGTAACTTTTTTAAACTGGTTGGAAAGATGTGCTACGTTACTGTAATGAAGCTTATCAGCAATTTCTGTTAGGCTCATTTCATTATAAATCAACAGCTCTTTGGCACGTTCTATTTTATGCGAAATGATAAAGTGTTCAATAGTTGTTCCTTTTACTTCAGAAAATAGATTGGAAAGATAATTGTAATCGTAGTTTAGTTTCTCAGCCAAATAACTTGAAAAGTTCCATACAGGAGGCTCATCACTATAGTGAATCATTTCAACTACTATATTCTTAATTTTTTCAATAAGCATACTTTTCTTATCCTCCATAACTTCCAGACCGAACTTCAACAACGCAGCTTGAAGATCTGCTTTCTGATATGGTGAAAGGACTTCATTAATTTCCACCTCACCCAGATCAACATAAATAATATGCAGTCCTAGTTGTTCCAATACTGACCTAACGATCATTTTGCAACGAAGGCTTACCATATTTTTAATTAACAGCTTCAATACTTTTCAAATATTTATGTTTACTTCAATTCCAGGGGAAAAAATAGGCAGGATATAACTAAAGCACCGAAAGTTACTTCTAAAAAAATAGGTTTTACAAGAATCGACGTTAAACTTCCCAATCAGTAAACTTTATAACATTTACTGCCAAAGGTGTAATAGATAATCCCTGCAATGAAATGATCTTTACATCGTAAAAGTTTTCTTATTAAAATGTCCACTTAAACTATTAATTAATCCCTTGGAAATCAAATTCTGATACAATAACTGCCATATATTAATTAACACCCATACTGACCACTTGGGATTAAATATGGTTAATTATCAATACCAATAAAAATCACCACCATTTATGCCCATTCATATTCCTTATATATTACTAATAGATGATGATGAAGATGACCTGGAAATACTTTCCTCTTCTCTTAAACTCCTGGGACTTAATATAAAAATATTTAACGCTGGTGACAAAGCTTTAGCTTATTTGGATTCAAAAATCGGGGCATTACCCATCTTAATTATTTTAGATTATAATATGCCAAGAATTAATGGTGAACAGGTGTTGCTTTTATTGAAAAGTAATGCATACACAAGAAATATCCCGGTTATTATGTATTCTACCACTATGTCCCCTATTTTTGAACATGCCATTATGGACCTGGGTGCCATGGCGTGCTTTACAAAACCATCCAGTTATTCTGATTTTAAAAAACAGGCAGGATTATTCAGGGACCTAGCTGTTTTATTTACACCTGTTACAATCATGAATTAAACTCCTGGATAAGCCATCAAACTGGCAAAAACATTTTTCTTTTTTTACTTCGCGGGGATTAATATGGCCATTTTTAACAGGAAGTGATGGTGATCATATGTGATCTTCCATAACTAATAGAAATTGAATAGGTGTAGAGAATTTTATCTGTTCATAAAATATCTTGAACTTTAAGGAATAACCTCATTCCATGTGGCCATTCAAAAAGCTCAATTCATTTGTACAATGGCTCCTCATGATCTTCCTGATCCTGGTGTTTGGAATTACAGGCTACATGATAGTTGAGGGATACAGCTTCTTTGATGCCCTTTACATGGCCGTTATTACTATATCTACGATTGGATATTACGAGGTGAGGCCTTTAACTGCAAACGGAAGGATCTTCAATATCATATTTATTATTACTTCCTTTACTACATTTACCTACGTATTGGCCAGGCTGACCCAATACATTCTCAGCGGTGAATTGGCGCACTATTTTACAACCAAACGACTTATGCAACAGTTAGCTAAAAAAGATAAGCATGTTATATTATGCGACTATGGACGTAATGGTCACCAGGCGGCTAAAACCCTGAAAGCTCACAAAATAGATTTTGTGATCATTGAGAAAAATGCAGTCAATATGCAAAACGTTGACGATCCCTCACTGGTTTTCATGATTGGAGATGCAACAGAAGATGAGATGCTAGTAAAAGCAGGCATAGAAAGAGCCAGTACTCTTTTGACCAGTTTACCGGACGATGCTGATAATGTATTCATAGTTTTATCTGCGAGGTCACTCAATTCACACCTGAATATCATTAGCCGTGCATCCAATATCAGCGCAACTACCAAATTATATAAAGCAGGTGCCAATCACGTAGTGATGCCGGATCTGATCGGTGGCACCCATATGGCTACGCTGGTATCCAAACCTGATGTCATTGAATTCATTGATTTTCTATCGGGCGAAGACGGTGAATCGATACATATTGAAGCAGTGAGCTATAATAAGCTGCCCTCCAATATCCGGGATACATCACTAAAGCATATTATGAACTGGAAGAAAACGGGCGTAAACTGCATAGGCATCAAGGATGTAAATGGCAAGTTTCTCATCAATCCCCCAGAAGAAACCATTATCACAAAAGATATGAAAGTAATTGTGCTAGGCACAAAAGAACAAATAGCAGAGATGAAGAAAAATGTTGGTGAATAGGCGATGCTACTTCCGTCAGCTTTTTAACAAAGTAGCCCTGATACTTTCTTTTGAAAAGTATATCACTGATTAAAGTCAGGTTTTATTAATACAATTATTTTCGTAGGGCACCAGGTTCACTACTTATTGTGCTACATGCTTTTCTTCTTTCATGTGTCGCAGCCGGTCATATTCTTCTTCTTCAGAAAAAAGTTTGGGAGAACTGAAGTCAAAGATATAATGGAATACCAGGCCTATTCCCCAACCTGCCAAAGGCCATATGGGCCATGGATAGCCCTGTCCTGTCATCCACCATAAAAGCCATAAAGTAGCATTGATCACACAAAAAACCACCAGGTGACGCCTGAATTCCACGCGCTTCCGGGCTAATTCACGCAATTGCGTTTCAGACAAGTTTTGCATATAATTCAATTTAACTGGTTTTGCTAATAATGGCAAGATAACTGAACCCCATAACCTGGAATAGAACCATCATCAGTGGTTTATATGCTTGTGGTCACCCCACTATATTTTGGATCTCCAAACCGAGCAAGTTCCTATAATTCAAATGGCCAAAGCTGAAGCGTGGCAACTAATTACTCAACAGTAAATTTTCCGGGTAGATTTTGTTAAGCCGTGCTAAAAAGAGGTGTTTTATATTCGAAGCATAATGTTTGAATTATTGCATCAAAAGTTTGCTGAAAAGATCTCATTAACAGAAGAGGAATTCAATTATTGCAAATCCTTATTCAAGCCCAAAAAACTGCGTAAACGGCAGTATTTTTTGCAGGAAGGTGATGTGTGTAAATACCAGGCATTCATTGAAAAAGGTATCTTACGATCCTATACCATAGATGAAAAAGGCTCAGAACATATATTGCAATTTGCAACAGAAGGATGGTGGATGGCTGACCTTTCAAGCTATGTTACCGGCGAATCCTCCCTATTTAATATTCAAGCCATTGAAGCTTCAGAACTATTACTAATCAGCAAACCTTCCTGGGATGAATTGATGCTTAGCATTCCGAAATTTGAACACTATTTCCGCATACTTATTCAGAATCACCTTGTAGCTACGCAAAAAAGACTCATGCAATCCTTAAGCGAAACTGCTGAAGAGAAATATAACAAGTTCAGCAAGACCTACCCTGATTGCCTGCAACGAGTACCAAAACATATGATCGCATCTTACCTGGGTGTAAGCAGGGAAACTTTAAGTCGCCTGCGTAAGAACATCATCCTTTAAATTATATGTGACATAGGTCACAGTTATTACTTACCTAATCTCAATGGAGTGAGCCCATCCCCGGTTGTAGTTTTGTAATACAATAAAAACAAACAACAATGGCAAATATCAAATGGGTTATAGACCCTACACATTCAGAGATCCAGTTTAAAGTAAAACACCTCATGATCACAACAGTTACGGGGTATTTTAAAAAATTTGATCTTCAGGTAGAAACCAGGACAGATGACTTTTCCACAGCAAGCAAGATTGAATTTACAGCAGACATTAGTTCAATAGATACGAATAACGAGCAAAGAGATACGCACCTGAAATCCGCTGATTTTTTTGATGCATCAAACTTTGATCAAATACGCTTCGTGGGCACACAATATGAAATTGATGTTGATGAGGCTATATTACACGGCTCGCTGACCATCAAAGGGGTTACCAAACCAATCACATTGCATATTGAACAAGGTGGAATGGTTGTAGATCCTTATGGTCAAACTAAAGCAGGATTTACTGTTACCGGAAAGATCAGCCGTAAGGAATTCGGGTTAACGTGGAATGCGGTAACCGAAGCAGGTAATGTTGTAGTGAGTGATGACATTAAAATACATGCAGAGATACAGCTGGTAAAACAAACTGTGGCTGTTAATGCTTAATATAATTAGTATGGAAAATAAAATATTAGGGCTACATCATATAACTGCAATAGCAAGTGATGCCCAACGCAATTATAATTTTTATACTAAAGTATTAGGTTTCAGGCTGGTGAAAAAGACTGTCAATTTTGATGACCCTGGAACCTACCATTTTTATTATGGTGATGAAACGGGTACACCAGGCTCCATCCTTACCTTCTTTCCCTGGGAAGGCATCCAAAAAGGACGCGCAGGAACAGGCATGGCAACAGAGATAAGTTATTCGGTGCCAAAGGGAAGCCTGGACTTCTGGACTAAAAGATTTCAGGAAAACAATGTTAAGTATCAACCTGTAATTGAACGTTTTGGAGAGCGATACCTTCCTTTTGAAGACAGGGATGGCTTACTTCTAAACCTTGTAGAAACAGGTGAATCTGATAACAGGAAACCATGGACCATCCCCGGTATAGGAATTTCAGAAGCTGCAAAAGGATTTCATAGCACAGTGTTGACAGTGAAAAATAGCGCACCAACAATAAAAGTGGTTACAGATGTACTGGGTTATAATTTACATAGCCAGGAAGCAAACAGGTATCGGTTTGTAACCGACGCTATTGCCAGCGCTAACATTATAGATTTGGTGGAAGAGCCAAATGGCCATACTGGTAGTAATGCCGGGGGCACCAATCACCACATCGCCTTTAGAGTGAAAGATGACAGCCTTCTTAAGGAATTCAGGGAAAAAGTGCTCAAAGCAGGACTTCAGATAACGGAAAAGATAGACCGCAATTATTTTTATTCGATGTACTTCCGCGAACCAGGTGGTATATTGTTTGAACTTGCAACCGATAATCCTGGTTTTGCCATAGATGAAACAGTAGAGGAATTGGGAACACATTTGATGCTTCCTGCACAATATGAAAGAAGCCGGAAAAAAATAGAAGAAATATTGCCGGTACTTCAACCATGATACAGAGAAATACTAAACAGTTTTAGATACATTACCTGATGACTCTTTAATTGATCTTTATGAATCAACTTATTACCGGTATCCATCATGTGACGGCCATAGCCAGCAATGCGCAAAAGAATATAGATTTTTATACTGGTGTTCTGGGGTTGCGACTTGTAAAGAAAACTGTCAATTTTGATGGTCCTGATGTCTACCATTTTTATTATGGAGATGAAACGGGTAATCCAGGCACCATACTTACATTCTTTCCCTACCAGGGCCTGGTGAATGGAAGGCATGGTAAGGGAATGCTCAATACAACATCGTTTTCTGTACCTTCTTCTTCTATTAATTTCTGGCTTGACAGGCTTAGGCGTTTTGATATCAATTACAAAAAGCCACAGGAACGGTTTATAGGTGAAGTGGTCATTTATTTTGAAGATGAAGATGGTCTGGGATTGGAATTGGTTTTCAATGACATTGATACCAGGAGAGGTTTTTCAACCGGGCCTGTTCCTGAAGAACATGCAATTAAGGGCTTATATAATGTGGAGATATGGGAAGAAGGATATGAGCGCACAGGAGGTCTGTTAACAACACAGTTGGACCACCAACTGATCGGTGAAAAAGGAAACCGGTTTAGGTTTGCCGCGAAAGATGCCCCCGGCAACTATGTTGATGTTCTTTGTTCACCAGACTCTCTCAAAGGTCTAACGGGAAGTGGTATAGTTCATCATATAGCCTTTGCTACGCCAGATGCAACAACGCAAGCTGAAGTACGCCTGCGTATGGTACAGAGAATGCTCAACCCTACCCCTGTACTTGACAGGTCATATTTTACTTCTATTTATTTCCGTGAACCAGGCGGTGTATTATTTGAAGTGGCTACATCAGGTCCGGGATTTGGAATTGATGAAACACAAGCTAACCTGGGTAAGACATTGAAGTTGCCACCACAATTTGAAGCAGACCGTGAGAAGATAGAAAGTGCCCTGGCACCCATTACAGTAAACACTGACAAATACAGATAAAAATATGCACACGAAAAACAATAAAACAGCAGGAAGAGAATTGACCAAAGACAGCAAAGTGCTGGTCATGATTCATGGGCGTGGCGGCAGTGCAGAAGATATACTATCACTATCAGCACACCTCGATGTTAAAGACTTTACATTAATGGCGCCTCAGGCCACAAATCATAGCTGGTATCCATATTCATTCATGGCCCCTTTATCCCAAAATGAACCCTGGCTTACCTTAGCATTAACCCTGTTGAAAGACATGGTCAAAGACCTTAGCTACAAAGGAATTCCCACTGAGAAGATATATTTTTTAGGCTTTTCCCAGGGAGCATGCCTGGCATTGGAATTTGTAACCCGGAATGCCACCCGGTATGGTGGAGTAGTTGCCTTCACAGGCGGATTGATTGGAGATAAAATTTATACTGAACATTATAATGGTGATTTTGCGCAAACACCGGTGTTCATAGGTACGGGTGACCCGGACCCGCATGTGCCAGTGGAAAGAGTTTATGCCACTACCAATATCCTGAAAGATATGAATGCTTCAGTAATGGAAAAGGTATATACCGGTATGGGACATACGATCAACCAGGATGAAATTGAAAAGGCCAATCAAACTATTTTCAATGCAGCAACCATCCAACAATAAATAAATAAACTTAAAATACTATTTGGGTATTTATTCAATTGTGATACTTACCCTAAACAGTTAAAATAATCAACATGAAATCGCAGCTGTTTTTAAAATCAGATAGAGGATTAAAAGATATAGGTTGGCTGAAGAGCAATTTTTATTTCAGCTTTAGTGAATATTACCATCCTGTGAGAAGCGCTTTTGGAACGCTTGTAGCTTTCAATGATGATCACGTACAAGCAGGGAAAGGATTTGGCATACATCCTCATACCAATATGGAGATCATTTCGGTATTACTGAAAGGAAAGATGAATCACATAGACACTATGGGGTACAAGACCATTATTGAAGCAGGAGATGTACAGATCATGAGTGCAGGAACGGGCTTAAAACATGAGGAATACAACATTGGTGAGGATGAGGTGAACTTTCTGCAGATTTGGATAGAACCCAAGCTGCAGAACATTCCACCGCGTTACCAGCAACGCAGTTTTCCAAAAGAAAACCGGAAAAACCAACTAAAGACTATTGTATCAGGTGATGAAGGACCCAAACATTGCTGGATCAACCAGAATTCCAGGTTATCACTGGGATACTTTGATACTGCACAGGAAATTGTTTACCAATTTCAGCCTGTCAACAAATGCCTCTTCATCTTTTTACTGGAAGGAAAGATAAGAGTAAATGGTACTGATCTTTCTCCTAGAGATGGTATCGGCATATGGGAAACGGACTCCGTGCCTATTCATTGCGAAGCTGGTTCTGAATTTTTGATCATTGAAACACCTATAAACCAGAAGTAAACAATTTGGCGCTTATGAGGTAATGCAAAACCTACGACACATTTATTGTTTTATCAAACCAAATTGATAGATATAGGCAGGCTGTCCATGCTTGCCCTCCGTACTAATATATAAATTACCTGAAGGGTCAAAGCTGATACCTTCGGGCTGTTCCAGCAGGTCTTTATCTAAATAAGTGAAAGACTTTAATTGGCCATCATGGCTGAACTGTGCCATGCATTTAGTGTCCTTGGTTGAAATGACATAGATATCGTGTGTGGCAGGATGAATGGCAACACCTGATGGAAAGAACTTTACTTTATCCCCGCTCATGGCCTTCAGGTCTTTGCTTTCAATAACCAGGAAAGGCTTCTCGAGCAACTTTTCACTTTTAATATCGAGTTCATATAAGGCACGGGCCGATTTTTTTTCATCTGCTAAACCTGATTCATTTTTGCATGCTATCAAAAGGTTACCTGTAACAGGATCATAGGCCAATCCTTCCGTATTGTTTTTCTTGTCAAGGCCTGTTTCGATCTCTTTTACCTGCTTGCCCTTTTTCCAATCTGTGATCTTAAAAATACTACCATGACTCCATAAGGCATATGCATCATTTCCTATCACTGCCACATCTTCAATATCAAACTTATCCTTTGCGGTTTCGTAAAAAGAAACGGTATCAGCTATGCTTGCTTTTCCTTTGTCAAGGTTTAAGGTATACAGAGTGGGATGAAGGTCTTCAATAGCAAGGATATGATTGTTATCAATTTTTACAATCCCAGAGATCTCATTGAGTTGAGGCGGAAGTTCCCATTTGTTTACAGGCTTTGACATATCATACGTGCCCGCAGAACTAACTGCTACTGCTCTACCCGCTACTAAAGCTTTGTCGTTATCCTTTTTATCCTTGTTATTGTTAACGCATGAGCTTAATATAATTAAGCTTAAAAAAACATATTTAGTGAGGTATTGGATAGACATGAAAGTAATTTTAAGTACTATAGAAAATATAATGCCTGAGACAAGAAACGGAATTTATTCAAGTACTAGTATGTTTATTTAACGATTTACTTTAATAGTTGTCCATGTGGATGAAATGTTGAACGAGGTAATCAGCAGGTTCCACATGCAAATAATTATACATAAGGCTTATAGTTGAGGCTATATATTATGCGTATAGGAATTATGTTCTTTAGCTGATAAATTATTTAAATAACACTTCTTTGGTTAATAGATTCTATACAGGAAAACAGCAATGGGTAAATTTGCATTTCCTTTTTTTAGATGAATTATAAAAAGATAGATACAATAACAGCTTCAGCCGAACCTTCCATATGAAAAAACAAAGGACAGCCTACTCTATATTAGAACTTGCTATTGTTTCGCAGGGAGAAACAATAAAACAGACCCTTAATAACTCACTTACCTTAGCAAAAAAGGCGGAAGAATATGGTTACAAGCGAATATGGTTTGCAGAGCATCATAATTCAGACAATATAGGCAGCAGCGCTACCTCATTACTCATTGGATATATTGCAGAAAACACGAAAACCATCAGGGTAGGCTCAGGTGGCATCATGCTTCCTAACCATTCACCTTTGATAATTGCAGAACAGTTTGGCACGCTTGCCCATTTATATCCTGGTAGAATTGATCTTGGTCTTGGCAGAGCGCCGGGCACTGATCAGCAAACAGCCCAGGCTATTCGGTCAGATTTTATGCAGGCAGCGCAATTATTTCCAGACGAAGTGGCTAAAATTGAAGGATACTTTTCATTGGAAAATAAAAAATCTAATGTTAGGGCACCCATTGCTGAAGGCACGCATGTTCCTATTTATATATTAGGATCAAGTACTGATAGTGCACATTTGGCGGCTAAGAAAGGGTTGCCATATGCTTTTGCCAGCCACTTTGCATCAACTTACCTAACCCAGGCTTTAAAGATTTATAAAGAAGAATTTCAGCCTTCTGAATTTTTAAGTCATCCTTATACTATGGCTGGGGTAAATGTTTATATAGCAGATACAGACCAGGAAGCAGAAAGAATGTTCACGAGCTTAATCAGGATGTTTGTTGGAATATTAACCGGGAACAGGCAACCCTTACTCCCTCCAACAGAAATGACTGAAGAATTGAAAGAGCTGTTTCAACATCCTGCTGTTTATCAAATGCTGAAATACTCATTTGTAGGTTGCAAACAAACGGTCAAGAATAGCATACAGGCATTTCTTGATCAAACTGGTGTGAATGAATTGATAGCTGTATCAGCTATGTACGATATAAATGACCGGATAAAATCTGCCCGACTATTTGCAGAAATCATGAAGGAGACAAATGAAGGGGAATAAAATACTTTCGCTTCGTTACTTAACTAAGAATGCTTCCGATTCCAATAATTTATAAGCACTTTACAAATGGATAACAAGTTTTAGCTTTTTTATTTTCCGATACAGAACTTACTAAAAATATAATCCAGTTGATCTTCGTTTGTAATTTCTCCTGTTATTTCACCTAAGTATTGCAGGCACCTGCGAATATCAAGTGAAAGGAGATCGCCAGGAATCTTATTGTGCAATCCTTCAATCACGTCATTCAATGCTGCATGCACTTCGTTGAGCGCATGAAAATGGCGTGCATTGGTAACGATGACACTTTCATTGCTGACATCTTTTTGAAAGACCATGTCTACCATTCTCTCCTTCAACACTTCCAGGTGCAATCCACTCTTTGCTGAAATAAAAATGACACCGCTTGTATATGTAAATTTCTCACGGGCAGAATGTTCATCTACCAGGTCTACCTTATTGCCAACCAACAGGAAGTGAATTTCTTCCCTGTTCAATTCATCTATGGTTTCGGAAAGATCTCCAGGCAATTCTTCATTCACATCAAATAAGTACAAGACTACATCGGCCTGTTTTCTTTTCTGCAGGCTCTTTTCGATACCTACTGTTTCTATCAGGTCATCTGAGTGATTGCGGATGCCGGCTGTATCAATCAAACGGAAAAGAATACCATCTATATTGAGCACTTCCTCAATAGTATCACGTGTGGTACCGGGAATTTCGCTTACTATCGCCCTGTCTTCATTTAACAGCGCATTCAACAATGTTGACTTCCCTGCATTAGGCTTACCGATAATAGCCACGCTGACACCATTCTTTATCACGTTGCCCAGTTGAAAGGACTGCATTAACCTGCCTGTATGTTCCCTCGCATTGGTTACCAGTTCGAGTAACCTGGACCTGTCAACGAACTCCACATCTTCCTGGGAAAAATCCAGCTCTAATTCTATAAGGGCCGAGAATTGAATAAGTTGCTCCCGCAGGTCTTTTAACGCCTGGGAAAAGCCTCCCCTGATGTTATTCAGAGCTGTTTTATGAGATGCCTGGGTATTACTAGCTATCAGGTCAGCCACTGCTTCAGCCTGCGTAAGATCGAGCTTTCCATTTAAAAAGGCCCTCTGGGTAAATTCCCCCGGCTTTGCCAAACGTGCGCCATGTTCAATACATGTATCTATCACCTGCTGATGAATGAAGGGAGAACCATGGCAGCTGATCTCTATTACATCTTCCCCTGTATATGATCTGGGACCTTTGTAGAGTGATACTACTACCTCATCAAGGATCTTATCACCATTTTTAAGGAAACCAACATGGATTGTATGACTGGCTTGCTTTTCAAGGTTTTTGGAAGGGAATAAATCATTGATTATGGAAATGGCCTTTTCACCACTTAACCTGATCACACCAATAGCTCCAATGCCTGGTGGGGTAGCCAGTGCAACTATTGTATCATTCCAGCCAGATAATTTCAAACTCATGATCAAAAGTAAGGGGGATCAAAACAAAAATCCCTTTACCGGTGGTAAAGGGATCTGTAAATTTTATTACTGAAAAGATTATTCCGAAACTACGAAAGTGATTGGTTGTGTGTGATAGGAACGTACTTTTCTTCCGTTCTGCTCACCCGGAGACCATCTTGGACCTCTCTTCACCACATCTTCAGCACCTTTACCTAATCCATATCCTGGATCGTTAAGGGCCTTCACGTCTGTGATGCTACCGTCTTTTTCTACAAGGAAACGAACCTGTACAGTATATTGACCTGGATTCATTCCCTGGGAGGCTGCATCTTCAATGTAACGCTGCAACTGGCTTTCCAGGTGCCTTCTCCATTGCTTCACATCTACGCTGGCCTCGATCTCCACTTTCTCAAACACCTTATTCTCATCTTCAACCTTAGGAGCTGCTACTACTGCTTTACCTTCATCCACAACGGGAGGTGCAGCAATACCTTCGTCCTTAATACCTTCCTGGTTGATAACGTCAATCTTTTTATCTTCCATTTCCTTTACAGGAGGTATCTCTTCCTGCTTCACTTCTTCGTCCTTTTTGATAACGGGAGGAGTGAATTTAGCCATTTCCACTTTTGGAGGAGGTGGCGTTTTGGGTGGCGGAGGTGGCGGTGGAGGCGGCTTTTCTTCTTCCTGTTTGATATCAGCCATAACTACATCCCTTACCTCAACCTTGCCGGAATCCTTTGGACCCAGGGCTTTTGATAATAAGGAGCCCCCTATTGCCAGGATCAATACAGCAGCTGTAATTGCCAACGCTGTAATTAACCGGTTGTTATACTTTTTCCTGAGGTCGTAGGCGCCATAATCCTTATTGCGGCCCTCAAACACCAGGTCCAGTATATCGGCACTTAATATTTTATTTGCTTCCATTAGAATTGTTTGTATTTAGATGCGATTTTGTATTGTTTTCCACAAAAATTGAGCTAGTTCCATACCTATTTAGGTTCGGTAGCATGGATAAGTTTGTTCTCATCTTCTGTTATGTCAACAATAGCAAAACGTTTTACATCATTAATGGTCATTTCGTCCAGGATATCAACGGTATTCTTGTAAGTAGCGTCTTCATTGGGCTTGATCACTACCACAAAGTCTTTATCCTTGGCCGCATTTTGCCAATTAGGATCACCTGCTTCCCTGGCCTTGTTCTTTATATTCTCATCCAGTGGACTGGGTGTATAATTAGCCATCACTTCCTTTTTCTTGTCCTGGATGATCTTACGTACCTCCTTGAAAGTAGTAGACTGGAAGTTTGAGCCATCAGGTTTAATCTGACCCATGTAATAGTATACCAGGTCATTCTTTCCTAACAAAATGGTCAAAGCACCAGACTCTTTTACCTCTGTAAGATCCTTTGGATTTTTCTCATCCTTTGGCATGATTAAACCCATTGTAGTGGGCGTACTCATTGTTGTGGTGAAAATGAAAAAGGTAATGAGCAGGAATCCCAGGTCTACCATTGGGGTCATGTCTACACGTGTAGATAGCTTCTTGGCTTTTTTGACCCCCGGGCCTTTTTTATGGCCACTATCTCCACCTGAAACATCTATATCTGCCATAGTTAATCTTTTTAATTGTGAATATTATTTCCTTTTAGCTTCCTGTATTTTATATAGATCAGTTCCGGCAGGTACCCCTTCCGGGTCAGTGATGAGCTGGTACTTATTAATATCATTCTTTCTTAATGCATCAATGATGCCTTTAAAAGAAGGATACTTTGCAGCATTATCACCTTTGATCATATAGTTCAACTTATGACCCTGGAAAGCTGATACAGCAGTGGCTACCCATGTTGTCAATTCATTATTTAATGTATCTGTAACAGGAATACCAGGCTGCTTCACTTTCAGGCGGTCTTCGTCAGACATGGCAAGAAGCGATTTCAAACCAGTAAAAGGAACACCAACGGTGGTGTTTTTGGCAAAACTGTTCATTTCAGATTGGGTAAGACCAAGGTTGCGGGCTTTATTGATGCCTTCAATTACCGACTTCTTAATTCCTTCATCTGCGCTTTTCTGAACATTGACAGTAAAATACACCCTGCCATTCTTATCCATCTCTATTAAAAGTGCATCCTGCTCTTTTAATTTATCCGATGAAACAGACCTTGGCGTAGTGATCTCTACTGGTTCTGGTGGCTTGAACTTGGTAGCCAACATAAAGAAAGACAGGATCAGGAATGCCACATCCACAAAGGGTGTCATATCCGTCGCCGTGCTTTTCTTGGGTATTTTAACACTTGGCATGTTTAATAAAAAGTTTTGTATTGAGATTCAATTGTTTCAAAATTCCATAAACGCTTTTGCTCTTATTTGTATAAAGAAGCAAAAGACTGTGTTAATGTGAAACCAGACTCGTCAATACCATATGTAATGCTATCGATCTTGGTAGTGAACACGTTGTACATGATCAATGCAAGAGCTGAAGTACCGATACCAAGGGCTGTGTTATACAAGGCCTCAGAGATACCAACCGCAAGTGCACCAGCGTTACCACCACCTTCTTCACCAAGGGCAGAGAATGAACGGATCATACCGATAACCGTTCCTAAAAGGGCGATCAGGGTACCTACAGAAGTAATAGTAGAAAGAAACACGAGGTTCTTCTGCAGCATTGGTAATTCCAGTGCTGTTGCTTCTTCAACTTCTTTTTGAATAGCTATCACTTTTTGCTCTGTATCCAACTCTGTAACGTTGATCATTTCTTTGTAACGACGCAAACCAGCTTTCATAACGTTTGCTACTGATCCGCGTTGCTTGTCACACTCTGCAAGAGCAGCATCTACATTCCGGTTAGCTAAATGGTACTGTACCTTCCTGATGAAATCAGCAATAGAACCTTTACCTAAAGCTTTGCTGATGGTTAAGAAACGCTCAATAGAGAAAGTAATAACCATTAATAACATACCGATCAACAAAGGAACGATGATACCACCTTCGTAGATCCTGTGGAATGCATCTTTTGGTCCTTTATGCTCGGGCCAAAAAGCTCCCTGACCTGGCTGATTAAAGCCGTTTGGATCCCCCATCAAAAATCTCCAAATACAATAACCGGCTATAACACAAATAATGGGTGCAAGCCATGAAATAGCATTACCGCTTCTTTTAGGTTGTACTGATGTAGCCTTAACTGATGTTGCACTTGCAGTCGGTCTTGTCTCTGCCATGATCGTAATTTTTAGTTTTTAATTTAAAAAATTTCAGTATTAAAATTCAAGGTCACAATTCTACTGAAAAAATGCAATAAATAATTAGGTAGTTGCATTTTTTTCAAACAGTTTTTATAGTGAGTCCGCAATTTTTACAGGTAGCAAGTTATGTGTTTCATTAATAGAAATAAAGAACCCTCTTTATTTTATATAATTATTCATAGCGTAAAGCTTCTATCGGGTTAAGTTTCCCTGCTTTCAATGCCGGGTATAAACCAGCAAGCAAGCCAACTATTGTACAAATTAATACTCCGTAAAATACCCATTTCCAGGGAACTACAAAACCTGTATTTAAAACCATTGAAAATAAATTACCCACCAGTATACCCAGTATGATGCCAAATATGGCACCCAACACACTTATAATGATTGACTCAAGTAAAAATTGCTGACGCACAGCCTTGCTTTTTCCGCCTATTGCTTTAATCAGGCCAACTTCTTTGGTGCGCTCGGCTACAGAAACCAGCATAATATTCATCAGGCCTATTGCTGATCCTATTAAAGTAATAAAACCAATCACTATCACAGCCGCAGTAAGATAGCCCAAAACACTGATGGCTTTTTCTGCTATACTATTGCTTCTTTCCAAAACAAAATTGCTTTCTTCGGTAGTGTTTAACTTCCTGATGGACCTGAACAGTCCTTCTGCCTGGCCCATGGCGGTTTCCACCTGTTTTACATCAGGCGTCATTACACCTATTACATACCTGTCTGCACCGAAATAGCGCTTTAGATTCTTATACCCTACAATGACGATCTTATCCCTGCTGAATCCAAAAGAGGATCCGCGGCTTCCTAAAACACCAAGTACCCTGTACGGCATGTCATTGATACGTACGATCTTATTAACAGCAAGGGAAATACTTTGCTTGAATAATGCAACAGCAACATCATATCCTAATAAACAAACATTGGCCCCCGAGGTAACATCCTGGTTACTAAAATTGCGTCCTGCATCCAGGGTAAACCCATTCAGGTCGAGGTAATTCTCATCAGCCCCAAAAAGAAACACATTGGGTGTTGTTTTCTTTGAGCCATACGAGATAGTATAGTTGTTTCCTGCCATTGCAGAAATACTAACCTGGGACGGAAAGTTATAATAATCAACAAAATGCTCGGCCTGGTCCTCCGTAATAGGCTTATCAAGATTGGAGGTTTTTTCCTTCCGCTGGCCTTTCTTTGTCAGCTTCATTGTAGGACCATTCCCCCCAAAATGAATATTACGTTCCTTAAAACGGATACTGAACCCATTGGCTCCCATGGTCGAAAAACTCTCTGTAAGCTTTTGATTCATAGCCTGGATGGCCGTTATGATACCGATGAGTGCCATTATGCCTAATGCAATGATGGAGATAGTAATCCCTGTTCTTAGTTTATTACTTCGAACAGTTCGAAAGGAAAGCCTTAAAACATCTGTAGTATTCATGCAAATGGGTCTACTAAATTAGTAAACCCATTTTCAAACCACGTGAATTTTTTACAAGGGCTAAAAATATAACCAGTTAGTAAGCAAGTTAGGAAATATGCCAAGCAGTATTGTTATGCCTGCAAGTGCTGCAAGTGTATACTTAAAACCAGTAGTTGTTCCTGATATGGTGGCATTACCAGTTTTAAAATACATGGATTGTATCAATCGGAAATAATAATAAACGCTAACCGCAGCCATAAGCACGGCAAATATGGCCAGTGCCAGGCTTCCGCCATCAATAGTCGCTTTTAGCATATAAAACTTTGACAGAAATCCTGCTGTTAAGGGTATGCCTGCCAGTGATAAAAGAAATACCACTAATATACCTGCAAGGAATGGTTGTTGTTTGGCAAAGCCATTAAAGCCTTCAAAAGTGTAATCCTTCATTCTTACCAGAACGGCAAAAATGCCAATGGTTGCCAAAGAATAGGCAGCAGCATATAATATCAAACCTTCTTTGGCATCATTACTTAATGAATAAATGGCCAGCATCATGAACCCCGCCTGTGAAATGCTTGAATAGGCCAGCATGCGCTTTACACTTTGCTGGAATACAGCGGTAATATTCCCGATAAACAAAGTAACAGCAGCTACTATGCCTACTAATAATTTCCATTCGGGCCGTATGCTTCCGAATTCCTCTGCAAATAAACGCATGAAGGCTATAAATCCTGCGGCCTTTACCACGGTAGCCATAAACGAAGTGACCACTGTTGGTGCACCGTCATATACATCAGGTGTCCAGAAATGGAAAGGTGCAGCAGATACTTTGAAAGACATGGAAAATAAAAGCAGCATCATACCTGTGATGAGCAGCACCGGAACTTTTTCTGCAACGGTAATGCCTGTTTGAAAGGTTCCTGTTGCGCCATAGATCAACGCTATACCCATCAACATAAGACCTGTAGAGAAAGAGCCCATCAGGAAATATTTCAGGGAAGCTTCATTGCTTTTTAAATTGCGTTTATCACTTCCGGTAAGTATGTATAATGGAATGGACAATATCTCGATTCCCAGGAATAACATTAACAGCGACTTAAAGGAAGATGAAACTACTATACCAGCCAGTATGAAAAATAATAAAGAGAAATAATCACTGTAATGATTTCCTATTTTCTCAAGATCACGGGAAGACAATAAAAAGAATGCAAAAGTGCATACATTGGCCACCAATGTAAATAACAGGGCAAAGCGGTCAAATTCAAGCATGCCCCTTGTATCTATGTGAAAAAAGCTAATGCCTCTTAACTCGAAAATGTTGGCTATGATGGTGGCCAGCAATAAAACATGAGCCAGTACCCTGACACTGTTTTTGTTATTCAGTAAAAATGAACTGAACATCATGATAACACCACTAACAGCCGAAAAGATTAATGCGTTCATATTATTTTACAAACAGGTGAGCAACATTTATTTTATTCAACAACAGGTCTACAAAGCCATCCGTTATCCTCAATAAGGGTTGGGGGTATACCCCAAATACTACAACCATTATAACAATAACCCACAGCACCATTTTTTCATTACCATGGATATCTTTAGTTCCTTCAGTGATGCTGCTTTCAGGTCCATATAACACCTTCTGTACAGCAGTCAACGTATAAACAGCAGCCAGGATGATGCTAAGAATGGCCAGGACCGTAAACAATATATTGTAATGGGTAACAGTAGAACTCCAGATACCGCTGAACATCAAAAATTCTCCTATAAATGCATTGGTAAGCGGCAATGAAATATTTGCAAATGCCAGGATAACAAACAGGATGGCCAGTGCCGGTGCTTTTTGAGCTACACCCCCGAGTTGAGAAAGTTTGCGGGTGCCAAACTGCCGTTCAATTAATTCTACTATTATCCAGAGGCCCAGGATATTAATACCATGGTTGAACATCTGCACCATTACCCCCTGGTACCCGATTTTGGTTTCAGCAAAAAGCGTGGCAGACATCAACCCTATATGTGCAATGGAAGAATAGGCAATCAATCGTTTAAAGTCGTCCTGTTGAATGGCTATGATAGAAGCATAAATAATACCTATTACCGAAAGGCTCATAACCACATCTCCCCAGGAATAAGCTGCAATGGGCACTACCGGCAATACCCAACGGATGACACCATATACACCCATCTTAACCATGATGGCACTAAGAACCATTGTAGCAGCAGTTGGTGATTGTTCATATGTATCTGGCTGCCAGGTGTGGAAAGGGAAAACAGGCATCTTGACAGCAAAGGCCAGGAACAACAACCAGAATACCCAGCTTTGAGTGTCATTGGATAACTTCAGGGCATAAAAAGATTGCAGTGAAAAAGACCTGTCAGGCGTTTGAAAATACAGGTATAACAAGCCGATAAGCATTAATACAGATGCCGTGAACGTATAGATAAAGAATTTGAATGTAACAGGGATCCTTCTTTCACCGCCCCAGCCAGAGCAAAGAAAATACATGGGAACAAGTGCCAGCTCCCAGAAAAAGTAAAACAATAAGGCATCAGTGGCAAGAAACACACCCATAAGCCCCGCCTGCGTTAGCAGCATAAGGGCAAAGAAATTATTTGCTGTTTTATACGAAGATCTCCAGGTAGACACCAGGATAAGCGGGTAAGAAATGGCTGTTAGCAGGCAAAGGATCTGGGATAACCCATCCAGTTGCAGCGAAAAAGAACTACCCAGGCTTCCCAGCCAGGAAGAACTGAAATGCAGTTGCCCGGGTGAATGGGCAAAAGTATTTCCTGCTATGGAGATCAATAAGGTGATAACCGATGTAAGCAGCGCCCAGGTGCGAACTGTCTTATCATTCTTTATAAAGAAAGACAGGAAACCGCCGATCAGTGGAACTAAGAACAGTAATAAAACGATCATATCAATTCAGAATATATTTCAGAATGCAAAGGCATTCTTCATTATTATTATTTTCTCAGGAAGAACTGCAATACAAAGAACATCAGCATACTGATGACCATTAATAATATATAACTTCCAACCTGCCCGCTCTGCAACCAGCGCATTTGCCTGCCTCCATAATTCACCATTCTTCCCACCCCATTAACCAGTGCATCGATACCACTCTTTTCAAAATATTTATTGGCAAATACGCCCAGCTTGTTCACAGGACGCACCACAATGCTGTCATACAATTCATCCACATACCATTTATTCTCCAGCACTTTTCCAAATGCAGATGGCTGCTCTTCTTTGTAGCTTCTATAGCGCATCCAGGCTATTACTATGGCCACAATGGCAATCACTGTGGTGAGTGCCATCAATAACATTTCCGTAGAATGACTTACTTTATGTTCAGTAACAGGACGAATAACCGGGGAAAGATAATCTGCCAGTTTTTCACCGCCATGCATGAACACTTCAGGCACACCCACAAATCCACCTATAATAGCTAATACAGCCAGCACGATCAAAGGAATGGTCATGGCAGCCGGGCTTTCATGAATATGATGCCTTTGTTCTTCTGAACCCCTGAAACTGCCTCCAAATGTGATGAACAATAAGCGAAACATATAAAATGCAGTAAGTGCTGCAGTTAATACGCCTATTACATAAAGAAATTTATCATGTTCAAAGGCACCTAATAGGATTGCATCCTTAGAAAAGAAACCTGACAAGGGAGGTATTCCAGCTATGGCAAGACATCATATTAAAAAAGTAATATAGGTGATGGGCAATTTTGACCGCAGCCCTCCCATGAAACGAATATCCTGCTGGCCACTTACAGCATGAATAACAGAGCCTGAACCAAGGAACAAAAGAGCCTTGAAAAAAGCATGTGTCATTACATGGAAAACAGCAGCAACATAGGAGCCGGTACCAAGGGCAAGGAACATATAGCCTAATTGGCTCACAGTTGAATAAGCCAGCACCTTCTTGATATCGTTTTGCCTGATGGCGATGGTAGCGGCCAGTAAAGCTGTGGCCGCACCAATGATAGCTATAACAGTATTAGTAGCCGGAGCTGCTATATACAGCACATTGCTCCTGGCTATCATGTAAATACCCGCGGTAACCATGGTAGCAGCATGTATCAGGGCAGATACGGGCGTAGGGCCTGCCATGGCATCAGGTAACCAGGTGTATAATGGTATCTGTGCACTTTTACCGGTAGCGCCAACGAATAATAATAAGGTAATACCAATAAGATCGGTAGTGGATAGTTTGCCGACATTGGCAAATACATCTGTATAGTTAACAGAACCTATCTTAGAAATGATCCAAAAAAGTGCCAGCAGAAAGCCAAGGTCTCCAATGCGGTTCATTACAAAAGCTTTTTTGGCAGCCTTTGTAAAGTCAATGTTTTTAAACCAGTACCCTATCAGCAGGTAAGAACATAGTCCAACACCTTCCCAGCCGATGAACATGATCACATAATTGGCGCCTAAAACCAGCAGCAACATAGAGAAGACGAACAGGTTCAAAAAAGAAAAGTACCGGCCAAAGTGTTCACGCTTTTCTTCGTGCATATAGGCGGTGGAATATACATGGATCAAAAAGCCTACGCCTGTAATAATAAGAAGAAATAAGGTGGATAGCTGGTCTACCTGGAAGGCAAAAGGAACCTTTAATGTGCCAACGGTAAAGAAATCAAAATAATGTAATGGTGTTGCGGAATACACTTTATTGAAGAAGACCAGCAGAGAGATTATAAAAGAACCCAGTACAGTACCGCAGCCTATAATGCTTACAATTCCTTTGGACAAATATTTTCTTCCCAATCCATTGATCAAAAATCCAATAAATGGCAGAAGAGGAATCCAGAATATTAAATTCTTCATATTAAATCTACAAGTTCCCCGGATTACCTGCAGGCAGTTATTGGCAGCAGGAACAGGGGAAGCTTTATTAATGTTTTAACCTGTTCAAAAAGTTCACATCCACTGAATGCGTGTTGCGAAACAACATAACAATGATGGACAACCCAACCGCAACTTCCGCCGCCGCCACTACCATAATAAAAAACACGAACAACTGGCCATCACTTCCGGCATTGGTGACTTTAGACACATTGGTCACGTAGTGCATTTTGGAAAAAGCTACCAGCAATAAATTCACAGCATTCAACATCAGTTCTATACACATAAATATAATGATAGCATTACGGCGTGTTAACACACCAATGATACCTATCACAAATAATGTGAGTGAAAGAAATATATAATAGTTTATAGGCATAATCTCAATTTGCAATGATGCGATTCCGGTATAAAATACTTGTTGATCAATTCTAAATATTTATAGCCTGTTGTGTTTCCTCTACTTTCCTCATCTCTGTTTCAACAGGAATTCTCGGCTCTTTTTTACCTAAAACCACTGCTCCTACCATTGCACTCAGAAAAAGAATGGAGCTGATCTCAAAAGGAACAACATAATCTTTAAATAGCACTTTACCCAGGTTCTGGATCAGTCCTATATCCCCTGTAACCATCTCTGTCATTTGTTTTTCTGTATGGCGCAGTCCAGCCACCAGCACCAGCAACAAACAGCCCCCGGCAACTGCACCGGCCAGCTTCAGCCATTTGCTCTTTTGAGGCTCTGTTTCCTTATTCAGATTCATCAACATAATTACGAAAAGGAATAAAACCATGATAGCACCTGCATATACAATAATATTCACCACAGCAAGGAACTGGGCATTTAATAAAATATAATGTCCTGATATGGTAAAGAAGGTTACGATCAACCACAATACACTGTACACAGGATTTTTGCTAATAACAACCATCAGTGCACTGAATATTGCAGTGATAGCCAGTATCCAGAAAAGTATTTGAGTAATTCCCATTGTGCAGTCTTCAGTTATTTAATGTTTTTACCAATGTCTCCCTTCGCTTTTTCATATCCTTCAGGATCTGTATTAGGATCAGGAATTAACAAGTCTTCTTTGTTGTAAATAAATCCCTTACGACCATAGTTGGCAGGTGCAAAAGTTTGAGACAGGTAAATAGCATCTTTAGGACAGGCTTCCTCACAAAGCCCACAGAAGATGCAACGCAGCATGTTGATCTCATATTTAGCTGCATATTTTTCTTCCTTGTACAGGTGTTCTTCTCCAGGCTGACGCTCAGCTGCTTCCATTGTAATGGCTTCTGCTGGGCATGACAATGCACAGAGCCCGCAGGCTGTGCATTTCTCCCTTCCTTCTTCATCCCTGTTTAAAATATGAAGTCCCCTGAACACCGAAGAAAACGGTCTTTGCTCTTCAGGGTAATTAATTGTAGGTTTTTTCTTGAACAGGTGACTGAAAGTAATACCCATGCCTTTAAATATGGAAGGCAGGTATAGCTTTTCCCATACCGTCATCGGTTTGCGTTCAACCTGTTGTTTTCTATTCGTTAATGCTTGCATCTTCGATCCTCATTCTTCTTTAACGGTCGCAAAATTAGCCGTTTTGGTTCAGCTAATCCTAAAACCAATTATTTATGTAGTAGCAATATCACTACTGCTGTTATAAGCATATTTACCAGGGCAAGGGGCAATAATTTTTTCCAGCCAAGGTTCATTAATTGATCATACCGGAAACGTGGGATAGTCCAACGGATCCACATAAACAGGAAAATAAAAAGAGCCGCCTTGGTCATCAATACCACAAATCCTATCAGGCCTACCCACCAATGATTGCCCCAGGCTGCTTCATTTACAAAAGGAATGTCATATCCTCCAAAGAACAATGTTGACATCACAACAGCGGAAATGAACATATTAATGTATTCAGCAAAAAGATAAAACCCAAGCTTCATGGATGAATACTCCTGGTGGTAACCAAAGTTCAGCTCATTCTCTGCTTCAGGCAGGTCAAAAGGGGTTCTGTTACATTCTGCCAGTGCGCAGATAAAGAATATTAAAAACCCTAAAGGCTGGTAGAGCACATTCCATCCATTGGCTATCTGGTGATTTACAATACTGCTCATCCTCAGGTCACCTACCAACATCAGAACCGCAAGAAGGGAAAGCCCCATTGCCAGTTCATAGGAGATCATCTGCGATGCACCTCTAACAGCTGCCAGTAAGGAAAACTTATTGTTGGAAGCCCATCCACCTATCATGATGCCATACACACCAAGGCTTACCACACCAAATATGTAAAGAATGCCTATATTAATATCTGATATCTGGAGAGGCACCTGGTGTCCTTTGATATCAATGGTGGAGCCCCAGGGAATGACAGCTGAAGTCATGCAGGCTGTTATCATGGCGAGCATGGGTCCTAAAACGAAAAGAAATTTAGAAGAAGTCATTGGAATGATCTCTTCTTTCATAAAAAGTTTAAGACCGTCGGCCATAGGTTGCAATAGTCCAAAAGGACCCGCCCTGTTTGGACCGCGCCTGTCCTGTAAAAAAGCTGCGATCTTCCTTTCTGCATAGGTACTATACATGGCAACCACCAGTGCGGTTGTCACTATCACCGCTACAAGTATCAGCTTTTCAAAAAATATCCACCAGTCAATTTGCAATAAATACATGTTGTTCACTTCTGGTTTGCTGCAGTTTCCTGCACATTACCTTTTTTTGTTAGTCCAATTATATCTATCTACCTACCTGCCACTCAAAAGATTTCGCTTAAGGCGTGTCAGGATTGGTTGAATCAGTTCCTGCCATGTTCCTTCCTACACCTTCTTTCACATCAGTAGGATTGTTTCCCATGGAGAGCGGATCGCCATTAAATGTCTTTCCTGTTGCCGGACCCGGAATATTGTTCAGGTCAACCTTATTTACGTTGCTCACCGCGTGAATATCCATTAAAAGCTTTGGCTTGCGATGCATCAAAGGCTCAAAGGTTTCACCTGGTTTTTTGATGCCAGTATAATGTCCCTGTGATATCACAGAGTGCCTGTTTACTGTAGTAGGTCCTTCAATGACCCAATCCGAAACTTTCTTTTTTTCAAAGCGGCAGTCATTACAGATCCAGTCTTCCACTTCACCCCATTGGTCCTTTCTTCCGGTTACCCTTAATACATCATCACCGCGCATCCATAAACGTACCTTTCCTTTACAGGTCGGGCAATCACGGTGTGCTTCTACAGGCTTGGTGAACCAAACCCTGTTCTTAAACCGGAAGGTTCTGTCTGTCAGTGCGCCTACCGGGCAAACATCTATGACATTACCTATGAATTCACTATCCAGGGATTCCCTGATGTATGTGGCTATTTGCGCATGATCTCCTCTATCCAATACACCATGTTCGCGTTGGCCAGCCACCTGGTTGGCAGTATGCACACAGCGGTAGCATAATATGCACCGCGTCATATGCAGCTGGATATAAGGGCCAAGATCAATACGCTCAAAAGTTCTTTTACGAAACTCAAAGCGGCTGCCCTCAGTACCATGTGCATAGCTAAGGTCCTGGAGATCACATTCCCCTGCCTGGTCGCAGACAGGGCAATCCAGCGGATGGTTTATTAAAAGGAATTCAACCACTCCTTTTCTTGCTTCAAGCACGGCTGGATTGGTAATGTTCTCTACGATCATTCCATCCATTACATTGGTCCTGCAGGAAGCTACCAGCTTAGGCATAGGCCGTGGATCTGCTGTAGATCCGGCAGCCACTTTCACCATGCAGGTGCGGCAATATCCACCCGTGTTCTTCAACTTGCTGTAATAACACATGGTGGGGGGGACAATATCACCACCTATCATCCTTGCAGCCTGCAGAATACTCGTCCCCGGCTCCACCTCAATGGTGATGTTGTCTATAGTTACCTTGAATAATTTCTTTTCTTCAGCCATCTTATTAAGTCAAAAGTCAAAATTAAAAAGTCAAAATGCTTATTCTTTACCCACTTGTCCTGCTTTCACAATGACACTTGCTATTATCTTCGAAATTTCATCTGCTTCTTTCAGCAGACCTTCAATTCTTTCTTTATCAATATCCATTGTATCTCTAATCAAACACAACCAGTACTTCGTTTCATTTGCGGATTTCAGAGCTATGGTATTAAAGTTTTTCCAATCTCTTTTGGAACTGCCTGCTTTGCCTTCCACCAGGTTAGCTCCTATTGAACTCGCACTTTTTATTAATTGATTAAACAATGAATTATATACATTATCAAACATTGCATCTTTTACCAGGAATATCACGTCCCTGGCAAAGAAAAAGCACCTATGCCTGATATTATATGGTTTACCGGGTTCTTCTATGATATTCTCAAAATCCATATTACCTGTTCTAAGTCAAAATCCTAAAGCAACTTCCTATTTTTTACTTTTTACTTTTGACTTTTGACTTCTATGCTACTGATACTTCCAACGGATCCGCATAATGCGCTAATCCAAAGTTTCTCTTCTGAGCTTCTTCCGGATTGAGCACATGCCATTCAAACTCGTCACGGAAATGCCTTATGGCTGCAGCTACCGGCCAGGCAGCAGCATCACCCAATGGACAAATGGTATTGCCTTCTATCTTACTTTGAATATCCCAAAGAAGGTCAATATCACTCATCTTTCCTTTTCCATATTCAATATTATGCAGGATCTTTTCCATCCATCCTGTCCCTTCCCTGCAGGGCGAACACTGTCCGCAGCTTTCATGACGGTAGAAACGGGCAAGCGTCATCGTATGCCTCACCACGCACTGGTCTTCATCCAGTACAATAAAGCCTCCGGACCCCATCATGGAACCAGTGGCAAAACCACCATCAGCAAGGCTTTCATAGGTCATCATCCTTTTCTCTCCCTTCACTGTTTTCAGCAACAGGTTGGCTGGCAGGATGGGAACTGAAGAACCTCCTGGTATACAGGCCTTTAATTTCTTTCCATTGGGAATACCACCGCAATATTCATCGCTGTAAATAAATTCCTCCACGGATATGGTCATATCTATCTCGTAGATGCCGGGCTTATTGATGTTACCACAGGCAGAGATCAGTTTCGTACCTGTAGATCGGCCCACGCCTATTTTCGCATACTCCTCTCCGCCAATATTTAATATAGGCACTATGGCAGCCAGTGTTTCCACATTGTTTACAACTGTGGGACAGTCATATAATCCTTTCACCGCAGGGAATGGTGGCTTGATACGTGGATTACCTCTTTTACCCTCAAGGCTCTCCAGCAATGCTGTTTCTTCACCACAGATATAGGCACCTGCGCCCCGCTGCACATAGATCTGGCAGTCGAAGCCTGTTCCTAAAATATTCTTTCCCAGGAAGCCCGCCTGGTTGGCCTCGGCTATGGCCTGTTCCAGGATATCCACTATCCAGGCATATTCTCCGCGTATATAGATATACGTTCTGTTAGATCCTAAAGCAAAGGATGAAACGATCAATCCCTCTATAAGCAAATGGGGAATGAATTCCATCAGGTAGCGATCCTTAAAAGTGCCTGGTTCTGATTCATCAGCATTGCATACCAGGTAGCGCGCTACTCCTTCAGGCTTAGCCAGGAAACTCCACTTCATCCCGGTAGGGAAGCCCGCACCACCCCTTCCTCTCAATCCACTTTTCTTTACCTCCTCTACAATATCTGCTGGTGCCATTTTAAAGGCTTTTTCAACGGCGGCATAGCCACCATTCCGGCGATATACATCGTAGTTGCGGATGCCTTCAATATGTGCTTTATCTAATAATAATTTTCGGCCCATCTTATAAAGTCAAAAGCGAAAGGTCAAAATTAAATAGGCTGATCCCGACCCTGTGCTTATTAATATTTATTTTTTAATTGTTCTGAGCTGCTGTTCTCCTGCATTCATCAATGATCTGGTCCACTTTTTCCGGTGTCAGGTGTTCCTTATAGTATTTTCCCATTTGCATCATAGGCGCATAACCACAGGCTCCAAGACATTCTACAGTTTTTAAAGTGAACATTCCGTCGCTTGTAGTTTCACCAACACCAATATCCAGTTTCTTCTTGATATAGTTAATGATCTCATCACTGCCTTTCAGCATACATGGCCCGGTCTGGCAAACCTCGAAAAGGTATTTGCCTACAGGCTTTAAATTGTACATGCTATAAAAAGTGGCCACTTCGTATACTTCAATGGGCTTCAACTGCAGTAAACCGGCCACAAGATCCATGGCTTCCACACTAAGCCAACCGCCATTTTCCTCCTGTGCAAGGTGCAATAATGGTAACAGTGCACTTTTTTGTTTCCCCTCAGGGTAACGTTCAATGATCTCCTGTACCTTTTTTAATTTTTCTTCTGAAAATTTCATTTCCAATGCAAAATATAAGGGTAATGCAAAACAGGTTTACCGCTATGCATTATTATGATTTACAAATTATCCATCCATCTCTCCTGCTATCAGGTTCAATGAAGACATTACAATGATGGCATCACTCAACATACTTCCTTTGGTCAGTTCTTCAAATGCCTGGTAATAAATAAAGCATGGCCTGCGGAAGTGAAGGCGATAGGGTGTCCTTCCTCCATCACTTATCAGGTAAAAACCAAGTTCTCCATTAGCTCCTTCCACGCTATTATATACTTCTCCCGGTGGAATGTCAACCTCGCCCATAACTATCTTGAAATGATAAATAAGGGCCTCCATCTTCGTGTAAACATCCTTTTTCTCTGGCAGGTAGTATTCCGGAACGTCGGCATGGAAAATAGTAGCTTCCTCACCTTTAAAGTCCTGTATCTTTCTATAGGCCTGCTCAATGATCTTCAACGACTCACGCATTTCCTGGTTTCTCACCAGGAAGCGGTCATAACAATCACCAGTTGTACCCGTAGGAATAATGAAGTCAAAATCCTGGTAGGAACTGTAAGGTGTATGCACCCTCACGTCATAGTCAACACCTGCAGCCCTGAGGTTAGGACCCGTGAAACCATAATTCAATGCACGTTCAGCACTGATAGGCCCGGCTCCAATGGTCCGCTCCATAAAAATGCGGTTGCGTGCAAAAAGGTTTTCAAACTCTGTAAGTACGCCAGGGTATTCCTTCAGGAATTTTTCAAGCTTGGTAAAGGCTATATCATTAAAGTCTCTTTCAAATCCACCAATACGCCCAATATTCGTTGTTAGCCGCGAACCACACACTTCCTCCCATATCTCGTAGATCAACTCACGGTATTGCATTACATACAGGAAGCCGGTATAAGCCCCTGAATCTACCCCAACTATAGAATTACAGATCAAATGATCGGCAATACGGGCCAGTTCCATAATGATCACCCTTAAGTAATCAACTCTTTTGGGCAACTGGATACCAAGCAATTTTTCGCAGGTCAAATGCCAGCCCATATTATTGATAGGGGCAGAACAATAGTTTAACCTGTCTGTTAGAGGGGTGATCTGGTAAAGAGGTCGGCGTTCAGCAATCTTTTCAAATGCCCTGTGAATGTAACCAATGGTTTGTTCAGCAGAAACAATACGTTCGCCATCCAGTTCAAGGATATTTTGAAACACACCATGTGTTGCCGGGTGCGTAGGCCCCAGGTTCAACCGGGTGGTTTTGGTTTCAATACTTCCTTCAGAAAGTGTGATATGTTTATCAGTCGTAGACATGAAATTTATTAGTCAGCTTTAATCCCCTTGGGGAGTTCTTAAAAATGTTTCTGCCCTTTATTATTTCTTCTCTGCTTCGCTTATAGTTGTAGGCGAACCATCTGCCTGCTTGTTACCAAAGTCAAAACTTCCTCCCCTGCCAAACATTTCATCATCCTTATCTATCCTTGTCTGGTCTTCCAGCGGAAACTCTTTGCGCTGGGGGAAGTAATCCATTTCTTCCACATTTTGAATACGTATAAGATTGGGGTGACCAACAAAGTTGACCCCATAAAAATCATATGCTTCTCTTTCCTGCCAATTGGCAGAAGCGTAAATATTTACGGCACTGAAAACATCAGGCTTATTAATATCTGTAAAAACCTTGAAGCGAATGCGGCAGTTATCAACCAGGTTATGCAGGTGATACACCACAGCCAGCTCTCTTCCTTTATAAGCAGGATAGTGAACAGCAGTAAGATCTGTAAGAAACCTGAACTTTAGTTCCTCATCATCATATAGAAACTGGAGCATTTTAAGGTTCAGATCTTTGGGAACCTCGAAAGTGAGCATACCATAAGGCTCCTCAATGTTAGTGACCTGGTCACCAAATTTTTCAGTTAGTCGTTGTTTTATTAGGTCGTTCGATAAAGACATAGTTTCTAACTCCAGCTAAACCCGCTTTGGGCGGGCCTGAGCTTATTTATTGAATTCCGTAGCTTTCTAATAATTTTTTATAGTGCTCACTGTTGCGGCGGCGCAGTTCTTCCTTTCCTACAAGATCCTGCACTTTCATAAAACCGTCCAGGATAGCTTCAGGTCTGGGAGGACAACCCGGCACATACACATCCACAGGCACTACCTGGTCAATACCCTGTAGTACGCTATAGCTGTCAAAGATACCTCCACTGCAGGCGCAGGCACCTACTGCCATTACCCAACGGGGTTCAGCCATTTGCAGGTAAACCTGTTTTACCACAGGTGCCATTTTCTTAGCTATAGTACCCATTACCATTAATAAGTCACACTGACGGGGTGAAAACCCTACCCTTTCAGAACCAAAACGTGCAAGGTCATAGTGGGACGCCATGGTGGCCATGAACTCAATTCCACAGCAAGAAGTAGCAAAAGGTAAAGGCCAGATGGAATTCTTGCGCGCCAATCCTACCACATCGCTCAACTTGGAAGCAAAGAAGCCCTCGCCCTGGTAGCCTTCCGGCATATCAACCAGGCTAATATCACTCTCCAGGGGCTTTTGTTTTATATTATATGAAACAGGACGTGCCATAATAATTCAGTTTTAATTGTTCTATTTAATAATTCTCAGCTAAGCAGCCCGCTTCGTTATTAAATATTAATCTTCCCAATCCAATGCTCCCTTTTTTATAATGTAGATAAATCCACAAAGGAAAAAAGCCACAAACATTAAGACAGCCCAAAAACCGCTCCAACCTAACCCCCTGAAATTAACAGCGTAAGGATAGAAAAAGATCACTTCCACATCAAATAATACAAAGAGGATGGCTACCAGGAAATACTTGATGGCCATAGGCTGACGTGCATCACCATGACTTTCAATACCGCTTGAAAAAGTTTGCAATTTGTCCGAAGTGTGTCTTTTAGGCCCCAGCAGGTGTGTAACCACCATGAGGAAACCAATCATACCCACTACAAATAACAATTGAATACCTACAGGAAAATAGCTTCCTGCACTGCTTGCATCACTAACCGTCTGGGTTACGTTCGTTTGAAGAAGATGGAACATAAGTTTTTCAAATGGGCACGCAAAAATAAGCCACAACTATCAATCTTTAAGTTATTATTTATATGAGCTTTATCAATTGAAAAAGCCTCCCTGGAGGAGGCTTTTTATTTATATTTAAGGAGTTTTATCCTTTTTTCTTCACTTTGGTAGTACCTGTTTTGGTCTTTTCCTTGGTAGCTCCACCGGACGACCCACTATTGTTTTTAGCTGGTGCACTAGGCTTGGCGTTCAATACCCCTTCAATATTCTTCAGATTGGCATTGGTAGGATCAAATTCAAGACCCTTTTGCACGTATGCAGCAGCTGCAGCTTTATCATTTTTAATATTAAAGCTGTAGATAGCTAATGTCTGCGCCGCTCTTACACCCTGGCTTTTAAAACGCACTTTGTCTGTAGCAGCAATATCTAAAACTTTTTGATAGGCCGGCATTGCCAGTCCCTGCTCCATGCTGGTGTCAATGGAAGCAAGGGCAAGGGCGCTCCAGTAATGTCCCCAAATGCTGTCAGGAGCGATAGCTATATATGCTTTTGCAGCACTGTCAGCTTTTTGGTAAGCTCCGCCAAAGAAATAAGGTAAGGCCACACCATTGATCAACTCTGTAGCATTTCTCTGGTCAGGCTTCCTCAGGTCAAAAGAAAGCTTGTTCAATTCAGCTTCCAGCACACGCTGGTTGTTGTTTTTTGCATCAGTGGCAGCCTTTGTCAACAAGCCTATCTGGCGTGAAAGCACACTGTCTATCTGCACTGCTTTGTATACGTCTGTCCTGATAATCTCAGGATCGTTTTTACCACACGCTGTTGCATGTAACAAATAATCTTCGCCGATTATATCTTCATCTTTGGCATGCTTGAAGAAATCGTTTACAAACTGACAGGCAGTAGTAGTGTCCTTCAACTCAAGGTAGCTATATCCCATCAGGCGGTATACCCTTGGTTTAGCATTATTGTTAGTCTGTGAGATAATATTCTTACCAATGTTCACAGCATCTGAAAACTTCTTCTGAACAAAATCTGTCTGCGCTTTCAGGTAGTCGTTTTCAACACTTGGGTCTGAATTGGAAATATATTTAGTAGCAAAGGTTTCTGCAGTGGCAAAATCTTTCTTATATAAAAGATTATAATAATAAAGCTGTTCGTATGCGGGTGCAAATCGTGGATCTGCTGAAATAGCATTATTAAGATTCTCTAAAACTATATCTGAATACCCTTGCCCGGGTTGTGACTGTGTTTGGTACAGCATAGCTGTTCTGTAAATAGCAGGAGCAAAATTCCCTGCTTTACGATAGGCTTGTACAGCTTCTCCACCTAAATGTTTTTTACGGTAAGCGTTACCAAGGGTCAGGAATACATCTGGATTGTTAGGTGCTATCTGTGCTGCTTCATTGAGCTTGGCAATAGCATAATCAAGGTCTCCGTTTCTTTTGGCATCGCTATAAGCATCAACATTGGCTCGTCCTATTGCTGTTAATACTACAGGATCAGCACCTTTTCTTCCTTTACTGGCAGTTATGGCCTGCTCAAAATGCTGACGGGCACCTGTTTTATTTCCTTCCAGTAATTCAACATGACCCATACCTGCCAGGAATAACGGCGCATTGCCATTTGAAGCCAAAGCTTTTTCATATAAGCTTTTAGCTCCGCTTAAATTTTCCTGTGCCAGGTAGGTTTGCCCCAGCCAATAGGTAGCTTCTATATTGTTTGGATTGGATGCAAGTAATTTATCAAAAATTGACTTGGCACTTCCATATCGTTCTGCATAAAAATTGTTAACTCCTTCCTGGATACTCTGAGCCCGTACTACAAAGGAGAGAGCCATTGCAAAAACTAAAACAATTGCCGATTTCTTCATTTTTCGTTTTCTTTTTAGATTTAAAATTATTCAGTTTCGTTTACTTACTAGTTGTTAATGTTAGTCCTTTAACTCGGCACGGCGCACATAAAACGGCTTCTTTGCGGGTTGAAGATAAGCACGCCTGAAGATCAATTGTCCCCTGTCGCTCTTTAAAAAATTTGCAAAAGCCCCACCAAGCCCATATTGCTGTTCCCGAAGTACATATACCAAATCACGTACCATAGGATAACTTTTAGTATAAATCAGGTATTGAACAGGTAATACAAATGCATTGGCGCTGTCCGTACTCTCCAACCTTGCAAGCCTGATCCTTTTTAAAAAACTTTGCTGGCTTGTGTCTTCCTTATTCCCTACCCAGCTTACGCCAATAAATCCTACAGCATTGGGTGTTTTTGACACGTAATCAATTACGCCTTCACTGCTTTGAGCCCCCACAACGTTTTTGCCCAGGTTTTTACCTTTAAGCACTGAATCTATCATAAACCGAACCGTACTGGTGGCCTTCAGACCATCAAAAACAGGAATTAGATTTTCTTTAAGATTTCCACTCACCAGGTCACGGATACGATCCATTGTAAAAAAGGAGTCTTTTGCTTCGGGGTGAATGATCACTGCAATGGCGTCATGCGCAACGGTGGCCTGTACAGGACCCACTTTTAACGAATCGATCATGAACTTCCTCTCGCTTTCCGAAAAACCCCTCGTGGCAATGATCATCCTGATAGAATCTACTCCAAAATCACGCAGACAGTCGGCCTCCGGCTTATATTGAACATTGATATGGGCATCCGGGTAACTGGCCTGGTACACTTCAATTTCGGCATCTATGACTGGTTTGAAAGATTCGTCACAACTAATATAAATGGTACCATTATCAAACCTGTCTATTTTCTTTTCCTTTGACTTATCAGAACAAGCCTGGAAAAAAATTACCAGGAATAATAACAAGACCATCCTCACCCTACACTTGAAATTCATCTATAATAATCCTTTTTGTAACCCCTGTACATTCTCCAGATGCCATAAAATATAAATACTATACCTATAAAAACATCCATTGAAGAAGGTTGCCTGTTAAAGACATTTATGTGCAGCACCTTATTCAAACAAAAATACAGTCCTATGAACAGGATCAATGCTCCCATGGCATAATCCATAATAGAGCGCATGCGGTTGACTCTTTTCCTTTGTTCTTCCTGAAACTCTTCTATCATACCTTTAATTGGGTGGAGCAATTTAAAACTTTTTACTCTTCAAGTCCTACAAATGTTACCGGCTGCGTAAATGAAACCGTCACTGCATGACCGTTTTGAATGGCTGGTTTCCACTTAGGCATTTTTCTTAATACTCTTATCACCTCATTATCAAAAGCATAGCCACCCGAGCGGACAACCGTAAAACCTGTTACCGATCCATCGGCATCTACTATGAATTTGATCAACACTATTTTCTTTTCTCCCGGCTCCAAATCAGCAGGCGTTTGAAGATTCCTGTTCAGGTAATTAACCCACGCCCGGGCACCTCCGGGAAACTCTGGTTGCTGTTCCACTACCTCAAAAGCTGGGGCATCTGCCTTTGCAGGTGTGGCAGTAGTTTCCTTTGATTGCGCCTGGTCGGGCATGTTAGGAAGGGAAGCATCTGCAGGACCATCCACATTACTACCTCCTATGGCGCTCATTGAAATATCTTCTACCGTCTTCATCATCCTTTTCTCATCCGGGTTAGCAACTATCTTCATTTGATCAGAGTAACTCGATTGCGCCCTCCTGGGAGGCGGTGGTGCTTCAGGCGGCTTAGGCAAGGGTGTAAAAGGCGCAATTTCTATGACATGCACAAATGGTTTTTCCCGCTCTGTATAAATAATTGAATCACCAGCATTACGAAACAATAAACTCAGGAAAAGAACGGAGCTTAAAGTAAGTCCCAATGCAATTTTCAATCTTAAAGGATAGTGCCTGCGCAACGTATAGGCGCCGTACTGCTTATTGCGATTATCAAAGAGAATGTCCAGTACATCGGCTTTTAAAATTTCCCATGCTTGCATACTCATTAATTTATAAATAAGATGCTTTCAGGAAAGCTTTCCATATCAAATTATCATTATTTCTTAAAATTCTCTTAATGGTAAAATGGAAATGCCGGTTCCTGACTTCCCATTCCAGTCCCTGCAACCTACTTGCATTATGCAACGGCTATGTAACGGCTATGTGCCGCCTATGTAACGGCTCTGTAACGGCTCTTTAAAGAGGCGGTAAGGAGGCATTGCACACCTGTCACATAGAGGTTTTACAGAGCTCTTTCATAAGAATCAACCATAAATATGCTCCTAACACCATGAATAATAACAGAATCTGCCAGGAGAACTAAAGTAATGAGAATCTATACAAAGAGAGCTCACACCGGGAAAGTCTTAAATTTGCACCCCTTAAATATTGGCAATGAAAATATTGATGGTGTGCTTAGGAAATATCTGCAGGAGTCCGTTGGCTGAAGGCATTCTGCAATCTAAGGCAAAACAGGCAGGCCTGGATTGGCAGGTGGATAGTGCCGGAACAAATGGTTATCATGTTGGAGAAGCTCCCCATCCCCTGTCTCAAAAAGTTGCCAGGTTAAATGGCATTGATATTTGTGAACAAAGGGCCCGTCGGTTTGTCAAAGAAGATCTCGATCGATATGATAAGATCTATGCAATGGCAGATGATGTAATAGATGATATTAAAAGCATCGTGAAAAACAGGTTTGATCAATCAAAAGTGGAATTATTCCTGAATGAATTATTCCCCGGCGAAAATGCTTCTGTACCAGATCCCTGGTATGGTCCTGAGCCGGGCTACCACGAAGTGTATAAGCTGATTGATGAAGCCTGCGATAAGATCATTGAAAAGTATGCAGGCAGGCAACAAAACAAATAACCCATTATTAGTTTTTACTTTTGACACCAGATGAGTAAACCTTCCATTCCCCAGGGCACCCGTGATTTTGGACCAGATGTAGTGAGAAAGCGGGCATTTATTTTCAATACGATTCGTTCTGTTTTTGAACTATATGGCTTTCTTCCCATAGAAACGCCCGCCATGGAAAACCTGGAAACCCTTATGGGTAAATATGGCGAAGAGGGTGATAAACTAATATTCAAGATATTAAATAATGGATTGGACAATCCAGCTAAGGAACAGCAGGTTCGGGAGGATTTTGAAAAAATATTACAGGGAAAGAACAATAAAGGCATCACCGAAAGGGCATTAAAATATGACCTTACCATTCCCTTTGCCAGGTATGTGGCTATGAATCATGGCCAACTTACTTTTCCATTCAAGCGCTACCAGGTGCAACCCGTTTGGCGTGCAGACAGGCCACAAAAAGGCAGGTACCGCGAATTCTACCAGTGCGATGCAGATGTGGTAGGCAGCAACTCCTTGCTGAACGAGGTGGAATTTGTAAATCTTTATACGGATGTATTTTCAAAGCTTGGTATCCAGGGATGCGAACTGCGCATCAACTCCCGGAAGATATTATCGGCTTTGGCTGAAGTATGTGGTGGAGCTGATAAACTAACAGATATTACCATTGCCATTGATAAACTGGATAAGATTGGCCTGGAGAAAGTAAAGGAAGAACTATCAGAAAGAGGCCTGACTGGAGAACAGGTTTTAGTTATTGAAAAATACCTGGACATCAATGGTAGCAATGAATCCAAATTGGCAGCAATCAAAGAACTGCTGTTGGATACAGAAGATGGAAAGAAAGGGGTCAATGAACTTGAGTTCATCCTCAACATAATCAATGATCAAAGATCTAAGGATGAAAATTCAAAGGCTGGTACAACAACATCACTTATCATTGACTTCACACTTGCCAGGGGCCTTAACTATTATACAGGAATTATCTTTGAAGCGAAGGCGCCCGGTACAGTAAAGATTGGCTCTATTGGCGGTGGTGGGCGCTATGATGACCTGACAGGATTATTTGGTGTGCCTAATATACCCGGGGTAGGAATTTCATTTGGCGTAGACAGGATATATGATGTAATGGAAGAACTGCAATTGTTTCCCTCAAAGGTGGAACAGGGTACAAGGGTATTGTTCTTTAATACGGGGCTTGAGGAAAGCAAAAAAGCATATGAACTTTTATCAAGCCTGAGGAGATCGGGTATCGCCGCAGAACTGTTTCATGAGCCAACCAAATTTGACAAGCAATTCAAATATGCTGAAAAAAAGCAGATACCTTTTATCATTATCATTGGTTCGAAAGAACTGGAGGAAAAAGCATTCATAATCAAAGACCTTCGCTCAGGCGAGCAACGCTCTATACCATTTGCCGATATTTCATCCTTGTCTTTTAACTGATTTCTGCACGGCAGGTGCTATAGGATGTACCATGAAGTAATTAGTAGCTGAATCAAACCTTACTTCCTTTTCGGGGGAAACATTCCTGTAGCCTGTGCGCAATTTATTCTGCCGCACTTCACGCCAGTATAAATGTGTTGAATCCATTCCCTTATACACAAGTGCCCCGGTTGGTTCATAAAGCCTCGGAATATTGATCAATTCATCAATAGGAAATACATAGGTTGATGTATCAGCCATATTAGCCATATAAAATAATTCAGGGCCATAGCTGTAGGTAAGTATGGTGTTTCCCGAGCTGTCCACTTCTGTTCTTTCTTTCGAAAATCCTTTTGGAATGATCACCGGGACAGAATATGTGCTTCCGTTTTCATTATAAGTAAATGAACTGCGTTTGTATTTGGAGAATAAAAAACATGAATTAAGAATAGTGCAAAGAATAAGGAGCGCCAGGTAGATCTTCATTTGCTATTCTATTTCAATAATTGTACTAAGGCAGGCAGCTACGCAGGCATCAGCACAATTCATATATAATAGCTGCGCCTTGTCCAACCCCTACACACATAGTAGCCAATCCATACCTTGATCTTCTTCTTTTCATTTCATGAAGCAAAGTGGTGGAAATACGAACGCCACTGCAGCCTAAAGGATGTCCCAAAGCAATTGAACCCCCGTTAACATTAACCTTACCAGGATCAATTCCCAGGTCGTGAATGCAGGCCAAAGCCTGGGAGGCAAAAGCCTCATTCAATTCGATAAGATCCATGTTAGCAATGGATAAGCTTGCCCTACGTAAGGCTTTTTGTGTGGCAGGCACAGGGCCAATACCCATTATGGCTGGATCTACCCCGGCAGTAGCCATTGATATGATCCTGGCCATAGGCTTCAGTTCATATTTTTTTACAGCTTCAGGGCTTGCCAGCAATAGGGCCGCTGCCCCATCATTAATACCAGCGGCATTACCTGCTGTGACAGTACCATCCTTTACAAAAGCTGGCTTTAAGGAGCTTAGCTTCTCCATGGATGTTTGCCGCGGGTGCTCATCTTTCTCTACAAAGTGAATGGCACCCTTTTCGCCTTTTACTTCAACAGGTACAATTTCATCGCGCCATGTTCCTTTTTCCAGGGCAGCAAAATATTTCTGCTGGGAACTTAAGGCAAACTCATCCTGCTTTTGGCGTGATATGCCCCATTTTTTAGCAACGTTTTCGCCGGTTTCACCCATGCTGTAAGGATAATAGGCATCCTTCATTTGTTCATTAACAAACCGCCAGCCCAGTGTTGTATCATATATCTCAGCCTTTCTGTCAAATGGCGATTGGGATTTAGGCATCACAAAAGGCGCCCGGCTCATGCTTTCCACGCCACAGGCTATGATGATCTCAGCATCTTCACAAGCAATCTGCCTGGCACCATCCATAACAGCCTGTAAACCAGAGGCACACAACCGGTTTACGGTAGTGCCGGCAACGGTAACTGGTAACCCGGCCAGCAAGGCTGCCATTCGGGCTACATTCCTGTTGTCCTCTCCCGCCTGGTTGGCATCGCCCGCTATAACATCCTCTATAGCAGAATGATCTATGGTATTATTCCGCGCCAGTAATTCCTTTATAATATATGCTAACAGATCGTCCGGGCGTACAGCACTCAGTGCACCCCCATATTTTCCAATAGGTGTTCTTACTGCGTCAATTACAAATACATCTCTCATATTCATCTGTTTCAATAAATCTATGACCGGGAAGTAATAAAAGGTTAATGCCCGGGCCTAAAGCCAGCGCAATATACTATAAGCGGAAAATTGAAATTATTTGGAGAGATAGTACACTCTTTTTCGCCTGTTGATGGCCAGCGCAGGATCCTGCTTATCTCCTTCAAGAACAAGGTCTGCCACCTCCACCTTAATACTGTTTACCAATCCCTTATCACTGCGGTAGAAATAGGCCATACCATTATGGTCAGGGATACTGAAAGTATCCTTGCTTACCCATTTCATGGAAGCGGATCCAATACTGGAATTAGCATATAAGGCACCATTTTCAATAGTGATATCAACTGAAGGTGTTGGACTGCCTTCCCTGAATTTATACAAGCCTTTGTATTCATTTAGCGTTGAGTCCTGTGCAAACAGGGAAACACAGGAAATACATAAAAGCAGCAGCAGTGAAGTTATTTTCATGGCAATAAAATATTAAGTGAATATACTTAAAAGCATGGGTTCAAAACAGGGCTTTTAACAAAGCCATCGGGACAATAAATCTATCTTTGCGCGATGGCTGAAACAGCAACCCTCAAGATAAATGGTAGTAATAATATCCGCCAGCTCAGTCTGCCTGACCTGGAGCAATATTTCATTGCCATGAGAGAAAAGAAATTCAGGGCGCACCAGGTATGGGAATGGCTATGGCAAAAGCATGCACATTCGTTTGCCGACATGACCAACCTAAGTAAGGAACTGCGCCAGAAACTAGGTGAGAATTTTTCTCTTCCCGCCCTTATGGTTGATGCTTCACAGTACAGTGCCGATGGAACGGTGAAGTCACGCTTCAAAACGCATGAAGGCCATCTTTGCGAAGGCGTGTTAATACCTACGGATAATCGTTATACTGCCTGCGTTTCATCACAGATCGGCTGCTCATTAAGCTGTAAATTCTGCGCAACGGGATACATAGAAAGAAAGCGCAACCTTGATTTTGACGAGATCTACGATGAGGTAGTAATCCTTAACCAGCAATGTGAAAAGGTATACGATAAGAAGCTAAGTAATATCGTGTTCATGGGCATGGGGGAACCTTTGCTGAACTATAAGAATGTATTAAAAGCAATAGAACGCATTACCTCTCCTGATGGACTCGGCATGAGTCCAAAACGCATTACTGTGTCTACTGCCGGGGTGGCCAAGCAAATCAGGCAACTGGGGGATGATAAGGTGAAATTTAAGTTAGCCTTGTCCCTTCACGCTGCTAATGATAAAAAACGCCATGATATTATGCCCATCAATGACTCCAACAATATCCAGTCATTAGTGGAGGCGCTGAATCATTTTTATGCACAAACCAAGAACGAGATCACCTTTGAATACATTCTTTTTAAGGATTTTAATGATTCACTGAAAGATGCAGACGAGCTGATAAAGCTCTACCGTCGTGTGCCTGCAGATCTTATCAACCTGATAGAATACAACCCTATAGATGCGGCTAAGTTTGAGAAGCCGGAAGAATCAAAAGTGGAAGCATTTATGGAATACCTGGGCAGGCATAAAGTGAACGCACGTTTGCGTCGCAGCCGGGGAAAGGATATTGATGCTGCCTGCGGTCAACTGGCCAATAAAAACTAGTATCCTGCCTGACAATGGCTTTACTTCATATACATAATTTTACTTCTTTAAGAAGCTTCTAACCTTAATTAACCTACCTAGTTTAAACTACGCTTTCATACGCTGGTCTTTAATACAACAACAAAAAAAAGAACCAGGAAATATGAAAAAATTTATCACTTCAGCACTTGTTTTAGCATTAACAATAGGTGCTGCCCAGGCGCAAACTACTTCCACCCAGGAAGGTAAGAAACACGATAAGAAAGAACACAAAGGAGAAGCATTCAGGCAATTAAACCTTACAGCAGAGCAAAAAGCTAAATTGAAAACACTTCATCAAGAGCAGAAAAAAGAAATGCAGGCTTTAAAGAGCGGGGACCAGGCAAACAAAGAGCAAAGGAAAGCCATCCATGAAAAGTATAAAGCACAAATGGAGTCGATTCTTACTGCCGACCAGAAGCAGAAGTTAGCCAAACTGAAGGAAGAAAGAAAAGCTTCCTGGAAAAACGGCAACTACAAGAAAGAGGGCAAGTTTCGCCACAATGGAGATAGCACCCAAATGGGCGATAGAGGCAGATTTAAAAAAGGTGATGGCATGAGCAAAGAGCTTGGCCTTACGGCTACACAACAGGAGCAAATGAGCAAGATCAGGGCTGAATATTCCAGCCAGTTCCAGTCACTGCACAATGATAACAGCCTGACCAAAGATCAAAAGAAAGCTAAGATGCAGGAATTGAGAAAAGCACAGATGGATAAAATGAAAACCGTGCTTACTCCTGACCAAATTGATAAAATGAAATCCTTTAGAAAGGAGCATGCAAATAAGAACACAAAGTAATTATTGAGATAAGAATCTCAGCCTATTGGAAACAAAAGACCGTGTGCTGCACGGTCTTTTCTATTTTTGTACCATGAAGAAAAAATCAGGGTTTGAAAAGTTCATGTCCAAAGAGAAGTCCGGGGCAGCTAAAAAAGAGCAATTCAGGCAGGAGAAAAAGAAGCTGACAAAGGAAAGGAAGGAATATTTCGAAAAGAAAAGAGCTGAAGGCAGAAGCGAGGTGGTAGCCGGTGAAAAAGTTGGCAAAAAGCCCTTAATTACCAGGCCTGTGGAAGAAAAAATGCCCCTGAACAAATTCATTGCCCATAGCGGTGTTTGCTCGCGCCGGGATGCAGTTGATATTATCAAAAACGGAAAGGTTAAAGTAAATGGCACCATTGTTACGGAGCCAGGCTTTAAAATCTCACCCAATGATACAGTCAACTTCAATGGTAAAAAGCTTTTCCCTGTCAAAGACCTGGTATATATCCTGATCAACAAACCCAAAGATTACATTACCACCACGGAAGATGAAAAAGGACGTAAGACCGTACTGGACCTGATAAAGAATGCTACAAAAGAAAAAGTATACCCGGTAGGCCGCCTGGACAGGAATACATCTGGTGTGCTTTTACTGACCAATGATGGAGAGTTAACACAAAAGCTTACCCATCCCAGTAACGAAGTAAAGAAACTGTATGCAGTAACGTTGGACAAACCCTTAACGAAGGCTCATTTTGATGCTATACTGAAAGGGGTGCCACTTGAAGACGGGATAGCCAATGTAGACGTATTAGCCTTCACAGACAATGCTGACAAGACACAGGTGGGAATTGAAATACATAGTGGCCGCAACCGCATTGTTCGCCGGATATTTGAACATTATGGCTACGATGTAAAAAATCTCGATAGGGTGATCTTTGCAGGACTTACTAAAAAGAACGTTGAGCGTGGCAAATGGCGCTTTTTATCAGAAAAAGAAGTCAGGGACCTGAAATATTTCAAGAAAGGAAAGTAAGAGCTTCCCCCAATCCTGGCTTTTAATTTTTCATTCGCTTTTTACAGCAAACAATCACGAATACATGACCTTCAAGATCGATGAGCATATTATAATGGAAGATGCTGACCTGGTAGCTATTAACAAGCCCTCGGGCCTATTGACCATACCAGACAGGGAAGGAAAAGATATCTCTTTAAAACAATTGCTGAAAAACAAATACGGTGATATCTATACTGTTCACCGTTTAGATAAAGGCACCAGTGGCGTGGTAGTTTTTGCGAAACATGAAGCTGCCCACAAACAACTATCCCAGCAGTTTGAATCAAGAGAAACCAATAAGGTCTATAATGGACTGGTGATGGGTGTGCCAGCCGAAGTTTCGGGGGTTATCAATGAACCCATTTCAGAACATCCCTCCAAAAAGGGGGTAATGACTGTTTATAAAAAAGGCAAAGAAAGCATTACAGAGTATGAAGTGCTACAGCCATTCAGGATCTTTTCCTGGATGCAGTTCAGGATATTAACAGGCAGAACCCACCAGATCAGGGTGCATATGAAACATCTTGGACATCCTATAGTTTGTGATGACCTGTATGGTGACGGCAAACCAGTTTTTATTTCCCAGCTTAAATCTAATTACAAACTATCCCAATCTATGGATGAAGAACGGCCATTGTTAAATCGATTGGCTTTGCATTCGGCACAATTAAGCTTTACGGGCTTGCTGGGGAAGCCATATGTGCTTGAAGCACCACTTCCAAAAGACCTGAGAGCTATCCTGCAACAGTTGACCAAATGGTCTGAGCGAAGAAGATAAAAGTTTACACATAAAAAAAGAGTCTTCCATTTGGGGAAGACTCTTTAGTATTTTGAGATCATTTTTTAGCATCACCTTCAGGTACAGGTGTATATCTAAGGTAAGGTTTTACCTCTCTCACACCTTTAGGAAATCTCTTAATAGCATCTTCTGTGGAAATTGAAGGAACTACAATAACGTCTTCACCACGCTCCCAGTTGGCAGGGGTAGCTACGCTGTGATTGGCAGTTAACTGCAGTGAATCAATTACGCGTAATACCTCGTTGAAATTTCTTCCCGTGGAAGCAGGGTAAGTGATCGTTAATTTAAGCGTTTTATCTGGTCCAATTACATACAATGAACGCACTGTAGCTGTTGCTGATGCATTGGGGTGGATCATATCATATAATGTGGCTACTTCCCTGTTCTCATCTGCAATGATAGGGAAATCCACCTGGCAATTTTGAGTTTCATTGATATCCTTGACCCAGCCTTTATGTTTATCCAACGGATCAACACTAACGGCAAGCACCTTCACGTTACGCTTTGCAAATTCTTCTTTCAATAAAGCAGTTCTTCCCAGCTCGGTTGTGCACACAGGTGTATAGTCGGCAGGGTGAGAAAATAAAACGCCCCAGCTGTCACCGAGGTATTCATAAAAATCAATGTCTCCTTCTGTAGTTGATGCTTTGAAGTTGGGGACTTTGTCTCCAAGATGTAAACTCATAAAAAATAAATGTTTGGGCCTGCCATGTGCAGGCTGGTTAATAAAATAAATTACTCCGTAATCAGGATTTCATAATCGATACGGGAATTCTTATTTAGCATAGCAGCAACCCCACAATATTTTTCCAGTGACAAATCTATGGCCTTCTTTATCTTTTCCCTGTATTCTTCTTCCGTTTTTAACTTATACGTAAGATGAATGGTTTTAAAAACTCTTGGATGCTCATCAGTTTGCTCGGCTTCAGCATCTATTTCAAGGCTTGCGAATGGTACCCGCATTTTCTCGAGGATATCTACTACATCAATGCCGGTACATCCTGCCAGCCCGGTTAATAATAAAGCTTTCGGGCTAAAGCCTGTTGAGCCATCTATTTGAATGGTGGAACTATTCTGAACACTATCAAAAGCATGGGCTGTTTTCCAGGTAGTTATTGTTTTCATTTTGAAGCTTCCTCAAGGTCTTTTAAAGTATGTTTTTCATTCTGCAGGGAATTATCCAGGGTCCATTCAACAGTTTGTTTAAAGCTATGCTGCCTTACAGGACAATCATTCTTTTTACAGATATGACACTGAAAATATAGACAACCATCATTGTGAACAAAAAGTTCAAGCGATTCTCCAAAATTACCACGGATGAGTTTTCCCAATTCATCTATTTCAAAGTGCGCCTGGTGAATATTAAAATACCAGGGAACGGTAAGGTGACAGTCAAGGTGCAGCACATTACCATATTTAATGACCCTGAGGTTATGCAGGTCTACCCAATTGTCACGACGGTTCTTTTCAAGCAGTTCTACCATTTTATCCAGCAATTTCATATCTGCTTCATCCATGATGCCGGCAAGTGAAGCCCTAATGATCTTATACCCTGTATAAACTATAAAGATACCAAAGCCAATAGCTACCACACCGTCAATCCAAAGGAAATGAGTTACTGAAATAAGTATTAAACCTGCAATGATGCCTGCGGTTGAATAAGTGTCTGATTGAAGATGTTTCCCACTGGCGATCAGGGCCAAAGAATTATTTCTCTTTCCCTGGCTCAGCGATAAGTATCCTAATATCCAGTTGATGATAGCTGTACCTCCAATTAAATAGATACCAACATCAAGCTTTTGAATAGGTACAGGTGCAATAAAGTTTTTGGCAGCACTGTAGATGATCAGAATTCCGGCAGACAATACCAATGTTCCCTCTACTGCGGCTGAAATAAATTCTGCTTTACCATGGCCATAAGGATGGTCTATATCACGTGGTTTGGCAGAGACATATAAACTGTATAAACCAATAAATCCAGCCACTACATTCACAATACTTTCCAATGCATCTGTAAGCACCGAAACAGAATTGGTAAGGTAGTAAGCAACAAACTTGGCAACCAGTAATATTGAGGAAGCAATAGCTATAAGGCGTTGCAACCTGAGGTTGCTGTTACCAGTCTTCTGTGTTTCAGGCAAAATGGAAGCTTAAAAAGTTTCTAAAGATTAAATAGCACTTTGATACCTGTCCTGTATGTAATTCCAGTTTACCACTTTCCACCAATTATTGATATAATCAGCTCTTTTATTCTGATAACGCAGGTAATAGGCATGCTCCCAAACATCAAGACCTAATAATGGATATCCTTTTATTTCAGCTATATCCATTATGGGATTATCCTGGTTAGGCGTAGATCCTATGCGAAGTTTTTTATCATGGTCAAGAAAAAGCCAGGCCCATCCACTTCCGAATCGGTTCTTACCCGCATCTGAAAACTGGGTTCTAAAAGTCTCAAAGGAGCCAAAACTGTCTGCAATAGCAGCCCCCAATTTTCCTTCTGGGTTTCCACCACCCTTTGGTGACATGGATTTCCAGAATAATTCATGGTTGTAATGACCACCTGCATTGTTGCGCATCTTGGTGGAATATTTTTTTATGTTAGCCAGCACATCTTCCAATGGCTTATTCATATTCACTCCTTCTGTCTGTGCCGCATCCTGGAGGTTTTTGGCATATCCTGCCGCATGCTTCGTATAATGAATCTCCATTGTTTGTGCATCAATGGCTTCGGTCAAGGCATTGTAACCATAAGGCAATGGCTCCTGGTTGAATCCTATATTGTCCTTGCGGGAAGAATTTTTGGATAAAACGGAGCAGGCGGATAAAATGGTTGAACCCACACAAATTCCTAATCCTGCTTTTCCGGTTGTACTGATGAAATCTCGTCTTGTGGATAAGGGTGCCATAATTTTTTTTGTGAAATTACTAAAATTAGAAGAGGTCAGTTTTTTTCACGAAGCGCTTTTATTTTCCTGCTGATCCTGTTGTAAAATTCCTTACTGAATAATTGCGAATCACGCATAGCTTTATACGTAAGGAAGATTCCAATAGGAACAAGGAAAAAAGTTGACATCCACATGCCGATCCTTGGATCCATACTGCCTTCCTTTGCAAATTTTTCTCCCGTAGTGCTACTAAAATAAAATAGCATGAAGAAGATAATAGCGAAAACAAGTGGGCTACCTAAGCCACCTTTCCTGATGATGGAACCCAGGGGCGCACCGATGAGGAAAAGCACCAGGCAGGCAACAGAAAGAGATATTTTCCGGTGCCATTCTATCTGGTGCTGACGCAGGTTGCGCTGCAGATCTTCATATTGTGCTAAAATGATTTCATTGCTTCCTTTCAAAGAATTGATACGATTGCCTGCCTTTTGATGAACCAGCGCCTTGATGCTATCTGGAATTAGTTGTTCAAAACTGCGGGCCTTAACAGGTGTTGCTTTGCCTTTCCAGTTGCTGTCAAGAAACCTACTGAAAGGAAGAAAGCCAAAAACATCTGTCTTTACCCTGCCCGCCATTAGTTTGTTCACCTTTTCGATAGAATCAATAGCCACGCCCAATTGGCGCATACTAAGCATACGGGCATTATTCTTATTTACACTGTCGGCCGTTCGTTGCTGTAGTCCGAATGAGCCAAGGTCAAATTGTCTTTTATATTCTTTAAATCCCAGGCGTATAAAGTCAGAAGTTGCAGATGTGCCTGACCCCCTTTCTTCATAACGCCAGCCATTTTTAAGGATAAACTCCATATACCGCTTGTTTTCCGATATACGCATGACCCCATCTGAGGCAATAATGAAGTTATCCTGGATTCCATTGGATTGTTCGTAAATGATAATATTCTTAATGATACTGTCATTCTTTTCCTTTTGTCCAATTTTGATGGCAAAGCCACTTAGCTTATCATAAAATACTCCTTCCTTCAGATCAAAAGAAGGTTTTGCATATACAATATCAGCCAAAAGAGTACGTGATTTCAGGTTGGCTACCGGTATGATATAGTTGGAAAACAAGAAGGCTATGCCGCAAATAAAAAGCGTTACAACAAACAATGGTCTCATAAACCGAAGCAGTGATATGCCCGCAGACTTGATGGCTATAAGCTCATAGCTTTCCCCAAGGTTTCCAAATGTCATCAGGGAAGAGAGCAATACGGCCAGGGGAAGCGCTAACGGCACCAGCACTGCACTTTGGTACCAGATGAATTCGAGGATAATGCCAGTGCTCAGCCCTTTACCAACAAAATCATCTATATAAAGCCAGAAGAATTGCATGACCAACACCAGTACCGTAATAAAGAAGGTAGCGACAAAAGGGCCAATGAATGCCTTAATAATAAGTTTGTCAAGTTTTTTGATCACTATGGCAACTGGTTTAAATAATTTTATAGATGCAAGGTTCAAAAATACAGCTTTCAGAGAGTGAGTTAGAACTGGCTTGTAATGCAGGTATCATCTTAACAAAAAATAGTATCATCAGCAAGACCATTGCATTACTTGGATCAGTAGAGGAATCTATCGCAGAACAAACGGACAGGGGGAGATTGTTCAGCATATCACCCAAGATCTCACGTGGTGAATATTATGAGGGCCTTCCTTATGTGGTTTTGGATTACCCGCGTTACTCAAGATCTCCGGACCTGTGTTTTATAAGGGCCATGTTCTGGTGGGGTCATTTTTTCAGCAGCACATTGCAACTTTCAGGCAATATCAAAACAAAATATATCCAGGCTATTGAAGCGTCATATGGTATACTGGCAGAAAAGGAATATTATATAGGCATCAACACTGACCCCTGGCAACATCACTTTGAGGATAACAATTATGTACCGATCCGAACCTTGTCTGCGGGTGCCTTCCAGGCAATACTTATGGAACAGGAACATATAAAAATTGCTGCAAAATTGCCATTATTGGAATGGCAACATGCAGCAGGCTTCATGATCAATAGCTGGAACCTCTTGGCTGGATTAATTACCTAAACGGTGAAAGAGGTCCTTCACCTGGTGATCCCATAACATGCTTTGATCCTTGATCTCTTTTTTCTCAGCGAAATCTTTAATGACCAAAATCGTCTGGTTGGTTACCTCAGATTTTTCTATAGCGAATTCAAAATATTCGTCCTTAGGTGCATGCGACCAATGAAAGCGTATAAATTTTTCTTCTTCCTGGTCTAATACTTCAGCCGTATCTTCTGAACCATTCCAGGAAAAGCTAAAAGTCCCATCTTCATCATCCACTTTATCAGCAAACCACTCCTGTAATCCGGAGGAGGTGGCCAGAAAGTCATAAAGGATAGTTGGTGAACATCTCACAGGATATTCTAAGGTGTAAAGTTGTTTTTTGCTCATCTTGCTTATCTAAGGCTGCAATAATAGAGAATTAATCAATTAAGCAAAATTTTTTTACCCCTATTTGGACTAGTTTACACAGTAATAATTTGGACAAATCCAAAAAAACTTGAAAAAATATTTTTTTCATATAGGCCTTTTTGTTAATTTGGATGAATAGATCAGCAATAGGCTGATATGAAGAACCAGAACTGTGATGGATATTTTGGGATAATTCCAAAACTAACTAAAACCTAAATCTTAAAAATAACCATCTAAAACCAATCCTATGAGTATGCGTCAACTCAAGATCACGAAGTCTATTACGAATCGTGAATCTCAAAGCCTCGAGAAGTACCTCCAAGAAATTGGCAAGGTAGAACTCATCACACCGGAAGAAGAAGTCCGACTAGCAAGATTGATCAAACAAGGCGACCAGCCTGCACTGGATCGTTTGACAAAAGCAAACCTGCGTTTCGTCGTGTCTGTTGCAAAACAGTATCAAAACCAGGGGCTGTCTCTTCCCGATCTCATCAATGAAGGAAACCTGGGACTGATCAAAGCAGCACAACGCTTTGATGAAACCAAGGGTTTCAAGTTTATCTCTTATGCTGTTTGGTGGATCCGTCAATCCATTCTCCAGGCATTGGCTGAGCAAGCCCGGATTGTTCGCCTTCCTTTAAACAAGGTAGGTTTGACCAATCGTATTCAAAAGGCTTTCTCCCAACTGGAACAGGAATTTGAACGTGAGCCCTCAGCTGAAGAATTAGCAGACCTGCTCAATATGGAGCTGGAGGAAGTTACTTCTTCACTGGGTATCAATGCACGTCACGTAAGTGTTGACACTCCTTTATCTGAAGGCGAGGAAAGCACTTTACTGGATGTGTTGGAAAACACCAATGCTGAAAAAACAGATGCCGCGCTTGATCACCACCAGTCTTTAAAAACTGAGATCGACCGCTCCCTTACAACACTTACCGAAAGGCAAAAGGAAGTCATCTGCTATTTCTTTGGTATTGGAGTAGACCATCCACTGAGCCTTGAAGACATTGGTGAGAAATTTAACCTGACCAGGGAAAGAGTTCGCCAGATCAAGGACAAGGCCATTACCAAACTTAGGTCTACCCAAAAGTGCAATTTATTGCGTAGTTATTTAGGGGCTTAAGCGTTTTCCATCCATCATCCTTGTTATCTTTGCGCAAACTTGTTTAGAGTGAACTTAGGTTCACTCTTTTTTTATCACTTAAATCCCCGATTTTACCGGGGTAGTAAGTTGATAAAAAGCTCTTTTAACCAAATTGTTAATTACTTAAAAATATTTGATTTAGAGTAAGGATTGTTATTATGCTTTACAACTGGGGGCTGTATTTCCAAAAGGTTTAAGAACATGCATAAGGATAACCTAATAATCTATCCTAAATCATTAAATACACGATTATGTTTGAAAGTTTAAGTGACCGGCTCGACTCGGCGTTTAAGAATCTGAAAGGTGAAGGGCGAATTACAGACCTGAATATAGCTGCCACCGTGAAGGAGATCCGAAGAGCCCTTGTAGATGCAGACGTAAACTATAAGATTGCCAAAGAATTCACGGACACGGTAAAGGATAAAGCCCTGGGTGAAAAAGTGCTTACTGCCATTAGTCCCAGCCAGTTGATGGTAAAGATCGTGAAGGACGAACTGGTACACCTTATGGGCGACGATGCGGCGGACTTTAATGCAAAGGGAGCCCCGGCAGTTATCCTGATAGCAGGTTTACAAGGTAGCGGTAAGACCACTTTTAGCGGTAAACTTGCCAATTATCTTAAAAAGCAGAAAAAATTATCTCCATTGTTGGTAGCAGCCGATGTGTACCGCCCAGCGGCCATGGAGCAGCTTAGAGTGCTGGGTGAGCAGATCGGTGTGGAAGTATACCTGGAACTTGAAAATAAGAACCCTGTAGAAATAGCTCAAAATGCTATTAGGGATGCGCGCAGCAAGAATAAGAATGTGGTTATTATTGACACAGCAGGTCGACTGGCTATCGATGAAGCCATGATGACCGAGGTGGCAAACATTAAAAATGCTGTAAACCCGCAGGAAATCCTGTTTGTGGTCGATAGCATGACAGGGCAGGATGCTGTAAACACTGCCAAGGCATTCAATGACCGCCTGGATTTCAGCGGTGTGGTATTGACCAAGTTAGATGGTGATACACGGGGCGGGGCCGCTCTTTCTATCAAATACACGGTCAATAAGCCCATTAAATTCATCAGCAGCGGTGAAAAGCTTGATACACTGGATGTCTTTTACCCTGAGCGGATGGCCCAGCGGATATTAGGGATGGGAGATATAACCACTCTTGTGGAGAAAGCCCAGGCCCAGTTTGATGAAGAACAGGCCCGAAAGCTGGAAAAGAAGATCCGCAAGAACCAGTTTGACTTTGCTGATTTCAAGCAGCAATTGGAGCAGATCAAAAAAATGGGAAATATCAAGGATTTAATGGCCATGATCCCAGGGGTAGGTAAAGCCATAAAGGATATAGATATTAGTGATGATGCCTTTAAAGGCATTGAAGCAATCATTAACTCCATGACACCGGAAGAGAGAGCCAATCCAGACCTGATTGATGGAAGCCGCCGTAAGCGGATATCCAAAGGAAGTGGCAAAGACATTACTGAGGTCAATGCCTTCATGAAACAGTTTGAGCAAATGAGGGAAATGATGAAAATGATGAACAAAATGCCTATGGGGCGCATGATGCCTGGCATGCGCAAGTAAAATGGCCATCTTTATTTATAAAAGCTCCTAAATATTGAATTTTGGGAGCTTTTTAGTTTAGGAATATATTGAACCATACTGGCAACCGGGGTAATATCCGGAAAAAGGGGTAGCTATTGGCATTCATTCAATAGAAGGTGCCTTATGCTTACTTATTTCCGGGAAAATAGCTTACTTATGGCTGGAAAGGCTTTTTATACATGGAATATTGGCCACTTAACCTTTTTATCAATTCTTTATTGCCTTTTTCCGATCCAACACTTAGATTTGCAGCTTAATAATTATTGTTTCACGCATTTAAATTTCTATTTAAGATGCCAGTTAAAATCCGTTTACAAAGGCACGGGTCTAAGAAAAGACCCTTCTACTTCATTGTTGTTGCAGATGCACGCAGTCCCCGCGATGGTAAATTCATTCAAAAGTTAGGAACCTACAATCCTTTGACAACACCTGCCACTGTGCAGCTGGATCGTCAAAAGTCATTGGAGTGGTTGCACAAAGGTGCGCAGCCTACCGATACTGTTCGTAAGATTTTATCGTACAAAGGTGTTTTATTCCTTAAGCATTTATTGCGCGGAGTATCACTGGGCTTGTTTGACGAAGCTACGGCTATGACAAAATTCCAAAGTTGGCATTCTGAGCATGAAGCTCAAATCAGAAAACGCCAGGAAGAAGCTCAACGTGAAAGAAGAGGCAGAAGAAATCCTCCTTACCAGCGCCGTGAAAGAAGACCGGCTCCTGGTGCAGGTTCTGAAGGCTAATTCCTCATCCAAGACCTTCAAAAGATTAAGGTGGTCCGTTTGTCGGATCACCTTTTTTTATGCCTTGAATTTTTCTGTTACTCTTTTCTTATTCAATTATTGTTCTTATTTTACCCCCCGGCTTACACTTACCAGTTCCTTAATTACCAATGCTTATGACGACCCGCCCTACCAGTTAAGGTGAAATATTATTTTGTTTTCCTTGCTGTTGTTTATCCTTCCCTCCTTTTGAAAAACAATAACCATAACTGACCATATGAATAATTCAAACCAATTTTCATCCTTATATAATCAGTGTAGTTTAAATGTCCAGGGTTATAAAGCCTTTCCAACCCAGTGTGCTTCCATACCGTACTATGGACATTTATATTTTGGAGATAAGAAAGACCTGATACTTCCTAATCAACAGGACAAACTGGAAAAAGTAGTTGAGTACCTTTCTTCCAGCCGGCATAAGTATCAACAATTCTTAAGACAAAAAGGGCGCTATCCTTCTTTAGATATTTATGCTTGTTTTCAACCTTTTAATGAGGCCTTTAAAGCATTTTACCCATTTATCAATTTGATAAAAGCATCAGTAAAGGATGGTGATGTGATAGTCAACCTATGGGACAGGAGTGGCTGGACCGCAAATTTTTTAGCCGGGCTGTTTCCTAAACAACATATCATAACTGTATGGGAAGGTGATAAAGATATCCTTGGCTACAGGGGATTTGATTACTGGATGTCGCCTCTAAGACAAACGAACCAAACTGTTTTGTTTGCTGATTTCTTAAGACCGTTACCTATTGAAGATGGTATTGCTGCAGCAGTAATTGGCTTTGACCTCTTGCATAGGTTTCACCAGCCTGAATTATTAAGTGATATTAATAGAATTGCACAACCTGATGCACCTGTTATTTTCCCCCATGTGCACTTGACCAATAATATGCCTGAACCTTTCTTTGAAAGAGGATGTCGTCAATTACATGGAAACGATTACCAGCATCTGTTTGACACGCTATCAAAAACTACCAACAGGAAAGGTTACATTTTTTCAGAACCATTTCTATTTAATTGGAATGACAAGAGCCTGGAATTGGAAATGAAGGCCCAATCAGAGCCTGCACATACTGATTACAATGCATGTATTGCCTGGTTACCCAAAGGTGAAATTGTGCTCGAGGCCTGGCGAGGCCATTTAGAACCCGGATGGGAAAAAATGTATCTGTTGCAAAATCCTTTATTGGAAATAAACAACAGCTCTAAAACTATTGAACTAAATGAAAGGTCATTTGATAATACATTACTTTCCTTCCTGGACCGGCATCCGGTGTACGCCAATAGGATAAAAGAAACAATAGGCAGTTCAGTTACAACGCAAGTTATAGAGGTACTTTACTGGTCAAAACATGGCTTGCCACTCTGCGACATTATACAGAAAACAGGTGTGACAAAAGAAGAAATGATCCAGATGCTTCAAAAGTTCTGGGATATGGACCTTGCACAGGCTGTACCTGTCAATGAAGCTGGATTCAGATTACAAACACTGCTGGGACAACAACAATACATCTTAGAAAGGTCTGAAGACAACTTACAAGCTTTTTGGAAGCAATCTGTAAACTTTTATGGACAGCAGCAATGGGTTCAGGTTGCAGGTGAAGAAGGGCTAACCTATGATCAGGCGGATGAACTAATAGAGTTGCTCAAGAAAGCTTTAACAGCCCAGGGGTTGAAAAAAGGCGACCGTTTATTACTTTGCACAGGTCTTCATACAGAAACACTGCTATTATTTTGGGCAGCTGTTTCTATAGGCATTGTTGTAATCCCTATCTCTCCAAAAGAATCGCCTTATCGCATAAAAGCTTTTATAGATTCACTTAAACCTTCATTCGCTTTAGTAGATCCAGGTCTATTGGATACATTCTCAGGTGCAGGATGTAATTCAGTGATAATGACAGACCTTATTGCTGACCCATTATATAAGGAAGAAACATCTTTTCAAACCTGGCTGGAGCTTTCCATGGTAAAAGAAGTGCAGGTAGATGTTATTGATCCCTTATATAATGATGTTGCGGTTATATTGTGGACGACAGGATCCACCGGCAATCCCAAGGGTATACCTCTTACCCATCAACAGTTGATCCGGTCTGGCCGGTTAATGACTGAAACCTACCACTGGAAGAAAAATGACCGTTATTATGCGCTAGGTGGATTGGAAGCTATGAGCGGATTACGACATGCAACTGTAAGCGTAGCTGAAGCAGGAGCCTGTTGCGTCATACCCAATAAGCATGAAACCATTTTTGATCATCTTGATACTATTATACAAGAAAAGATATCAATCATTACAGGCAACCCTGTTTTCTTCAGGCAATTGCTGTTAAGCGCAAAAGGCAAATTGAATAACAAGTCAATACGACTGGCTCTTTGCACAGGCAATCAGCTATCAGCAGAATTAAGAGCATCCTGGAAAAAGGATACTGGCATACACATGTATAATTATTATGGGTTGACCGAAACTTCCGGAATTTGTATTGCAGAACCTCTGAAATCTGAAATAATACATAAGGATAGTATTGGCATTCCGATAGACTCATTGATAAAGATCATTGATGAAAATGGACAAACAGTAGAAAATGAACAGGTCGGGGAACTGTGTATCTATGGTGAAGGTGTATTCAATGGATATTACGAAAATGAAGAAGCAACCAACAATGCATTAAAGGATGGCTGGTTCTATACTAAGGATATGGCAATTCAACATAAGGATGGTACCATAAGCCTTTGCGGCCGTATATCAAATATGGTTAAACTTCCTACTGGTGAACGGGTTGATATTTCAGCCATAGAGGAAACATTAGTAAATCTAAAACAGCTTAAGGACTGGGCAGTTTGTGTTATTTCAAAAGAAGAGAAGGAAGACATTGGAGTTTTCTTTGTCCCGGAGGATGGCACTCAATACAAAGAGCAAACTGACATTATAAAAGAGCTCATAAGAAGTAAAATTGGCCAATATGCAGTTCCTGCTTTAATACAACCTGTCAATTTCATCCCCAGGGGCAATCATAACAAGGTGCTCCATAAACAATTGATTGATCAATATTTTCAAAATATCAAAATAAAATAGACCCCTGATGTTTCAACAGTTATTTGTACAACCGCCTGCAAAAACTTTCCTTCAGACAGAAGATAAAACTTATTCTTATAAATGGCTGCAGCAAAGGATACTTCAAATAGCAGGGTTGTTTGATTCCCTTTCTCTTAAACAAGGTCAGCGCCTTGTATTGGCAATTTCAGACGACGTAGAAATGAGTACCCTTTTCTTAGCAGCACTGGCCAATGGTATTACAGTGGTAGTAGCTGATCCTGAATGGAAAGCTGCCAGGGCAAATGCAATCATAGGAAGGAGTGAACCTGCATGTATTATTGCAGACAAATCTTCGCTTGATACTTGGAAATTGCAGTTAAACAGTAACTGCATTATTATACCTTTTTCAAAAACAAATGCAAACCGGCCAGCCTTATTATCAAGGTTTCTTCAAAAGAATAAAGCAGAAGCCAAAGAAGATAGCTTTAGCACTTTATTAGAGAAATCAGTTCCTGTTGCATCCCTACCCGCCTCTATAGATCCTGAAACAATAGCCTATATAATATTCACGTCGGGAACTACTGCAGATTCAAAAGGCGTTGCTATTTCGCACAACAATCTTAACGCACATCTATCTACTCTTCAAAAAGTTTATGGACTAACACAGGAAAGCAGCATACTGAATCAACTTTTATTATGCCATGCTGATGGGTGCATCCAGGGACCGCTGTTATCCGTATATGCAGGTTGCACATGGCACCGGCCATTCAGATTCACAATTGAAAAAATACCTGCGCTCCTTGACTACTGCTATGCCAATAACGTATCTCATCTATTCATGGTACCTGCCATGCTTAATATGCTAATACAGTTTTCTGAAAATTATGAAGACAGCTTTAGTTACCCGGCCTTTAATGCCTTAATATCAGTATCTGCACATCTTGAAGGTCCGCTATGGGATAAATTTGAATCCATTTTTAAAGTACCCGTTTCCAATGTCTACGGGCTAACCGAAACGGTTGCTGGAAGCCTTTTTTCAGGCCCTTTACAAGAAACTTCATGCAAGTATACAGTAGGCAAGCCTGTTGACTGTGAAATAAGGATAATTAATGAACAGGGTGAGGATGTTGGCAATGGAACGCCAGGTGAACTTCTTTTAAAAGGCCCCCATATTATGAAGTCCTACTGGCAGGATGAGAACCTTACGAATAATTATATAAAAGATGGCTGGTTCTATACAGGTGACCTAGCCGCCATTGACGCCGAAGGATTTGTAAAAATCTGTGGACGTAAAAAGAATCTCATTATTTCAGGGGGGATAAATATTCAACCGGAAGAAGTTACAGAATGTCTTTTACGTCATCCTTCTGTTTCAGAAGCCTGTGCTATAGGGCTACCTGACCATGTTTTTGGCGAAAAGCTGATAGCTGCAATAGTATTGAAACCAGGCAGCAATGATTCATCCTTAGACCTGGTTAACTTCTGCAGGGAATACCTTGAAGAAAAAAAGGTACCTACTAAAATATTTATAGTCCCGGAATTACCTAAAGGTGTCTCTGGCAAGGTTCAATTAAATGTATTGAAAGAGCAGCTTCTCCAGCTACATCCAAAAACGCATGAGATAAATGGTGAATACCTTGACCAGGTATTAAACATTGCTTCAGAAGTCTTCCAGGTTCCAGTTTCTAATTTATCAGTGAATGATAATTCCAATACGGTAGCTGGCTGGGATTCAATGGCACACCTGGTATTTATAACAACATTGGAAGAAAATTTCAGCATCAGCTTTTCAACAGCAGAAGTCATAACTATGAACAGTATTCAAAAAGCCCTCAAACTTATAGAGCAAAAACATGTACCGGCCACAGCGTGATACTATGCCACCTTTAGGGTTATGGGCATTAGTAGGGGTGGCAACCATATTGATCTTTTTAGCAACCTATCGTTTTATTGTTCTGGAGAAAGAAAAAGATTTTGACTCCAGGATAGCCTATATACAACACAAATCGGAAACTGCAGGAAACAGACCAGTAGTATTAATGCTGGGCACATCTTTATCAGAATACGGACTGGATAGTACAACGGAAATAGAAAAGCAAGTTAGCTGTATTAACAGGCAAAACCCCGTGATCATCAAGATCTGGAAGCCAGCGATACAGGTAAACCAAATGGTTGACAACCTTAATTATATAGCTTCTAAGCCTCCGCAATTATTGGTTATTGAAGCTAACATGTTTTGCTATGCTCCACGCATAACCATGCTGAATCAAACCCTGAGAGCGTTTTACAGCGCTTTCAGATTCGAACCTTTACATGAACCTTATTTTCCCGATAAAACACCAGAAGTTTACACACCTCATACAGGGAACATCGGGGACTTCCGGGATAAAACAGTTGACACCCTCCAATTGATCTCATTCAGAAAATGGGCCAACCAACTACAGGCTTCAGGAACAAAGATCCTCCTGGTAAATTTTCCAATTGAAATGCAGGAGGAAATAAAGAAATGGAACAGCAGTGATACTATTGCATTCAACCGGAACATCAGGTTTTTACAACAACAGTTAAAGTTTTTCTATTACAAACCATCATGTTACCTGGATTCAACAAACTTTATAGACAAGGCACATATGAATAAAAAAGGATCAAAGTTGTTCACTGCCATGATATGTAACTCTATAGCAAAAGCCCTGCAAGATCAATGAATATTGAGTTTGTCTTACTCGCCATTATCTTAATAACTGCTCCAGTACTATGGAATGTATCCAGGTTCTGGCAAGGGAAGGTTATGATGATCTGCACCCTTCTTGTTTTTGCCTGGCTTGCTCCCTGGTCATTGCTCATCATGGTGCTTACCGCTTGCGCACAATGGCTAATCTGGAAGTATATGCCACCGGCATTAAAAACTACCGGGGTTCTATTAACTATATGCCTTCCGCTGCTGGTGTTGTTATCATATAAGTTAGGACATAAGACTATCAATTGGATCATCCCCCTGGGTCTTTCCTATTATACTTTCAGACAAATACATGCGGCATTTGAATGTTACAAAGGCATAATAAAGGTGCCCACCTTAGAGGAATACCTGCAGTACCTGCTGTTTTTACCAGTCATCCTTGTTGGCCCCATTCATCGCATGCCTGAATTTCAGCGCAGCCTGCGCCGCTTAAAATGGCAGCCCTCTGTTTTTTCAGATGGTATGGAGCGCATTTTGTATGGATTGATTAAGATTAGTTTCCTTGGCAATTATTTATTTAGTGTCAAGTTCCCTCAATTAGCAGAGCATACTGACTCTGTTTTTATTAAACTATATATACAAACCATCGCCTTTACCGGTAATGCTTATGTGCAGTTTGCAGGGTTCTCCGACCTTGCCATTGGAATGGGATTAATATGGGGCATCAGGGTGATTGAAAATTTCAACCGTCCTTTTCTCGCTACTAATATGCAGGATTTCTGGACACGTTGGCATATCTCTTTATCTAGCTGGTGCAGGGATTATATCTTCCAGCCTATTATAGCTTTGTCCCGTAATCGCTGGATAGCCCTTATAATTTCAATGCTTGTACTTTCATTATGGCATGAAATATCACTTCGTTATATTATCTGGGGCATGGTACAGGCAGCGCTTGTTTTATTAACTGTTCAATCCAGGAAAACATTTCCCTCTCTTTCACGCTTTGTTAACCAACATCCAATAGGAAAATGGATGGGCCGTATATGGGTATTTCATTTATTTGCCTTTAGCTGTATTTTCATCGGGTATGAAAACATACATGCTGCAGGTGCACTGTTTAAACAACTATTTGGATAATGTATAGCTGGCTATTAAAACATACTTCAAAAAGAATGGCTAACCTGCTCATATTTGCATGGTACCTGTTATTGGTATTGCTGGTACTTTTCTCCTTAAACTTTGAACCAGGAAGGTTCCGTTATTTGCAGTGGTAACAGATAAAAATTGATTATAATTGTTTTGGTGACCCCGCAGGGACTCGAACCCTGGACCCGCTGATTAAGAGTCAGCTGCTCTACCAGCTGAGCTACGGAGTCTTATAAATTTGCACAAGCAGCAATCATTATTCAGGAACCTTCTAGTAATTGTTTTCAGTTAAAGTTAGCAGTTCTATGGTTTCAATTTCCTGATAAAACTCACTATGCTATTAGTCAATGCTTCTGCTATGGGAAGTAATGCATCATTGTAGGTGGCAATATTAGCATTCCTGTCACCATACACAATTCTGAAAATATGGTTCATGTTTTGTATCTCCACTAATTGTGCTCTACCATTTGCTTTTTCAAGCGACCTGGCATCTTCCAGTGATACCTGTATATCATTGGTGCCCTGGATGATCAATACAGGGATCGTAAGCTTTTTGATCTCCACAGATGGATCATACTTAAACCAGGAGATTATATAAGGTTGTACACTAGGCCTGAATAATGAAAACAACATGGGATTGACATTGGAAACTGTCTTACCCGCTACAAGGCTATCAATAATGGGAAATGAGAGATCTTTAACAGCCTGTGGTTGTTTGTCCAATTGTTCTTTTAATATTTTATCTGCAGGTCTTCCCGCCCCGGCTATAGATACATAGCCATCTGCATTATTGTTAGCAGCCATCATACCAATAAGAGAACCTTCGCTATGACCAATTACAATTAACTTAGAAAACCTCTTATCCTTTCTTAACAAACCGACCCAGCCCTTTGCATCATTTACATAATCATCAAACCTGAGATCGGCTTCGGATTTAGCAGCAGCTTTGCTTTCAGCTATTGCTCTTTTATCATACCGCAATGATGCAATCCCACTGTCTGCCAATGCAATAGCCAACTTATGGAGGCTTTCATTCTTCATCATAGGATTATTACCATTCCGGTCAGTAGGTCCCGAGCCCGCAATGATGAGTGCTACAGGAACAGCGCCATTACTTTTTGGCAACGTTAAGGTTCCAAAAATATCGCCTGTTGATGTATGAAGTGTAAGAGGTGATTCCTGGTAGCTACTATCCTGCAATGGTGCAGCCTTCATAATTGTACAGCACAATACTACAAAACAGCTGAAAATGATATTTTTCATAACCTCAAAGTAATCAATAAGAAGCTTAAAGAAGATGAGTGCCCTTAATTAGGTTAAATCAGTCCTCTTTTAATTGCTTCTTTTACAAGTCCTGCAGTATTCTTTACATCAAGTTTCTGGTTAATGTTTAACCGGTGGGTTTCTACGGTACGGAGGCTTATAAAAAGCTTGTCAGCTATTTCCTGGCTGGAGAATCCTTCTGCAATCAATTGAACCAATTCCTTTTCTCTCTTGGTCAACGGCACTTCGTAGATAGAACGACGCTGCCCGGTCAGGCTTTCCTGCAACAATATTTTTTTAATGGTCTCATCCATATAATCTTCGCCATTCATTACAGTTTCAATGGCGGTTAAAATGGTTTGCTTATCTGCATTCTTTAATAAATAACCCTTTGCCCCACTTCGAAAGATCTGCTTTACATAATTACTATCATCAAAGCTGCTGAAAGCAATAACTTTTGTTTGAGGGTAATGCCTTGTTATTTGTTTGCATAAATCAATGCCATTAGTTTCCGGCATCTGGATATCCATTAGCAACACATCCAGGCAAGATGCTTGCAGGAAATTCAAAAGTTCGTTACCATATTGCGTGGTATATGCCACCTGCAAATGAGGGTAAGTCCCAAGCATTGTTTTCAATCCATCAATGACCACAGCATGGTCATCAACTATCCCTAAGCGGATCTGGTTCATATTAGATGGTTCGTATTTTAAGTTCAGCAATTTCAAACTCCAGGTATGCACTTACTCCTTTTCCCGGCGCAGACTCGATCTCCATTTTGCCATTGATAGATTCTACCCTGGATCGCAAGCTCTTTAAGCCCATTCCATCCTTTTCCAGGGAATTAACATTAAATCCCACACCATTATCTTCCAATGTGATGGTTAAAAGATCTGCCTGTTGGCAGACTTGTACAATTGCCTTCTTTGCCTGTGAATGCTTCAGTATATTATTCAACAATTCCTGTACTATACGATAAACAGTTAATTCAAAACTTTCAATGAATCTATCTATTTTCCCCAACGAATCATATTGAATAGTAATTGAATTATTACTAATGGATCTACAATACCGATCAAGGGCTTCATCCAATCCATGCATGATCAAAACTTCGGGCATTAAGTTGTGAGAAGTTTTCCTAATCTCACCTGAGGCAATATCAAGAAGCTCCATTCCACGCCGGAAGCTATCATCCTGATAAATATTTATAGCTTTGACATCCACACTACTGAAATGCATTTTAACTGCTGCAAGCAGCCCGGCTACTCCATCATGCAGATCTTTCGCAATGCGACTTCTTTCCTTTTCCTCACCATGCATTAATGCCTGAATCAGTTGTAATTCTTTCTCTTTTTGAATAGTATCAAGTTTTCTTTTATGAACTTGCCTTTTATACCTGAAGTTGACGAATACAAGCGCTGCTACTAACAAAGCAGCTAATGTGGCCCCAATACTATACAAGGTGTATTGCCTTGCCTTTTGTAATTCAAGGTTCTTTCTTGTAATCTGCAATTCCTGTATGGATATTTCCTTTTCTTTTTGGGCAGTATTGAACTTTACTTCTAATTCCTGTGCTGCCAGTTGTATCTTTTCGCTGCTGATACTGTCCCTATATACCTGTGCCAATCGCATATACTGTAAAGCACTTTTATAATCCCCTGCTTCATTTTTCAGGAGACTCAGCGTGTCATAGCACCTTTGTAATACAGAGATTAGATGTAATCGTTTAGCCAGGGGAAGTGCTGCTTTTAGGCTTTGCTCGGCTAATACTGGCAGATGTATTTCCCGGTACAAGAAACCTGAAACCATTAATGACTCAGTCGCAAAGGATTGGTCATTTGACAGGGTTACATCCCTTTCCAGCAATTTTATGTTTCGAATTGTATTAACACGATTCTGTTTCATGGCATAACAGGCTGCAAGGTTCATATGTATATATCCTCTTATCGTCCGGTCATTGATCTTTTCAGCTGCTGGGAGAATGGACTGATGTAGCGCTATAGCCTCGTCTGGTCTTTGTTCCCAACTGTAAGCCATCGCTTTATTTCCAATGGCCTTTATCAACAATAGTTCATTATGTGCCCTTTTGGCACGCTCAATACCCTTATCCAGGTAATGATACGACTGATCGAATTTTCTTTTTACTTTATAATAGCTACCAAGTCCCTGGCAAGCCATTGATATCAAACTATCATTCTTTAACTGCTCACCTATAGATAGTGCCTTAAAGAAATAAAACAAACAAGAATCACCATTTCCCTGCTTAAAGAAGAGGAGGCCCAATTTTATTGATATATTGCTTTGCCAACCTGGTAATGAATGGACCTGGCTTAACTGGTATGCCTCGCTAAATACCAATCTTGCATTGACCAGGTCCGATCTGTGCTGATAATACATGCCGTATTGGAACAGAGCATTTACCAGTGCTTCATTATTTTGCTCAGCCCTGTATCTTGAAATATTGTTTTTGTAAATACCTTCTTCGGCATTACCAGGATCATTTTTACCAATCTGGCTATAGCAAACATTGCATAAAAGAGATGGTAAGAAATAAAAAATAAGCAAGAATAAGTAATGCTTCATCCTGGTTGGTAGCTTGGTATTACAAATGTAGCTTGCCACAGCTTTTTTTCCTATAGCCTAAAGAGTAGTGGCCGCTTTATCAGTCATTTTCAATTCTGAAACATCAAATTCAAGGTAAGCGTTAACACCTTTTTGTAACGAAACTTCTATATCTATTTTCCCACTTATAGCAAGGATCCAGGTTTTCAGACGCATCAATTCCCTCTCATCATCCAAATTATTACCGGTCATAAGTCCAACGCCATCATCTTCAATGGAGACAGAGAGGTAATCTTCCTGCTGTGTTAATTGCACAATTACCTGGGAGGCTTTAGAATGTTTTACTGCATAATTCAGTATTTGTGATACAATACGAAATACAGATAGTTCAAAACTACCTTCATACTTGTCAATCTCACCCCAGGAATCATATTCCACCCTGATAGTTTTATTATTGTTGAAGCTTCTGCATAATCTGCATAGGGCATCATCAAGGCCACCTTGCATTAATGCTTCAGGCACCAGGTTATGAGCAGTTCTGCGAATCTCATGGGCTACCTCATTAAGAAGATGCATCCCTTGTTGACCTTCTGCTGTATGTCCCAAAAGATCACTTTGTGTTCCGGTACTGAAATGCATTTTTACAGCCGCCAGCATTCCTGCTATGCCATCATGTAGTTCCTTTGCAATGCGGGTTCGTTCCTTTTGTTCTGCCTGTATCATCACCTGCAGCAATTTGAGTTCCTTCTCTTTCCGCAAGTTGGTGAGCTCTTTAGCTTGCATTCTTTTATTTAGCCGGTATTGCATAGTAAAAATTACCGCAACCAACGCAACTATCAGTGCCAATAAACCATAATACATATAATAGTTGCTCTTTAAATTTAAAATAAAAGAATTGGTAATGGCTTGCCAGCAATAGTATTGGCGTTCATAATTATTTTCCTTTAGTCGGCATACATCTGTAATAACTAATGCCAAACAATAATTAATACCGGGCTTTCTGTTTAATATAAGAAGGGTAGTACCAAATGCACTACCCTTCTTTAACTTAAAATTTAAAAGTCAAACCCAATTGAAGCGGAGAGATCCCATAACCTAATTCAGCGTATGCACCTATGTTTGTGCCAAACAGGTATCGTGCCCCGGCATGTAGTTCAAAATCCAGGTCTCCACCAGATGAATTATAATTGAAATCACCCTCGCCTGTCGCATCTGTATACTTAAAACTGAAATGCCTGTAAAAAAGCCCAGCTCCACCATAAACATCCAGCTTAGGATTACTTACTTTCAATGCTTCATTGAAATGGTAAGAACCCCTTGCTCCAAATAGCAGGTAAGTGTACTTCCAGTCACTCACATACTTCTTCTGGATAAAACCTAATCCTAAACCGGCAGTGATGTTTTTAGTGAATCCATGCTCAAAAGAAGCTGTAACAGGAAGGCCCCCTGTACCCGAAAGCCCATAGCTTCCCAGGCCAATACCTGCATTAAAAAAGTTCACACCTTTAACATCTGTAAATCCGGTTACTTTGGCACCCTGCGCTAACAAACTGCCTTGCATTACAACTGTGATCAGTAATCCTAATAATAACTTTTTCATTTTCTAATAATTCGTATTTAGTTGGTTAATGATGATGTAAAACTAACATGCCGTTTGTAGGAGTTTCTTTGTACAACTACCGGTATTTAAATATCAGTAGTAGTACTTACCCTGCTTGTAAAAACCGTGAAACATTTGACCTTACATAAAAAGCCCGCAAATGCGGGCCTTTTCTGATAAGAGTAACACTGCTAATGATGAACTGTGCATGAGTACACAGCAGGCAATAGCTTAATTATTGCTTGCTGTGTCTATCGCATCTATAGTTTAATAAATTCCACACGCCTGTTTTTTGCCCGTCCTTCTTTAGTCAAATTATCTGCTACAGGTAAAGCTTCTCCCATACCATCACTTTGCATCCTTGATCCTTCCACCTGGAAATCATGTATGAGTGCTTGCTTCACGGCAGCCGCCCTGCGTTTTGAAAGTTCTTTGTTGGCAACATCCGCTCCTTCATTATCTGTGTGTCCAACGATATTCACCTTAACTGTAGGATTTTCATTTAATATGCCGGCAATTTCTCTCAATACTCCCGCAGATTCCGGTTTTAGATGATCAGAACCGCTATCAAATAAAATTCCGTTAGTTACCCATTTTCCTTCTGTCAGCAACTTGTGCCGGGCATCTGCTGCACCTTCCGCTACCCGTATATTTGAAATATATACACCAACTTTTTCTTCATCATAATATGAATTGGCTACTTCAAGGGCCAGGCGGTTATAACTTCCGGTTGCTGGTATAGCCTGTGGTACATCATAGATCTTTTCACCATTGATCCAAAGCCGTAGCCTCGTTTTTTGTACCCACATGGCAACGTGAAAAGGGGTACCATAATTTGCATCCAGTTTTTTTAAATTCTTTTGACCTGAGTTAAAATAATTCTCTCCATTATGATCTGTGGATAGGTTAATAGTAGAATTGCCTCCCTCCGCTGGAGCAATGGTTATTCCGGTATTTGCAAAGGCATTAGGATCGGCCAGGTATTTGCGTCCATCTTTACCTTGCTCAATAGGCTCCAGCAATTTGAATAGTATGGAGGGATAGACATATCCTTCTTCAGCAAAATTGAGCACCATATCAAATTCAACGGTGAAATTGTCTGGAAGCTTTTTGACTTCAGGCGCTATAAAATGCCCGCCCTGGAACATACGCAACCATTTACCAGGCTGGCTTTTAATAGTAACTACTTCGCCGCGGTTATTGGTACTCCACAACAAAGGAAACTCACCAACTATATCTTGAGAAAAATCTTCCGTATATACTAACTGTGCACCAGGTAAGAAGTCATAACGACTATAGCTTTCAAAAGCTGGTGCATCTTTAGCTCCCCGCTGTTTCTCTTCCACTGTTACATTAACATCAGGCGTATCAACAGGGTTCCTGTTTTTGCCGGCGACATCAATTTCTTTATCCATTCCTTCATTTGTACGCTGCTCCAATCGGTCCTTTACTTTCTGTTTAAACTTGTTTAAAGCTCCCTGGGAGAATCCCTGGAAGGGAATGGCAATGAGCATGCAAAAAAGGATCTTCTTCATATCGTATGGTTTAGGGTGCTATTTGAGTTTATCGATTATTGCATACCGGACAACCATTGTTGGGCATATTGCCTTGCTGCGGTGATGGTTTCTTTTCCGGACCGGAAGCAATACTTCCAGTAGCCGTCTTTAGCCTCCAATGCCGGGTCAGCAAATACCATCTTGCTACCTCTTTTGACCAGTTTTGCATTGAAATCTATATCCTTAGTAAATTCCAGGAATTGCACCAGCCTTTTATGGATCAATTCTTTTACTGTTGGAGGAAATTCTTCTTTCCAGGATTTAATGTCTTCTGCATACATATTCTTTTCCGACTCCTTCAATTCCGTAGCTTCCTGCATATAATATTTATGAGCTGGGTCATTGGGGTTCTTTAGGGCTTTGAGTTCTTTATTTAATTCAAGCAGGCTGGCTTCATAAAGTTTCTTCATGTCACCAGTTTTTGATTTCATATCAGCTTTCGTAGTTTCGATATCAGCCTCGATCTCGCTTATTCTCGATTTCAATTTTTCTTCATTACTGGCTAATCCCTGCGGTTTTGCCTGTTCCCTTGCCACCTTGTACTTTTCTGCAAATTCATTACCTGAGGTGTAGGCTTTAATATAATCTCCTATTTCCTTTACAGCATCGGCCCGTTTATTTAACGCTAGCTTCCTGATCACGGTTGAATAGGGAAAGTTTAGCGTACCATCCTGGAAATTGAAGAATATGGTCTCCGTAGCCTCCGCTTTTTCTATTCCCAGCTGACCAAATATGTCTGTATACTTTTTTATGGTTGTAAAGGCAAAGATGCCTGTCAATAATGAGATTGTAATTACTGCTAACAGCTTTTTCATGGCAGCAAATCTAGCCTGCCCTAAATGCCTGTTTCTAAGTAGAGATACTTAATTTTAAAAATACGTGGGGTTTGAAGGAATTGCGTTTTGCTATGCTTGAATCACTATTTAACACCCTTCTTGTTTTTAGCCTTTGCAATATTTTGCGCCACCCTGTATTTCACAATCTTGCTTATCAATTGCAGTGGCATGGGTTGATCGAGTGGAAACTGCACTGAACCCTTAGCACCTTTATAAGCTGACAATTCTTTTTCAAAAGCCTCAATACCATGTGGTGTAGGATAAAAGCCGATATGATTTTTGAATGCAGCAAAATGAACCAGGTTTGCTCCATTAAGTGTAAATGTGGGCATGGCATATTTTATCGTTTCTTCAGCTTCCGGGGCTGCAGTTTTAATGGTTGATCTTACCTCCTTCAGCAGCTTTTGAATTCCTGGTGGAAAGCCTTTAATATATTCATCAATGCTGCTTGCTCTTTCCATAATTCTATTACGATTATTGTATTTAGAAAAAGGATAACACGGTTATAAATTGATACTGCCTCATTTTTTATAAATAGCCTTAGTGGTTACAGCTATACGGTTCCATGCATTTATAACCACTATTTGCATGATCAGTTTGGCTGTTTGCTGCTCACCAAAAATAGCAACCACATGATCATAGGTTTCATCAGTCACACCTTCTTTTGATAACAGCGTCACTTCCTCCGTTAATTGTAAAGCTGCCCGCTCAGCTTCTGAAAAAAGATGGGACTCTTTCCACACAGCCAAAGCAAATAAACGCCTTTCAGATTCACCCAGCTTTATCGCATCCTCTGTATGCATATCAACACAATAGGCACACCCATTTAACTGTGAAGCCCTGGTCTTTATCAATTCTTTCAACAAAGGATCTATGGTGGTTTCCTTAGTATAATTCTCCAGGGCCATCATAGCCTTATAGGCCCCGGGCTCTTTTTCATACATTGATAATCTTTTATTCATCTGTTTTACTTGATTTACTGATCAAAGCTTTAAGGTAATCGCTGGTCACTTCATTAGCTGTTATTGTTTCCAGGCCTTTATAACTTTTTAATTCTTCGGCCAGGTTTTTCATAGCACGCAGAGCGACCTTTAAAAATGAAGGTCCAAGACTGAGCCTGGCTACTCCCATAGACTGCAGGACTTCAATTTCCGGAATTCCAGGTATAGTAATAATATTTATTGGCAATTGCACATGTCTCACTACTTGTTCAATATCTCCTGGCTGACTCATTACAATAGGATAGAAACCATCTGCACCCGCATCTTTATAGGCCTTCCCTCTTTCTATTGTTTCTTTCAGTTTTTCTTCCGCAGTGGAAAATAAACCGGCATGAATAAAAACATCCGTCCTGGCATTTATAAAAAGAGGAATGCCCTTTTCATCCGCCAGTTTTCGAATAAGCGAGATCTTCCTGCATTGCACATCTGTACCATTCAGTGTATGTGTCCTGGTATCAGTATCTTCTATGTTGATGCCAACAATTCCTGTATCCAATAACTGTATGATATTCTCTTGCAATTGCTCCTCATTGCTAGCGTAGCCCGATTCAAAGTCGGCGGTAACAGGCACGCTCACACTGTTAACTATTTTGCGGAAGAGGTCTAAGAGGGCTGTCAGAGGAATATGTTCACCATCGTAATATCCATTGCTATAAGCAATAGAGGCGCTGGCTGTGGCTACAGCCTTATACCCTATTGATTCCAATAAAAGTGCCCCTAAAGGATCCCATATATTAGGCAGTATTAGCAGCTCCCCATTATGGTGCAGTTGATGAAATATGACAGCTTTTTCTTTTTGTGTAACCATTAGTATAACCTGTTACATGGATTAACTTTTAGAACTCCTGCGTGGAAGAAAAATCCCAATCTTAAGATGGCACAAGCAATTAAAGGTACAATGATTAACACCACGCGCCAACGCAGGTAAATGAGCCTATGAAGCCAGTGGCCGTACTGGTATCCATATCTCCTCTTCAGATGCATCGTCATCACGCTTGTAGTTTTCTCCCATCACCGCAAAATGCGGCCTGTTATCCAACTCATATCCTGATCCAGGCAACCAGTCCATAAAAATATACCGGTAGGTTTCAGCACCCTTTGACGCAGTGCCCTTATGAATAAAAACAGCATACAAACCAGCTGGAAATACAATTGCTTCCATTCCAGGAGGTATGCTATCGTGGTCTGCAACTTCCACAGCCGCCCATTTTTCAAAGTTCGTATTGACGTTGTAATGCTGAAAGAATAAAGGAGGGTATACTTCAGCAGAAAACAACTCCATACCTATCCTGTTGGTGACCTGTTTTAATCCTGGCATAAAAGATTGCCATAATTCCTTTGTTGTGTTGATGGCAAATGACATTTGAACCCGCTTACCCACTAATTTCTTCTCGTTCAGGATTTCTATTCTAGCATTCACTTGTACAAACAATTAGTTGAAGGCCAAAAATAATAATGAATAAAGGGCCTCACGAGAAATCTTTAATCCTACAAACCATTCATTATTTTACATCATCGAGAAAAGATCCAGAAATCCAATGAGTGATCCGGCAATGACAATCAACCATGAGATTGACCTCAAACCCAGGTTTGGATTTTTAAGGTTATTTGCATTTAGACTGATAGCCGCAATGCAAAACACTACGGATACTATAGACGTAAGAGAATTTCCTCTTAAGGAATCAGGCAAAAAGCTATTATACAATTTTACATTTTCAGGATACCCATCAGCCACCTGGCAAGCGTACACCCACAATACAAATAATATTACAGGAAGAGTAATTAAAATCAATCCAATTATTAGTTTGGTCCTGGAAGTTGAATGATTCATGGAAGATGGTTTTGTTTGTGTTAGATTAATAACAAATAGGTTCAGGGCAAGGAAACTTTTATAAATATATAAAATAATAATATATTATTATTCTCTTTATTAAGATATCATCCAAAGCTCTAAGCTTTTGATCTATAGCTTTTTACAAATCAATAAATTAAGTGCAGGAAAATAATACTTGATACCTGCATTTATGGAAGGGATGTTATTGCTTTTACATGCTTCTAAGAAGGTACCGGGTTGCGGTAAAAAATAAATCCATATAGAAAAGCAAAAATCAAATAAAATGCTGCAAGTATCCAAAACACCATAGGAAGATCCGCTTTTCCCAATAAAAGCTTCCCTGATGCCAGTGTGCCGATGAGATAATGTGTGTAATTAGTAATAGACACAGGCCTGTTATATATTCCACCTATCACGCTTGTCCTTTTCATCCAGTTCAATAATGCCATGGCAAAATATTGAGCACCTGCAATCTGCAATATCAATTGAATGGTTTTGGAACTTTGTAGCCCAATGAATTCAGCCACCTCATTTGGCATAAAGCTTAATATAATTCCCATAAGTGCAAGAAAAATTGCACTAACGGTCATAATTACACGTGTATTCAGTATCATTTTGGCGTTTTTTAATAGCCGGCTAATATACTAATTTACATATCTCATCAATTATTAAACTGGTTCTATGACCAAATATCTATGGCAGTCAATATTCATCTCCTGGCAGTGAAATCATACCTGTTATTTTCCCGTATAATAGCGAACCATTGGCCGGTGTTTAGAAGTAGTATCAACGATTTTAAAGCCTGCCCGTTCAAAAGATTTATATAAACCAATCCAGGCAAATGAATCAGGAATGGTATCAGTAGTAGGTATGGTTGGGTAGGCTTCTATAATACTTATCCCTTTCGTTTTGGCATACCTTATCACTCCTTTTAAAAGTTCAACCGATACACCCTGCCGCCTGAAATGCTTATCTATAAATAAACAGGGAATCGACCATACAGGTTTATCATCAATGCGTTTATGTACCCTGGAGTTTTCCAACTTTATAAAGTCCTCTCTTGGTGCAAATGCACACCAGGCTATAGGCTGTCCATCATAAATGGCCATAAGCCCTGCTGGCCTGTCATCAAAAATGATCTCCTTTAGTGCATGCTTATTTATATCATTTATTTTGCCTTCCTGGAAGTCTGCCTTTTTCAACCTGAAATACATACACCAGCAATTACCACATGCACCTCTTTCACCAAAAAGCTGAACCAGTTTATTCCAGTTACTCCTGGTTACAGGCTCAATGGATAGTTCTTTTAAAAAAATGAAGTCTATAGGTTCACTTTTCATAGCATTAGTAATTGATTAACATTGATCGGGCAAATATCCCAATTAATAAAAAGCACGAACAATTTGTTCCCAAAAACAGCGAAGCAATAGTTAATTCTTTCTGGCAATAAATATCATTTCTGTAAATGGCCTGCCATTTATATTTGAATTTTTGTATAGCACTTTTAATAAACTGAACCTATTTTCAAATAGCAATGCCTGAAGGATATCTTCGTCATAGTAATAAACGTACGCTTCATCACCACTACTTCCCTTCATATATCCTGAAGTATGATAGTCCCCTTTTATTGCGCTGAAGTAAAGAACACCTTCTGGTAGTAGCAATTTGGCGCAATCTTTAAAAAACCCTGAAGTTTCTTCACGAGATAAATAAGGAATACAAAAACCGGAAATAACCGCATCAAATATTGCTTGTATTTCGCCCATATATCTGCAATCCATAATACTACATTGAACACCCGGATTATTTATTCGTGCCAGTTCAACCATTTTAGGGGCATAGTCAATAGCATGAATCTGGAAGTCTGGACGTTTGTTCATTAAATACCTGGTAATATTTCCTGGTCCGCAACCTACTTCAAACACGGCTGCACCTTGTTTCTCTACTAATTCACAAAATTTGTCATAGCTGTCATTGTATTGTTCCAGGTTCATGAACTTCTCATGGTAAAGTGAAGCTACCTTATTCCACGTCTCAAATGTTACCTGGTTTCTATCCATATTAATGACAAATTATTTGGGGTTATTCACCACAATTTTACATTACTAAACTATACCTGACTGAAAAATTTGCAACAACTAATCTGATTAAGTCATAGATCCTAATCAGCCTATATTAAAATATTCGCCTCCGGAATTAATGCTATTTGGTTAGTGATCCATTAATGCATATTATGCCTGTATTTACCTGTCTACATGAGCGCTCTCCCTATTTCCTGCCTATTTTTGCCAACTGCATGACAGAATATTTTAAAATAGGAAAACTCGTGGCTGCCTTTGGATTAACGGGTGAATTAATACTGAAGCATAACCTTGGAAAGAAAACTTCTCTTAAAGATTTGAAAGCAATTTTTATAGAAGAAAAAAAAGAAAGCTTCATTCCCTGGTTTATCGAACGCACCCGGATAAAGAACGAAGAAGAGATCTACATCAAGCTGGAAAGTGTAAGCTCAAGGGAGGCAGCGATCAGGCTTACCCAAAAAGAGGTATGGCTGCCTGAGGCAGACTTTAAGAAATTTGCAGCTTCCTCCTCACCTATCAACCTCCTTGGTTACGAGATAGTAGAAGAAGGTAACATCCTGGGCAAGATCTTGGAAGTGATAGAACAGCCGCACCAGCTTCTTTGCCGCATAGAAGTTAAGGGCAAAGAAGCCTTGATACCGCTGCACGAAGAAACCATCGTGAAGATCGATAAGAAAAAACAGCAGGTTATAGTCGAGCTGCCTCCAGGATTACTGGAAATTTATCTGTAGATACACCTGTAGCTTTTATCGCATTCCTCGCCTGGATCATGTGCCTTTGTTCATGTGCCACCAGGAAGCGGAATACATCTCCCAACTTCAGGCGGATCATTTTACTGATAGTAGTAGGTATGCGAATCTGCTCCAGGTTGCGTTTACGGGCCATCTCCAGCAATTGCAATAACTTTTGCTGGTGCTCTTTGAATTCTTTGAAAACACCTTCCACACTCACCCCCCTTTCAGGACGATAGCCCTTCATGGTCTTCATTTTATTCTTCACCTCGTACACGTTCTTAGGCATCATGGCATTGGTGAAATAATTACCAAAGAATCCTGGAACAAACCAGGCATTGACCTCTTTAGGAATATGCACCATTGCTTTTTCTATAGCGGGCAAATAGTAGCGGTTATACATATTTAAATGTTCCAATGCCTGGGCTGCACTCCACTTGCCTTCGGCAGGAGGATAACCCAGTTTTACATTATCTGCCATTTGCAGGTGGTCGGCAGCAGCCATCAATTGCCTGACATCCGCTTCTAATTGATTTATAAGTTCTTCGGTTTTAAACTTTTTCATTGTCGGTTGTTTTTTCAAAACTATTTCTATACCTGTTGCAAAATCTTTGCCTGCACCAAGATTTTATAACCGCACCCTGCCAAGCAGCTTACTGAATGTAGTAGCATCAAGGCCCAGGTAGGAAGCCAGGTACTTATGAGGAATAAGGTTTAACACTTGTGGACTTCGGGTCAATAATTGGCGAAACTTTTCCTCTGCACTAAAGCTTTGCAGCTCCACCTGTCTTTCAAGCACCCCTTTTAAAGCCCAGGACGTAGATTTTAATACCATCCGGTGAATACCAGGATGTTGGTCCATTAGCCGCTCCAGCTGTTTATAAGTTGTTCTCAAAAAACTGGAAGCAGTAAGCGTTTCAAGGAAATAGAAAGAAGGAGTTTGGGTAAGAAAAGAATCAGCTACCCCGGAAAAAGAATAAGGATAGGTGAAAACAATAGTTACCTCAGCTCCGTTTTTGTCAAGGTAATAGCTGCGCTGCACACCTTCCAATACAAAATACAGGTATCGTTCTGTTTCACCGGCTGAAGTAAGTATGATTTTTCGCTTGCATGTAAATGGCTCCCATATTTCCACAAAAGATTCCCACTCCTTGTCCTTCAAAGGATAAATAGCAGTAATGAACTTGTGTAGTAACTCCTCCTCTGGTAGTTGCATTTGGTTAAAGTTAGGGGCAAAGCGGGCAATAAGATTAATTTTGAATATATGGCTGAAACGCCACGTCATATTGCCCATTTCGACCTCGATGCCTTCTTTGTTTCGGTAGAATTATTAAAGCGCCCGGAACTGAGAGGAAAACCGCTCATTGTGGGGGGCGATGGGCAACGGGGCATAGTAGCTGCCTGTAGTTATGAAGCCAGGAAATTTGGTATACAAAGCGCTATGCCGGCCATGACTGCAAAAAAGCTATGTCCACAGGCCATCTTCCTCAAAGGAAGCTACCATGAATACAGTAAGTACTCACGCATGGTCACAGATATCATTGCCGCGGCGGTACCAGTGTATGAAAAAGCTTCTATAGACGAATTTTATGTTGACCTTACGGGAATGGATAAGTTCTTTGGTGTAAGCCAATATACCCGTGAACTAAGGACAAGGATCATAAAAGAAACAGGCCTGCCAATATCTTATGGCCTGTCTACCAGTAAGCTGGTAAGCAAAATGGCCACCAACGAAGCCAAACCCAATGGTTACCTGGAAATACCAGCCGGAAGGGAAACTGCCTTTCTCTGGCCCCTTACTGTAGATAAAATACCCATGGTGGGTAAGCAAACGCAACAGCAATTGTATAGCATGGGCATACATACCATTGAGCAACTGGCAAAAACACCCGTTGAGCAACTGGAATATGCTTTTGGCAAATGGGGTAAAAGCCTTTGGGAAAAAGCACATGGCCTGTCTGATTCGCCAGTAGAACCTTACAGTGAACAAAAGTCCCTGTCGCACGAAAACACTTTCCAGGAGGACCATAATGATATTTCCTTTCTTAAAAAGGAACTGGTACGCCTAACAGAAGAAACAGCCTACGACCTGCGCCAGGAAGAAAAGCTTACCGGCTGCGTTACCATTAAATTACGCTACTCAGACTTCAAAACTGTATCACGCCAGGAAGTAATTGACTACACAGCGCTTGACAATGTGCTGATGCAAAAGGTTCATGACCTTTTTGATAAATTATACCACAAGGGGGAAAAAGTTCGCTTATTGGGTGTACGCTTCAGCCATCTTGTTCCCATGACCATTCAAATGAGTCTTTTTGATGATTCTGTGGAAAAGCTGGAACTATTCAAGGCTGTTGATGGCATTAAAAACCAGTTTGGATCCGGCGCTGTAATGAAGGCCACTTCGCTTGGCAATAAGAAGAAGAACTAAGATGGAGAGGATTTATTAGGATTTTTGAGGAGAATGAAGCAGCTACCAATGGTATTGATTTTACTTTAGATCCATATAATTATTTCTTAATACCTGCTCTTTTACCCTTATTTTGAACCATTATTTCAGCCAGGCTCCTTGTGTTATGCAACGGCTATGTAACGCCTATGTGCCGCCTATGTAACGGCTCTGCAACGGCTCTTTAAAGAGGCGGAACAAAGCCGGTATATACATGAAAGAAACATATAATACAGGCAGGTATTAAAAGAACTTACCCCGAATGATGCATGTATTGTGGCGAGCCTATGGAATTATATCCTTTCAATTAACCAGGGATCAAAGAAAAGAGATTAAGATTAAGGATGTTACCTATCAGGCTTCAAAGCCTGGAAGGCTCGTGTATAAAAGAACGGGTTTTATAAGGAAAGCCCTGCTCCATTCCTGTCAACTCATTAACCTTTCAACTTTTTATCTTACTTCTCTACCCATCTCTCTTTTTTAGTTTTGATTTTTGTGTTTTGCCTAATCCATCCTTCCTAATCATTAATTTTACGAACTTTCAAAGCAGGGAGGCCTGCTGAATAGAGAAATTTATCCATTCAACTAAATAACGATTATGCAAACAGCCTGGAAAGAGTATCAGGAGAAAAATCAACAACGCTTTTTGGATGAGATGCTTGAATTATTGCGAATACCTTCTATCAGCGCAAAGAGTGAATGTAAAGATGATATGCGGAAATGCGCGGAAATGGTGAAGCAACGCCTGCTGGATTCGGGAGCCGACAAGGCTGAGGTTATGGAAACTGAAGGGCACCCGGTAGTTTATGGTGAAAAGATCATTGACCCTTCCAAACCAACTGTTTTAGTGTATGGCCATTATGATGTGCAACCTCCGGAACCTCTTGAGCTCTGGCACAGCGGGCCTTTTGACCCCGTAATAAAGGATGGTAAGGTATATGCCCGTGGCAGTGCTGATGACAAAGGCCAGTTTTACATGCATGTAAAAGCTCTAGAGACCATGGTTAAGACCAATACCATGGCTACAAATATTAAATTCCTGATTGAAGGTGAAGAAGAAGTAGGATCACCCAACCTGGGAAAATTTGTTAGCCAGCATAAAGAAAAGCTAAAGGCGGATGTTATTCTTATCTCCGATAGTTCCATGATCTCTATGGAAAATCCTTCCCTTGATATTGGCGTCAGGGGTCTTTCTTATATAGAGGTGGAAGTAACGGGTGCTAATCGTGACCTGCATAGTGGAACTTATGGCGGAGCAGTAGCCAACCCCATCATTATACTGGCTAAAATGATCGCATCATTGCATGATGAGAATAATCATGTGACCATCCCGGGATTTTATGATGATGTAGTAAATGCATCAAAAGAAGAAAGGGAACTGATGGCCAAGGCTCCTTACAATGAACAGGAATATAAAGATGAATTGGGCATTAAGGAAACCTGGGGAGAAAAAGGTTTTACTACAGGTGAAAGAACAGGAATACGCCCAACTATTGAAGTTAATGGCATCTGGGGTGGTTATTTAGGCGAAGGTGCTAAAACAGTATTGCCCTCAAAAGCTACCGCTAAGATATCTGCACGCCTGGTACCTAACCAGTCATCCAGGAAGATCACGGATATGCTGCTGGAGCATTTTAAAAAGATAGCCCCGCCTTCAGTGAAAGTGGAAGCTTTTGAACACCATGGAGGCGAACCATATATGACCCCTATTGACAGCAAGGGTTATAAGGCTGCAGCCAAGGCAGTTCAAACCACGTTTGGCAAAGAACCTATTCCTGTGCGGGGTGGTGGCAGTATTCCCATTTGTTCTATACTTGAAAAAGAGCTTGGTATCAAGATCGTATTTATGGGCTTTGGACTGGACAATGATAACCTGCACTCACCAAACGAGAAATATAACCTGGAGAATTACTATAAAGGCATTGAAACAATTCCTTATTTCCATAAGTTCTTTGCACAAGAATAGAAAGGTTTCTGGTTTATTGAATTTTGTTACTGGTTCTTTAGGTCAAAATGGCCTAAAGAACTTTTTATATACGGCATAAAGGTTGAAGGAGAAAAGTGGAAAAAGCTTTCTGAGTTTGCGAGATAGTCAGAAGGTTGAGTAACACCTTTGATAATTTGATGTTTTTATATTTTGCTTTTGCAATATGGCTGAAAAAGAAAAGCTACGCATAGATAAATACCTCTGGGCCATTCGTCTTTTTAAAACAAGGACGCTGGCTGCGGCTGCCTGCGATTCGGGGAAAGTAAAGCAAAATGGCACCGCAGTAAAGGCAGCAAAAAATGTGAGTGTTGGTGACGAATACGAAGTAAAAACAGAAGCTAAGAAATGGCGTATTAAGGTTACCGATCTTTTACATAACAGGCAGGCATATGCTGAAGCCATCAAATACTACCTGGATATTACGCCGCAGGAAGAACTGGACCGTATGCAATTTCATGCTGCCTCCTTCCATACCGGTAAGCGGCAGAGCAAGATAGGACGCCCGACAAAGAAACAAAGAAGAGAACTGGATGAATTCAAGGAAGACTAATTGAGAACTATGATTGAAAGGATTGTATAGGATTTTTGAGGAGGAGGGGAATTACGAACATTTGAACAAGGAATATCGAATTTGGAAGTATTTAGGTTGGCAAGGCTTTTTGATAGCAGATGTTCTTTGGTTGAGGGCTGAAAAATTTTCAATGATCAACACGCAATGCTCAATTTTCAGGTGAGAGAATGATGGGCACAAATAATTCTCTTCAACCTAAAGAACAAGAAACAATAAACAAGAAACTATAAACCTCCCTATATGGCTTTACTGAATATCTGCTTTCCAGGTGCAGAGCGGTGCAGGTAAAGGTCGAAAGCACTGCAGATATTGCGAAGGAAATAATGTCCCTGGTCTGTAAGGCTTAATCCTTTCCTGTTCCATTCTATGAGGCCATCTTTGGCCAGGTCGGCAAGAACCGGAAAAGTATATTGTTCCAATAAAGGAATGTGCTCTTCCTTAAAACTCGTTTCGCCCTTACAACAGATATCCAGGATATATTTTCTGAAAGCAATGTCTTCATCAGTTAAGATATAACCCCTTTTTATAGCAAATTTCCCTTCATTGATACTGGTGTAATAATCGTGTAATGCCTTTTGATTCTGGGCAAAAGCATTTCCTGTATCGCTAATGCTTGAAACACCCAATCCCAATAACAAGCCTGAATTTTGTGTTGTATATCCCATAAAATTCCTGTGCAGTCTTCCTGCCTTCCATGCAAGGTATAATTCGTCAGTAGGAAGGGCAAAATGATCCATGCCGATATCTACATAACCATTCTTCATCAACAGCTCTTTTCCTTTCAGGTACAACAATATCTTTTCTTCTGCACCAGGCAGGTCAGATTCATCAAACAGGCGTTGGGCCTTACTGGTCCAGGGGACATGAGCATAACTATAAAAAGCAATGCGGTCAGGCTTTAATTCAATGATCTTGTTGATGGTCCTTTCAATGCTTTCCAATGTTTGTTTGGGAAGCCCATAAATAAGGTCAAAATTGATGGAAGTAAATCCAATTGAACGGGCATTTTCTGTTGCAGCCTTTACATTTTCAAAAGGTTGGATGCGGTTGATGATACGTTGTACTTCAGGGTCATTATCCTGAACCCCATAGCTTATGCGCCTGAAGCCATTGTTATATAATGTTTTCAGGTGTTCAGGTGTTGTATTATTAGGATGACCTTCAATACTGAATTCATGTTTGGGATGAAGAATACTGGATTTTAAAATAAACTTCAGAAGCCGTTGAAGATTGCGGGGAGAGAAAAATGTAGGTGTGCCACCTCCCAGGTGAAGCTCCCTGATCACAGGGGTCTGCTTCATCAGCTTGCGATACATAGCCCACTCCTTTTCCAGTACATCAATGTACTCTTCCTCTACCTTATGATTGGTGGTTATTTTTTTGTTGCAGCCACAATAAGTACATAATGATTCACAAAATGGCAAGTGTATATAAAGGCTGATCCCGTTAATATGATTTTGTTCACTGAATTTATTCCTGAATGCTTCTTTCCATTGCTCAATATCAAGCTCATCTTTCCAGAAAGGTACAGTTGGATAGCTGGTATACCTGGGCACCGGCTGGTTGTACTTTCGTATGAGTATGGAATTGACTGCTTCACTTTTCATATTACGAAAGTATCAAGATGCCAAAGGGTTAAATATGACCTTTGTTAGAAAATCACAGGAGTTTTATCAGTGGTAAACTTGATAACCAACCCATTTATATAGAATAATGGCAAGGTGCTACCCTACTTAGTTAAAAAATAATAAAATGTCATAAAACTGTAAGTCTATTGGGATAAAATCCCATTGACATTTTAAATGAATACATGTGGACAAGGAACTGATTCCTGGTTTGAATAAGACCTAAATCATAAATATGTAATTCCTCTCCCGGTTACCTTTGCAGCCTTATGACCGAATTTTCACATGACAGGATCAAGCCCTTTTCTGAACAGGGCTCCAAGAAAGAACAGGTAAGTGAGATGTTTGACCATATAGCACCGCGTTATGATTTCATGAACCGTTTTCTCAGTGCTGGTATTGATGTAAGCTGGCGAAAGAAAGCCATTAAACGCTTTCAAAAGGATAATCCAAAGATCCTGTTAGATGTGGCAACGGGAACAGCAGATATGTCCATCATGGCAATGAGGATATTGCACCCGGAAAAGATCATAGGCATAGATATTTCAGAAAAAATGCTGGAGATAGGCCGCAAAAAGATTGATAAAGAAGGGCTTGGAACGAAAATTGAGTTGTTCAGTGGCGATGGTGAAACAATAAATTTCCCAAAGGATTCGTTTGATGGCGTGATGGTGGCCTTTGGGGTAAGGAATTTTGAAAACCTGGAGAAAGGGATGGCTGAGATATTAAGGGTTATGAGGCCCGGATCTCAGTTGATCGTCCTGGAATTCAGCAAACCAAAATTACCTGGTGTGAAAACCCTGTATAATTTTTATATGGGTGTGATAGCACCGCAAATGGCTAAATGGTTTAATCAAAATAAGAAGGCTTACCAGTATTTGAATGAATCTGCAAAGGCCTTCCCCGACCGCCAGTTATTTATTGATGTACTAAACAAAACAGGTTATTCCGATACCTCATTTAAACCACTAAGCTTAGGAATATGTTGCATATACAGCGGACGAAAGCCAAAAACCTGAAAAGCCGGGCCTTTTTCTTAGTGCTCTTTTTTACTGTTTCCTATACTTCCTTTTCTCAAAAAGTATTATACCAGGAGGACCATGATAATAAGGCCTATTATTTTGGTATTTCTTTAGGCATAAGCAAAGCCAGTTTCCATACACACCTGAGCCCTGGCTTTATGGAGCAGGATAGCATTATGGTAGCTGAACCCATGAACAATGGTGGTTTTAACCTTGGCTTACTGGCCACTATGAATCTTACCCGCAGGTTTGAACTCCGGTTCAATCCACAGTTGATGTTCACGGAAAGGAATATACGCTACCAGCTAAAATATAAGGACCAGGATTTTGGCTACCAGGTTGATAAAAAAGTTGAGTCTGTTATCACCAGTTTTCCATTACAGGTGAAGTTCAATTCCGACCGCATAGGTAACTTTCGTGTATATATGCTGGGCGGCGGCAAGGTGGATATTGACCTTGCATCTAATGCAAAGGCCAGGAAGGCAGATGATATGATCCGCATCAATCGTTTTGATTATGGTATTGAAGCGGGAGTAGGTTTTAACTTTTACTTTCCCAGCTTTATTCTTTCTCCGGAGATCAAGATCAGTAATGGCTTAAGCAACCTGCATGACCGCAATGAAAATTTGAATTACAGCCGCATACTGGAAGCCATTCAATCAAGGATGATCGTATTTACCATTCACCTGGAAGGATAAAAATAATTCACTTACTACATAAGTGAATTATTCATGTTGGCACTTATTTATCTACCTGCACGCTATCAACTATATATTCTGTGTCTCCTCGCCATGAAAGCGTTCCATTCTTTTGTTTATAATGTACAGTAACAAATTTTCCCTGTGCATTCATTAGTTCATCCGCAACATTTTTCTTAGTAACAGAAAAGAAAAACTTTTCTGAAGCCAGGGATACGTTGGCATTACTTCTAATGCTGCTGAGTACCATCTCTCCTTCATAGGTCTTAAAAAGATTGCCCTTGTGGGAAAATTTCTGGAGAAGTCCATACCTGTTACCACTGCTATAAGTAAAGTAATACTTCCAGTAGAAATAAATGCCCCCTCCTAGTAAAAGAAAGAGAATAATAACGGTAAATACTTTTCCAAACCCGCTTCGCTTTCTTTGAACGAAGGAACCAGAACTGTTATCCATATTCCTAAGTTAGTTATGATTGCCAAGATTTACAATCCATATTTATCTACCAGGTAGATGAGGCCTGCCATGTTCACTGCCCCTAATTCCAGTTCACGCTTGTTCACCGCCTCGAAAACATCATTTCGGGCATGGTGGTAATCAAAATAGCGTTGTGAATCAGGCATGAAGCCGGCAAGCGGTGTCTTTTGGGTTTTAGCCAATGGTCCTATGTCAGAACCACCACCACCCCGAATCCATTCGCAGGAACCATATGGCGCCAGGAGGTCCTTCCATCCCTGCATCTTTTGGAACTGGCTATCAGAAACAGTGGCACTGAATCCCCGGGGTGTAAAGCCACCTTCATCGCTTTCCAGAGCAAAAATGTGTTTTTCTCCCTTAGACAAAGCTTCTTCGGCATATTTTGCACCTCCACGTCCTCCATTCTCTTCGTTAGCAAAAAGCACGAAGCGGATGGTTCTTTTGGGTTTATATCCTAATGCCTTGAATGTGCGTAGCAACTCGATGGTTTGTACACAACCGGCACCATCATCATGCGCTCCTTCTGCAGGATCCCATGAATCAAGATGACCGCCGATGGTGATAAATTCATTAGGGAATTCTGAGCCCCGCAATTCACCAATAACATTATGACCTATGGTATCAGGTAAGAATTTACCATGAGTATGTATGGTTACAGATACCTTACCATTCGCAGCCTGGCTACTTAACCAATCTGCATCTTTTAATCCAATAGCTACGGCAGGTATTTTAGCAAGGGAATCAACATAATTGGTAGCACCGGTGTGTGGATTGTTGTCCGTACTGTGAGACATACTCCTGACTATCACCCCAACAGCACCATAAGCGGCAGCATGACTTGGTCCGCCTCCGCGGTAACGTACTGCGTCACCATAAGAACCGAAAGTATGAATGAACGTGGGAACGAATTTGTAATTATAGAAAACGATCTTGCCTTTTACCTCATCCTTTCTTTTGTCCAGCTCGTCAAAACTGTTCACAACAATTACAGGTGCTGTAAGTGGCTTCATTGATCCCACAGAATTTCCAAGAGCTATCACATCAAGTTTATGTACCTGCTTTTTGTCGCCAGATGTATAAGAAGCACTTGCTTCATCCGTGCCACCCCTTACCCAATGAGGCACCATACATTCTTGTAACCATGCCTTATCTGCCCCTGCATCCTGCATGGCTTTCAGGCCCCATTTTTCGGCCTTTACCATTTGGGGTGAACCTGATAAACGACCGCCAACCTGCTTGGTTAAAACACGGAGGTCATCGTAGGCCTTACCATTGGTTAAGATTTGGTTAGATATTCTGTTGATAAAAAGAGAGTCTGAATCCTGGGAAAATGATACAAAAGCTTGTAAACTAAAGGAAAGGAATAGGATAAATGTCTTCATTGTTTAAAAATAAAAGTAATCTGGTTTCCAAAGCCAATTTTTTAACGTTACCCGCAAAGAAGCAAACGCTTTTTTGTAACTACCTTCATTTATCTAAATTGATTTAATGAGAATAGGTATAGTTTGTTACCCTACGTTTGGGGGTAGCGGTGTATTAGCAACAGAATTGGGAAAGGCGTTAGCGCAGCTTGGGCACCAGGTGCACTTTATCACTTACCAGCAACCGGTAAGATTAAATGGATTTATTCCTAATATATTCTACCACGAGGTACAGGTTCCAACCTACCCTTTGTTTGATTATCCTCCGTATGAAACAGCACTTGCCAGCACCATGGTGGACGTGATAAAAAATAACCATTTGCAATTGCTGCATGTGCATTATGCCATTCCACATGCTTCCGCAGCCTATATGGCAAAGAAGATCTTAGAACAGGAAGGGATACATATTCCTTTTATCACCACATTACATGGTACTGATATTACCCTGGTGGGCAGGGATAAAATGTATGCACCCGTTGTTGCTTTTTCTATCAACCAGAGTGATGCCATCACGGCCGTATCGCATAACCTGAGGGATGAAACATTTACTCACTTCAAAATAGAAAAGAACATCGAAGTGATCCACAACTTTGTAGATGTACAAAGGTTCTCACGAAAACCTATAGATGCTTTTAGAAAGGTGATTGCCCCTGAGGGTGAACGCATTCTTTTACATGCTTCCAATTTTAGAAAAATTAAACGTGTAGAAGATGTGGTGCTGATATTTAACGAGGTGAAAAAAGAAATACCGAGCAAATTGTTGTTTGTGGGTGATGGACCCGAAAGAGGCACTGCAGAAGAATTATCGCGTAAGTTGGGTATATGCGATGATATTCGCTTTGTTGGAAAGCAGGAACAAATGGAAGATATATTAGCCATTGCAGATCTGTTCCTGTTGACATCAGAATATGAAAGCTTCGGATTGGCAGCTCTTGAAGCTATGGCTTCGGGTGTGCCTGTAATATCTACCAATGCGGGTGGTTTGCCTGAAATAATGATACAAGGCGTTACCGGTTATATGGGTAATGTGGGTGATGTTGATACTATGAGTAAACAGGCTATTGATATTTTGAAAGATGATGACCGATTGCAACAATTTAAGGCCAATGCATTTGAGCAGGCGAAAGCCTTTGATATTTCAAGCATTGTACCCATGTATGTGAAATTGTATGAAGAAGTGTTGAGCAGTGTGATGGTATGAAAAGGTTTTAAGTGAATGCCTGGTTTTGTTTCACTAAAATTCACTAACCAAATATATTATAGAATAGCCTCCTGGTGGAGGCTATTCTGGCTTTATAGATGTAGACTGTTAAGAGACAAGATTATGGATTCACCACGAGCATACTGGCTATCTTCTTAGCCACGGCTGGGGGTTCACATTCTGAGATTCTATCATGAGCATGAAGTCGAGCTGGCCTCCACTGCCATCATCAGCTTGAGCAGTTCTTCCGATAGCCTGGCCTGTACGCACATTATCGCCCCTGCTTACTGAAGCACTGGAAAGATTGCTGTATACAGTAAAGTATTTACCATGGCGGATCATCACCATCATTCCATCACCGGTATTGGATACAGCACTTACTTCACCATCAAACACTGCTTTAACGGTAGCACCTGCATTGGGAGTACTTATGGTAATACCAGGGTTATCCATACTGAGGCCCTCCACCCTGCTGGTACCAAAAGGAATACTGACATTTCCATTATCTACCGGCCAGGGAAGACTACCCCTGTTACTTGCAAAATTGGCCGCCAGCTTAGCCTGGCCTTCATTCAATACCAGGTAATCCTGTTTTTTAGCGGGGGCAGACTTTTTTACCGGTGCTGAAACGGTACCAGAAGATGCGTTAGACTTACTGGCATCTGCTTCCTTTTTCCGAATGGCAGCCAGTCTTGCTTCTTCTTCCTTCTTTGCCTTTTCTATCTCACGGCGCACAATAGCCGCAATCTGACCCCTTAATATCTTGTCACGTTTACGCTTAATGGCCATTTGCTGTGCCAGGTCTTTTTCCTGCGACTTTAGCTTAGATACTACTGCATCCTTTTCTTTTTTCTGAACCTCCAGTGATGCCATTTCATGGCGTTGGTTCTCCAATGCAGATTTCTTTTGGGATTGCTTGCCTAATAGTTGTTGCTTACGATCCTGTATCAGCTTTTGGGTTTCTTCAATATTTGCTACCTGCTGCTGACGGTAAGAACGGTAAGCTTTGAGATAGGAAACCCTCTTTAGGGCATCATTAAAGCTACTCGCAGAGAAAATAAAGTTCAGGTAGTCATAGCTGCTTTTATTCTTATAAGCATAAACCACACTTTTGGCATATTCTATCTTGAGGGTATCCAATTGTTTTTGCAGCCGGTTGATCTCAAGGTTACTTGTATAGATATCCCCGGATATAATATTGATTTCTTTATTGATATTCGCAATGAGCCTGTCCTGCAACTCCAGTTTACGTTCCAGCATCCTCAGCTTTGCCAAATTAGCCTTGGTTTGACCTTTGACCTTACTCAAACTATTTTGTAAATCCCTGATCTCCTGTTGAATTTCCTTACGTTCACTTTCCATTTTGGCTTTGTCGGCGGATTGTGCGAAGCCACTGTGAACGCAGAAAAAAAGAATGAATACAAACAGAAGTTTTTGCATGGCCGGTCTTATTAGGATTGTATCTAACGCTTTCAACTAAAATAAATTTTAATTACGATCATAATTTTTAGGTATGGAGAATGGGAAACTCACCTGTTCATTCAATTCGTACTGTTTAAAATCAAGAATGATATCCAGGCGTGTTTTCTCCGTTACGCTTACTCGTCTTTTGGTTGAAAATAAAAAACCTTTTTTGTTTTCATATTCACTGTAGTTAAGATCAGCAGTTCTGTTCCTGGCTATATTGACATCATCAAGCTTCAGATGCAGCAGGCTATTATTGCCAGCATCAAGTGTAGCGAGGTTTTTAAACCAGTTGCCTATACTCAATAAAGTGATCGTATTATTCTTTTTAGAAAATGCCACTACATTAGGATCAATATATACAGGATTGCCTATGATAATATCCTGCAATGTAAAGAGGTCAAGGGGTAGTGATGTTATCTCCTGCAGGTAGTCCACACTGCGGGCAGTATAAGTCTTTTCCAGCTTATTTAAGAGTTTGACCGAATCCTTTGTAATGAGCACTCGCATAGCTTCAATGCCCAATAAGGCATTGGCAGAGATCCAGATAGCACTATCCCTATACATTCTGATATTGGCATTGATGTTATACTTCTTACCATCGCTGCCTTCATAATCAATGTTTACCTTACTGGTGAAAGTATTATACTGGATTCTGTTAGCATTGATCTCAGAAACCATTTTCCGGAAGTACTGCATTGAATCTTCCCTCACGCCCTGCAGCACAACCTTTGCTGAAGTATCTTTTTTTGAAATGGCCGTTTGTATCTTTTTAGTGGAACGACAGGAAGCTATCAATACAATAGAAAGTATAATAATTAAAAGTCTGTGCATTCATTAATTTTTTCCGGTTGAACCAAAGCCACCTTCACTGCGTGAAGTTTCCGACAATATCTCTACCTGGTGCCAGGAAATCTTTTCTATCTTTTGAACCACCAGCTGTGCGATCCTGTCACCATGTTGTATGACCTGCAGTTCACCTGACAGGTTTATCAATAGAATCTTAATTTCTCCCCTGTAATCACTGTCAATTGTTCCAGGTGTATTCAGGCAGGTCAATCCTTGTTTAATGGCCAGCCCACTTCGTGGCCTTACCTGTGCTTCAAATCCCTGGGGCAATTCTATAAATAATCCCGTTGGGATCATTTGCCTTTCCATCGGTTTTAATACCATTGTGCCTTGGAGATTGGCCCTGAGATCCAGCCCTGAAGAACCTTCCGTAGCATAGGTAGGTAAAGGATTGGAAGATGTATTAATGATCTTAACTGCAATGCTCATTGTTTCAAAGATAGGTTTGGGAGGTTCCAAAGATGTTAAATAGTTTCCAATAAAGCTGAGGCATAGGCAACCACACCTTCTTTCCGGCCCACAAAACCCATTTGCTCGGTAGTGGTGGCTTTTACTGAAATATCTCTTTTCCCAATGCCCGCAATAGTAGAAATTACCTCTTGCATCTGTTCTATATAAGGTTTAATCTTTGGCTCCTGGAGGCATAAAGTACTGTCGATATTTATAACGCGGTAGCCTTCAGCCCTGATCAACTCAATGCTTTGCTGCAACAATATCTTGCTGTCAATGTTTTTATATTGCTGGTCTGTATCCGGAAAGTGCACGCCAATATCACCCAGGCAAGCTGCACCCAGCAAAGCATCGCAAATGGCATGTAATAAGACATCAGCATCGCTGTGCCCAAGACCTCCTTTATGATAAGGTATTAAAACACCACCTATCCATAATTCCCTGCCTTCTGCCAATTGATGAAAATCAACTCCTAAACCTATACGGATGCCCATATTATTTTTTGGCAAATGTAGGAAGGCTATGTGATGATAATACGACCTGCTCAATAGACAATTACCGCTACTGTACCTGGCAATAAATAAAAAAGCGGCCTGAATAAACAGAGCCGCTTGTATGATTATAATGATTTCTTATTATTCTGTTGTAGTTCCTTCACCACTAAGATCAAATACAAGTGAGAAACGAAGTGTATTGGCTAATGGGTTTTGGTTCACACCACTATTAACAGGAATAAGGTAAGAGAAGTTCAATCCAAAAACATTGTACTTGATACCTACACCTGTTGTAAAATAACGGCGGTTACCCTTTGTTTTATCTTCATAAAAATAGCCGGCACGCAGTGCGAACTGGTTATTATACCAATATTCTGCACCTAGAGAAGCCTGGAATTCTTTGATCTCTTCAGACATGCCGCCTGGAGCATCTCCAAACGAACTAAACCAGCTACCAACTACACTCTTGGTCCGGTAGTTATTAAAGTTGATCGTATCCTGTTGTGTTGGCGGATTGGAAGGTACTGGTGGAGTAGGAACCATCAATTTATTCAAATCAACACCAAATGTGATCTTATTGCTTTCATCTATGACCTTAGTATAAGTGGTACCAATGCCAAAGTTGGCAGGAATGAAATCTTTCTGTTCTGCATTATCCGTGTAAGATATTTTTGAACCCAGGTTGGTCAATGCCAATCCAAAGGCCCATCCCTGGCCAGCTTCAGTAAGTGCCCTGTAATACAAACCAATATCACCAGCTACAGCACTTCCTGCCTTATATGTATTGCCATTGCCACTGTAACCACTGGCAAGATTGGAATAGATATATTTTAATCCAACACCTATACCCATCTTTTCAGAAAGCTTACGGGAATACCCAAGGTCAAATCCAAATTCGCGTGGATTTGAAGTATTTAAAGGATTGCCATTATTATCGGTGAACTGGATACTACCTAAATTGAAATAACGCAATGAACCAGAAACCGCCTGGTTTTCGTCTAATTTATAATAACCGGCTAGTGAAGCCAGGTACACATCATTAACCAGTTTTTTCAACCATGGAGTGTAGGTTACATTCACACCTGCTACCGATTCATTAAATGGAACTTTTCCGAGATTGAAAAACGAAGCACTTGCATCAGGACTGGTAGCCAGTGATAATTCACCCATTGCACCTGCCCGGCCATCAGGTGAGATTCTTAAAAAAGGTACAGCGGTGGTTACAACATTAATTCTTTCCTGGGCATATGTGGGAAGGACGCCTGCGATCAATAGCGTAAGAGCAGTTGTCAGTCGTAATGCAGTTGATTTCATAGTTCTTGTTTATAAAGTGCGTGAAAATATACAGTTTTGGTTATAAAAGGAAAATGTTTGGTTGTTTATACAGCTAAAGAATGACGAGTCGTTCCCACTTTTCGGCCGTAGTTCCATATGATGTTCTGATCTTAATACGGTATACATAGACACCTCTTCCTAATTTATTACCGTACTCATCCCGGCCATCCCATAGAATGTCATTGGAACGGTTTCCTTCAGAATTTATTGTCTGTGTGAGGGTTTTTATAAGCTTGCCACTGATGGTAAAGACCTCAACTTTAGCATACAGATCTTCGAATGGATGGTTATGTTCAAACCAAAAACTGGTGGAAGTAGTAAAAGGATTAGGATAATTCAATACGTGTTCCAATTTTAGTTCACCTGTTGCAATGACAGTAAATTCCAGTACATATTCGCTGGAGTTATTGGTAACATCCCATGCTTTTATTTTTAATGTATGATGCCCCGCAGCAAGTTCAGGTAATTGAAAGCGAACAGTTCCTTTTTGGAAGTTATCTAGGTCTGTTTCATAAAAGTTGTTTAATACATAGTATTTATTGTTATCATTATCCAGGGTAGCTACCAGGTCATGGCCTATTCCGGAACTTACCGTATTAATACCAGATGAATCCACCAGCTTCACCAACAATATAGGTATTGCATTGGTAATGCTGCCATTGACAAACTTTTCATCATTAAGATAAGCCCTGATCTCTGGTCCCTCGTGATCTTTATTAGCTGTTGTATCTATTCCACCTATGATAACATTAGAAGAATAGCCACCTCCCCCTATGTTACCATTTTCCGCATAGAGACTTAGCTTACCCTTTCCATATTGGTAATTAATATCCTTTGGCAGCCTGAAGCGAAAAAAGAAACGCCCATTCTCTACTGAAGCCTTTCCTTTAAAAAGAATGTTGGCCTGCTGTGTAAAACCTACGGGAAAACTACCAGGGTCATTGCCAAGAGTAGTAATGGTTTCCGGCTTATCAAATAAAGATAAATAAGCTGTACCACTAAAGCTGCTTAAAGGATCATCATGCAGGTCAGTAATAAAGCCTTCGACAGACACAAACTCTCCGGCACTTAAAGTATCTATGGAGCCCTGGATATCCCTGCCATTAATGGCTTTGACTACAGGTTTCAATTCCGGGAATCCCAAACGCATGGCCGGATCCCCTAGTAATACAAACTTCCTGTTATTAATCACATCTCCGGAATTTAAATAGGTGAAATTCTTGGCATCCATTAAGGCTGCTCCCAAAGATTTGTAATGACCATTGCTATCAGGTTTAAGGGCTGCCTTGAGGTAGTTTTCATTAATGATCCTGTTGCTATAGGCAAACACTACCCTTGATGTGGTCATTAACCCTATTCCACCTGTTTTAGGCCTCACAAGAATATTTTCTCCCAGGGAGTTTACCAGTGGATTATCATAAGGCGCAAAATCACAAGTAGCCGTAATAAACAAGGGCAGTTTAGTTGAGTTTTCCCATTTATTAACTATAGACTGGTCAAGCACCACTTCTTCTGCCAGCCTTTGAGACCCTCCATGTCCGCTATAATTCCATATCAGGGTGCCAGTATAAATGGAATTGTCCACCTGGATGTTGGCTTGTGGATAACGCCCTCCTGCTGACCCACTCTCCTGCCTGAATGCATCAAGGTAAATCTTCTGTGTATTAAAAAGGGGAGCTTCAGTAGCGATGGCAGTTGCAAGGGTTTCAGCATCCTGCAGGTGCAGGTTATTATCCTCATCGTCCGCTACAAGGTCTATATTATTTCGCCAGGGACCCAGGGAGGCAGCGGAATGATAAGTGAATACCTTTTCTACAAAATTCTTTGCTTCAACTAAATTCTTTGCAGGTACTCTCCCAATTCCAATATCAAGGGTATTGATGATCAAACCCGAGTTTATATCCTCATTCTCATCTAAAAAACCGTAAAAATCATCTGATGTATAGGTGCTCAAAGGATCTAAAGAGGAATTACTTTCATACACCGGAACTAAGGCCGTATTATTAGGTACCCGGTTTTTATAATCGAAAGATCCTTTCCCAAAAAGTAAGAGATACTTTCCGGAATCTTTCCAGGAAGTCCTGTAACGGTCATAGAACATCTTGACGAAATTGCGCAACGCAGACGGGTCAGGAGATCCACCAGAGAATTCATTGTATACCTGCTCTGTAGTAACCACAATGGTCTTTAATTGATCATGCTGCTCATGAAATGCCGCTAAACGCTTTGCTTCGGACAGGAATTCTGGGGGAGTAATGATGAAATAGTCCGCGGGACCGCTAGCATGAAGGTTTTGATTGGCCACCTTTCCTTCCACCAATGGCGACAAATAATTATTTGAAAAGGCAAAATATTCTTTTAATTGTATGGCATCATTCGTAAACCACAATTGATTACCTGATAAGACACTTTTCATAGTTACGGGCTGGGCCATGTCGGTAACATCCCAAACCTGTGTACGCGCATCTGTATTGGATATTACATATTCAACAGAAGGTGTCCCTACACTTCCCAGGTCTCTGAATGGCAATTGTCCGGAGGGGGGCATTTCCAGGCTGCGCCGGTAAAATAGTTCAAACCAGTTCAGCCATCCCTGGCTATTGAAACTCCCGGGCGTAAAGTTGAGTGTCACAACCGGGTTGGGAGAGGCAGTGAAATTATCTTTTTTCTCCACCTGCTGGGCAAAAGGGTCTAAGATACCAGTACCTACTCCTGGAACAGGTATTTGTTGGACAGGTATGCCATTTACAGATATTGAAAATGATGAGCCAACGTTTAAAGAACGGGCCACTACATTAGATGTTATCCTTGCAGGTTGGCCTGGAATAATGCCTGGTATGGCAATATTATAGTTTAGTGCCAGGGTTTTACCCGGGGCGTTGGCCATTTCTTCTCCAAACCATTCCTTACCACTTGCCAGGAAATTGATCGTGTCAAGCTCATGAAAATAATGGTCATCAAATGAACTTATAGTCTTCTGTGGAACAGGAGAACTGATTTGCTGTTTGACCCTTTTACCAACTCCACCTACAGTGATAAAAAAATAAGCCTTATCGCTGTATAGGTTCTTAATATGGTGATATTGCCCGCTAGTGGAATCCAGTGACCACGGGTTGGGACCCCTGGTATAGAATAATATTTGATCCTGGGCATCAAACACTCCATCTCCTCCATCATTAACCATAATGGCTATTTCCTCCAGGTCGTCAATTGAACTTCCGGCATTTGATTCCGGAAGCATACCTCCCCCATTCCCAAAAATTCTTACCTGGCCAGAGGGGATGGAACCCTGGATGCCTAAAGCTGCCAGGAATGAGGGGTCAATCTTATAAATTCCCTCCCTGTCAACGCTGAATTTATACCAGTTTCCAGTAGCTAAAACAGATGAAGATTTGTACGTTCTTTGGGCCTTTACCCATAGCATTGAAGCTGTCAAAACACTCAGGATCAGTAGCTTTGGAATGGAGAACATGGTGGTGGCTATCGTAGAATTAACATGTAAAAAACGTAAAACCCCTTAAACAATTCATATCATTCTATCTATATTCGCACATCTGTCTTATAAAACTATTTGGGTTTACAATAATTCCAATCAGATGGCGTTAAAGTTATTCCAAACAATGGTTAAACCAAGGCAGACACATGAAAAATCCATGTGTTCCTTTAGAAAGACAAAAAACGCAACCATGCAAGTAAGAAATTTTTTAATCCTATTATCCTGTGCCGCAGCGCTCACCTCGTGTAAAAACGGCCTATTCGGCAAAAACAAAAAAGACAAATCCGATGTAACAGGTTGGAACTACAATGACAAAAACCAGGGTGGCTACCAGGTAGCTAAATCCCAGGAACAGGGCCTTGGGCCAGGTTTGGTGTTTGTTCAGGGTGGTACCTTTACTATGGGTCAAACTGAAGAAGACGTGATGGGCAACTGGGATAATATCCCCCGCCGGGTTACGGTTCCATCATTTTATATTGACCGTACCGAGGTAGCCAATGTGCACTACCGCGAGTATATCTTCTGGCTTAACAGGGTTTTCAATCCGGAAGACGATCCCAACAACCAAAAAATAATTGATGCTGCTCTGCCCGATACGCTGGTATGGCGTAGCGAGTTAAGCTATAATGAACCGCTGGTTGAATATTACTTCCGCCACCCCGGTTTTAATTACTATCCAGTAGTAGGTGTTAGCTGGAAGCAGGCCCACGATTTTTGTCTTTGGAGAAGCGATAGGGTTAATGAAGGTATCCTGATGCAAAAAGGATATGTTTCTACCCAGGGCGTACAGGGTCAGCAAGGACAGGAAAACTTTACTACTAAATCTTACTTACTTGGACTTTACCAGGCTCAGCCAGGCAAAGGAGCTACTTCTAAAAAGAATCCTTTAAAAACTCCACAGGGCACGCCGCGTACAACGGTGACTATGGAAGATGGTTTATTATTACCTGATTACCGTTTGCCCTTTGAAGCTGAGTGGGAATATGCAGCCTATGGTTTAATCAATCAAAACCCTCGTCCTTCTACCAAAGAAGGTAAAAGAGGAGAGGAATTGCAATCCAATAAGCAGGTTTACCCTTGGACGCATAATATGAACTCAAGTGGCTTGCGTGATACGAAACATGGCAGCTGGCAAGGTCAGTTCCTGGCCAACTTTAAAAGAGGATCAGGTGACAATGCTGGTGTGGCTGGTGGTTTGAACGACCGTGCAGTTTATACCTCTGAGGTAACTTCTTTCTATCCTAATGGTTTCGGCATATACAATATGGCTGGTAACGTTAGTGAGTGGGTGGCTGATGTGTACAGACCTCTTACGGGTCTGGATGTTGCAGGCAACCAGGATGATGTAGCCCCTTACCGTGGTAATAAATACCAGAAACTATATGTTAAGGATCCTGCTGCTACTGATCCAAACGAAAGATATGAAAGAGACAGCACAGGTCGTGTAAAGATGACCGATGTAACTGACGAAGAAAGCAAGAACCGCCGTAACTACCAGCGTGGTAACGTTATCAACTTCCTTGATGGTGATAGCCTGTCAAACGCTTCTTATGGTTATGGAGTTACTACCCTGATCTCTGATAAGTCAAGAGTTTATAAGGGTGGAAGCTGGAATGACCGTGCCTACTGGCTGGTACCAGGAACCCGCAGGTACCTCGAAGAAGACCAGGCGTCCAGCACCATTGGATTCCGTTGCGCTATGGATCGCATGGGTAGCCCTGAAGGCAACAAGAGGAAAACCGGTAACTTCTGGAAAACTAAAAAGCAAAAAAGATAATCCTGAAAAACATCATAGACACCCCTTCCAGTCATACTGGAGGGGGTTTTTTATTCAATAGACTTTCACCTATTACTTTTGCCAAATGAATATAGAAGAACTATATACTCTATACCTGCAAAATCCTTCTATCCAGACAGATACCCGCAAACTGAAGAAAGGAGATTTGTTTTTTGCCCTGAAAGGTCCAAGCTTTAATGGCAACGAGTTCGCGGCCAAAGCCATTGATGCAGGCGCGTCTTATGTTATAATAGATGATCCAAAGTATGCAATGGACCGTACCATTGTAGTAGGCGATGTATTGAAAACATTACAGGAACTGGCACGTCATCACAGGTTACAATTTGATATACCTTTTATAGCCATCACAGGCAGTAATGGCAAAACAACTACAAAAGAGCTGATACATGCTGTTCTATCTTCTTCTTTTACAACCTATACTACAGAAGGCAATCTAAACAACCACATAGGTGTTCCACTAACAATATTAAAGATCAGGAAGGATGCTCAAATGGCTGTAATAGAAATGGGAGCAAACCACCAAAAAGAGATAGATTCCTATTGCCAATATGCAATGCCTACGCATGGATTAATAACCAATGTAGGAAAGGCACACCTGGAAGGTTTTGGCGGTGAAGAAGGAGTTAAAAAAGGTAAAGGCGAACTATTTGATTATTTAAGGCAGCATAAGGGAACTGTCTTTATAATGTCAGACTATGATTACCTGCAGGAAATGAGCAAAGGAATACCTGTTGTATATACTTATGGAACAAAAGAGGCTCAAGTAACAGGTAATATTTACCAGACAGACCCTTTTGTAGCGGTTCAATTTAGCAAAGGCTATGAAGGAATAATACAAACTCACCTTGTAGGTAGTTACAACCTGCCTAATATATTATCGGCTGTGGCTATAGGCCATTACTTTAAAGTACCACCTGGAAAAATAAGAGCTGCCATTGAAAGCTATATGCCTTCTAATAGTCGTTCACAATTGATGCAAAAAGGGAACAACCAGATCATTTTGGATGCTTACAATGCAAATCCCAGTAGCATGAAGGCAGCCATTGAAAACTTTGGCAGCATGAAAGCGGATGATAAGGTGCTGGCCCTTGGAGCTATGGCCGAGTTGGGAACCAGCAGTATAAAAGAACATGAAATGCTAATTGAACAAATCCAAAAGTACCCCTGGAAAGATGTCATCCTGGTTGGTGGCGATTTCATGCAAATAAAACACCCTTTTCATCAATTTACTTCGTCAAAAGAAGCGGGTGAATGGATGAAAGGAAAATACAAAAACGCCTGCCTGTTGATCAAAGGATCAAGGAGTATTCAAATGGAGAAAGTATTAGATTATTTATAATGATCATGTCCACTGAAATACCCCATAGGAATTATTTAATTACCATAATTACCTGTCGTTGCCCAAGATGCAGAGAAGGAAAACTTTTTAAATACCCCCTCACCTTTCGCTTTAACAAAAACATGGAAATGAATGAAAGCTGTCCTGTATGTGGACAGGTGACAGACATAGAAGTAGGATTTTATTATGGTACAGGATATGTAAGTTACCTGGTTGCCTTATTGCTCACTGTTATCAGTTTTATTTTGTGGCTATTGATCATTGGATTCTCTTTTAAGGATAGACGTTTTTTATATTGGATCAGTTTTAATTCCCTATCTCTTTTATTGCTACAGCCCTGGCTCATGCGTTTTGCTCGTAGCTTATGGTTATCCTGTTTTGTAAGTTATGATCCTGAATGGCCTGATCATAAACCTGATGACCCAGAGCGTGTCATTAAGGAACAAATGAATAATTGGTAGTTATCCAATCAAAATAAAGCAGGTCCTGTAGAAACAGGACCTGGATATGTACATTTAAACATGCACATGAGAAAAATATCTTAATGCTGCAAAATTACCTTATTGTCCCGGGAGGAATTAAAACTAAAATCACAAAATTTTACCTCTTTACATGATCCATCTCATCAATTAATTGATACCAGAAATGAAATTAGTGATTATGTAGTTCAGGAGCTTTCTAGTGTAAGGAGAAACCATCATATTAATTGATAGGTGGTCAAATGCCATTATAGGGAATGCAGCAATAGATGGATTTAAATCTATCTTAAAGATGGAAACCAACAGCTAATGTTCCAGAAAATAACCGAATCAAATAAACTGGTTTTAAACAAACCAATGGATATAGACATGATCTATTATTCAGAACTGGAAGAATGGTACACCACGAATGCATTCAGAAGTTTTAGCGTTAAATATGTCGTAGATAATTGCATATATTATAAGATAGATGGGAAAGAACATGCTGTGAATGCAGGCACTTATATGACTGCCTGTAAATATGATAATGTATATGCTTATAATAAACTGCCTATAAAAAGTATCTGTATTGACATTTGTCCTGATACAGTTTTAGAGACCTTCACTGTTCTTACTACCGGACACGAAGATTTTGATAACTTTCTTTCCGGGCACTTTAAATATCCTGAGTTTTTTGAGAGCCTGCATTCGGTAACCAATACTACCATTGGTGCAAAACTCCAGCAACTACTTTCCAGGATAGAAAAGGAAAAAACGCCTGATATCAACAAGGAATGGTTCATGGACCTGTCAGAAAGGATCATCTACCAGGAATATGGCAATTACCTGGCACTAAACGAAATAAATTCTGTGAAAGCAACTACCAGAAAAGAAGTGCTGCACCGATTGCAGCTGGCTAAAGAATTTATGGATTCCAACTACCTTGAGATAGCAGAGATCAAGGAAATTGCAGATCACTGTAACATGTCAGAATACCATTTCTTCCGCAGGTTTAAGGAAGTGTATAAAAAAACGCCTTACCAGTATATCACTGAACATAAAATGCAGAAAGCCCGGCAACTTTTATCAGAGAAGAAACATACTGTTTCTGAAGTAGCCCTTCTTTGCAGCTTTCCTGATGTATTTACTTTTAGCAAAAGCTTTAAAAAATTCTTTGGCATCCCTCCTTCCCTGGTAAAATAGCATTGTAGGATATTTTTCCTGTATCAGAAAAGATTACAGATCTCCGCTTATATACTTCAACCACCTTCAAAAACAAGCAGGCGGTAGAAACCGCCTGCGACTACTTAATAATTTTTTTATCTATTGACAGACTGAGAACAGTCTCTCGCACATGAGAATAATTCAATAACAAATTAAGATATTTATCACCCACTAATTGGTCATGATATGCGAGGCATGAAGTATCTGTTTTGAAACGTGAATAACCTTAATAAATGTGTATACGAATGAATTTGAATTTGCACTTTGCAAGAAAAAAAGCAGTGATCTTCCACTGCTTTTTTTTGATTCCTCCATTCAACAAATGTCATGCATTCAATATCCTGGATTTTGTTGTTCTCTTATTGCGGGGTTTGCATCCAGTTCTTCCTGGGGTATTGGCAATATCCGTCTAAAACTATTGGCAGCAATAACAAGTGGAACATTTCCGGGATAGTTACCAGCCAGGTTTACCCTTACAACGTCCATATTATACCTTGCCAGGTCCCAATAACGATGCCCTTCAAAAGCAAGCTCCTTTCTCCTTTCCAGAAGTATATCCGATAAGAGTGCAGCTCCTGAAGATGAATAGCCAGCAAACGATGGATCTCTTTCTTTAGCTACAGCATTTAGATAATCAAGAGCAAGCGATTCATTTCCTGTCTGGTAGGCAGCTTCTGCAGCAATCAAATAAACTTCCGACATCCTGATAACCTTGTATTCATCCTTATCTGCAGATCCTGCATTTGGAAATTTATTTACCACTTTAGCGTTGGCACCCCTGGTTGGACTTCCTACTACTATCAGATCTTTTCTTACATCTGTATTACTGTAGGTATTATACAACGATTCAGTTGCCAGGGCATCTCCATATCCATTTTGATCATAGAAATAAGCAAGGGATGAATTGCCTGCATTATTATTGGCATCAAATACCACTTCGAACAGGACCTCCATTTTATCATTCCGATCTTTATTGTTTTCCCAGAAAGACAATACCTCGTTCAACTTCAACAAGGAATAACCGCTGTTATTGATCACATCTTCTGCTGTGTTTAAGGCCTTTGGCCAGTCACCTTTATACTCATATACCCTGGCAAGCAATGCCTTTGCGGCATATTTTGTAAAAAATCCGGAGGATTTCTCAATGGTCAACAAACCTGTTGCTTCGGTAAGATCTTTCTCTATCTGCGCATAGACCTCTTTTAGCGTATTCCTTGGTGGCTTCACTATTGGATTATATTCAAGTATTACAGGCACTCCAGGAGCATTAGGATCTACTGTGTATGGCTTAGCAAAATGCCTGGCCAATTCAAAATACATAAGGGCCCTGATAGATAGCGCTTCTCCCCTTATTTGATCAATTTCTGCTGTCCCCTTCAATGGACTATTTATAACATTATTGGAACGAAGTATCGTACTATAGGCAGATTCCCAAACACCCTGTGCATTGGAATTAGTGACAGTATAATTGACCTGGAAAAAATCAAGGTAACGATTACTGTTAACCGTGGAAATATATACGTTATCTGCAAGCAGATCGGCAAACAAGGGAATAGTTCTTCCATATAGATTTACACTTCCCAGGTTTGCATAGGCCCCGCTCAATGCCGCTTTCATGTCAGATACATTGGAAATTGCTACATCTGAACCTATACTATCATAAGGTCTCAGGTCAAGGAAATCCTTTTTGCAGGATGTGATGACCAATCCAATCATCAATACTCCCAACGTTGCAGCTTTATTGAAATAACTTCTTGTAGTCATATAGAAAGATAATTTTATTATAAAAGAATGAATACCCTATAACTGGATGTTAACTCCTACTGTAAAAGACTTAGGTATAAAGAACTGCAGGTCGTTAGCACCATTGATGCCTTGCTCGGGATCCATAGTTATGTTTTTATCAAAAGTCTTGGTCCACAGGTTGGTCCCACGCACATATAAGCTGAATTGCGAAAGCATCAATTTTTCTGCAATGGAAGCAGGCAAATCAAATCGCAACGTGAGGTTTCGCAAGCGTATAAAATCACCCTTATAGAAGTACCGGCTTGATGCAGCGTTAGATGTTGTTGAATTAAAGAAATCATAGCGTGGTACATCTGTTATATCACCAGGTTTCTGCCAACGCTGCAATTGTTTGCGGTTGTGGTTCAAGGATGCAAAAGCTCCATCGCCTGTAAATAAAAAACCCCATTGATCATACAGCAAATTGCCGTATTGGTAGTTTAGCTGGGCATCAAGACTTATAAATTTATATGACAACGTGGTATTGAAGCCACCGAAACCCTTTGGTGATGCTGAACCAATAATGGTGCGGTTAGCCTTACTGAAATCAGAGGTAGTTTCATTCTTGCTCTCATTTGTATACCATAAAGGATCACCAGTCTGTGGATCAGCACCGGCCCATAAACGCGTGAATATGGATTGTACATCTTCACCCACGCGGATGATATATGGCAATGAGCGTATCTCTGTTTGGCCTTCTCTCAGGCGGGTTACCTTATTCTTATTCCAGCTTCCGTTTAAAGAAAGAGACCAGGTAAAATCTTTAGTTTTAACAGGTGTGGCATTCAAAGTAACCTCATATCCCTTATTTTCCATTGCACCCACATTGTTGTTGAATGAAGTAAACCCACTGGTAGGAGATAATGGCTCATTGAGCAACAATTGGTCTGTTTTCCTTTTGTAATAATCAGCTTCAATAGAGATTCGATTCTTTAGCAATCCAATTTCAATACCGATATCCAATGGTTTGTTTTGCTCCCATGTAAGATCAGGATTGCCAACATTATTAGGAAAGCTTGCAGGCAAACTATTATAGGTGCCAGTAAAAGAATAGGTTGCACGCCAGTTGTAATTACCAATTCCAGCATTACCATTAACCCCATAAGATCCCCTTAACTTTAACAGGGAGATCACATCAACTCCATCCATAAATGCTTCCTGGTCAATATTCCAGGCTGCTCCCACACTCCAGAAAGTGCCATAACGACTATTTGCTCCAAACCGTGAAGAACCATCCCTGCGCAGACTTCCGGATATTGTATACTTATTTAAAAAACTGACATCAGCTTTTGACAACCATGAAACAAAAGAATAATCAGATCCGGCAAATACAGGTGTCAATGGAGTGACTGGTGAAGGATATTTAATTGATGTTGTTAAAGGAAATCCATTCCCGGAACCATTCTGTGTCAGCAACTGTGATTTCTGAGCCTCATAACCACCTGTTACATGAACATCCAGTTTATCCCGGAGCGTACGAAAGCTATAATCTGCAAGGTTGGTCCATACCCAATTGAATAAACGGTTGTAACTATTAAAGAATAAGCCTGTAGTGGCTGGATCATTGGTGGAATAATCACCAAAGAAAGGATTGTAATAGGCATTCTCTTCAATATTACTATAGTCTATACCATACCGTGAGGATATCTTCAAATTATCCAGGATCTTAAACTCGCCATTTACTGAGCCTAATAATTTAGAGGTTTGATTATGAAGCCTGTCATATTTTCTTATGGCCAGTGGATTAAATATCTGGTTGAATATTGCAGGATCATAATTAGGTGTGCCGTCAGCATTATAAGCTTCAAGTGTAGGAAGTAAGGCCATCCCGGCAATGATTGGGTTTCTGAAATTGGAGCTTTCCGATTCGCCTTCCTGGTTAAAAGAAGATAGATTTAAATTAGAACCAATTGTTAAACGTTTACTCACCTGGTGCTTCAGGCTTGTATTGAAGCTATATCGTTTGAAGCTTGACCCAATGATCTCGCTTAACTGTTTGAAATATCCCCCCGAAACAAAGAACTGGGTTTTAGCATCTCCGCCAGAAGCAGAAAGATTCACCTGCTGTTGTTGTCCTTTTCTTTTCACAAGATCAAGCCAGTTATAATTCGCTGTTGAGTTGTAGCCCAATTGTCCTAATATATCTTCCACATCAGCTTGTGTACCTCCAACATGCAGAATGCCTTCTGTCGTCAACTCTTTGAATTCATCTTTTGTCAATGGCTTCGCCAGGTCAGGGAAGTACGCTATATCATTTTTCCCAAATTCTCCATCCACCCTTATTTTGGTTTTACCTGCAGCACCCTTTTTAGTGTTTATAAGTATCACCCCATTTGCTGCACGGGATCCATATATGGAAGCAGAAGATGCGTCCTTTAACACACTGATGCTTTCAATATCATTAGGATTTATTCCGGCCAATAGATTGCTCGAATTGGTTGCATTGGAAAAATCTCCAGTGTTCACCGGAATTCCGTCAATCACAAATAAAGGGGAGGATGTGGCATTGATAGATCCTATTCCCCTTATTCTTATTTCCTGGAAGCTTCCGGGTTGACCACTGGGTGATACTGATTGCAAACCAGCTATCTTTCCCTGCAGCATTTGATCTACAGATGGCATTGGGATATTTTCCACCGCACTACCGGATATCTTGCTTACAGCCCCGGTCACCTTTCTTCGTTGCTGAGTGCCATAGGCCACAACAACTACCTCATCCAACCCGGTTTTGACACCCGGAACAAGAGCCACGCTATAATTGGACTCATTGGTAAGGGCCACTTCCCTGTCACTAAGACCTATATAAGAAATGACAAGTGCTGTAGCATTTGAAGGAAGTGATAAAGAGAATGATCCATCTGCGGAAGTGCTTGTTCCAATGTTGGTACCCTTAACAATAACTGAAGCATTGGCAAGACCGTTACCCTTGTCATCTGTAACTCTGCCGCTAATATTCCTGGCCTGGGCCATTACCTGCATACTAACAAGGAACAATCCGAAGCATAGTAAAAATAATTTTCTCATCAGCTTTACATTTAACTGCAAGACCAATAAAAGCAGGATATTGCTTCAGTAATTGCTGATTGAAATAATGAAGCATGAATATTAAAATGTAAAGCCCTGAAAATAACTTCTGAAGTGACGACCGATTTAACAATAGAATATTCGTTTAAAGCAGAAAGAATAATAGTAAAAATGCAGGCTCCTATTTAGCCAAACTGTTTCTACTACCCACCTGCACCTTGTAGCCGGTGCATTTAACCATGATAGTTTCCGTTCATCATTTTAGCAATCATTGACAAACGCTTTAAAGGTTTAATATATAATTTACGAAACAAATCGTGGATCATGGAAGCACTAACAACTATGAAGAAAAAGAAAACCCGCCTGGTCGTACGGAAAGGCAATGAGAACATTGCTTTAAAAGTGGAAGATATTGCCTTTATATACAGGGATAATACCATTATTGTTGCTGTGGACAAAGAAGAGAAAAAGTATCTCTGCGACAGGAATCTTTCGGCTCTTGAAGAAGAATTGGATGAATCCATGTTTTTTAGGGCTAATCGCAAATACCTGGTTAATATTCAATATATAAGAGGATTCAAAAGCTTTGAGAAAGTAAAGCTGGAAGTCAGCCTGTTAATACCTACCTGCAATCATAGCATCATAATCAGCCAGGAGACAGCCCCTCTCTTCAAAAAATGGATCAACGAGGAATAGCTCGTTATGGGCTGGAAATCTCCCTCAGCTTCCGTAATGGGAAGATTTTTATCCAATATATTATATTTTTATTTACAGCCTGGAACACGCCCTTTTGATATAAATGTCAGTCTGCCAACCTACTTATCAACTGAATGGCTTCTTCTGTGCTTATCCCTATCCACCCCCTATCTACTCCCTAGCTACTGTATAGATACTGCGTGATGATCACGCACTATCTATAGCGCAGGTAGGCAGGAAGTCGGGAGAAGGTAAGGAGGAGGTAGGGAAAAGTAATAACATATACAGAACGAAAGAACCTACAGTTTAACTTATTCATTTAGGTGGGAACTGAAGAGTGTTATAAACCTCCTTTTTGCCCACACTACACCATTGGTTATAGGTTTTAGCCCCTTCGGCACGCTGCGTCTGCTAAAACCTACAGGGATTACAAATAAAGTGTAAATAAAAGAAGCCCGCCTAAGCTTTTGCTTAGGCGGGCTTTGGCGGAGACTGAGGGATTCGAACCCTCGATACCCTTTAGAGGTATACACACTTTCCAGGCGTGCTCCTTCAACCACTCGGACAAGTCTCCTGTTATTTTGAAAGAGGCAGCAAATTTAGGCTTTAGAGCTATAGCTTGAACAGCTGCCTGGCATTTTCTGTGGTTATTTCTGCAACCTGGTCTAAACTTAGACCGGTAATGTCAGCCAATTTCTCAGCAACAAGCCTGGTATAGGCAGGCTCGTTGCGTTTCCCCCTGAAAGGAACCGGGGCTAAGTAAGGGGCATCTGTTTCAAGGATCACTCTTTCGATGCCCGTCTTTTCCAGGATCTTATCCAACCCGCCATTTTTAAAGGTAGCTACTCCCCCTATTCCCATCATAAAATGGGTATCCATTAAAGAAACAGCTTGCTCATAAGTACCGGAGAAACAATGAAATACTCCTTTCAATGCTGGATATTGCCGAATAACCTCTATACATTCGTCGGTGGCATTGCGGGAATGGATGGCAATAGGAATGTCATATTGTAAAGCCAGTTCTACCTGGGCATGAAAGCATTGGAATTGCTGGTCAGTATATGTTTTATCCCAATAAAAGTCCAGTCCTATTTCACCGATAGCACAAAATTTTCTTCTCTGGAGGTATTCCCTAACGATGGCCAGTTCCTTTTCAAAAGTTTCATTAACGGAACAGGGATGCAACCCTATCATTGCCAAACATTGGGTATACGTAGATTCCGTTAGCAACATAGCCTCGTGCGTAGTGCTGTCAATAGCAGGCATAAGGATAGAGTCTACCCCAGCCTCTAAAGCTCTTTTAATACAATCATCCCTGTCACTATCAAATTCTTGCAAATAAATATGGGCATGAGTATCAATCAAATACATTGTAAAGAAGAATTACAGGGCAAAACTGGTTAAAAAAAGATTAAGAAGGTTTTAAACTTACAGCAAAACTACCGTTCTTAGGTGTGTTAAAAGGCCGCAATCAAAACTAAGTCATGAAAACTACTCCTTTCCTTACCCGGGTGATCACTTTAGCCTACCTGGCAGTATTTATAATCTCTGGTTGTAAAAAAGAAACCAGCAGTTCTAATCTTACTTCTCAACAGGAAGAAGAAATAGCCAGCTTTTCCGCTGAGTCAGAAACTAATAACGAAGTGATTTTCAATGATGTATTTGATAATGTCCTTGGTGTGAATAATGAGGTGGGAATGGCCGGGCTGGGAGTTTTTGGCAGGAAAAGTAATACACTCACAGGAGGCCGTGAGTCGGGTATGGATTCCATTACCTGTTATACCATTTCAATAACCCATTTAAATGCTCCTGATATATTCCCTATGAAAATAGAAATTGATTTTCGTGGCGGATGCCAGGGAAAGGATGGCCATATAAGATCGGGTAAAATGATCAGCACCTATACTGGTCGCTTAACCATACCTGGGAAATCAGTAACTACAGTATTTGAAGGGTTCAGGTTTGATAGTCTTACCGTAGAAGGCATTCAAACGATCACTAATAGTACAAATGCAGGCTCAATCAGGAGACAATTCACAATTGATATTAAGGATGGAAAACTTACAACTCCTTCGGGCTCCTATTCTGCCTGGACCAGCCACCGGGTAATTACTCAAATAGAAGGAAATGGGACCCCGGACCTTCCCCTTGATGATATTTTCTCCATTACCGGGAATGCCCATGGAAAGCTAAAACGTGGGGATATTTTAAATGCCTGGCAATCCGAGATCCTTGATCCATTGATCAAGAGGTTCACCTGCCACTGGATATCCAAGGGTACTTTGAAAGTGTGGAGAGAAACCTTACAAAGCACATCCCCATGGGCAGGAACCCTGAACTATGGAGACGGAACCTGTGATTACATTGGGATGCTGACCATAAATGGCATTTCACGGACTGTGAAGCTTCCTCATTAAATTATTTATTGACAAAGCCGAAATAGAATTTTATATTCCAAAAAAGTTTTTACCTTTAAACCAGTTTTCATAGGGTACGGATTAAAAACGGGCCAGGGTTTCTACCCAGGCCCTAATTATTTATAGCCATTTATCTTACATATTCAATATTTCTGCATGTATAACCCCGGCTATGCAGATGTTTTAACACTAACGGTAAAGTATATTTTAAATGCGTGAAGGCTTTTTCACTATCATGAAAAACGATAACAGAGCCTTGAGTATAATGTTGTAAAACATTTTGAAGGCATTGTTCAGCGCTAATAGAAAGATCAAAGTCTGCACTTAAAACATCCCACATGACTATTCTTGCTTTTTGCAGATGCATGGCTGAGGAAATTTGCCTGGATTGTGAAAGTTTTATTTTACCATAAGGGGGCCTAAACAAATTGCTGTGGATGAATTTGCTTGCTTTACTAACATCACCAATATATTCCTGGGTAGTAACTTTCCATCCATTCATATGGTTGTGAGTATGATTACCTACAGCATGTCCTTCAGCTAATATCCGATCATAAATATCAGGATGCGCCACTACATTCTTACCAATGCAAAAAAATGTAGCCCTTGCATTGTATTGTTTTAACTGATCCAGAACCCAGGGAGTTACTACTTCATGTGGACCATCATCAAAAGTCAGGTACACTTCTTTTTGTTTGGTATTTACCCGCCATAAAAAAGAAGGAAATAATACCCTTGCCAACCATGGAGTTTTGATAAAATACCTGTGCATACTTAACGAAGGTAAAAAGCACAATGGATGTTATGGTAATCAAATTAATTTATTGATAGTAGTTGCAAGTTGTAGCTGGATTTATCCAGTTGGTTAAGTACGTTGTATTTTTGCCAATATGAACAATAAAGTTAGAGTACGCTTTGCGCCAAGTCCGACAGGAGGATTGCACCTGGGTGGAGTACGTACAGTGTTGTATAATTATTTATTTGCGAAGCATCATGGCGGTGAATTTATATTGCGCATTGAAGATACAGATCAAAGCAGGTATGTATCAGGTGCTGAGGAATATATATTTGAAACATTGAAATGGTGTGGTCTGGAGCCTGATGAAAGTGCAGTACATGGTGGAAACTTTGGGCCTTACCGTCAAAGCGAAAGAAAAGAATTATACAGGAAATATGGCGAAGAACTGGTGAATAAAGGGCTGGCCTATTATGCTTTTGATACTGCACAGGAGCTGGATGAAATGCGTAATCGTTTGCGTACAGACACCAACCCAAACCCACAATACGACCACAGTGTGCGCATGCAAATGCGAAACTCTCTTTCACTTTCAAAAGAAGAAACTGATTCGTTATTACAGTCAAATACACCTCACGTTATCAGAATAAAAATACCCGATAATGAAACAATAAGTTTTACAGACATGATAAGAGGTGAGGTGAGTTTTGACACTTCAATTGTAGATGATAAGGTCCTATTAAAAGGTGATGGTATGCCAACGTACCACCTGGCAGTTGTGGTAGATGATTACCTGATGCAGATAACCCATGCTTTCAGGGGAGAAGAATGGTTACCAAGTTCCCCGGTACACATATTACTCTGGCGCTATTTATTTGGGGAAGAAGCTATGCCACAATGGGCACACCTCCCACTGATATTGGGCCCTAATGGAAAACTGAGCAAACGGGATGGCGCCAAATATGGATTCCCGGTATTTTCGATGAACTGGCAGGATCCCAAAACAGGAGAAGTGACTGAAGGTTTTAAAGAAAGAGGTTTTCTTCCACAGGCCTTCATCAATATGCTTGCAGTGTTGGGATGGAATGATGGCACAGAACAGGAAATATTTACATTGGATGAACTGGCTGCTAAATTTACCATTGAAAAAGTACATAAGGGAGGCGCTAAATTCGACTACGAAAAAGCTAAATGGTTCAACCATGAGTGGATTAAAAAACTACCCGCTTCACAGTATATAAATGAGGTAAAGAAAGAATTTGAAAACAAGGGCCTGAGTAATATCAACCATGACTATTTTGAAAGGATATTAAACCTGGTAAAAGAACGCTGCACACTGCTTTCCGATTTCTATCCCCAATCTTATTTCTTTTTTAAAAGTCCAGTAGAAATTGACAATACACCAATAAAAGCAAAATGGAACCAGGACAAATCTGCTTTCTTTTCAACATTTGCTAAAGCACTGACCAGTATAAGTGATTGGAATGCTACTTCTATTGAAACGCTATTTAAACAGTTAGCAGAGCAGGCCTCTATAAAAGCAGGTGAATTACAGCTACCTCTTCGACTAATGTTGGTTGGTGGCAAGTTTGGTCCGCCGGTTTTTGAAATTGCCGACATATTGGGTAAAGAAGAAACAGTTGCAAGAATTCATTACGCAGTTGATCTATTTGACAAATAATAGTAGTTTTAAAAACTGCTATGACGAAAAAAACAGACCCCGTAATTATATTCCTGGCAGTACTAAAATTAGTACTGCCTTTTTTGTTGATCAACTCTACGTATGAACTACAACGTGATGAATATTTATATTTCGAGCAGGGTCAACACCTTGACCTTGGATTCCTGGAGAACCCCCCACTTATAGGCCTGCTTTCATGGGTCTCTTCTTTAGCTGGAGGTTCTATCATTACCATAAAATTCTGGCCTGCCCTGTTTGGCGCTTTAACATTGCTGCTTACGGCCGGCATTACAAAGGAATTAGGAGGTGGCAGATTTGCGCAATTCCTGGCAGCACTTTCCATGTTGCTAACAGCCTACCTGCGCATACATATTCTTTATCAACCCAATTGCCTGGAAATATTTGCATGGTGCTTAAGCATCTATTTCCTGGTGCGGTATTGCAACAGTAAACAGGATATATACCTTTATTTTATTGCCATTGCAATGGCTTTGGGATGGTGGGGTAAATATTCTATCCTTTTTCTTGTCATCGCCTTTTTGCTGGCAGTCTTATTAAGCAATTACAGGAAGCTTTATTTGAATAAACATTTTTGGTTTGCTTTTGCACTGGGTATTTTTCTTATTCTTCCCAATATTATTTGGCAATGGAATCACAACTGGCCATTGGTACATCACATGGATGAACTACGTGACACACAATTAAAATATATTAACAAGGCTGATTTTATCAAGGACCAGCTATTAATGTTGTTACCTTATTTGCCGGTGTGGATATGGGGATTGATATGGCTGCTAAGGCACAAGACGTATGCGATCATCGCTTATATCTATATCCTGTTTATTTCATTATTAATGTTTGGCAGTGGTAAAGGTTATTACGCCTTAGGAGCTTACCCTATGCTTATAGCGGCTGGTGGTGTGGCAATTGAAAGATTTAGTTTCAACAAATACTGGTTCAGGTATGGTATAACTGCTTTAGTATTGGTTCTGGGATTACCGGTTATTCCATTATTGTTACCCATGTATCCTCCTATGGAAATGGCGCAGTTCAACAAAAAGTATAATATAGAAGCACTGGGTTTATTGAAATGGGAGGACCAGCAAAATCATCCTTTGCAGCAGGACTATGCAGACATGATCGGCTGGAAAGAATTAGCAACTAAAGCCAATAGAGCGTACCAGCAATTGCCGGATAGTACCAGGGCTGCTACTGTGATCTATTGCCGAAATTACGGACAGGCAGGAGCATTAAAATTCTATGGACCTGAAGACTTCAGTAAGAAAGTGATCAGCGATAACGGAACATTTTTATTATGGATACCTGATCATCTTTCATTCCAAAACCTGCTTTTTATAGGAAGCCATATGCCCGAAAAAGATGATGTGGTATTTCAACATTTTAAAAAAGTAAGTACAATAGATTCAGTTACCAATACGCTGTTCAGGCAATTGGGTGATAAGATCATATTATTTGAGCAGGCAGATTCTTTAGTATCCCCTTTAGCCAACAAGGGTCTTAAAGAAATGAAAAAGAATTATTCAAGACATTAGCCCTGTTTTTCAATAACTGAAAGTAATGAAGCCAGGGTTGCCTGTCCTTCCCTTTCTATGAAGTTTATATCCTCCGGTGCCAGCTTTACCAGCCCCGAGGTATTAAGCTGAACATGTTCAGGAGTGCGGATACCAGGAATGACTGTCGAAACCTGGTTATAGCTTAAGATATAACTTAAGGCCAATTGAGTCTTTGATACCTGGTACTTATTGCATAATTCCCATGTATTTTGCAAAGCTTCATTACTGCTTTTAATGATAGCCGGTGTCAACCTGTTGCGACGGTGGTCTGTAATCTCAAAATGACTATCGACAGAAAACTTTCCTGTGAGCAGGCCAAACTGCAATGGCATACGGGCTATGATACCATAACCCCTGGCAGCAGCATTTTTAACCAATGATAAACTACGTTGGTTGATAAGATTCAATACCAGCTGGAAACCACTTCCTAAATTATTATTTAAAAAGAAATCCGCCTCGGGAAAGGGGTCAAAAGTATTAAGGGAAATGCCCCAATACCGGATCTTTCCTTGATGTTGCAGCAACTGCATGGCTTCTATACAGGCCCCATTCTCGAGATGCTGTACCCTTGCTGTATGAAGCTGGTAATAATCAATTACATCTCGCTTCAGCCTTTTCAAACTTTGCTCACAAGCTGACAGGATATGTTCTTTACTATAGTCTACAGTGAACTGATCATTCCTTGAAACATTTCCAACCTTTGAGGCAATAATCACATTACTTCCCTGTAGGGCAGCCCCTAACAATTCTTCTGAATGCCCAAGGCCGTAAATATCAGCAGTATCAAAAAAATTAATGCCTGCATCGAGGGCAGCTTTAATTGCCTGCTTCGAAGTGGCATCATCAGCGGGTCCCCAGCCAATAGCTGTGCTGCCAATGGTGGCGTCACCACCTATGGCCCAGGCGCCAAATCCCACCTCGCTTACCTGCAGGTCAGTAGTTCCAAAGTTTCTGTATTGCATGTTCTTCCTGAAGTTTAGTAAAGTAAGTTATTTTTGGATTCAGGTTATGGATAAAAAAATCAAAAGGCCAATAAGAGTATTGGTTGCCAAAGTAGGACTGGATGGACATGACAGGGGAGCGAAAGTTATTGCTACTGCGCTTAGAGATGCCGGAATGGAAGTGATCTATACAGGCCTGCGGCAAACACCGGAAATGGTAGTCAACGCTGCACTGCAGGAAGATGTAGATGCCATAGGCATAAGTATTCTCTCCGGTGCCCATATGACCGTATTTCCCAAAGTTGCCCACCTGATGAAAGAGAAAGGAATGGATGATGTACTGCTCACAGGCGGAGGTATCATACCGGAAGAAGATATGAAGCAACTACAGCAAAAAGGTGTAGGCAATTTATTTCCACCTGGCACTTCAACAAACGAAATAGCTTCCTATATTAATAACTGGGTGCAAGAGCACCGATCATTTTAATAAGCCACTATGTATACTACCTTATTGACCTCTCTTGAGAATGGAATATTCATTGTTACCATAAATCGTCCTGATAAACTAAATGCCTTAAATAAAGATGTATTCACTGACCTGGATGCTATGCTCAAAGAGGTGGAAAACAATGCTGGAATCAGGGGAGTAATTATTACAGGGGCAGGTCAAAAAGCATTCGTGGCAGGAGCAGATATCACTGAATTTTTAGGATTACATGGCAGCCAGGGAATGGAACTTGCCAGGAGGGGACAGGAAATATTTTCCAGGATCGAGGGCTGTACGAAACCAGTCATTGCTGCAGTAAATGGTTTTGCTCTTGGGGGCGGATGCGAACTGGCTATGGCCTGCCATATCAGGATTGCCAGTGAAAATGCAAAGTTTGGTCAACCGGAAGTAAACCTTGGTTTAATCCCAGGTTATGGTGGCACACAGCGACTGGTCCAGTTAATTGGAAAAGGAAGGGCGCTTGAGTTGTTAATGACTGCCGGAATGATCGATGCTACTACTGCTTTGCAATTTGGCCTGGTCAATCACATGGTACAGCAGGAACAACTATTACCTAAAGCTATAGAGATTCTCAGTGTCATCACTTCAAAAGCACCATTGGCTATCAGCAGGTGTATCACTGCAGCTAATGCAGTATTTGGACAGGAGAATGGTTACCAGGTAGAGTTGGAATCATTTGGGCAATGCTTTGACACAGAAGATATGAAAGAGGGTACTACTGCCTTCCTTGAAAAGCGAAAAGCCAACTTCAAGGGGAAGTAGTTACTTATCATTTTGTGGGAAGACACGAATGGTTTTCACAAACCTTCCCAGGTAATACTTATTTAGTGGGGTAATGGTTACACCATTGGCTTTACCGGAACTGGAGTGAATAAAACGTAAACTATCTGAATTGGAAACAACTATACCCATATGCCCTACAAATCTTTCTTTGGGATTAGTACCTGTAAATAAAATGATATCACCTCTCCTGGCATTGGCTACCAGTATTTCCTTTCCCACCCCAGTAAAGTCAATAGAAGACCTGGGCACAGGAATACCAAAATGATTGAATACATAAGTAATGAAACCGGAACAGTCAAACCCTTTATTGGGATTGGTAGAACCATATAAATAAGGAGTACCTACAAGGCTTTGGGCAAAGTTTACAAGCTTATTGGGGTCAACATTCTTTGTATTGATATTCCTGGAAGGGATCAAAGCCAGCGTATCGTTATTTTTTGTCTGGTCCTTTCTGAAACTGTCCACCGTAAGGTTATCCTTCAGTAAACTATCAGGCAATCTTTGCGCATTGTCCCTTTTAGCCTGCAACGAATCTGAGGAAATTGTTTCCACCAGGCCTTCATTGCTGGTTTTAGGTTCCCAATTGCAGGCATATAGTCCTCCGGCAATGGCAATTAATATCATTACAATAGATCTCACAGGGTTTAACAATCAAAAACAAAACCAACCTTGCTTTTTAAGGCTGCGTATCTTTGCCCCGCAAAATTTAAGCTTATGGACTATCGTATAGAAAAAGACACAATGGGCGAAGTGCAGGTACCTGTAAATGCCTTATTTGGCGCTCAAACCCAACGGAGTATTGAGAATTTTAAGATCGCACAGGACATTAACAGAATGCCAAAAGAGATCATCCGTGCTTTTGCTTATTTAAAAAAAGCGGCTGCATTGACCAATTTCGATGCAGGCGTGTTACCCAAAGAAAAACTAGATCTTATCTCCAGGGTTTGTGATGAAATACTTGAGGGAAAACTGGATGAAGCTTTTCCATTAGTGGTTTGGCAAACAGGTAGTGGCACCCAAAGCAATATGAATGTAAATGAAGTAATAGCTTACCGTGCTCATGTGCTGAATGGCGGACAACTTTCTGATAAAGACAAGGTATTACATCCAAACGATGACGTAAATAAATCTCAATCTTCCAACGATACGTTCCCAACTGCCATGCACATCGCTGCTTACAAGATGCTGGTAGAAACAACAATTCCAGGATTGGAAAAACTAAGAAATACACTTGCTCAAAAAAGCAAGGATTTCATGAGTGTGGTTAAAATAGGACGCACCCATTTTATGGATGCCACACCTCTTACCCTCGGCCAGGAATTCAGTGGTTATGTTTCCCAATTGGACCATGGCATTAAGGCCATTAAAAATACACTTGAGCATTTATCAGAATTAGCCTTGGGTGGAACTGCAGTGGGAACAGGCATCAACACGCCTCCAGGTTATTCTGAAAACGTGGCTAAACACATTGCACAATTAACCGGCCTTCCTTTTATAACAGCAAAGAACAAGTTTGAATCACTGGCAGCACATGATGCCATAGTAGAAGCCCATGGTGCCTTAAAGACAGTTGCAGTAAGCCTGATGAAAATTGCTAATGACATACGTATGCTATCTTCAGGACCCCGCAGTGGTATTGGCGAGATATTCATTCCGGACAATGAACCAGGATCATCCATTATGCCCGGCAAAGTCAACCCTACACAGTGTGAAGCCATGACCATGATTTCTGCACAGGTTATGGGCAATGATGTCAGTATCAATATCGGTGGTTCCATGGGCCATTTTGAATTGAATGTTTTTAAGCCCATGATGATCTATAATTTCCTCCATAGTGCCCGGCTTATTGGTGAAGGATGTGTAAGCTTTAATGATAAATGCGCAGTTGGTATTGAACCCATTGAGGCCAATATCAAAAAACACGTAGACAATTCATTGATGCTTGTCACTTCATTGAATACTAAAATTGGTTATTATAAAGCAGCGGAAATAGCACAGAAAGCACATAAGGAAGGAACCACATTAAAGGAAATGGCTGTCAAACTGGGATATGTAACTCCAGAGCAATTTGACGAATGGGTGATCCCGGCAAAAATGGTGGGTGAGTTACCTAAAAATTAAACATATATAATCTTGATTCATAAAAGGCCATTCTTAAGGGAATGGCCTTTTTGCTTGTATAAGTATCGTGTTTACCCTATTGCAATTAAAGAACAGAAGTTATATTTTAACACTGGCTTTGTAACCTAAATCCATTATCCTAAATCCAACCAGTATGAAACACTCTGCCAATGAATCACTCTATTTTAGTGGATACCCTCTAAAAGTAGCTAAAGAAGAAACAATTGTAGTTGATAATACAAAAGCTCTTCTTGTTGTGGTAAAACACAACACTTCTATCCGCGATGCTATTAAGGAAATAACGGATAACCCGTTGAACTGGGACCTTCACTGGTTTAGTAACTACGAATAAACCTTGTTACATCACCTGGGCCTGGTCACTGATTCCGGTACTTGTAGTAACCGTGTGAGGCTCTTCTGTATGATCTTTCTTCAATAAGCGCTTTTGGAATAGCAATAATGCTATCACTCCAATGGAAATGGATGCATCTGCAATATTGAAAATTGGGCTGAAGAATTCAAATTCATTCCCCCCAATAAAAGGTATCCAAGTCGGAAATGTAGAATGAATCATAGGGAAGTATAACATATCCACTACTTTTCCATGGAGAAAGCTGCCGTATCCATGAGCAGGAAAAATGGCTGCGATATGTGAATAAGTGCTTTCCTCAAAAATAAGCCCATAGAAAAGACTATCAATTAAGTTTCCCAATGCACCTGCATATATCAGTGAGGCGCAAATGATAAAACCCCGGGAGTAATTTTGCTTTACGATCCTTCCCAGGTACCAGGAACCAAATATTACCGCAGCAAGACGAAATAATGTAAGCAACATTTTACCCCACTCTCCTCCCAGCTTCCATCCCCAGGCCATGCCTTCATTTTCAATAAAATATAATTTAGCCCAGGGCAAGCCCAGGATATTGGTAACAGGTCCTAAAGGATAGTTGGTCTTTATCCAGATCTTAAGTACCTGGTCAATAATGATCACTACAGCGATTATAAGTATAGAAGAACGGAGCTTCACAATTATTTTTTTAAAGGCAACAAAGATAAGGGGCCAATGCTCAAACCCAACTGAATAGCCCTGGTAAGCGCATGACAAAGAGAGAGTTTAAAGAATCTTTATAATATAGGGTTTCAGATCTGTGGTAGCGGCTGAGTAAATGTATAAAACCTGCCATACTCAATTCCCGGGGTGGTATTACTCATGAAAATAGATGCGTTTCACTCTTTGCGATACTCCCGTCATGATCTCATATGGGATTGTATTGGCCCAGGAAGCCACTTTTTCTACATCCAGGCCTGGCCCGAATATGATCACCTCATCTCCTTCTTTCACACCAGGAATATCGGTAACATCAACCATGGTCATATCCATACATATTGTTCCTATTACAGGTGCCAGTTTCCCCCTAATCAGCATATTACCTTTCCCATTTCCAAATTGCCTGGAATATCCATCTGCATAACCCACCCTTATGGTAGCAATTAAAGAGTCGCGATGGACTACTCCTCGCCTGTTATAGCTAATGGAATCGCCGGCCTTTACCTTTTTCAATTGGGCAATGGTTGAACGCAAAGTGGCAACTACCTGCAGGTTTAATACTTCCTTATGACCAGTTTCAATTCCATACAACCCAATCCCAAGTCGCACCATATCCATTTGCAGACCCGGATGCCTTACAATGGCAGCAGAATTTGAAATATGCCGGAGGAATGAATAGGATATATGATGCTGCAGAATAGTACATGCCTCATCAAATCTTTGCGCCTGCAAAAATGTAAAGGCATCCTGCTCCTGTTCTTCGCTGGCAGCTAAGTGACTAAAAACAGAGGCTACATAAAACCTATTGTCCCCTGCCAGCTTACTGCCAAGTTCCTCCAGTTCTGTCAGTGCAAAGCCCAGGCGGTTCATACCTGTTTCAATTTCTATGTGCACAGGATATTCAATCATAGCCTGCTGCTCCAGGTAGGCTTTGAATTTCGACAGAAGCTCAAAGGAAAAAATAACAGGTTGCAGGTTATAATCAACAATAGACTGAAAAGAAGACTCCTCTGCATTCATCACCATTACCGGTGTATTGATACCTGCTTTGATCAACTCCACCCCTTCATCAGCATATGCTACCCCCAAATAATCAATATTATGATACTGTAGAACACTGGCTATTTCGGCTCCTCCACTTCCATAAGCAAAGGCCTTAACCATGGCCATTATTTTAGTTCCAGGGTTTATAATATGTTTATATTCCTTAAGGTTATGAGCCAGCGCATTCAAATTGATTTCCAGTACTGTTTGATGCATTTTCTTTTCGAATAGCTGTACAATACGCTCAAATCCAAACTTCCGCGCCCCTTTAATTAATATGATCTCTTTATAAAATAAGGAAGAGCGGAATTCGAGGAGAAAATCCTCAACAGTAGCAAAAGACCGTATATCAATATTCCTGGTAAAGGCTGGCAACAGCTCACCCATCTCCTTACCTATCGTGATCAGTTTTTCTACTTTATATTCCTGCAACAGCCGGGCAATAACCTCATACAGATCTTCTTTTGAACGTCCCGTTTCAAAAAAATCTGACAGAATAGCTGTACGCCTCAATCCCGAGCTTTGCTGTTGCATAAAGTCCAGGGCTATTTTAAGGGATACGGTATCCGCACTGTAGCTATCGTTGACCACCAGGCATTCGTTGATGCCATGCATTAACTGGAGACGCATGTCAACGGGGTGAAGATGAACAAATCTCTTTTTAATGACTGCCTCGTCTATTCCCAAATGCAGCAATACACCCAGGCAGCTTATAGCATTTTCTATAGAAGCATCATCAGTAAAAGGAATATCAATATTCACTTCTTTACCCTTGTACTTTGCTGTAATAGCCGTTCTTATTGCAAATCGCTGAATGCTACTTATAAAAAGATCTGCCTCTTCCTGGTATCCCCAGGTGAATAATAAACTGTCATCCAATTTCCCTTTCAACAAGTCCAAAGGGCCAAATACTATTTTCGCGTCCTCAAAAAGCTTAAGCTTTTCTGATAATTTTTGATCTCTTGAGGTAAAACCCTCATCATGTGCTTCACCCAAATTGGTGATAAGGCCAATGGTAGGCTGGATCATTGCCTTAAGCTGCTCCATCTCCCCGGGCTTTGAAATACCAGCCTCAAACAATCCCAGGTTATTATCATGCCTCATCAGCCACACACTCAGTGCAACACCTATTTGAGAATTAAAACTTTTAGGGCTTCTGACTAAATTATATTCTTCATGCAGCAATTGGTACAGCCATTCTTTGACAATGGTTTTGCCATTACTACCTGTAATGCCGATGACAGGGTAATGAAAATGTTTCCTGTGGTGTGCTGCTATTTGCTGCAGTGCTGCAAGTACATCTTCAACGATCAGAATGTTGGAATGAGTGAACTGTATAGTATCAACCGCTGTTGAAACAATAAAGTTTCGCACTCCTTTTTTGTAGGCTGTAACCAGGAATTTATGGCCGTCATTGTGTTCAGTCTTCAGTGCAAAGAACAAAGAAGTAGCGGGTTGTTGCAGGCGCCTGGTATCAAAAGCCAGGTGCTCAATATTTGCTTCACCTTCCTGCAGCAGGAAAGTGCCGTTGATGACATTGCAAAGTTCTTGAACAGTGTACACGATAATTATTTTTTCTCTTCCCTGTCATTATCCATCTGGATGGAATAAATAACTGAACCAACCAGGCAAACTACGATTACTATCAGTGAAATATAAACAGGTACCTTGATGCCAAAATATTCTGCAAGCATCTTTCCCCCAATAAAGATCAGTACTATCGCGATGCCCTGTTGCAAATAGTCGAACTTATTGACCGCCCCCTTCAACAAAAAGAATAAGGATCGCAATCCTAACACAGCAAAAATATTACTGGTATAAATGACCAGTTTATTCTGCGAAATGGCAAAAACAGCTGGAATACTATCCAGTGCAAATACGATATCAGTTGTGGCCAATAACACCACTACGACAAACATATTGGTATAAAACCTTTTGCCATCTTTCCTTACGGTTAATTTGCCGCTGACATCATGGTGAATGATCGGAAAGAACCTGTTAAGGAATTTATATACGGGGTTATTGCCCGGGTCAAATCCATCATCATGTTTTACAGTAAATATTTTAATGCCTGTATATACAAGGAAAGCCCCGAATAAATACAATATCCAGTGAAAGTTTTCTACCAGCGCCACCCCGATGGATATAAAAATGATCCTGAAAACAATAGCCATCATTATACCAATCATCAACGCCCTTGCCACATGGTCTTTACGAATCCTGAAGAATGTGAAAATGAGTATGAAAACAAATATATTATCAATACTAAGGCTCCATTCCATGAGGTAAGCACTTATGTATTCAATGGCAACATTGGTTCTTTCATAGAACCACAAAAAGCCAAAGAAAGCAAATGCAAGCGAAACCCAGAAAGCTGTTTGAATCAAGGCTTTTTTGATAGTGATCTCAGTAGAAGTCTTACTAACTAACCCCAGGTCAATAATCACAGCGATCAATAAAACAATTCCAAACACCAGGTAAGTTATCTGATCCGTCGTCATACTTCTTTAATATCCTTTAAACCGATAAAGATAATGAAGGCAAAATATAGCCTGCTATGAAGCGAACCGCCTTTTACGCACAAGCTGGTATAACCATCCGAATATGATCACCAGCAAAATGGGCAATACTATAGTGATAAGCTGCCATTTGGTCTTTTCGGCTTCCACTTTTTTACTATCCAGCAATCTTAAAACGATCTCTTTATTGCGTGTAGCAATAATGGTGCTTTTACTGGTAAGGTATTCAAGACTATTCAATAAAAAATCGCGGTTGGCAAACTGGTATTCATACTGTGAGCCCATGGTATAAAGATTCATTCCCATTGGCAAAGGCCCCTGTTTTGGAGAAACATCATTCAAAACAATATCACCATCAGCTACAACGATCATTTTATTCTCGGTAGCATTGGCATCCCTGAATCCACCGTAAGCAGCAAGGCTGTCTCTTTGCACCTTTCCTACCCGGCCCCGGTAAAAGGAGGTAAATCTTCCTTCCAGCAGTACGGCAGCCGGAACATCCTTCATCTTATACTGGGCATCCTCTGGGGCATTTCGGTTCTCATTGGGGCTTATCAAAACCGGGGTGGCCATGATACGTGAATTGGCAGAACTCTGTAATAAAAAGGTTTTCCTTATACCCGCTGTTTCTATAGTATCTATTGTATTCACAAACCTGCCGGCCACAAGCCCCAGGTTCTTATTAATGATATGGTTGTTATGTGATTCAAATAATGGATAGTAATTCCAATGCAGGAATTCATACTGAGGATTAGAAGCGTTGCCTCCTACAGCAAAAGGCATGAAATCGCACTGCAGGTCCATCAACAGGTCAGGATTGATGCGCACCCCATAATTAAACAGCAGATCCTGTATGTTCAGGTTGCGGTCGTAGGCTATCAATTCAGATTTAAAGCTCAGGCTATCTTGTTCTGCATGCAGCGCGTCAATGAACCAAAGCACTTTTCCACCCCTCATAATGTATTGATCGATCTTCAGTTTCTCCGCATCAGTGAAAGATTCCTGGGGCTTTACCACCATTAAGGCCTTCATGGTATCAGGAATAGATGCCTGGCTTTTGAGGTCAAATGTGAAAAGCTTATACCCATTATTGACCACCTGTTGCAGGTCATAGGTACGTGCATCAACAGGTTCACCATTTCCTGTAGCATAGGCAATAAATGGCTTTTCGGGGTGTATCATTTTGTCAATTGTTTTGACAAACTGGTATTCCATCATGGCCTCTGCATTATTTAATTCTGCAGGAGAAATATTTCTTTTGCTGCTTTGAAACAGGTTTACAAGAGCGCTTTCACCATTATAGTGCAATAACGCATACGGATAAACGATCTTGTTCTCTTCTCCCGATTTCACCTGTACATTCAAATTTATTGGTGCAGCGCCCATAGCCTGGAGGGAATCTCCCCAGCTTTTCCCCGTCCCTGCTTCAGTTTCAGGAGATATAAAATGATATTGAAGTTTGGAGCCGCTGTTATCCCTAAGTACACTTAAAAACTCATTGGTGGAAGTGCTTAATCTTCGGAATTCAGCCGGAAAATCACCCTTTAAAAAAACATCCACAGTGAGTGGCTTCTCCAATCCGCGAAGAAGTTCCTTTGTAGTAGGTGTTACCGAATACCTTTTATCTTCCGTCAGGTCAACACGAAAATGTGCAAAAGCTGCTATAATGTTGATGACCACTACACTTAACACCAGTCCTATCCACCAGGCTATATGTCTGTTATTTCTCACCGCTTTTGTAAGTTTTGTCTTGTAACCAATAAAAAGAATATGACCAGGCTGGCAAAATAAACTATGTCTCTGGTATCTATCACACCCCTGCTGATGCTTTGATAGTGGCTGTTGATCCCTACCAGGCTGATATAATATCCGGCACTTCCACTAAACATTGGCAGTTGACTGATGGCATCAAACCCAAAGTATAGTAAAATGCAGGCTACCAGGGTTATAATGAATGACACCACAGAGTTGGTAGTAAAACTGCTCACGCAAATACCGATTGAAGTAAAAACAGCTGTAAGCAATAAAAGCCCAATGTAAGATCCTGCCGCCGCACCCGAATCAATGCCTGTAGAAGAGGCAAGGTGATTGATGGTAAAATAATACACCAGCGTTGGAATAAGTGCTATCACTGCTACTACCAGGCTTCCCAGGAACTTCCCGGAAACAATTTGCCATTGGCTTAATGGACGTGTTTGCAGAATCTCAAAAGTACCCCCCTTAAATTCTTCCGAAAAGCTGCGCATGGTAATGGCGGCCACCAAAAAAAGGAGTATCCACGGCGCAAAAGAAAAGAAATCGTCCAGCGTTGCATACCCACTTTCAAATATGTTATTTCTAAAAACAAATAGCACCAGTCCGTTCACCAGCAAAAAAACTATGATGGCAATATAGCCGGTCAGGCTACTAAAAAACTGTCGTAATTCCTTTTTACAAATTGGCCACATGTAAATGAAAATGAAAAATGTAAAATGCAAAATAAGCATTCTGCCTTAACTCTACCGTAAATTAGGAGGTATAAAAAAAGCTCCCGGGAGGAGCTTATAATTTTTTTAATAACAGGAATACAAAGTACATACTAGACAGCAAAGCTTTCCCCACAACCACAGGTCCTGGTGGCATTTGGATTATTAAAGTAAAATCCTTTGCCATTTAATCCTTCTGAAAATTCAAGCGTTGTATTTACCAGGTATAAAAAACTTTTCAGGTCAGTCACCACTTTCACACCTTCATTATCAAACACCTGGTCCATAGGCTTTGATACATTATCAAAATCAAGCTTATAGCTTAGTCCAGAACAACCACCACCTACCACGCTCACCCTGATGAAATAGGAAGGGTCTTTATCATAACCTTCTTCTTTCATGATCTGTGCTATTCTTTCCTTAGCCTTTTCACTTATAAATATTGCATTATCCGTGTTTACCATAATTCGTATTCAGTATGTAAAATTAGAAAACGCTGCAACAATTAAACCTATTTCTCTATTTTTTAACGTAACAGTAGCTCTTACCTGTATTATATTACTAATTCCAGGTAATTAGCCGATTTTATTATCTGGAATTCCTGTTTTCCCATAGCGGGCTCATTTCACGAAGGTTATTGACTACTCCGGAAACTTTTTCTATCGTGTATGCGATTTCCTCTTCGGTGGTATTCCTTCCAAGCCCAAATCTTAAGGAACTATGGGCCAGTTCATCACTTAATCCCAAAGCCTTTAATACATAAGATGGTTCAATAGAAGCAGAAGTACAGGCAGATCCGGAAGAAATAGCAATTTCCTTATTGATTCCCATCAAAAGGGCTTCTCCTTCCACATGCTGAAATGAAATATTCGTCATATGAGGTAACCTGTTTTCAGTATCCCCATTTACAAAAGTTTGATCCAGTAGCAGCAATTCATGTTCTAAAAGGTCTCTCATTTTCCTGAGTCGATTACTTTCTTCCAGCATTTCCAACTGCGCTAGTTCAGCCGCCTTGCCGAGACCTACAATGCCGGGCACATTCAGTGTTCCGCTTCGCATACCCCGCTCATGCCCACCACCATCCATTTGACACGCCAGCCGAACTCTTGGGTCCCTCCTCCTTACATACAAAGCCCCTACACCCTTTGGACCATACATTTTATGAGCAGTTAAAGCCAACAGGTCTATTTGATCCTTATTGACATCAACAGGTATTTTTCCTACGGCTTGCGTGGCATCCGTAAAAAATAATATACCGTGCTTTCTTGCCAGTTCGCTGATGGCTTTTACAGGCATTATTGTACCAATTTCATTATTGGCATACATAATAGATATAAGTATGGTACCTGGCCTTATAGCAGCTTCCAGGTCCTTTAGGTCTATGGACCCGTTAGGAAGCACGGGCAAATAACTTACCTCAATGCCAAGCTTTTCCAGGTGCTTACAGGTATCGAGTACCGCTTTATGTTCAATAGCGCATGTAATGATATGGTTACCTTTTGAAGCATACATTTCGCAGGCTCCTTTAATTGCCAGGTTATCTGCCTCCGTGGCTCCAGAGGTAAATACAATCTCCTTTGGTTCTGCCCCTATCAAATTTGCCACTTGCTCCCTGGCATAGTCCACCGCTGCTTCTGCCCGCCAGCCAAATGCATGGTGACGGCTTGCGGCATTGCCAAAATGTTCTGAAAAATAAGGCAACATGGCTTCCACCACCCGTGGATCACAGGGTGTAGTTGCATTATGGTCAAGGTATATGGGCAATTCCAGCATAAGTTATTCTCTCTTTACAAATTTACCGCATCTCCTGTTTAACCATAATCAACTTAAATATATACTTTTAAAAAGCCTTGCTTACTTAACAATAAAATCCTGCAAAGTATCATGTTGAAAGTTGAACATATAGGAATTGCTGTACAATCACTCTCCGGTTCCATCCCATTATTTGAAAGCCTGCTGAACACTGAATGCTACAAAAAAGAAAATGTTGCCTCCGAAAAAGTGATCACGGCCTTTTTCAGGCAGGGAGACACGAAGATCGAATTACTGGAATCTGAAACAGAGGACGGGGTCATCAAAAAATTTATTGATAAAAAAGGAGAAGGCATCCACCATATCGCCTTTGAGGTGACAGATATTAACCAGGAGATGGAGAGGCTTGAGAAGGCCGGGTTTATATTATTGAATCAAACCCCTAAACGTGGCGCGGATAATAAACTGGTTTGCTTCATTCATCCTAAAACTGCCAATGGTGTTTTAATTGAACTGTGCCAGGAAATAAAGGATCCTTTATAATATAGGGATCACATTCCGTTCAGAGCTCTTTATAAAACCACTTGTTTAGCTATATTGATATCTTGCCCGTTAGAAATGGAAACTATATAATTGCCTTTTATAGAGGTTGACACTAATACCTGGCCTTGAGGCTGATTGATGGTTTTCTCTTTTAATATTTGCCCCGAAAGTGATACAATACGCACAGATACAGCATTATTGATTCCTCCGGGAAATTGCAGTACAATATTGTTTGACATGGAGGCAACCCTGATCATTTCAGTATCCCTGCCTTTTATGGACTGTATAGATGTAAAGGCAAAACGACCATCGCGATCTACTTCTTTTATCCTGTAATACACTACCCTTGAACCAACAGCTCTATCAGTGTAAGAATAATTGTTTACTGACTGGGAAGTACCTGCAGCCTTCATTTGAGCAATAGATGCCCATGCGTTTCCATCGAAGCTGCGTTCTATCTCAAAATGATCTGAATTTATTTCAGTAGCTGTTGACCATTGCACCAGCACATTCCCTGACTTATAAGTAACATTAAAAGACAGGTTAGTAACAGGAAGGGGTGTTGCATTTACCCAGGAAAAGTAAGGCGCTGCAGCACTGGCGACCTGGAATCCTGATATAGAAGGCTCATTGCCCTTGAACACAATAGAATTTCCAATGAATATTTTTTGGGAGGCCGAACCACCACCATTAATGAAACCACCTGCGACCTCTATTGTACCCGCCGCCATCTTAAGGGTTGAATTATTTCCTTCAAAGTTAAGTACACCTTCTACCTTGATATAAACTGTGCCGCTAATCACTTCATCATCATTGATAATAACAGTTATGCCTTTTGGTATATTGATCGTATCTCCGGATTTAGGCAAACGGTTCAAGTCCCAGCTACTGGAAAGGTTCCAGTTAGCATTTGCTTTAGCTTTAATAACAGGAGTTGCAAAAGAGGAGGCACAAAAAAGGCTGAATACGAGCAGTGTGTATAAGTTTCTCATTGTTACGGATTAGTTAGTTCCTTTAGGGTTGCTAAATGAAAAGACTAAGGATTCATAAGTAATACCACTTAGTTATTTTCAGTAGCGGGAGCAAAACTAATCAGCATTTTTTTAAAATGCAAGTAGTAGTACGAATATTCTTCAGTAAAAACCACATATACAGAACAACACCTATAGGTAATAAACTATAAACCCCTTAGTAGTTTTCATTAATTCAGTTAAGAAAATCCCTCGTATTCACTTGTTTTCCACGCTGTTTATATATAATACCAAAGGATCTCATTTAAGATTCCCGGCTTGTATAAATAAGAATCTTACTAATTTCAGTCCTTCAATCCTTTACCAACATGTCTATAGTTTTGAATTCACGTCTTTTTTTAAAGGCTTGCCTGGCAAGTACTTTATTTCTTTTCCTGTTTTCATGTAAAGAAAAAGAAGCCTCTACTTCAATAAAGACTGCTGATACAACACAGGCAGCCATCACTTCTCCTGACAGCTTATTTGCTAAATACAGTCTTGATAAGATCAAGCTGCAACCAGGCTTTAAGATCAATGTATTTGCGGAAGTGCCCAATGCTCGCAGCATGTGCTGGGGTGCCAAAGGAACTTTATTTGTGGGCAATATGGGTGGCGGTAAGGTCTTTGCCGCAGTGGACAACGATAAAAACGGCGTAGCTGAAAAGGTATATACCATTGCTTCCGGATTGAACACACCTTGTGGGGTTGCCTTCAAAAACGGCAATTTATACGTCGCAGAGATCAATCGCATCCTGCGATATGATGATATTGAAAACCATCTTGATAATCCTCCTTCCTACAAGGTTATTTATGATAAGTATCCTACAGAAGGTTGGCATGGTTGGAAGTTCATTGCCTTTGGCCCTGATGGCAAATTATACGTACCCGTGGGTGCCCCGTGCAATGTTTGTGAACCCGATTCCATTCATGCATGTATTACCAGGATCAACGATGATGGCACCGGCCTGGAAGTATTCGCTAAAGGCATCCGCAACAGCGTCGGCTTAGCCTGGCATCCCCAAACAGGCCAGTTATGGTTCACCGATAATGGACGTGATGAATTAGGTGATAATGTACCCAGCGATGAACTCAATACAGCCCCTCAAAAAGGAATGCATTTCGGATTTCCTTATTGCCACCAGGGCGATATTCCTGACCCTAAATTCGGGCAAGGCAAGAATTGTGCTGATTATACACCCCCCGCTTTAAAACTTGGGCCTCACGTGGCATCTTTAGGCTTAAGATTCTATACAGGAAATATGTTCCCTGCTGAATATAAGAACCAGATGTTCATTGCTGAACATGGAAGCTGGAACCGGTCGCAGAAAATAGGCTACCAGGTTGTTATGGTAAAGCTGGAAAATAACAAAGTGGTTCAAAGTACACCATTTGCTTCTGGCTGGTTACAACCAGGCGACTCCGTTATAGGACGTCCAGTAGATGTGGAAGTAGCCGCTGATGGTGCCCTGCTGGTGAGCGATGATAGCAAGGGAGCCATCTACCGCATCAGCTATTCAAAATAATAATTAGGGAAAAGGTGTAAAGAATTTAATCTTCTGCCACAGTGGAATCTGAGTTGACTATGCCCAGCTTTTCCACTGCCAGTTGTGCAGCTATCTGGGAAGCATCTTTTTTATTGAAGGCCTTGCCCTGGGCAATTACTTTTCCATTGATCACGGCGCCTATGGTAAATAACCGGCGGCCGTTTTCCAGCTTTTCGTTGAGGGTCTCAAATTCCAGTTGCTTGCCATTTTTGTTGGCCCAGCCATAGAGTTTGTTCTTGTGGTTGATCTCCAGGTTCTCCAGGTCCTCCACAAACATATGCGGGATGATGATGCGCTCACTCACCCATTTACTTGTTTTCTTATATCCTTTGTCCAGGTACACAGCGCCTACCAGGGCTTCCAGTGTATTGCCAAAGATCTGGCTGGTCTTCAGTGAAGCATCCGCCTTATTATATACCGTTACTTTTTTAAGTCCCATTTTCACAGCAATATCATTCAATTGCTGGCGGTTCACCATTTTGCTTCTCATCTCGGTGAGAAAGCCTTCTTCCTTATAAGGATATCGTTTGAAAAGATAATCAGCAACAAGGGCGCTTAAAATGGCATCACCAAGGTATTCAAGACGTTCATTGTTCTCGTCAAGTGTTTCTTTTACGGAGCGGTGGGTTAAGGCAGTTTTATACAAAGCAGCATTTCCGGGCGAGTAGCCCAAAACACCTTTCAATTGTTTTTTGAAAGAAGGATCAGTATGATTTTTATAGAATGCTTTCCAAAAATCCACAAACTGTAAACTACAACTTTTTATGTGCAGAAAAAAAGACTATCCCTTAGGCTGAATATTTTTTAAATATGGTGCAGGCATTATGTCCTCCAAATCCAAAGGTGTTACTCAGGGCCGCATTAACTTCTCTTTTCTGAGCTTCCCAGAATGTAAAGTTCAACCTTGAGTCCAGTTCAGGATCGTCTGTAAAATGATTGATGGTAGGTGGAACAATGTCGTTCTGCACAGCCATGATACAGGCAATACCTTCAATGACACCAGCCGCACCCAGGCAATGCCCTGTCATGGATTTGGTGGAGCTGATATTGAGGTCAAAAGCATGTTCACCAAAGACATCTATGATGGCTTTCACTTCAGCAATATCACCTAATGGCGTAGAGGTACCATGCGTGTTAATGTAATCAATATCGGAGGGTTGCATTTCAGCATCTGCCAGGGCCTGTATCATCACATTTTTAGCGCCCAGTCCTTCCGGATGGGGTGCAGTGATGTGATGTGCATCAGCAGTGGCACCGCAGCCAGCTATTTCGCAATAGATCTTGGCGCCTCTTTTAATAGCATGCTCCAGTTCTTCAAAGATCAGGACACCTGCAGCTTCACCCATCACAAAGCCATCCCTGTCCTTATCATAAGGCCTGGAAGCAGTTTTAGGATCGTCATTACGCTCACTCAGGGCCTTCATGGCATTAAAACCACCCACACCTGCTTCGCTTACCACGCTTTCTGCACCACCCGTTACAATAACATCTGCCTTCCCCATTCGGATGAGGTTAAAAGCTTCCATCATAGCGTTCGTAGAAGAGGCGCAGGCACTTACTACAGCAAAGTTGGGTCCCCTGAAGCCATGCCTCATGGAAATATGTCCTGCTGCAATATCCAGGATCATCTTGGGAATAAAGAAAGGATTGAAGCGTGGAGTACCATCGCCATTGGCAAAATTGGTCACTTCTTCCTGGAAGGTGATCAAACCGCCAATACCACTGGCGAATATTACGCCTACTCGGTCCACATCCACATTGTCCCGGTCAATACCAGCATCCTTGACGGCCTGGTCACTGGCAACAACCGCAGTTTGGGTAAAGCGGTCAAGCTTACGGGCTTCTTTTCTATCTAAAAAATTAGTGGCGTCAAAATTCTTTATCTCGCAGGCAAACCGGGTTTTGAATTTTGATGCATCGAAATTGGTAATAAAGTCACAACCACTTACTCCATTGCGTAAATTATTCCAATACTCTGTTATCGAATTTCCCAAAGGCGTAATGGCCCCCATGCCCGTTACAACCACTCGTTTTAGCTCAATATGACGACCCACAATAATATTTTATGTAAGATAAAACCGCCTTCGCTGCCTAAACAGCCTGAAGGCGGATTTTTTATAGTGCTCCATAAGGAACAACAATTACTTTGCGTGCTCTTCAAGGTAAGATACAGCCTGGCCTACAGTGGTGATGGTTTCAGCCTGCTCATCCGGAATTGAAATATTGAATTCTTTTTCAAACTCCATGATCAATTCTACCGTGTCTAAAGAATCAGCTCCCAAATCGTTTGTGAAAGAAGCTTCGTTGGTAACCTCCGCTTCATCAACTCCTAATTTGTCTACGATGATCTTTTTTACTCTTGCTGCAATGTCTGACATTTTGTAAAAGTTTGGTTATAGTGGTGCAAAAATATAAGTTTTTGGTTTATCTATCGTTTTGATCATTCTTTATACCCAAATACAAAAACTTTTCTTTTTTTCTCCAAATACCATATAAAATTGGCATCTTGCCATCTGCACCAATATTTGTAAATTGAAACCATTCAACCCCAACTCCTAATGGCATTAAAGATTATAGATCATGGTACGAAGGAATATGAGCAGATGATCAAGCTGCGTGATACCATTTTGCGCAAACCGCTTGGACTGGGTTTTACTCAAGAAGAACTGGATTCTGAAAAGAATAATTTATTAATGGGGGCCTACGAAGACGACCAAATGCTGGGATGCTGTATGCTGGTGGAAGAAGAACCAGATACTGTCAGGCTACGCCAGATGGCCGTTTTGAACGACCTGCAGGGTAAAGGTATTGGTAAAGCCCTGATGCAGTTTGCCGAAAACCTGGCCAGGGATAGGGGTTATAAAAGAATCACTATGCATGCCCGCAAGAATGCACTGGGCTTCTACGAAAAAATGGGCTACAAAAAAACCGGTACTGAGTTTGAAGAAATCACAATACCGCATTATGTGATGGAAAAAGAATTGTAAGGGATAAGTAAAAAATCAAATAAAAAGTCAAAAGAGTAAACAGGTTAACGGGTTGACAAGTTGTCAAGGAGGGATTACAGCACCTAAAGGAGCAACAATCACCAATACAAACCTTCCCTATCTATAATTCCACAATAACCGCCATGAGTATCTAGGGCATGCTAAGTCATTCGCCATTACTTGTTCGATATTCTGCAGTTCTCTCCTTCTCTGCCTTGAACATTGAGCATTGAAAATTGATTATTGAAAATTTTCTTCCTTCAACCTAAGAAAGGACTGCTATCAAATGCCTATTCATCCAAAACACTTCGACATTCTATATTCCTTGTTCTATTGTTCGATATTCCCACCTCCTCAATAAACCTATTTAATCCTGCAAATCCTAGTTCTTTATCTTCTCCTTCAGCATATGCCGCATCTGGTATATTTCATCAGAATTGGAAAAACTATCCTTGGGCACCAGGAAAAAAGAACGGCTGTCAAAATAGAGATGGAAGAAATGAGGTGTTTCCAGGAAATTGCTAACGGCTTTCCATGGATAGCTTCGTGATCCTCTTTCATTGCCAACTGAAAAAGAATCCGGGTCGAAGGTCATTATAAAATGATCCTTAAATGTGGTGGCACGCCTGTAAACCATGCCTGGCAGGAAAAACCAAAAGCTCAGCATCAATATAAACCATAGAAAGGATCCAACTAAGAAGGCAAGCGGAAGTATCTTTTTAAAATAAAATAAAAAAGCTGATCCCAATGCAAAAACGTTGACCAGGATGATCATTAACCGTATCTCTTTCCTGCTCAGGAAATGATAGCGCAGGGCCTGCAATACCTGTTTCTTGTCGTATGTAAATGAAACCTTCATTGAACTTGTTTCCATATATCCTGCCTATAAAATTAATACTCTTGTTCTCCACCTGTAAAATAGCAGAAAATTTCCTTGATAATAAAAAAGCCTTGCTCCTCTTTAAGGGAACAAGGCTTTTAAACTATAAATTCCAATTATTTATTCATCATTTGCTTGGCTTCAATGCTAAGGGTAGCATGAGGCACAGCACGTAAACGCGCTTTGTCTATCAGCTTTCCTGTAACTCGGCAAATGCCATAGGTTTTATTTTCAATGCGCATCATTGCCTTCTCCAGGTGATCTATGAACTGAATCTGCCTGCTGGCCATCTGGCTCAATTGTTCTCTTTCCATGCTCATGCTGCCGTCTTCCATTGTCATATAGCGGCCATCTTCCATATCACCACCTTCATCTTTACGTGTGATCAATCCTTGCAAATAAGCAAGTTCCTTTTTGGCTGTTTCAAGTTTTTTTCCAATCAACTCACGAAACTCCATCAATTCTGCATCTGAATACCTCATAGTAGGACCAGTTTGTTCTTTTTGTTGTGAATCCAATACCGATTTTGTGAAATCTGGTTCGTACTTAACAGCCTTTGTTGTTGATGTTTTGGGGATCACCACCTTGGTAGGTTTAGGTGCTTCCTTTTTTGGTGCTTGTTGCAAAGGTTTAATTGCCGGCTTCACTTCCTGGTGCGATGGCCCTGTAACAGCCGGCTTTTTTACCGGGTCAGGGTGCTTTGCAGGCGCAGCCTTGGTGGGGGCAGGCGCTGCTTTCTTAGCAGGAACTTCAGCTTTCTTAGCCACTATGGGGGCAGTTTTTACAGAAGCGGCCTTTGGAGCAGGCTTCGCAGGAGCTTTGACTCCTTTTTTTGGGGTTACTTCTTTCACTGCTGATTTTTTAGTTGCCGGGGCAGACTTTTTTGGCGCTGCTTTTTTGGGCGCTGCCTTAGCAGCAGCTTTTTTAGGTGCGGTTTTTACCGCATTTTTGGCAGTCGCTTTAGCCACCGGGCGGGTAGCAGTTTTGGTTGGTTTTGATGCTTTCACAGCTTTCCCGCCATTGGCGCGGGCAGGTTTTGACGCTTGCTTTTTAGTAGCCATACAATTTTTACCCCTTTTTTAAGACGATGACCTTCAATGGGTTGTCATTAACCTCTATTTCAGTGCCCTCATCAATGTTTGATGTTAACTCTAGCTTATCTGCCAGAATTTCCGCGCAAATATAGTCATTATACTTAGCTAAAGATGAAGAGATACCATTATTGGCAGCTACTTTTACCTCGATCCTGTCCGTAACATCAAAGCCACTATCCTTCCTTATTTTTTGAATCCGGTTCACGAATTCACGGGCATCTCCTTCCTGTATTAATTCAGGTGTGATATTTATATCTAATGCAACCGTTAGTGGTCCTTTACTTGCTACTGTCCAGCCGGGAATATCTTCACTGCTAATCTCTACCTCACTTAATGCCAGGTCAACGAACTCATCATTGCCTACAGGGATTGAATATCTGCCTTCTTTTTCAAATAAAGAAATTTCATGCTGGGAAAAATTTGAAAGAGCAGTATTTACAGCTTTCATCAGGGGGCCAAGCTTCTTTCCTAAGGCTCCAAAATTGGGCTTGATCTTCTTTTTAATGAACCCTTCCGTATCAGATAGATATTCCAGTTCTTTTATATTCACTTCCGCTGTAATAAGATCTTCTACCTTGTGCAATTGTTGTTCCATCAAAGGGTTCAACACAGGTATCAGTGCTTTTTGAAGCGGCTGGCGCACCTTGATATTCGCTTTTTTACGCAGGGACAATATCAATGAAGAAGCATCCTGGGCGAGTCCCATCCTTTCCTCCAGTAGTATATCAATATATTCTTCTTTAGGAGTTGGGAACAGGATATGATGCACAGATTCTTCTTTATGCTTTTGGGTCACTGCATTCAGGTTAATGAACAGCTCATCACTGAAGAAAGGAGAAATGGGGGCCATCAGGCGCACCACTGTTTCCAGGCATTCATACAGTGTCTGGTAGGCCGCTATTTTATCCTGCTCATACTCCCCTTTCCAGAACCGGCGGCGGCAAAGCCTTACGTACCAGTTGCTGAGGTGTTCATCCACAAAATCTTCTATTAAACGACCTGCCTGTGTAGGTTCATAGTCATTAAAGGCAGCAGTCACTTTTTTGATCAGTGTCTGCAGCGAGGAAAGGATCCACCTGTCTATTTCAGGCCTTTCTTCCAATGGAATATAGGCCTCCTTAAAGCTAAACCTATCCACATTGGCATACAGCGCAAAGAACTGGTAGGTATTATATAAGGTACCAAAGAATTTACGCTGCACCTCCTTTATACCTTCCAGGTCAAACTTCAGGTTATCCCATGGTGAAGCATTGGTGATCAGGTACCACCTGGTAGCGTCGGCTCCAAATTTTTCAATAGTTTGAAATGGATCAACAACGTTTCCCAGTCGTTTGCTCATCTTATTGCCATTCTTATCCAGTACCAGCCCATTGGAAACGCAGGTTTTATAAGCCACGCTGTCAAAAAGCATCACACCAAGCGCATGGAGGGTATAAAACCAGCCACGGGTTTGGTCCACACCCTCGGCTATAAAGTCGGCAGGGAAATTTTCTTGGAATATTTCTTTATTCTCAAAGGGGAAATGCCATTGGGCATAAGGCATTGCACCACTGTCAAACCATACGTCAATTAGGTCGGGCTCCCTTTTCATAGGTTTGCCTGATTCAGATACCAGGATCACCTCATCCACATATGGCTTGTGCAGGTCCAGGATGCCGTCATGCAGGTAATGTGTATTAACATCACCCCCTAGAACCTGGCTGGCCTTTTTAATCTCGGCATTCAGTTCCTCAATAGATCCAATGCATTTCTCCTCAGATCCATCCTCTGTTCTCCATATTGGCAATGGCGTACCCCAATAACGGCTGCGGCTCAGGTTCCAATCCACCATGTTCTCTAACCAGTTACCAAAACGCCCTGTACCTGTAGATTCAGGTTTCCAGTTGATGGTCTTATTCAGCTCCACCATTCTTTCCCGCTTTGCAGTAGTCTTAATGAACCATGCATCCAGCGGGTAATACACTACCGGTTTGTCCGTTCTCCAGCAATGGGGATAGCTGTGCTCGTATTTTTCCACCTTAAAGGCGCGGTTCTCTTTCTTCAGTTTAACAGAGATGTCTACGTTGACATCCACGTAATCGGGCTCGTTCTTATAATCCTTGATAAAACGGCGGGAAAACTCTCCCAGTCCATCTACGAACTTCCCTTCCCTGTCCACCAGAGTGAGTATCCCTATATTATATTTCTTACCAACCTTATAGTCATCCGCGCCAAAGGCAGGAGCTGTGTGAACGATACCTGTACCATCTTCCGTGGTCACAAAATCGCCTAACAATACCCTGAACGGCTGGGCATCTGGCGTGATGGCCTGTATAGCTTCCAGCGAGTTAGCCTCATATGGCAGCAAGCGCTCATATTCCAGGCCTTCAAGTTCTTTTCCTTTAAATTCTGTAAGGATCTTCCAGGGAAGTAGCTTTTGATCCGGTGAATATTCTTCAAGATCTCCATTCTCCCCTTCTGGCTTAAAATACCTGTTGACAAGTGATTTAGCCAGTACTACATTCACGGGTAAGTGAGTATAAGGGTTGAAAGTTTTTACTAATACATAGTCTATGTTAGGGCCTACGGTAAGCCCCAGGTTGGAAGGAAGCGTCCAGGGAGTTGTGGTCCACGCCAGGAAAAATACCTCGTCATCTCCTGCAGCATCAAATAAAAATTGTGACCTGCCTGATTTAACAGCCTTAAACATGGCTACGGCACTGGTGTCCTTTACATTACGGTATGTTCCGGGCTGATTCAACTCATGTGAGCTCAAACCGGTACCGGCAGCCGGTGAATAAGGCTGAATGGAAACACTTTTATACAGCAGGCCTTTGTTGTAAAGCTCTTTCAGGCACCACCACAGTGTTTCTATATATTCATTAGTAAAGGTCACATAGGGATGTTCAAGGTCAACCCAATAACCCATTTTGGTGGTCAGGTCATCCCATTTGTCCTTATAACGCAAAACCGCCTCCCGGCACTTTTGATTGTACTCGGCCACCGATATTTTTTTGCCAATATCTTCCTTGGTAATACCCAATTCCTTCTCCACACCCAGCTCAATAGGCAATCCATGGGTATCCCATCCGCCCTTGCGCTGCACTTTATATCCCTGCATGGTCTTATACCGGCAGACAAGATCTTTCAATGTCCTGGATATAACATGGTGAATTCCAGGCATACCATTGGCGCTGGGCGGTCCTTCGTAAAAAACAAAAGGCTCAGCACCTTCTCTTACTTCTATACTTTTTTTAAAGGCATTTTCCCTTTCCCACCGCTGCAAAACCTCTTTTTCAATGGCAGGTAAATTCAGATGTTTAAACTCTTTATATCGATTGGCCATAAGGGGGCTTCTAAACTTGATTTGAAAATGGCTGCAAAGGTATGAAAATATAGCCCTTAAGGGCAAAACCCAATCGTTAGTGTTTATCGAAGCTTTCAATTATTACCAGGCCTGTAACCTGGAGCAAATCCTGGTGTTTCTTTGTATTTGACCTTGAGTTTTCCTCCATTCGTAACTGCTTTTCCCGATTCCGGTACCCATAAAACAGACTTCCACGTCTCTTTGCAGCAAATTGGTCAACTGTGAGGCATTTCTTTCTTGTTTTTTTACTGTTTACAGGCTTAGTGGGATTCACTAAAACAGATAGCTTATTGGTTTACAATCATTTGTCTTCCATACCCGAATTACCTACCGGTATTATTTCCGGGCTGGTGACAACTGCCGACCATCAGCCGGCAGCCTTTGTAACCATTTCTGTAAAGGGCGCCAATAAATTCACTACTACGGATGAGCAGGGACGTTTTCAATTGAGTGTCAGGGAAGGTTTGCACACCCTGGAGATTTCGCTCATTGGACAATTAACCCAGGAAAAGGTAGTGGAAGTAAAGAAAGACCAGACCACCTTCCTCCAGGTCTCACTAGTTCAAAATGCCAAACAACTGGAATTTGTTACCATCACGGCTCAAAGAACCCTGAATGAAAAACTAACGACCATAGGAAAACTCCCGGTGCAGGCCCGAGATCTGCCCCAAGCCATTTTAGTCCTTGATAAGAACATTCTTGAAAAGCAACAGGTGCTAACCATGAGTGATGCTTTGCAAAATATGAATGGAGTCTATATTATGGGAACTACCGGGGGGTTTCAGGAAGAAATTGCAGCAAGGGGTTATGCTTTTGGGAGCAGCAATACTTTTAAGAATGGTGCAAGGTTCAATAATGGCATCAAACCCGAGCTGAGTGCCGTGGAGAAAATGGAGGTACTAAAAGGTGGCAATGCCATTCTTTATGGAAATGTTGGCGCAGGTGGCATTTTAAATATTGTGACCAAGAAACCAAAATTCGAAAAAGGGGGAGAGATTTCCTTCCGTGCCGGTAGTTATGCTTTTTACAAACCCTCAATAGATATCTACGGGCCTGTAAATAATGGTGGACATGTCGCTTACAGGGTTAACGCCAGTTATGAGAATGCAGGTAGTTTTCGTAAAGGGGTAAAGTCAGATAGGATCTATATAAATCCCTCTATATCATACAAAGCAGGTGAAAACACAGAGGTCATCCTTGAAGGTGATTATTTAAAAGACCAACGCACACCGGATTATGGCACAGGCGCAATCAATTACGTAGTGGCAGCCATTCCACGTGACAGGTTTTTAAATGTTCCCTGGGCATATAACAATTCAACTCAGAAAACTGCAACAGGTACAGTTACGCATCGTATCAGCAATGTACTTGGTTTGCGGGGTGTAGTTTCTTTCCAGCAATACAAGAATGAACTGTTCAGCGCCAACAGGCCCAACGCTTCTGGTGCAATGGTAACTGCTGATGGCACCTGGACAAGGGGTCTTCAAAAAACAAGAACTGCTGAAAACTATTATTTCAGTTCCCTTGACCTGAATGCCAAATTGAAGACAGGTAATATTCAACATACTGTGCTTGCAGGAGCAGATGCCGATAGGTATAGAACGATCGCTACTACATTTAAGACCTATGCTAATCCAACTACCAGTAATAAGAATATCTACGACACGATCAACATATTTGATCCTTCCGGTTTCAATAAAAGAGGTGATATTCCCTTACTGCCAGAAGAGCGGATCACCACCTCGCCTATTTTGCGTTATGGCTTATATGCACAAGACCTTGTTTCCTTGTTTGACAACCTGAAAGTATTAGCTGGAGTACGCTACACCTACCAATTGAATCAAACTGCAACAGTGGATACCCTTTCAAAGAACACCAGGGGTAGAATAGCTTCCTTTTCCAATGATGCTTTCAGTCCAAAATTCGGCATTGTGTATCAGCCTTCTAAAGCCACCTCCTTATTTGCCAGCTATACCAATTCATTTGCTGTCAACAGCGGAGTGGATATATACAACAATGCCCTTTCACCTTCTATCATTGACCAATTTGAAGCAGGCATTAAGAATGATCTATTTAAAGGCGCCTTATCGCTCAATTTCACTGCCTACAGGATCGTCAACAGCAATTTTGCGCAGACCGCATTATTCCTGGCAGATGGCACCACTGCCAATAACAATAGCAATATAAAAGAACTATCCGGTGAAACCACCAGCAAGGGCATTGAGCTTGACATTCAAACAAGACCTGTAAACGGATTTAAAATCCTGGCCGGCTACAGCTATAATGACATGCGTTACACGGGAGTGAACGGCAATTCTGTAAATGGTAATAAAAAAGGTGACCGCCTGAGGTACAATCCTGCACATACGGCCAATGCCAGTGTGTATTATACTTTTTCAAAAGAATCACCATTAAATGGAGTTTATATTGGAGCAGGTGCTTTTTATATAGGTGACAGGCTGGCCGGTAGAAATCCTACCAATAGTCCTGGCAATACCTATAAGCTGATGCCTTTACCTGATTATATTACCGCGGATATCCATGCAGGCTACTCTCATAAAAATTTAAGCCTGAGGGTTAAGCTATCCAACCTGTTTGACCAGTTGAGCTATAATGCGCATGATGATAACAGTGTCAATCCCATTGCACCAAGACAGTTTGCAGCAACTGCAGCTTACAAGTTTTGAAAAGGTTGTAGGTAGCGCATTGTATTATGCCTTTAACTGGTTGTTCTAAAGAAATAATAACTTAAGAAAGTAGCCTGCAGGCTGGATCCCTTTCTCATTAGAAAGGCCTTGTCCTATGGCAAGGCTTTCCATTTCTACCCCAGGGTTACAATTACCTTATCCCAAGCTTTTTCCATACATAAGCCATAGATGTCCCGTGGATATCCCGACTCTATAAGAGTCGGCTTATCGTCGGCTTATCCTCGGGATATCCTCGGGATATCTTCGGGACATCCCGGAGGTTGGCAGGGTGTACCATAGGTGTAAATTGGGAGCCATCGCAGGGTGAGGATGTTTTAAACCTATACTTTGTTGGGATGACCATTAAATGGTTTTGGCAGCGTCAATTCTATCGGCTGGGTGGGAGTTGAGGGAGGGAATATTCTATATGTTTAATCGAGATTGTTTTGATAATGCTTTTAAAGAATAAGGGATTAAAAAATATTATATTAGTAAGTTGAGAAGAGTTGTACATAAGTATAGAAAGTAATAACCAAAATGAGCATATTTAAAATCAAACCAGTCTTACTGCTTTTTGCCTGCTTCGCCTTGTTCACCAATTCAACTTTTGCCCAGGTCTCCTCTGCTGAATTGGACGCCCTGGTTCAGAAAGCCATGGAGAAATTTAATGTTGCCGGAGTGGCAGTGGCCATCGTAAAGGACGGGAAAATCGTTCATGAAAAAGGTTATGGAGTGCGTTCCATTTCAACAAAGGAACCCGTAAACGAGCATACGAACTTCCAGATAGCATCCAACAGTAAGGCATTCACAACAGCTGCCCTTTCCATATTGGTGGATGAAGGCAAGCTAAATTGGAAAGACAAGGTGAGAACCTACCTGCCGGAGTTTAAAATGTATAATGATTATGTAACCGAGAATTTTTTAGTAGAAGATCTTTTGTGCCATAGAAGCGGCCTTGGTTTAGGTGCTGGTGATTTGATGGATTTTCCGGATGGAACCGACTTTACAATTAAGGACAAGCTTACTGCATTTCAATACTTTAAACCAAAATCCGCATTCAGAACACAATTTGATTATGACAACCAATTGTATGTTATTGCCGGTGAATTAATTGCAAGAATAAGTGGAATGACCTGGGAAAAATTTATTCAATCCAGGATCCTTGATCCTTTGCAAATGACCAATTCGTTTTCATCGCAGGATGCTATTAAAGACAAGGACAATCTTGCTTTACCTCATTCAACTGAAACCGGCACCATAAGGACCATTGCTATGTTTCGCGATCAGATCAATGGGGCAGCAGGTGGGATACTTTCGAATGTTGACGATATGAGCAAATGGATGATCGTGCAGCTAAACAAGGGCAAATATGGACCGGGCCAGGACAAGCAATTATTTAGCGAAAAAAGGCAGAGAGAAATGTGGACCATTCATACTATAACTGGTATTAATCCCAATCCGCGTTACAACCAGCATTTTGGTGGCTATGGATTAGGATGGGGCCTTGGCGATATCAAGGGCAACCTGATAGCATCACACACAGGTGGGCTCCCGGGCATGCTGACAAGCGTTGCCCTTATTCCCGATTTGAAATTGGGAGTTGTTATATTAACCAATACGGAAAGTGGTGGCGGTTATTTGTTTGGCGCCTTGCAGCAAACAATCATTGATAGTTACTTAGGACTTGATGACAATAACTGGATAGACAAATACAGCAAGTTTATGCAGACGAAGGGTAACAGTGCAGATTCAGTGGTAAAAAGCGTATGGCAAACAGTGGCAGCTGCCAAAAATATAAAGATCAATGCAACGGATTATACAGGCATATATGAAGACAAATGGTTTGGAAAGGTAGAAGTCTTTCTGAAAGGAAACCAGCTTTGGTTCAAAGCACTACGGTCACCCAGGTTGAATGGGCCTATGAGTTATTATAAGGCTAATACATTTGCCATAAAATGGGAATACCAGGATATGAACTGCGATGCTTTTGCAATGTTCAGCCTTGATGAAAATGGGAAGGCAGAAAGCATAAAGCTGAAAGGTATCTCACCAAACATAGACTTCAGTTTTGATTTTCAGGATTTAGACCTTCAACGAATACAGTAATAAAAACTCTTAGCTAAAAGAGAAAGTTTGTGCCAGCAGTTATCACAGGTTGACCATAATGGAATAAATCTGTACCAAAATAATTAAGGTGCTGATTATAACTGTTAAGCAAATACCCTTATCAAATAATTAAATAAAAAAAAATTTAAATTATCTATAATATTTTCATTCCGTATTATATCTTGACCCACTCAAAACTAACTGTTGATGAAGAATATCAAACAAGTATTGCTAATTGCTTTTACTATTTTGTCTTTTGTAGCCTGCAAAAAAGACACCCCTACTGAGAATAAACCCCCAATTGTAAATGCAGGTAATGACACTACCTTTCAATTGAGCCATGCACAAGGTGATACTATTCTTTTATCCGGCTCCGCTACAGATGCCGATGGACAAATAGCCGGTTATACGTGGACCCAGATTTCCGGACCCAATACCGCAAAAATTCATTACCCGGGCGCTGCTTCTACAAACGTTAGCTCAGTTATCGCAGGGAAATATGTCTTTCAATTAATGGCAACAGACAATAAAGGTGCAACCGGTGTCAAAACGGTAACCATCAACCTTACATTACCACCTGTAGTAACATTAAATTTACAACCTTCATCCAATCAAACTGAAGTAAGAATAGGTATTGTTGGAGGACAGGATATTTCAGGACAGAATTTTAAGAACATAGCAGCTGTAGCCTGGACTGTGAATGGCAGCATTGCTTACATTCGAGGCCTTTTTAAATTCGATTTATCTTCTATACCCGCTACTGCCAAAATTCTGACAGCCAAATTATCTCTTTATTCTGACCCTGCTCCAACAGAAGGAAACCTTGTTGATGCCAATTATGGGAATAACAATGCAATGATTTTACAGCGTGCTGTTACCAACTGGAATGTATCAACAGCATCATGGCAATCGCAACCAGCTGGAGATCTAGCCACACAAATCTCAATTCCTCACACCAATCAATCAACTTTAGATCTGATTGATTTGGATGTAACTGCCCAGGTAAAAAGCATGCAACAATATGGTAATTATGGATTTTTGTTAAAGCTGCAAGACGAAAATATTTATACATCCAGGATTTTCTGCTCAAGTACGGCCAACGATGCTTCAAAACATCCGAAATTGGTTGTACAATATTCCTATTAGGAGAAGCTTTTGTACATAGTTTTTAATGCTGTTACAATTTTTGAAAATGTTTGAGGAACCTTTAAATAATTGTTCCTGGATTCTGACATTTGACCTGGTTGCTTAAAGTTATCAGGCGCCTGAAATGACTTAATAATAGGAGGCTACCTGTTGTTTGGCTTTAGCATACCGGATGTTACAAGAAGCAGAATTTTATTGATCATTTCGCTATGGACAGGACGTACATTTAAGGTTATTAATTCTTAACTTCAGACAAATGTTATCCATCGGCAGCGATCATGCGTAGAGGGTATCTCAATGACCCTTTGCAAATACCTGCTTGCCGGATTTCATTTATAGAAATCCCTCAATTAGTAACCAATAATTGACGTATGCAATCAAAAGCAATAACTGTTGACCAATACATAGAGGAGATTCCCGAAGACCGGAAGCAGGCTGTCACAGAATTAAGAAAGGTCATTAAGAAAAATATTCCAAAGGGCTTCCAGGAATGCATGAGTTATGGCATGATAGGTTACGTAGTGCCTCATAGTAAATATCCTGCCGGCTATCACTGTGATCAAAAATTACCCCTGCCTTTCCTGGCCTTTGCCTCGCAGAAAAATTTCATTGCTGTCTATCACATGGGTATCTATGCGGAGCCCAGGCTACTAAAATGGTTTACTGAGGCCCACGCCAAAGCATCACCCAAAAAACTTGATATAGGCAAGAGTTGTATGCGGTATAAAAAAGCAGAGGACATTCCTTATCAACTAATAGGTGAACTGGTTTCTAAAATAACTCCAGATGAATGGATAGAAATGTATGAAAGGAATTATAAAAACCAAAGGAAAAGTAAATAACAAATTCACCATAGCAAATCATTCGGGAACTATAAAAACCTCCTTTTGGTCATATGAAATGGTATGGATCCCTAACAGGTAATTGCATAATATGAGAAAACTTATTGCAGCAATCAATATGACCCTTGATGGGTTTTGCGACCATACAGCTATAAATGCTGACGAAGAAATACATGAACATTACAGTGAGCTTTTACGCAATGCTGACACTATTTTATATGGAAGGGTAACATTCCAACTAATGCAATACTGGCAAACAATTCTCAAAAATCCTACTGGTAATAAAGCAATGGATGAATTTGCAGTGACTATAGACAAGATACCTAAGGTGGTTTTTTCCAATACCCTCAAAAGCACTGAATGGGAAACGGCAAGGCTTGCAAAGAAAGATCTTAAAGAAGAAATTTTGGCTCTGAAACAACAACCAGGCAAAGATATTTTGGTAGGCAGTCCGGGACTAATTGTGAGTGCCATGAATCTTAATTTAATTGATGAATACCAACTTTGCATTCACCCGGTTGTGACAGGCACAGGCCTGCCCTTATTTAATAATATCAACAGAAAAACCTTTTTTAATCTTCTGGGGACAAAAAACTTTAAGGGTGGTGCAGTCATTCATTACTATGTGCCTGTAAAAAATACATGACAATAAATATTTTGAAACAGGAAGGTGGTTCAGCAGGAATTAGAAGATCTTCAGGAATATCCAAAAAATCAGGCAGAACCCAGTTTCATTCATACATGCATCACAAGCGTGACCATTAGTGTATAATATCATGAATAATTTAGTTATATTTAGTAAAAGCTATTGATGTATGAAAACTTCCATAAGAATTATACTGAGCTTATTTGTGTTTGCTGCCAGTTTACTTTTTTGTATACTGGTTATTTCTTCCCTTGTGCCACAATTGCGTGAAAATAGATTACTGTCTATTTCAATTTCTATATTAATTGCTTTGGCTATTAGTTTACTGGCCTGGAAAAAGATGTCAATCAATACAGACCGTTTAGAAATTCATATGCTGGCCTGGGGAATCATTATTGGATCTATAGGTTTAATCGCAGGTTTTGTGGGTCCTATTATTTTTAACTGGGGTGGTAACCAGGGCCCGCTCCTTGGTATTTTATACACCGGTCCTTTAGGTTTTATCATCGGGTTGATAAGTGGCGCTATATATTGGAAATTTTACAGGACGCAAAAGTTGGCCAAATCCTGATTTGCTAAAAGACCCCCTGTAAATGAAAAACTGAATAACTGCAACTACTATGTACATTACTTTTTCCTTATTGCCTTGTAGATCTTAATGGCGCTCATTAAAACAATGACAAAAGCCAATAAACCTACTATGCCCCAGACCCAACTAATGCTTTCCTTTACTGATGCCAGCATTACAATAGGGACAAGAAAGATGGTAGCTACCTCATTCCATACACGCAACTTTTGAGAGGAGTATTTAAAAATTCCCTTAGCCTGTTGTTTATACAAACCATGCAAAGAGAAGTGGTACATATATAATAGTACAACGAAGATCAGTTTGATCAGCAGCCATTTGCCTGCATCATCCCAAATGGTCTTATACCAGTATCCCTTCCACATTACCAAAGGCCCAAGGATAAGGGTGAGTATTGCAGAAGGCCAGGTAATACCCAACCACAGTCGTTTTATCATTATCGAGAACTGCTGGTGAAGAATGGTCTTCTCCGGTTCTTTCTTTTCTTCTGCTTCAGTATTATATATAAAGAGCCTGACAATATAGAACATGCCGGCAAACCAGGTGACAATAAAAATGATGTGCAGAGCCTTAAGATATGCGTACATGTGGAGAACTAAAATACTTTAATGTAGATAACAATTAAGCCTGGGCGGTCTGTTTTGTTTCGTTAAGGATCATTTCCCTTTTTCCCTGGCCATATTCTCTTATCCATTTAGCCATGGCACTGATCCAGAGTGGATGTACATTCAGGCAGGGCACAAGGTCGAAGGATTCGCCACCAGCGTGTAAGAAGATCTCTCTTCCCTCCTCTCCCATTTCCTCAAGCGTTTCCAGGCAGTCACTTACAAAGGCAGGACACACGACCACTATTTTCTTGACGCCTTCATTTGGAAGCTCCTGCAGGCGCACTGCAGTATAAGGTTGCAGCCAGGGATCTCTTCCCAGTCGTGACTGGAAGGAAAAGCCTCTTTTTTCTTTGGGAATATTAAGCTTATCGGCCACCAAATGGGTTGTCACCCAGCATTGATGCCTGTAACAGAAATCATGTGCAGGAGAAGGCACTTCGCAACAATTATCCACCTTCAGGCAATGCTTCCCGGTAGGGTCACATTTTAAGATGTGTCTTTCAGGTATGCCATGGTATGAAAACAATACCTGGTCATATTCCTTATCTAAATGCGGTTGTATACTCTGACTAAGTGCTTCCACGTAGTCCTCCTCATCATAGAAAGGTTTGATGAAGGTGAGTCTAAAAGGATAAGCTTTCTTTTTATGTTGTTCTTTGGCATACTCCACTGCTGTTTCATAACTGCTCATGGCATAATGTGGATACATTGGCACTACCACGATCTCTTCCATGTCAGGATTTTTTTGAAGCAACAGGTCATAAGCCATCATGGGTGAAGGATTGCCGTAACGCATGGCAATGGTAACCGGTTCTTCTATTTCTTTTTGCAAGGCACGCTCCTGTTCCTTACTTATCACGATGAGCGGAGAGCCCTTTTCAGTCCAGATAGTTTTGTAGGCTTTGGCAGAATTGGGCGCCCTGAAAGGAACGATAATACCTTTTACCAACAAGGCCCGGAGCAGCCAGGGCTTGTCAATGACCCTTTCATCCATTAAGAATTCATCAAGGTATCGTTTGACATCTTTTACTTCCGTGGAATCAGGTGAACCGAGGTTCATGAGGATGATGGCTCTTTTCATATCAAGGCAACAAATGTAGGTACAACTGGTTCAAGAATTTTATCAATTGATGCCCGTGAATCTGCAACCTGATGAAAATCAAGGAGTCAAATGACAGATAGATGACATTGTTTTTAGGAGCGTGCCTTCATCAAAACTACTTTTGCACTGGATCGGGATCATAATTGAAAAATGGACACTCCTTACTTCAAGAACATATCAAACTTTTACGTAGCCGGCATCAATTACAAAAAATCAGATGCTTCCGTACGCGGACAGTTTGCTATAAATAATGATCAATACCAATCCATTCTACAAAAAGCCGCCGAACAGGGGTTGAACGAGGTTTTCATACTATCAACCTGCAACCGCACAGAGATCTATGGATTTGCCTATTGCAGTTACCAACTGGTAGACCTACTGTGTTCTGAAACAGTTGGGGATATGGAAACATTTAAAAACTCTGCTTATATAAAAAATGGCATAGAGGCTATTGAGCATGTTTTTAGTGTTGGTGCCGGACTGGATTCCCAGATCCTGGGAGATTACGAGATCGTTGGCCAGTTAAAAAACGCTGTAAAGTTTGCCAAGGAGCAAAAATTCGTAGGCGCCTTTACAGAAAGACTGGTGAATAGTGTGCTCCAATCATCCAAATTGATCAAGAACAATACAGAGTTAAGCGGGGGAACAGTTTCTGTTTCTTTTGCAGCCGTTCAATATATCCGCAGGAAAGTTGTAAATCCTTCTTCCAAAAACATTTTATTATTAGGAGTTGGAAAAATTGGCCGCAACACCTGTAAGAACCTGGTTGACTACCTGGAAACTACTAATATCACCTTAATCAACAGGTCGCCCGAGAAGGCACACGAACTGGCTGGTGAATTGGGATTACATGCTGCTTCACTTGACAACCTTTCAGAGGAAGTTCAAAAAGCAGATATTATCCTGGTGGCTACAAATTCCCCTGAACCAGTGATTTTAAAGGAACATGTAGAGCATTCAGGAGACAAATTGATCATTGACCTGTCTATTCCCTATAATGTGGAGGAAGCAGCGCAACACCTGCAGAATGTAAGCCTTGTAAATGTGGATGAGCTTTCAAAGATGAAAGACGAAACATTGAAGATGCGCCTGGCTGAAGTGCCAAAGGCAAAAGCTATTATTAAAGAATTAATACAGGAATTTGAAGAGTGGTGTGAGATGCGCAAGCATGTACCCATGCTGAAAGCTCTGAAAGTAAAACTGAAAGAGCTGTATAGCCATCCCCACTATACTAAGGCCACTACTACCTGCCCCAAAACTATTGATACACACATTCAAAGGGTATTGAATGAAACTGCGGGGAAGATAAAAATTCAAAATCAACGCGGTTGCCAATACATTGCAGCGCTGAATGATTTTATAAGTACAAGAAATTAATGTCTACAGTTTTAAGAATTGGCACAAGAGACAGTGAACTGGCTGTGTGGCAGGCTACCCTGGTTCAAAACCAGTTAAAGGAACTAGGTGTTCAATCGGAATTGGTGTATCTAAAAAGCGAAGGTGACATTGACACCATTACCCCTTTGTATGCCCTTGGCGTGCAAGGAGTTTTTACAAAAGTATTAGATGCTGCACTGCTTAATAACCGCATTGACATTGCCGTTCATTCTATGAAAGATGTGCCTACACAAATGGCACAAGGACTGCAACAGGCGGCAGTACTAAAGAGAGCTAATTACAAAGACATTTTTGTATATAAGGAGGAGTCAACCCCTGCGGCATTGGGATACAATAATGGCAAATGGAACGGGGATAATGATGACAATTCCCTGGATTTTACCATTGCAACAGGTTCTGTACGGCGCATTGCACAATGGCTGCACAGGTACCCTTCTCATAAGGTAGAAAATCTACGTGGCAATGTAAATACAAGGCTTAGGAAAGTGAAAGAACATAACTGGAAGGGAGCCATATTTGCTGCTGCAGGCTTAGAGAGAATTGGTTTACGTCCTGCAACATCCATTGACCTCGACTGGATGCTGCCTGCCCCAGCACAAGGTGCCATAATGATTGCCTGCCGTGAAGGAGATGAATTTGCATTGGAAAGTTGCAGGTCATTAGATGATGAATCCACTGCAATTTGCACATGTGTTGAAAGGGATTTCCTAAGTGCCCTGATGGGTGGTTGCTCCACTCCTATTTCCGCCCTTGCTGAATTAAATAATGGAGAGATCTATTTTAAAGGAAATATTGTAAGCCCGGATGGTAAATATAAAGCTGTCGTTGAGAAGCGGTTGCTAAAAGAACAATGGCATGAGGCAGGTCGCCTGGCTGCTGCATCTATACTTGCCAATGGAGGCCAGGCAATTATTAACAGCATTAGAAAAACCGGCTTAACTACCAATGGAAACGATTAGGGTCTTAAGCACTAAAAAGTTGTTGCCTGAGATCGTGGAGGAAGCGAAAGAGAATGGTATTGAAATAACAGAACAGGAAGCAATAGCTGTTCATCCTATATTGAAGGAAGAAAAGCAAGAGCAGTTGTTATCATGGTTCCATAGGTACACATCGCAACCCATTGTTTTTACAAGTGCCAATGCTGTATCCAGCCTTGAACACTACCTGGGGAAATACCTACGGGGAGATAAGACGCGGCTGCAGGTATTTTGTCTTTCAGGACGAACAAAAGAGGCAGTACTGGAAGCTTTCCCTATAGCAAACATTGCAGGCGTTGCCCCTTCAGCAAGGGCGCTTGCAAAATTAATCCTGGCAAAGGGTATCAATGAAGTGTTTTTCTTTTGCGGTAATAAAAGAAGGGATGAACTACCAGGTCTTTTAAAACAAAATGGTGTAGTGGCACATGAGATAGTAGTATATGAAACAGTACCCACTCCATGTATTGCAACGGAAGAAATGGATGCCATTTTATTTTTCAGTCCCAGCGCCGCAGATAGTTTTTTCTCAGTGAACCAACCAAAGAAGAACATTATTTGTTTCGCCGTAGGTGAAACAACAGCTGATAGTATTTTAAAGTATTCCGGTAATACTATCATCATTAGTGATACCCCTTCGCAGGAAGGCATGTTAAAAGCTTTAATAGCATATAAAAATTTAAACACACATCCGGATAATTAAACTAATGAGCCAATTACAGAATGATCTTTTATTAAAAGCTTTAAGAAAGGAAAAAGTAGAGCGCCCGCCCGTATGGATGATGCGGCAGGCTGGCAGGTACCTGCCTGATTATATTAAATTAAGGAACAAATACGATTTCTTTACCCGTGTGCAAACACCTGAACTGGCTACGGCCATTACACTGCAGCCAGTTGACCAGGTTGGAGTGGATGCAGCAATTATCTTTTCTGATATATTAGTCATACCCCAGGCTATGGGCCTTGAAGTATTAATGGAAGAAGGAAAAGGTCCTTCTTTACCAAAGACCATAATGACCCAACAGGATGTTGATGCATTGAATACTGAAAATGCCGCCGAACATTTAAAATATGTGTTGGATGCATTGTCTCTCACTAAAAAAGAATTGAACGGAAGGGTCCCACTGATCGGTTTTGCAGGTGCCCCATGGACCTTGCTTTGCTACATGATTGAAGGCAAGGGAAGCAAGACATGGGATAAGGCAAAGCAGTTTGCCTATACAGAGCCAAAACTTGCACATTCCTTATTGCAAAAGATCACTACCATAACCATAGAGTACCTTAAAGCACAGGTTCGGGCAGGTGCAGATACAGTGCAGGTATTTGATAGTTGGGCAGGTTCTTTGTCACCCGCAGATTTTAAACAATTTGCGCAGCCTTATTTATTACAAATTGCGGATGCTTTAAAAGATGATGCCCCTGTGATCTTATTTCCAAAGGGCACCTGGTATGCTTTAAAGGAATTAAGTGAAAGTAGTGCTTCAGGTATTGGCATTGATTGGACCATAACTCCACAGGTGGCAAGACAGCTAACCAACAATAACATAACCCTTCAAGGTAATTTTGACCCTGCAAAACTGCTGGCCCCTATACCCCAGATCAAGCAATGGGTAAAAGAAATGATCGATGACTTTGGTGCCCAGAATTATATAGCCAACCTGGGTCATGGCATTACTCCTAATGTTCCGGTGGACCATGCAAAGGCCTTTGTTGAAGCAGTGAAAGAATATAAAACAGGAAACTAAAAAGAAAGAGCTTAAGGCTCTTTTTGTTTTTACAATAGAAAATGAATATCAAACAGAACTGGATAGAATACATTGATGAACTGCAAGATAAAATTTGTCATGCCCTTGAGCAGGCAGATGGTTTAGCCAGGTTTATTGAAGACAAGTGGGAAAGACCAGAAGGCGGTGGAGGAAAAACCCGTGTGATTGCGAATGGAAAGGTATTTGAGAAGGGAGGTGTGAACACTTCCACAGTATTTGGCGAGGTAACAGATGCCATGCGCTCTCAACTTAAGATCAATGGAGATAAATGGTTTGCCTGTGGTTTATCACTGGTCATCCATCCCTTAAATCCTTTTGTGCCTACAGTACATTGCAATTACCGGATGTTTGAATTGTATAATGAAAATGATGAAGTCATTGACCGCTGGTTTGGCGGAGGTACTGACCTTACTCCATACTATTTATTTGAAGAAGACGCCAGGCATTTTCACCAGGTGTATAAAGATGTGTGCGATAGTTTTGACGAAAGCTTTTATCCCAACTTCAAGCAGGTATGTGATAACTATTTTGTGAACACACACAGGGGAAATGAAAGAAGAGGCATAGGTGGTATATTCTATGATCACCAGCGTCCTGGTGAAAAGCATGATGTGAACTTCTGGATGAATTTTGGCAAGGCATGTGGCAATGCTTTTATTGAGGCCTATATACCAATAGTAGAAAGAAGAAAGAACATGCCTTTTACTCCTGAACACAAACACTGGCAGGAAATCAGGCGGGGCCGGTATGTGGAGTTTAACCTTGTACATGATAGAGGGACTATCTTCGGATTAAAGACCAATGGAAGGATAGAAAGTATTTTGATGAGCCTTCCACCTACGGTTCGGTTTGAATATAATTATCTACCCGGGGAAGGAACTTCGGAATCAGACTTACTGGATGCCTGCCTGCATCCAAGAGAATGGATCAAGTAACACCATATAAAATGAAAACAGCTCTAGTTATAATAGATATTCAAAATGATTATTTCCCAGGGGGAAATAATGAATTGGTAAACAGCGGGGATGCCAGTTTGAAAGCACGCCAATTGTTGAATGCCTTTAGAGAAAAAGATTTACCTGTTATACATATACAGCATTTGTCTATAAGACCAGGTGCAGGTTTTTTCATACCCGGCACAAAGGGTGCAGCCATTCATGACAATGTATTGCCATTGGAAAATGAAAAGGTGTTTACCAAGAACTTCCCTAACAGCTTTAGAGATACAGGCTTACTAAATTACCTGCAACAAATGGAGATAGAACATCTTGTGATTGCAGGAATGATGTCGCATATGTGTGTGGATGCTACCGCCCGTGCGGCAAAGGACCTTGGTTATTCCATTTCAATTGCTTCGGATGCCTGCGCCACCAAAGACCTGGTAATTGAAAATAATACAGTAAAAGCAAATGATGTTCATAATGCTTTTATGGCTGCCCTGAGTTATTTCTATGCAGATGTCAGGCATACGCATGAATTGATTAAACAACTTTAAACATATTATAATGTACCAGCAAAGAAGAAACAGGATATTAAGAGCAACACCTGCCATCCGCAGTATGGTTGCTGAAACCATTCTTACACCCAATGATTTCATTGTTCCTTTGTTCATTGATGAAGGAGAGAATATAGAAACCGAGATTGCTTCAATGCCTGATTATTACAGGAGGAGCATTGATCTTACTATAAAAGAAGTTAAAGAGTTGTGGAACCTTGGCATCAAAAGCGTATTGCTTTTTATTAAGTGTAAAGATGAGTTGAAAGATAATACAGGAAAGGAAGCCTGGAACAAGGATGGCTTGATGCAGCGAAGCATAAAGGCCATTAAAGATGCGGTACCGGAAATGTATGTGATGACCGATGTGGCTCTTGACCCCTATTCTTCTTATGGCCATGATGGCATAGTTGAAAATGGAGAGATAGTGAATGACCCTACGGTGGAAGCACTTGTGAAAATGAGCATCAGCCATGCCAAAGCAGGAGCAGATATGGTAGCGCCCAGTGACATGATGGATGGAAGGATCTTTGCCATTCGTGAAGGACTGGAGAAAGAAGGTTATACAAAAACAGGGATCATGGCCTACAGCGCCAAATATGCTTCTTGTTTTTATGGACCATTCAGAGATGCACTTGACAGTGCACCTGGTTTTGGTGATAAAAAAACTTACCAGATGGATTATGCCAACCGTACAGAGGCTATAAGAGAAGGGCAAATGGATGTGGAAGAAGGCGCCGATATTGTGATGGTTAAACCAGGTCTGCCCTACCTTGATATTCTCAGAGAAGTAAAAAATGCTGTGAATGTGCCTGTAAGTGTTTATAATATTAGTGGTGAATATGCCATGATAAAAGCAGCCGCTAAAATGGGATGGATCAATGAGGAAAAAGCTATTTTAGAAACCCTTACATCCTTTAAAAGAGCAGGCGCTGATCTTATTGCCACTTATTTTGCAAAAGATGCTGCAAGGTTATTGAGCTAATTTTGATTATAAAGTTTTATAATTTTCTCAACATCCCTTTATGAATATAGACAGAAGTAAAGAGTTATTTAATAGAGCACAGGCGAGTATACCGGGAGGTGTCAATTCTCCTGTACGTGCATTTAAAAGTGTGGGGGGAACGCCTATCTTTTTAAAGAAAGCAAAGGGAGCTTATTTATATGATGCTGATGGTAACCGCTATATTGATTATATCAATAGTTGGGGGCCAATGATACTGGGACATGCTTTTGAACCTGTGGTAAAAGCCATCCAGGAAATAGCAGAAGATTCTACTTCCTTTGGTGCGCCAACTGAGCTGGAAATAGAAATGGCCGAATTGATCAAATCCATGGTACCCAATGTAGATCTCATACGCATGGTTAGCAGTGGTACCGAAGCTTGTATGAGTGCTATTCGTCTGGCAAGAGGGTATACAGGAAGAAATAAGATCCTGAAGTTTGAAGGGTGCTATCATGGTCATGCAGATAGTTTTTTAGTTAAGGCAGGAAGCGGGGTAGCCACATTTAATATTCAAACAGTGCCTGGAGTTACTGCTGGTGTAGCAAATGATACACTTACTGCACCCTATAATGATATTGATGCGGTTAAACAACAGGTGGACCAACATAAAGGTGAGATAGCTGCGATCATTGTAGAACCCGTTGCAGGTAATATGGGTTGCATATTGCCACAGCCTGGCTTCCTGGAAGGTCTTCGACAACTTTGTACACAGGAAGGCATTGTATTTATTTTCGATGAAGTGATGACTGGTTTCAGGTTAGCCAAAGGTGGTGCACAGGAAAGATTGGGCATTGATGCTGACCTGGTCACCTATGGTAAAGTGATTGGTGCCGGTATGCCTGTAGGTGCCTTTGGTGGTAAGCTGGAGATCATGAATCATATTGCTCCTTTGGGTAACGTTTACCAGGCAGGCACCCTTAGTGGTAATCCATTGGCCATGATAGCAGGGTTTACTTTATTGACCCATTTAAAAAATAACCCAACGGTCTATAAAGAGCTGGAAGAAAAAGGGACTTATTTAGAGAAAGGTTTGCACAATGTATTGAAAGCTTCAGGCATTCCCTATGTGATCAATCATTTGGGAAGTATGATATCCATTCATTTCAGTAATAAACCTGTTATTGATTTTGCCTCTGCATCAACTGCTAAAAACAACCTTTTCAATACCTTATTTCATAAAATGCTTGACAGGGGAATTTACCTTCCCCCTTCTGCTTTTGAATCCTGGTTCCTTTCAAATGCATTGACTTATGAAGACCTGGATAAAACCATAGAAGCATTGGATGAAAGTCTAAAAGAATTATAATTAATATTTTAAATAAGAGAACTCTGGCCCAGGCCGGAGTTTTTTTATGTACTGACTTATCCTAAATTAATGCAAAAAGAACGAAAGAATACCAACAAGGATCAGCACTGTGCCGCTAATCCTTTTTTCATTGTGTTCAATGAATTGGGCACTCAGCAGGTTAATGCCCTTGTATCCAAGGTTGACAAGCAATAGTATACCAGAAATGCTCACAATGGCGTAAATCACGGAAAGAAGTATCACTAACCTCATTCCATAAGCACCTGCAGAGAGAAACAGGCTTTCCACTTCCAGACAGGGAGAAAGAAACATCATGAATATGAAAATCAATATCCATTTCCTTTTACTTCGTTTGAACTGGGCAACATCTTTTTGAGAGCTATGATGATGGTGGGGAAGATTCACTGTGTAATAGATCAAACCAAATACGATCAATACTACCGAAGAAACAACGTAGATAATGCTGCCATATTTTTCCTGCAATTCTTTACCAATAGTGCCCAGTACCAGGCCTAAGGCAACTGTACCAAGCACATGGGCCAGGGCTGCCATAAATGTTATAGAAGTAATATCTTTTTGCTTCCACTTCTCTGCTTTTGCCACAGCCACCAGGGGAAGCCAATGATTAGGTATGAGCGCATGAACCATGGCCAATAAAACAGTGCCGGCAATAACAGTGAACATGGAAGTATGCAAATAATAAATTGAAAGGTGAAGGTAATTAGCGTAGTAGCAATTCGCAGGGTTTTATTCCTGTATGCTTTTTAAACGCTGTGGAAAAATGAGAAATGGAAGAATAGCCAAGGAGAACAGAAACTTCTGTCACTGTTAATCCCTTCTCATATAAAAGGTATTTGGCATGTTCCATTCTTTGACTTTGATAAAAATCAAAGATGGTGCTACCAAACATTTCCTTGAAGCCCTTCTTCAGGTAGCATTCATTCATTGCTACTTTACGGCTTAATTCTTTAATGGTTATTGGTTCGCCAATGGACTGTATCAATACTTCCCTTGCTTTGAGTATCTTTTCCCTGTCAGCTTCATTTGCCAGGAATTTACAATTGATCACATCAATTTCCTTTTCATCCAGGCAGTCAAGACTATACAGTAATAGCATCTGTGTCTGTGCATTGACATAGATATTCTCCAGGCTTTCAGAATAATTATGATTTAGAAGCCCTTCCAGTACCATCCTGGTTCTGCCGCAAATAGATACTGTTTTGCTGAACGAGGACCGGTGCTTAAATGATAGGATATCTTCACTTAAAGTATTATTCTCTATCCGTGATTTGACAAATTGCTCCAGCAAAGTGGAAGAAAAAACAAAGCTAACAAGGTCAACACTTTCTATTTTCTCCTCGCAGTGAAAGCTTACCTGCGCTTTACACTGGCTGCATTCCGTTCCATTTTTCCGGCAATACATATTCCCGGCTATACAAAACTTCAGCTCAAGGTGGTTACGCTCCGGTTTTGAGGATTCGAAATGGTAGTTCAATACCCCTATATCATCCGCCATCCAGTTCCCGGGACGGGTATAGCGCTTGATGGAATAATGAACCGAGCCAGGAATTTGCTGCCCGGCCTCATATACAAGGTCTGCTTTCAATCCCAAGTGCTCGGGCAATAAACCTCCGGATGAAATCTGGTACTGCATGAAGCTTGCAAAATTACCTTATAAACATTGAAAACAGTAAGTATCTGTTTCACAGTTTGGTCATATTTGAAAGCACTTTAGGACTTATTAGGGGAGCGTAGTTTTGGTTTATAGAGCGATAGTTTCATACTTTCGCCGAATGCAGTCGTCCAATATTTATTCTGATTTCCAACACACTCTGGCATCTGAGGCTAAGATCAGCGGTGTAGGCATCCATACAGGTCAAATGGTGGAAATGACCCTGAAGCCTGCTGATCCCAATACAGGTATTGTATTCAAAAGAGTTGACCTTCCCAACAGTCCAACAGTTAAGGCAGATGTAGATAATGTGGTGGATACCACCAGAAGCACCATTATTGAAGCTAACGGGGCAAGAGTTGGCACTATTGAACATTTAATGGCAGCCCTTGCTGGCAATATGGTTGATAATGTGCTTATAGAGATCAATGGCAACGAGGTTCCTATTTTGGACGGCAGTTCCCAGCCATTTGTGCAGGTGATCAGGCAGGCTGGGGTGCAACAACAAGAGGCTCCCAAAATCTATTATAACCTTCAACACAACATCAGTTTTTCCGATGACAGGAAGAAGGTGGAGATGGTAGCCTTGCCCTATAATGAATTTCGTATCAATACATTAATTGATTTCAATTCACCTGTTTTAGGCACCCAGCATGCTTCATTGAAAAACCTGTCTGAATTTGATGAACAAATAGCTCCATGCCGCACATTTTGTTTTTTCCACGAGTTGGAATACCTCCTGGAAAACAACCTCATTAAGGGCGGCGATATCAATAATGCTATCGTAGTAGTTGACAAACCTGTAAGCGAGGAGGATGTAAAAAGAATAGCTAAGGTATTTAAGAAAGAAAATGTAAAGGTTAGTGAAGGTGGTTTGTTAAACAACCTTGACCTACGCTTTCCCAATGAACCAGCCAGGCATAAATTACTGGATGTGATAGGAGACCTGGCATTGGTAGGGTATCCATTTAAAGCACATATTATTGCCAACAGACCTGGTCATTCCAGCAATATAGAGTTTGCCAGGAAGATCAAGGAACATATTAAAAAGTACAAACACCGCCAACAGTTTCCTCAATACGATCCTTCCAAACCGCCCTTGTATGATATACATGCTATTGAGAAGAAATTACCGCACAGGTATCCCTTCCTGTTAATTGATAAGGTCATTGAACTAACTGAGAAATACGTGGTAGCAGTAAAGAATGTTACCTATAATGAGCCTTACTTCCAGGGTCACTTTCCCGGAAACTGCGTGATGCCTGGCGTATTACAGGTAGAAGCGCTGGCACAGACAGGTGGTATACTCACCATACCTGATGATCCGGATAACGATTATGATACTTACTTTTTAAAAATAGACAGCTGTAAATTCAAACAAAAAGTTGTTCCGGGTGATACCTTACTCCTTAAAATGGAATTAATGAACCCAGTGCGCCGTGGTATTTGTGAAATGAAAGGGACTATTTTTGTTGGCGATAAAATCGCAGCAGAAGCAGAAATGGTTGCTCAAATTGTAAAGAAACCTAAAGTAAGAGTATGATTTCTCCCCTGGCCTCGATCCATCCGAATGCAAAACTGGGCAACAATGTTATTATAGATCCATTTGCGGTCATTCATGACCAGGTGACAATTGGCGATGGTACACATATCATGTCTCATGCTGTAATTATGCAGCATAGCATTATTGGCAGAAACTGTCGCATTTTTCCAGGGGCTGTCATCGGTGGCATTCCCCAGGACCTTAAATTCAAAGGAGAAGAAACAACAGCCGAAATTGGAGATAATACTACCATTAGGGAATGTGTGACTGTAAACCGTGGTACAAAAGATAAATGGAAGACCACCGTTGGAAGTAATTGCCTTTTAATGGCATATGCGCATGTGGCTCACGATTGTACGGTTGGAGATCATGTTATCCTTGCCAATTGCGTTCAACTGGCAGGCCATGTGGAAATAGGGGAATACGCTATTATTGGAGGATTGGCAGGAGCCCACCAGTTTACCCGGATTGGTGCGCATACTTATGTGGCTGGACATACAGTAATCCGTAAAGATGTTCCTCCCTATGTAAAAGCTGCGAGAGAACCCATGAGCTATATGGGATTGAATATAGTTGGATTGCAAAGACGAGGGTTTGCACAAGAAAAGATAGATACCATTTCGCAGATATACCATTTACTCTTTGTAGGTAATCATAGCACTACAACAGCCCTTGAAATGATAGAGAACAAAGTGCCTGATAATGAAACCAGGGCTGAAATCCTCCGGTTTATCAAGGAATCTAAAATAGGGATCATAAAGCGCTACTCAAAAAATGGCGTTGATGAAGATTAAGCTTTCCAATGCAGGCAAACGCTTTAACCGGGAATGGATCTTTCGTTATGCCAACCTGGAATTTATTTCAGGTTCGGGATATGCCATAACCGGCCATAATGGATCCGGGAAATCCACCTTGCTCCAATGCCTCGGAGGGATGCTGCAGGTAAGCGAAGGTTCCATTGAACATTTTAGAGATAACAAAATTCTACCTCCCGAAGAAACATATATCAGCACGTCATTTTGTGCACCTTACCTTGATGTGATAGAAGAAATGACGCTTGTGGAATTCCTGGAATTCCATAACATGTTTAAAGCTTTTATCGAAAGTTGTTCAATCCAGGATATCATTGAACGCATTGGCCTGAAAGGATCGGGCCACAAGCAGATAAGATATTACTCTTCGGGCATGAAACAAAGAGTAAAACTGGCCCAGGCTATTTTTTTTGATACTCCAATTGTTCTGCTTGATGAACCTTGCAGCAACCTTGATACAAAAGGTATTGAATTATATCATTCACTGGTAGAGGAGCACTGCAGCAATAGACTGGTAGTGGTTTGTTCCAATGATCCGGTGGAATATAGCTTCTGCCAACAGGTTATTGCAATCACAGATCACAAGCTTCCCCTGCATCAAATCACCATGTAGCAATCTAATTTAGTGCATGGCCTCAGATAAATCAATCTTTTTCCCTTTGTTGCTTTTCACCATCAATACAAATGGTATACATATAAGGAACATTAGCCCAAGGCCTAAAAACACATCCATATAAGAAAGCACTGCGGCCTGTTTCATAATATTGTATTCTAAAGCTTTGTATGCCGATTTCAGTGCTACATCCGGTGTCATACCCTTTGATATAAACGCATGCTGCATACCTGATACCCTTTGTTGCACATCAAGGTCATTGATATTCAAATGACTCACAAGATCGTTTCTGTGAACCTCATTTTTGCGGGCCAGGTAGGTGGTAATAGCCGCAACACCAAATGAACCACCCAGTTGGCGCATCATACCAGTAAATGCAGCTCCCTGGCCTATTTGCTGGCCTTTAAGTGTGGATAAGGCAAGTGTTGTAACAGGAATAAATAACATACCCATTCCCAAACCGCGGACGATCAACATCCAGAAGAATGCGTGCGAATCCGTATCAGGCGTAAGTATTTTATATCCCCAAAAGCTATAGATAAAGAATATAAGCATACCCAATGCAACCAGGTATTGTTGTTTCACTCCCTTCTGAAGCATCTGCCCGATGATAGGCATCATAAAAGCAGTGGTCAATGCAGAAGGGATCATCAGCATACCAGCTTGTTGCGCAGTCCACCCAAGCGTGGCCTGTGTATACAAAGGAATAATAAAAGTGGAACCATATAAACCAAAGCCCATGATAAAAGATAATATGGTTCCTACCCTGAGGTTACCATTCTGTAGTACCCTTAATTCTACAATAGGCTTTCTGAAACTCAATTCCCGCCAGATGAAAAAGAACAACCCGAAAACAGCCGTAACGGTCAACAGTATAATGGTTCCGCTGCTGAACCAGTCATCATCATGTCCTTTTTCCAACACATACTGCAATGAACCAACGGCTGTTGCCAGCAATGCTATACCCCACCAGTCCACATCTTTAGCCTTACTTTTTTCTGCATACTTGGGACTGCGCACAAATTGAAGGGTGAGCAAAGTGGCTATGATACCAATAGGAATATTGATGTAAAATATATAGGGCCAGGAGAAATTGTCAACAATATAACCACCAAGCGGAGGTCCAAGAGTTGGACCAATAATCACTCCCATACCATAGATGGCTTGTGCCATACCTCTTTTCTCAGGAGGATAGCTTTCCGTAATGATAGTTTGTGATGTAACTAATAACGCACCTCCTCCTATACCCTGCAGGAAACGGAAAGCCACCAACTCCCATATTCCTGTTGCATTACCACAGAGGAATGAACAGAAAGTAAATAGCATAATGGAAGCTGCAAAGTAATTTCTCCGCCCAAACTGTTGCGATAACCAGCTTGTCATGGGTACAACGATCACATTACCTATTGCATAAGCTGTGATCACCCATCCTACCTCGGTCATGGTTGTACCAAGGTTTCCTTTCATATCATTAAGGGCCACATTGACAATGGTTGTATCCACTATTTCCAACAAGGCACAAACGATGGCCGTGATGGTGATGATCACCCTTCTTGCGCCATACTCAACCAAAGAAGCTTGCTGCTGCATAATATTAATTCCATCCCCTTACGGGGTCTATAACCGGTCTCTTAATTAAAAAAAAGAGGCCTAATTGAAATAATAATGATCTTCTATCAACTTTCTACATCTCAATCCAGGTGCACATCCACCACTGCGTTCATACCTGCCCTTAATTGTTTCAGGTCAGCATCATTGGGATTGGTGAACTCAATCTTTACAGGTAATCGCTGAACAACTTTTACAAAATTGCCTGATGCATTATCCGGAGGCAAAAGTGCAAAGCTGGAACCTGTGGCTGGTGAGAATGATGTAAGCTTTGCTTCAAAATCATGATCCGGGAAAGCATCTATATGAACTGTTACCTTCTGCCCGATCTTCATTTTATCAAACTGGGTTTCTTTGAAATTGGCAACTACCCAAAGATCATTGTTCAATACAATACTAAATAAGGATTGTCCTGCCTGTACAAACTGCCCCGGCTGTATATTGATCTTAGATACAAGTCCATCCGCAGCGGCTGTGATAACAGCATAAGAAAGATTAAGCTTGGCGTCTTCTACATCTACCTGGCGCTGCTTAATAATAGAACTGGCTACACCTATCTGGGAAGAGGTGGCATTGCTTTGAGTGGCTACAGCATTTGTTTGTTGCGCTGCCTGGTTCTTCTGTTGCTGCAATACCTGCAGCTGGCGTTCTGCTGTCTGTTTAGCAGCAAGTGCTTGTTCATATTGCTGTTGTGTAACAGAATGATCTTTCACCAGGTTTGCGTACCTGTCAAAATCCTGCGAAGCACGCCACACATTGACCCTGGCTGTTTCTATTTGAGCGTCGATAGTTGAAACTGAAGCTCTTGAAGTAGCAATGTTAGCAGATGCAGCATTTGTAGATGCCCTTGCAGCACCAAGGTTGCTTTGTGCTGTTTGCAAAGCCGCTTCAGCCTGGTCTACTTTTATTTTCAGATCCCTGTCATCCAGGATCACTAATGTATCACCCTTCTTTACATGTTGATTGTCTGAAACACGAACTTCCTTTACATAACCTGAAACCCTTGGTATAACAGGACTTATATTAGCCTCTACATGTGCGTCATCAGTTTCTTCATGATGTTTTCCATGGACGTATTTAGTGATACCAAACCAGGCACCAACCAATACCAACAGCACCAGAATAATTAAAAAAGTCTTGTTGGACTTTTTAGGTTCCTTAATCTTTTGTGTCGTTTGATTCGTTTCTATAACTTTTGTTTCCATAAATCTTTATTGTCAGTTTCTGTTTATTTCGTTTCAGTATTTTGAAGAAGCCCTGCAGCCTGCAAAAGTTTATCATAAGCAACAACTGCATCAGATTTGGCAAAAGCGTAATTCAGTTTCGCCTGCAATTGCGCTACATCCGCATCTAATAGTTCTGTTGTTGTAGCAAGGGCATTCTGATATTTATTGTTTATAATTCTGTAATTCTCAGTAGCCTGGTCTATGGCATTTTGCAATACATCTATCCTTTTCTGCGCCAGTAAGTAATTCTGGTAAGCACGGTTAACCTCCAGGCGTATAGCATCTCCCAACAACTCTTCACTGGCAGCGATCTGCTTCTCCCTGGCTTGCGCCTGTTGCACCTTAGCCTTATTTTTCCATAGAGAAGAAATGCTATACTGAACACCTAAACCAATATTCACCGCGTTGGTAACGGTCAAAACACCAGGCACATTCAAAGCTACATACCCCCCACTTAAGGCAAGTCCCGGGTACTTCTCTCCCTCAGTGGCCTTCACAGCTGTTGCAGCTGCTTTTTTACGATACGAAACTGCAGAAAGGTCTTTTCGGTTCTGCAATCCTAACTGAACGTATTCGGCCACCTGTTTTAATTCTCTAGGTGCCTGGAAAGCTGCAGTATCAAGTTGTAATTCTGTATTTTCCGGAAGACCCAGCATCAGGTCCATATTTATGTTGGCTAGTTGCCAGTTGTTCTGTGCATCCAGTAGTGAAAGTTCTGTGTTCGAAACCTGTAATTCTGATTTCAGCAATTCATTCCTTGGCAGTAAGCCATTCTTCTCCAGGTTTCTGAATTGTCCCGCTCTTTCCCTGGCTGATTGCAGACTTGAATCTACCAGTTCTACCGCTGCATATGCTTTGTACAAATTATTATAAGCATCAATGGTATTTAGTATGATTTCTTCCTGGTCATTCTCAGCATCAAGTTTGGCAGCCTGTTCCAGGTACCGTGCCGATTCAATACCATATTTTATTCTGAAACCTGAAAATATTGGCAGGGAAACATTGGCAATGCCATACATAGCCTGGCTGGGTTTAGGACTTTCAGTTGTTGTAGCAGGCGTTCCACCCGAATTATCTTTTTTAGTTTTAAGATCAACATTAGGGCTGTTCAGTCTGAGGTAAGAACCACTTACACTGGCATCAGGTAACTTTCTTTCAACTGCTTCTTTTAAAGCTGCTGTTGCTTCTTCGATCTTTGCCTGGCTGGATTTCAGTTGTTTGCTGTTCTTTAAACTAAGATTAATAGCTTCCTGTAAGCTGAGTGTTTTTTGCTGCTGTGCAAAAACACCAGACGCAAACAGTGTAAAGAATAAACACCCCACCGCTGTCATCAATCTTCTATGCTTCATACGTTAATATTGCTTTAAATAGGTTTTTTAAATAAGCACTGAGCTTTTTCTTAATGTGTTTTTCAAACTCCTCGTTCTTCATTTCCTGGAGGTTATTAAGCGCTCTATAATATTTTTGGCTGGTCAATAATTGACTTGTGGTGCCTACCAAAGTCATCATAAGGAAAGGAACGTCCAATCCCTTTTTAAAATCACCTTTTCGTTGACCTTCATGTATCAATTGCTTAAAGAGTGCCTGGTTAGTAGCTTTTAATTGGGTGATCTGCTCGGCAATAGGTCCTGTATTATCAACCATCTGCTCCCTGAGCATTACTTTATGGAAACACTGTTTATTGAATATTCTTTCTATGTATTCATCTATCAGCTTATCTACCTTTTGTAATGGTGTCAAATTGCTGTTTAGCAATATGCTTTCTAATTTCAGCCGCATAAAATCACCACGGTAACGGAACATGGCCTCCATCAGCTTTTCCTTCGAGCCAAAATAGTAGGAGATCATAGCCAGATTCACACCGGCCGCTTCAGCAATATCCCTCACCGACGTCCCGGAAAAACCATTGTCAGCAAAGAGTTTCTCTGCCGCATCCATAATAGCTATTTGCTTGTCATTATATTCCATTGATCTCTTTTGGAGGCGCAAAACTAAACAAACGTTTAATTAAATCAAACATTTGTTTAAATATTTTAAGAAAATAGTAATGGGGAATAATACCAAAAGCAGACCAACCACTTATTGCTGAGCGGTTTCAATGAAAATATTAAAGAAGAAAAATATTATCGCTGGCTGGCTATGAGCAGGTTGAGGTCAGTATATTTTAAATTGAAGCGTTCGCTTAAGTAGAAGTTTGTCAAGGCCCCTTTAAACATATAAATACCACTTCTAAGGTGTATCTGGTGCCAGACCATATGCTCAAAACCTCCATCCTCCCCTGCTTGTAGCAAAAGAGGCATCAATACATTACTAATGGCTTGTGAAGCAGTACGTGCAAATCCGGAAGGAATATTCGGAACGCAATAATGAATTACACCATATCTAAGGTAAATGGGATTCTCATGCGATGTGATCTCTGAAGTTTCAAAACATCCGCCCCTGTCAATACTTACATCTATAACTACACTCCCGGTGCGCATGCTGCTCACCATTTCTTCTGTCACTACTATGGGCGTTCGGCCAGTTTCTGATGACAAAGCGCCTACTGCCACTTCGCAGGTCTTTAATTGCTTGGCCAACATTCGTGGTTCAATAACGGATGTCCATAATCGTTGACCGATATTATTCTGCAATCGTTTTAAGCGGTATACACTGTTGTCAAATACTTTCACTGATGCTCCCAATGCCAATGCTGCACGTGCAGCAAACTCACCTACTATGCCCGCTCCAATAATGATCACTTTTGTTGGCGCTATGCCGGATATTCCTCCTAACAAAACTCCTTTACCATGGTTGGCTGAACTCAAATATTGAGCGGCTATCAACATGGCTGCACTTCCAGCTATCTCGCTCATACTTCTTACAATAGGATAACTGCCACTGTCATCTTTTAAATTCTCAAATGAGATGGCTGTGATCCTCTTCTCCATCATTTTCTGAAGCAACTCTGCTTTAAGAACACTTAAATGTATGGGAGAAATGATCAATTGGCTATGCTGTAATAAAGGAAGGTCTTCGTCAATTACAGGTGCGCTTTTAACCAATATAGGGGCTTTGTATACCTCCTCGCGGTTATAAGAAATGCGTGCACCTGCTTCACTATAGTCTTTATCAGCAAAATGGGCTGCTTCGCCGGCATTGTGTTCAATAGTAACCTGATGTCCGTTACTGATCAATACACTTACCGCATCAGGCGTTAGTGCAATGCGGTTTTCCTGGAATGCTATTTCCTTGGGAATACCAATGTGCAAACGAGCTCCTTTGGGTTTTATATCCAGTGTTTCTTCTAAGGTTTCATAACTGAAGGAAGTGCTTACAAATGGTTTTTGTTGGGACATAAAAGCCAATAACTATAATTTGGTTTGACAAATTACGACAGTTCTTCCAAACTACCGGAAGGCAATAGCAGTTTTACAATTCTTTCTTCCTGGCTGGATAATGAAATATAAACATGAACAACTGAATCATCCAACAAATGAGGTGCCTTTTCAGGCCATTCAATAAAACAAATTTCATTACTGTAAATGCAATCTTCAACCCCTGCCTGGATGATCTCCTGTTCATCTTTCAAACGGTAAAGATCCATGTGGTATATAAGCTTTTCTTGCCCGTTTTCAGGGTATACATATTCGTTAATGATCGAAAAAGTAGGACTCCCCATAACATCCCTGACACCTTTACTCCTGCACAGGGCTTCAATTATGGTGGTTTTTCCTGCACCCATTTCTCCATGAAATGCAAATACCTTTCTATCTTTTGCCATCTCCCAGAATTGTGCAGCAAAATCATTCAGACCTTCAAAAGACACATGAAACTCCATTATGCAAACCTAATAAAAACACATTTCTTAATGCATGTTGTATGCAATACCTGGCTACAGATGCTCAAAACAGTTGCTGTTTTAATTCCTTCTTTAAACTTTAACATGCCGATGCAACAAAGTTGAAAAGATAGAGATTGCCCTTGTTTGAAGCACAACAAATGCTGAACTAACTTTGCACCAGAATAAATTTGCTACAGGAATGGAAAAGGTTCAATGGAAAGTGGCTGGAATGACATGTGCTAATTGCGCACTCACAGTCAATAAGTATTTGCAGCAACAAGGAGCAAAAGCGGTTGTTGTAAATCCTATTGATGGCGATGTGTCATTCGAATTGATGGAGAATAAGCCACTACAGCAAATAGCCAAAGGTGTTGAATCTTTAGGCTATAGGGTAGAGGGAAATGGTTTCACCCCTGCAAAACACAAGGCATTCCTTTCCACCAATATGCACAGGTTCTGGTTCTGCCTTCCTTTTACTATCCTTCTTATGCTGCATATGATACCCGGTGTTCATATTCATTTTTTAATGAATCCCTGGATCCAACTGGCCCTTGCACTTCCTGTATTTGTAGTAGGTATGCAATTCTTTGGCAGATCTGCCATTAAAAGCATTCGCAATGGTGTTCCCAACATGAATGTTTTGATTGCGATAGGTTCTGCTGCAGCATTTATTTATAGCCTTGCAGGCACATTGTTCAACCTGGGTCCCGCTTATTTATTTTTTGAAACCACTGCAACTATCATTACACTGGTATTCCTTGGCAATTACCTGGAAGAAGCCTCCATACACTCAACCCAGCGGGCGTTAAAGGGATTGGTAAAATCGCAAAAAGTGATGGCTAATATGATTGCTTTTGATGGTGATCATAAAGAAATTGTTTTCCCGGTTGAAAATACCCAACTGCGTACAGGAGACCTGGTGTTGATCAAAACCGGTGAACAGGTACCGGCAGATTGCAAGATATTATGGGGCGAAGCCCAGGTAAATGAAGCTATCCTTACCGGGGAAAGCATTCCCTTGTACAAAAAACCAAAGGATCTTATCATTGGTGGAAGCATTGTAGAAGATGGAAACCTGAAAGCCCAGGTAACTGCTGCGGGCAATGATTCTGTTCTATCCCATATACTTGAATTGGTGAAGAAAGCACAGGGAGAAAAACCTCCCATGCAACAACTCGTTGATAGGATAAGCGCCATTTTTGTACCAGTAGTATTAGCTATAGCAGTGCTAACTCTGATCGTCAACTGGATCATTCTAAAAGAATTCACTCCATCCCTTTTGCGCAGCATTGCAGTGCTGGTCATTGCCTGCCCCTGCGCCATGGGTCTTGCCACTCCTGCCGCTATTGCTGTTGGCCTGGGAAGAGGAGCCCGCAACGGGATATTATTTCGAAATGCCAAAAGCCTTGAATTATTTAAGAATATCAAACAAGTGGTATTTGACAAAACCGGGACATTAACCACGGGCAAATTCCAGGTAGACCAATGGAATGTTGATACGAATATATTCACTGAAGAAGCCTTCAAAAGAATTGTGTTCTCCATGGAAAAGTATTCCAACCATCCCCTCGCTAAAAGCATAGTGGAAGAATGGAAAACCACCGATCCGATTCACTGGAAGAATATCCGTGAGATCAAAGGCAAAGGCATGGTGGCAGAGGACAAGAATGGAGATCAATTTATACTTGGCTCTTATGACCTGGTTAAAGGTTTGACTACAGATGACACCCATAATATCTACCTGTTGTTCAATGATACACTGGCTGGGTGGATTGATTTGAAAGACCAATTAAGACCTGAAGCAGCAGAAGTGGTAAGTTACCTGCATAACAGAGGTATAAAAACAGTCTTGCTAAGCGGTGATAGGTATGAGAAAACTAAAAAGCTGGGTGATAGTCTTTCTATTGATACCGTAATAGCCCAGCAAACGCCAGAACAAAAACTTACCACCATTGAGGAACTTTCTGCCAAAACTCCTACTGTCATGGTAGGTGATGGCATAAATGACGCTCCGGCCCTGGCAAAAGCTACTATTGGTATCTCCATGAGCGATGCCTCCCAGTTAGCCATGCAAAGTGCCCAGGTAGTATTGATCAACCATGGGCTTCAAAAATTGCCTACTGCTTTAGGATTGGGCAAACATACTTTTAGAACCATCAAACAGAATCTTTTTTGGGCGTTTTCTTACAACATCGTTGCCATCCCGGTGGCTGCAATAGGTTTGCTGGGACATTATGGACCCACCTATGGTGCCTTAATCATGGCTGTTAGCGATGTGGTATTAGCTGCTAATTCTGTAAGGTTGTTTGTAAAAAAGCTGGATTGAAGGCTTTTTAATTAGGTATACAGGAAATATAAAAAGCACGGCAAAATCCCCATGCTTTTAAATACTGCATATATTATTTACTTTCACATGGCAACCAGCTAATCCGAATGCCCATTCAACCAGCATACAAGACCCTTGACGTCTATTACCTATCCAAAAGATTGGTGGTTGCCTGTTATGAATTAACTCACGACCTTCCACCGGAAGAAAAAACAAACCTGGTACAATACATCAGGAATGCAGGAGTGACAGTACATCTTAATATTGCCCAGGGAGGCTTTTTCAAAAAAAAGAAGAAAAGGAAACAATTCATCAAAACAGTAAAGAATGCCCTTGTAGTATTAGATACTGCCGTACAGGTGCTTATTGAAGTAAAACTGGTACCCACCGAAAAAGCAAGTGAACTCAGGGAGCTTGCCAGTGCCTGCTATACCTTCTTTGATGACTTGAAAAAACAGAAATGATTAGTATTGTTGCATTTCATGAGTGAAATGCTTTCTATTTTAGAACAATACTGGGGCTATAAAGCATTTCGGCCTTTACAGGAAGAAATTATTCAATCTATTCTTTCCGGGAAAGATACATTGGCTGTACTACCAACTGGTGGTGGTAAATCTCTCTGTTTCCAGGTTCCTGCCATGGCCACAGATGGAATATGCCTGGTCATATCACCATTGATCGCTTTAATGAAAGACCAGGTGGAAAACCTGAAAAAAAGAAATATTCCTGCCCTGCTCATCCACTCGGGTATGCAAAGAGCTGATGTGATACAAACACTTCAGAATGCTAAACATAACTACTTTAAATTCCTATATGTTTCTCCCGAACGCCTGGAAACCTCCTTATTCAAAGAATACCTGCCTTCTATTGATGTGAGCCTGGTAGCGGTGGATGAAGCGCATTGCATATCACAATGGGGTTATGACTTCAGGCCATCTTATTTACGCATTGCAGAACTAAGAAAAGAGCTTCCCGGTGTACCCGTTCTGGCGCTTACAGCGTCAGCTACGGAGGTAGTTCAAAAAGATATTTGTGAAAGACTGGCCAAACCAGCCTTAATTAATTCAAAGGCTAGTGTAAAAGATGGCTGGCATGTTTACCGCCAATCATTTGAAAGAAAGAACCTGGCTTACAGTGCTTTTAAAGTTGATTCCAAGGTGGCCAAACTGGTAGATATTTTAAAAAAGGTACAGGGAACCTCGATCGTTTATTGCAAAAGCCGTAAACGTACCCAGGAAATAGCCAACCTGCTGCAAATGCATGGTATTGCAGCCACAAACTATCATGCAGGTTTAAAATCAGAAGATAGATCCAAAAGGCAACTTGACTGGATCAACAATAAAACAAGGGTCATCGTATGCACCAATGCTTTTGGTATGGGCATAGATAAACCTGATGTGAGGACCGTAGTCCATTTGGACACGCCTGATTGTTTAGAAAATTATTACCAGGAAGCCGGGCGTGCAGGCAGGGACGGCAAAAAAGCCTTCCCCGTGTTGTTATATGATTCAAGAGACCTGGAAGAACTGGCAGTTTTACACCTGGTACGCTATCCCAGTTTAGAACAGATCAGGTCCATCTACCACGCCTTGTGTAATTACCTGCAAATACCCGTTAATACAGGCCAGGATAAGAGCTATACGTTTCACTTTGATGCATTCATCCGCAATTTCAAATTGAATAGCAACACCGCTTTGTATGCTTTAAAAGCGCTGGAAAGTGATGGCTGGCTTGATTTCAATGAAAAGAATTTTGCACCGGCGACCCTGGTTTTTACTACTTCAAAGAAAGGCTTATATGAATTTCACAAAAGCCACCCCGAACTTGAAGAAATACTAACCTCCTTACTACGCACCTATGAGGGCATATTTGATTTTCCGGGCTTTATATCTGAGTTATTGATCGCCAAACTGCTGAAGAAAGATGAGGCAGAAATAAAAAAGCAATTAAAGACCATTGCTGCCTTTGGCATCATTCAATACATACCTCAAAACACAGAGCCTCAAATAATATTCAGGAAAAACCGGGTAGCTGCAGAAGACCTGTCATTCAACTTGATGCTTTATTATAAAAGGAGAGACATCTTTATTGAAAGGGCAAACAAAATGATAGCTTACTCCACAACTTCTGTATGCCGCAGTAAAACCATCAGCATTTATTTTGGAGATCAAAATGCCAGGGACTGTGGGGTTTGCGACAATTGTCTTCAACAGAAAAAGTCAGGTTTATCAGCCAAAGAATTGGAATCCATTGCAGCATTAATACTTCAAAATCTAACCGTTCAGCCATTAGCAGCAGAAGAATTATTTTACCTGCTCAAGGGCATTCCAAAAGAAAAAGCCTGGAGAGTGATTGATTTTCTCCAGGCCGAAAAAAGAATATCATCTAATGAAAAAGGTATGCTCATTTTAAGCTGACCTTTCTGATAAACTAAAATAAACTTTTGCGACTACGTGAACTGCCAAGACCCAGTACTCCTAATAAGGATCGGGTAATCATGGTTGCTGCTGTCCTGCCTGCACTGCGCACTATGGGGTTATCCAGGAAGCTTTTCTCTTTAGGTGCGGCTTTTTCTGCTTTCGCCTTTTGCTGCAGTTGATCAATCTCCTGTGAGCGTTGCTGGGCCTCCTCTATTTTTTTATTTAATATCTCGTAGGCACTTTCTGAATCCACCGGTGTATTATACTTAGTGACCAATTTAGAACTCATCACAATATTCTGCACTTCAGCATCAGTCAATATGTCCATCCGGCTTTGAGGAGCTCTCAACATTACATGTACCAGGGGCGTTGGTATGCCTTTCTCATTCAACATGGTAACAAAGGCTTCTCCAATACCCATTTGCGTCAGCAATTGGTCCACATCATAGTATTGCGTTTCAGGGTAGTTTTCTGCCGTTTGTTTAATAGATTTCCTGTCAGCAGCCGTAAATGCTCTTAAAGCATGCTGCACCTTTAAGCCTAATTGAGCTAAAACAGATGCTGGAACATCCATTGGGTTCTGGGTGCAAAAGAATACACCAATGCCCTTTGAACGGATGAGCTTTACAATGTTTTCTATCTCCTGCAACAACACTTCAGAAGCATCATTAAAGATCAGGTGGGCCTCATCTATGAAAATAACAAGCTTTGGTTTGTCAAGGTCACCTTCTTCGGGTGATGTAGCATATAATTCTGCTAATAACTGGAGCATGAAAGTGGAGAACAACTTTGGCCTGTCCTGCAGCTCGGTAACCCTTAAAATTGATATTATGCCCCTTCCGTCACCTGAAATACGCATAAGGTCGTCCACATCAAAGCTCTTTTCCCCAAAGAAAGCGTCAGCTCCCTGCTGCTGCAGCTCTATTACTTTTCGTAAGATGGTACCGGTAGAGGTGGTTGAGATCTTACCATAGGCTTTCTCAATGTCTGCTTTTCCTTCTGCAGTTACATATTGCAGCACTTTAATAAAATCCTTAAGATCCAGCAGGGGTAATTTATTATCATCGCAATATTTAAAAATAAGCGCTACCACACCCCCCTGTGTATCATTCAAGCCCAGTATCTTACTTAAAAGCACGGGGCCGAACTCGCTTACAGTGGCTCTTAATTTAACCCCGGGCTTATCGCTAAGTGTCAGCAATTCAACAGGATAGCCCTGGGGCTTATACTCAACTCCAAGCGTTTTTGATCGCTCGGTTATTTTATCATTGACGCTGCCTGGCGCAGCTATACCGCTCAGGTCACCCTTAATATCCAGTAACAAAACCGGCACACTGGCATCACTCAAGCCCTCGCTGATCAACTGGAGGGTCTTGGTCTTTCCTGTACCCGTTGCCCCGGCTATCAACCCATGACGGTTCATGGTTTTTAAGGGCAACAACACATCTGCACCCTCTATTACCTTGCCATCAAGCATGGCTCTTCCTATCTTAATAGCTTCACCTTTAAAGCTGTATCCACTGGTTACTGATGCTAAAAATTCTTCTTTATTTGGCATACCTGAAAGTAATGAAAATAATCACAAGGTGAATAAAGGTGCATTAGTTATGCCTTCTGATGCTGGCAAAGGAATTAGATGGACCGTAATTCCCGCAAAAAGAATCGTAATTCTACGAATTAGGATACAAAGGTCTTTGAGTTAGATTTGTATAGATGACCTTTTCCACTACTATATTGTGTATGGATGACGATGTTGATGACCTGGCATTTATACGCGAAGCCATAAAAAACCATAGTACCCCCTTTACTGTAGTAGAAGCAAAAAACGGGGAAGAAGGGATTGCCTGGCTATCGCATGCAAAAACAATAGGTGTACTGCCATGCCTCATCATTATGGACATAAATATGCCAAAAATGGATGGGCGTCGTGCCATCCAGATCATTAAAGAGGATAAAGAAATAAGCAGGATACCCCTGGTAGTGTTTACAACTTCCTCAAGCACACTTGACAAGCGGTATTTCGAACTGTACCAGGTAGAATATATTACCAAACCCAATCAATACCAGGCATTTACCAACAAGGTTTATGAAATGCTTTCCCATGTGACAGCCGGCTAATAAAAGCCTTTGAAATGCCCCCATAATTAATTTTTGGAAGGATATTTGAATAGACAGGGCAAATCAATAGCCGTGTATAATCAAAAAATACTCCTGCTGGATGATAATAAAGACCTGTTACAGATCGTACAGATCATTTTAAAAGGGCAAGGATATGATACTGTTCTAGCTTCTCGTATAGAAGAAGCTGTACAAAAGATCAAGATCCATAAGCCAGCACTGATCCTGATGGATGTCTTTATTTCTGACCAGGATGGCCGTGAATTCTGCAATCAATTGAAACATGATGATGAAACATCTAATATCAGGGTCATTATGATGTCGGGTTATGATAATTCTTTAGGCCTCATGTCACAGGTAGGTGCTGATGATTTCATGCAAAAACCATTTGATTATACCGACCTGCTAAGCCGGGTTCAGAAACAAATGTGGTATTCAAACCAGGCTATAGCATAATGAACAAGGCTACAGCTCCTCTTCCCTCTCCAACATCAGTATAGCACTTTGCGGCACTATAAAGTATTTATCTCCCCCATACATGATCTCGGTAGCCCCACTTAATAAGAAAATGGCGAGGTCTCCTTCCCTTGCCTGTAAAGGCACATATTTCACCTGGTCTTCATGAGCTTTCCATGATTCTTCCTCCTGCAACATTGGTATTGCATAGCCGGGCCCGATTTTTATTATATATCCCTGTTGTACTTTTTCTCTTTCCTGCACACCTGGCGGAAGGTATAAACCTGTTTCAGTGCGTTCATTCGGACGTGTAGGACGAATCAGTACACGATCACCTATGATGATCAGTTTTTTTAATTTGTTGTCTTGTGTGATCTGCATATCAAATTTCTTCCATGCAAAAATAAACAGGCATAGGGACAAATTTGTTAAGAGTAAAGCAACTAATCATAAAACGCGTATGAGCAAATGCGTTAACTTTATTTCTCAATCAAAAACCCATTAGTCATGGAAGGAAAAAAAGCTAAGATTTTATTATGCGAAGATGATCCAAACCTGGGAAGTGTTCTTAAGAATTACCTTGAGCTGAATGATTATAATGTAACCCTGGAAAGAGATGGCCGTCTTGGATTGGCTGCTTTTCAGCGCGAACAATTCGAACTTTGCCTGCTTGATGTTATGATGCCTAATATGGATGGCTTTACTTTAGCCGAAGAGATCCGTGATATCAATCCTGATGTTCCTCTTTTCTTCCTGAGTGCAAAGACCATGAAAGAAGACATCATCCAGGGATATAAACTGGGCGCTGATGATTATATCACCAAGCCCTTTGACAGTGAAGTATTACTGCATAAAATAAAAGCCATACTAAAGCGTAATGAAGAGCTGAACAGGGAATCTGAGAATAAAGAATTTGATCTTTCTTCTTATCATTTCAACCCTAAGCTTCGTGAATTGTCGCACGATGGCAAAACACAAACCCTTTCTCCAAAAGAAAATGAATTGCTTAAAATGCTTTGCGAGCATATGAATGATCTTTTACCTAGAGAGCAGGCATTAAAACGCATTTGGGGAAGTGACACTTATTTCAATGGTCGCAGTATGGATGTGTACATTGCCAAATTGCGCAAGTACCTTAAAGATGATCCGAAGATCGAGATCGTTAACATCCATGGTAATGGCTTCAGGCTTGTAGTGCAGGAGTGATCTGGAATTAAAAAGGAACTATAGAAGGATTGATAAGTATCAATCCTTTTTTTGTTTCCCTTCAGTTCCTACATAAGGGGATGTTTTCTCATCCATCCACTCTTCCAATTGAGTGAAGGCGCTAACAAAGCTTTCAAAACGGTTTTTTGTATCCGGCCATTTTATTTTGTGCTCGTACATTTTGTAATACACATTTTCATAAGCCAGCCTGCAATCAATACTATCATAAAAGCAGTTCTTCCATTCCGGAAACAGATTTTGGTAGTACTCCAGTTGGATACCATTGCCATACATCTTAAAAAGGCTTGGCGTACTACCAATGTCCAGAACTTCTACCTTGTTCTTCACCCCCATGGAAAAGTATTGTTTCCAGTAAGTAAAATGATTCTTCATCCTTTTCCTCAGCTGTTCATCCGTTTCTCGTTTCAAAGGTTTTATACGCCAAAGATTATTGCTTACGGAAAACGGGTTCTCAGCCTGGGAGAGAAAATTATTTGGCAGCCCCTTAAAACGGTAGATGGTTCTCTTGAATTTATTGGTACATACCAGTTCCTCATCATCAACTTTTTTCACCTGCAATTCCAGCATATCCTTTTTCCTGTTTACCAGTATCAGCATTTGATCCTTAAAGAACCATTTACCTGTTTCATACACAGGAAAATACGAGGAATAGGTACCATCGGCCTGCAGATCTATAAAATTCCCTGTACTGAAATGACTGTCAACTGCAAAACCAGGTTCAATGCCTGCATTATCCCCTGCGTTTTGGTTAGGGGCATCATTGAATATCCAGGCTTTTACCAACACGTCTTTCTTTGGCGTACAGGAAAAAAGGATGCCTGTTGTCACCAACAGGCATAGCATTATTTGCTTCATAATAGTTTGTCAAACAGTGATGAATCCATTTCAGTATTAAACATTGAAAAGTGAGGGTCCATAAGATCCCGGCATGGCTTTTCCTAAATGCTCATAGGCTTTAGGTGTGGCTTCCCTTCCCCTTGGAGTGCGTTTGATAAATCCTTCCTGGATCAGGAATGGCTCATAAACCTCCTCCAGGGTCCCGGCTTCCTCTCCCACCGAAGTGGCAATGGTAGTGATGCCAACGGGTCCTCCTTTAAATTTGTCTATGATAGCCGACAGTATACGGTTGTCCATATGGTCAAGACCATGTTCATCCACATTGAGCGCCTTCAGGGCATGCTGGGTAATGCCAATATCTATCTGCCCGTCATTCAATACCTGTGCAAAATCCCTCACCCTGCGCAACAGGCCATTGGCTATACGTGGAGTGCCCCGGCTGCGCCTGGATATTTCTGCCGCAGCTTCATTGGTTATTTCCACATTCAATATATGCGCAGCCCTCAGAATGATCTTCCTTAAAGTTTCAGCCGTATAATACTCCAGCCTTGATTTAATAGCAAATCTTGATAACAAGGGAGCTGATAATAAACCACTGCGGGTAGTAGCACCTATTAGGGTAAAAGGATTCAGGTTGATCTGGATGCTCCTCGCATTCGGACCACTATCGATCATGATATCAATCTTATAATCTTCCATGGCAGAATACAGGTATTCCTCCACCACGGTACTTAACCTGTGAATCTCATCAATAAATAATACATCATTCGGCTCAAGGTTGGTAAGTAATCCTGCAAGATCCCCCGGCTTTTCAATCACCGGCCCGGAGGTTTCCTTGATATTCACCCCTAATTCATTGGCCACGATCCTTGAAAGTGTGGTCTTACCCAAACCCGGGGGTCCATGAAACAGTACATGGTCCAGGGCCTCCCCTCTTATCTTGGCAGCTTTGATAAAAATCACCAGGTTCTCGATCACCTGGCTTTGCCCGGCAAAATCATTGATCTCCCGGGGCCGGATGCCATTTTCAAACTCTTTATCCGCTGATGTTAGTTGATTTTTGTCACCTTGTAAATTAGGATTGGACATGCTGTAAATGTACTGATTTTGAACAGCAAAGCCTGTTAACGAACTCTTTTAATGAACTTCATTTCATTAGCCGAAACTACCTTATTCATTACCTGGAACATATTATAATTGCCCTTGTCAATGACCATAAAAGCGTTTCAGGGCGTTCACCAAATGACCCTTTTATCAAACCTTCTGGCTCCGGCGAAGGCCGGGAAATCAACCGTCTCAGCCAGGTACGACTTAATTATTAACCTGTCAACTTTTTTTGGAATAACATTAAAAACTGACAACCTATTTTGGAATTATATAGTTCCAAAGGAAAGGCTATTATGTAACGCCTATGTGCCGCCTTTGTACCGCCTTTGTGCCGCCTCTGCAACGGCTCTTTAAAGAGGCGGCACATCGCCGTTATATAGCCATACGAAACTGGTCTCTGAGATATGTGTAGTTCCAAAATAGGTTGACACTTTTTAATGTTATTCCAATAATGGTTGTCATTTTAGCAGGTACACCATTTTTGGTTTACACTTTATTCCAGAATAAGTTTACAGTAGTTAATAATTAAGTTAGATAATTTTGTTTAGCAAGCCAAGCGGAGTGCAGCTCTGCTGGGGAGCATCTGCACAAGGAATAGCTTGCTCCGATAGCATAGTACCAACTTTTTGTTTAAGGAGGTTGGTACTTTTTTATTATGCGTTCGGTATATGCCTTAAAAAACCCAATACGCTTATAAATAAAGCCAGTTACCATCTTCTTATAAGTTTGCCACTGCCCTGGT
>NZ_FQUU01000028.1 GCF_900129295.1 Flavisolibacter ginsengisoli DSM 18119
AAGGTTACAGACAATGGTGGTGCTGTATCAAAAGATACAGTTGCCATTGTGGTGAAAGCTGCTGCCAATCAACTTCCTGTTGTCAATGCAGGTGCCGATCAAAGCATTACCCTGCCGGTTAACAATGTAACCTTAAATGGAAGTGCCACGGATAAAGATGGAACGATAGCCTCGTATGGCTGGACAAAATTGTCAGGTCCAACCGCTTATACCATTACTTCTCCAACCACGGCCTCAACTTCGGTAAGTGGATTGATACAGGGAATATATATTTTCAGACTTACTGTGTCCGATAACAAAGGGGCTACCTCATCTGATGATATACAGGTAACTGTAAATGCAGCAACACCGGTAGCTAACAAAGCACCTATTGCTAATGCCGGAAAAGATATTATTATAACCTTACCATTAAATAAGACGCAGCTTGCCGGTAGCGGAACAGACAGCGATGGCACCATAGTAGCCTATAAGTGGACAAAGGTTGACGGCCCCGTGAATTACACTTTATCTGCACCTACAGCCAGTAAAACCAGTCTTACCAACCTGGTGGAAGGAATTTACTTATTCCAGCTTACAGTGACGGATAATGGTGCAGCTACTGGAATGGACACGGTAATGGTAACAGTTAAAGCGGATACGAGGAAAAAGTCAACTGCAGCACTTTACCCCAATCCTGCAACAAGCACTTTAAACGTATCAATAGACGCAGTAACTGTAAAGAATTACTCTTACATGCGTATCTATAATTCTATGGGTCATATCGTGTACCAGGAGGAATTTTTACGAACCCAGCAACAAATGGTGAAAACTCTGGACATTTCTTCACTGGATAAAGGGGTATATATGATGAACATAAATCCTGATATCAATACTACATTAACTATGAAGTTTATAAAGGAATAATCTGGAACCTGGATATATAAGGAGGCAGTGATCATTCACTGCCTTTTTTTATTAAAAAGGGCTCAAGGATAATAATCTGCCATGCTTTTCCATAGATGAGTGCGGCATACTATTTATAACTATGTAGAGGAAAAGTATAATTTCATTCTAATTTAGTACCCTTAAACCCTTAAAGATGGCGTTCCTAGAATTTGTGCTTTGGGTAAGTTGTTTCATTATATTTTATAATTATGCTGGTTACGCTATTATAGCATATGTTATAAACCTGTTTACTAAAAAGAAGACTACCGCAGGCAGGAAACCATATTATCCGACTGTTTCGTTTATTGTTGCGGCATACAATGAAGAAGACTGTATAGAGAAGAAAATTATTAATTCCCTGGAACAGGAATATCCCTCTGACAGGATTGAATACATATTTATTACTGATGGATCTTCTGATTCGACGCCGGATATTATAGAAAAATATCCCCAGGTTCAGTTATTACATTCTGACCTGAGGCAGGGAAAATCTGCTGCCCTGAACAGGGCTGTACAGGCCGCAAATAATGACATTCTGTTATTCAGTGATGCCAATACTTTCCTTAATCCTGAAGCTACTGAAATGGTAGCCAGGCACTATATTGATGAAAAAGTGGGCGGAGTGGCTGGTGAGAAAAAAGTGATGACACCAGAGGATGATACAGAAAATTTAGGTGCAAGTGAAGGGTTATATTGGAAATACGAGTCATTTTTAAAGAAACTGGACTCGGATTTCTATTCTGTAGTGGGGGCTGCCGGTGAACTATTCTCCGTAAGGAAGGAACTATATGAAATGGTGCCTTCTGAGGTGGTACTTGATGATTTCATTATTTCCATGAAAGTAGCAGAAAGAGGATTCCGGATTATTTATGAACCAATGGCTTATGCCATGGAACTACCATCCTTTTCATTAAATGACGAGAAGAAAAGGAAGGTTAGAATTGCAGCTGGTGGATTCCAGGCTATGGCCATGTTGCCAGGAGCTTTGTCTTTCTGGAAGCATCCCAGGCTTTCTTTTTTATATATATCCCACCGGGTGCTCAGATGGACATTGAGTCCTTTATGCCTCATTTTTGCCTTTGTATCAGGCTTTTTGTTAAGTATTTTTAATACAAACCCTATCTATAAAGGGATTTTCCTGTTACAGGTAGCTTTTTATATTGGCGCTTTAATTGCTTATTTATCACCAACAGCAACGAAATATTTGAAAATTCTAAAACTACCTTATTACTTTATTTTTATGAACATTTCCGTATTCCAGGGATTTTTCAGATTTTTACGAAAGAAACAGCCCCCGACCTGGGAAAAAGTGAAGCGGTCCAACTCTGATTTATTGAAAAGCCCGGTCATAGATCCATAGAGATAATCAAAGGCACATTAAGAAAGTAACAAGATTATCCTAATCCTTAGCATAATATAATATTCTTTATTTTTTTAACGCATATCATTTAACAGGCTATAGTTGTTTCTCAAAACCTGAAAACTTATTTTTAGTTTATAATACAGTACCTAACCATGGATTTTGTCTACCTCTTCCGGATTCTAATGAAAAGAAAGTGGATCATTATTGGATCCGCTATCATTGCAGCAGCTGTTGCATATATTTTAACTCTTAACCAGCCTAAAAAGTATCGGTCTACGGCACAAGTAGCCACTGGCTATACTACTTATGACCCAATGAAGCTGGTTAATGAAAATGCAGATTACTACCAGCAGGACACCAAGTTCAATAATGTAATTGTTACGTTTACCTCCCCTCCTGTTATAAACCTGCTTTCCTATAACTTAATTCTACACGATCTTACCCAGCCTGACCCCTTTCATAAGTTGACGGATGAAGAAAAAGCGCTGGCTTTCAAGAATATAACTAAGGATTCTGCTATCAAAGCTTTTAGGGAAAAGGTGAGGACCATGAGCATTCTTTCACCATCAGTGGCTGAAGATAAAAAACTGATGAACCTTTTGAACCTGTACCAGTATGATTACACCACCCTCACTAAAAATTTAAATGTCAGCCGTTTCCAACGCACTGACTATCTCAATATTGATTATGTATCTACTGATCCAAACCTTTCAGCCTTTGTAGTAAATACTGCTTATGATGAATTTATAAGATACTACGGAACCAGCCGGGGAAGAACTGCTGCAGAATCTATTGATACGCTTCGAAGCATCATGGAAAAGAAAAAGCAGATACTGGATCAGAAAAATGAGTTGTTGCAAAGAACAGGATATGGTTCTTCTGAAATTCAAAGCACTGGTGACCTGGATGTTATAGCCAACCTTGAGTCAGAGTTAACAAATGAAAGAAGCAAACTCACTACTTTCCAGGCTAACCTTCGAAAAGTGAATCAGAGGCTGGCCGACCTGAACAAGGCCCCATCTGAAACTTCAAGTTCCGATAATGATGAGGTGATACAGTTGCGCACTGCCATGAATAGTGCCTATAATGACTACCTGCGTACGAACGACCAGGCTGATTATAAAAAATATAATGCGCTGAAGGCCAAATACCAGCAGAAAGTATTATCCAGCCGTTCTGGCTCAGTAACTGCGAAAGATCCTGTTTCTGAAAAGATTGACCTTCAATCACAGAAAACGGATCTAGAAATTGATATTCAAAGCAGTTCTTCTTTTATTTCTTCCCTGCAATCAAAGATCAACTCATTGAAAGGTAGTGTAACTTCTGCTGCATCAAGCACAGCTGCAGGTGAAAGCCTTAAAAAGGATGTGGATTTTGCCAACAAAGAATACCTGGAAGCACAGCAACGCTATAATGCTGCAACAGATATAGGCGGTGCATCACTGGTGAATTTCAGGGTGATCGTACCTGGTCAGCCGGCCATTTCACCTGAACCTTCTAAACGGGCATTGATCATTGCGCTGGCAGCTATTGCAGCTTTGTTAACTACAATCGGCATCATCATTTTCCTGACTTACCTGGATACCTCTATTCGCACCCCGACCATCTTTTCGAAAAATGTAAACCTTAAGATGATCAGCCTTGTGAATTTCATGAACCTGAAAAACAAAAGCATCACTGATGTGATCTCGAATAAACTGATCGCCACAGATGAAGCGGAACATAAGCGTAATAATATTTTCAGGGAGTCTATCAGAAAGCTGCGCTATGAAATTGAAACAAGCGGTAAGAAGATATTCCTTTTTACAAGTACTAAAAAAGGGCAGGGAAAAACAACGCTAATACAGGCCCTGGCTTATAGTATGAGTTTGAGCAAGAAAAAAGTGCTTATAATAGATACGAACTTTTGTAATAATGACCTGACAGTTCAATTAAATGCTGAACCGGTACTCGAAAAAATAGTGCCTTATAAATCAGATAATAAAGCTTTGATAGAACAGGTAAAAGTATTTTCGAAAGACCTTGGATTAGGTACAGTCTATGCTATAGGTTCTGAAGGTGGCGATTATACACCTTCTGAAATTTTGCCAAGAGAAAATCTATTACAGCATTTACAACTCCTGACTTCTGATTTTGATTATATCTTTTTAGAAGGTCCTCCCCTGAATGATTTTTCAGACAGTAAAGAACTGGCGCAGTATGTTGACGGTGTCATAGCAGTTTTCTCTGCACAAGAGGTAATCAAACAAATTGATAAACAATCCATTAGTTTCTTTAAAGAACTTAATGGCAAGTTTACCGGATCTATTCTTAATATGGTTGATCTGAAAAATATTAATGTTGTTTAAGGCCTGCCAGCAAATAAGAAAATATACTTAGTTATTAGTTTTTGCATTAACTTAATTTATAATTCTACAAATAGTAATTGAACCAATGAATACCAAGGAAATAAAAAAGAACGGATTTAAGTCTACATGCTCATTGATTCGCAGTTCATTCCGTAACCCTTCAATCAACAAGTTTATTTTAACGGGTATACTGACAAGCGTAATAGGATTTGCACATGCCCAGGTTAATAATTCAATGCTTATAAAATCTGATACTTCATCAGCAATAGAAGAAAGGTTGGTAGCACTGGCTTTACAGGGCCCGGAAGCTAAAAATCTTGAACATCAAAATAAGATCAATGAATATACTTTAAAGAATGCGCAGAACCAGTGGATGAACATCCTGGCTGTTTCTTTGAACTATAATGACCAATCTTTTTCAAAAACGCCTACAACCTCATATGTATATCCGAAATACTTTTTCGGTTTGACTATTCCTTTAGGAACCATTCTTTCCAGGACGCAGGTAAAATCTGCCAGGGAAAGCATTGAAGTGGGAAAAAATAACCAGGAGATACTTAAAAGGAATATACGTGAGGAAGTATTGACCAAGTACAGGGAATACAGGGCTTACAGCCAGTTAATTGCCATACAGAGTGAACTGGTAAATGATGTGCAGGCTGAATTGGCACAAACAGAAGAAAAATTCAGAAAGGGTACCGTAACCATTGATACTTATAATGCCGCCCAAAAAGGAAACAACAGCGAAATGGCTGCACTTATCAATTTAAAATTACAGCAGGAAATCAAGAAGCTGGAAATTGAAAGGATGATTGGAGTAAAACTGGAAACAGTTACCAACAGATAAGTGTTGCCTGTAAAATTGTAGGTTTCAAAGATTACAAGTTGTGTGAATGAAAAACGCAAAGGGATGGATATCGCACGCCTTTAACTTAACCATTCTTGAAAAAAACAGGTATAGCTGGGTTGATTATCTAAGAGGAGTCATCATACTTTTAGTTGTTTATCATCATGCTTATCTTGGTATAGAAAGAAGCGGGATTCCCATGCCGGAAACGGTAGGTAAGGCTAATATGATCTTTTATAGCTTCCGCATGCCATTGTTCTTTATTATTTCTGGCGTTTTTACTACTATAAGCCTTTCGAAGCAATCAGTCAGGGACCTCGTCTTTGTTAAATATGACAAGATATTATACCCTTACTTTATCTGGGCGTTTATTCAGGTAACGTTGCAAATCTTCATGTCGCATTTTACCAACTCCGACAGAACCTTCCATGATTATCTCTATATACTTTATCAACCCAAGCAATTAGACCAGTTCTGGTACCTTCCTGCCCTGTTCAATGCTACCATGGTTTTTATCTTTTTTAAAACGAAAGTGAAACCAAACATGTGGCTTCATTTAATTATTGGATTTGCATTATTCATCTTAGCTCCCTTTCTGAATGATATAAGTATGATGTCCAACTGGATGCGTTTCTACTTATTCTTTGTAATTGGTGACCTGATCTCAGGAATACTTTTTACAAAAACCTTACAGCAGCAATTGAAAAAGCCTGTTACACTACTTATATTCCTTCCGGTATTTATTGCAGCCCAGGTGGTATATCTCCATAATAATGTTGGAGTTAAAGCCATGGAAACGACAATTGAAACATTTCATGGCGACAACACTTTATATGCCCTCAATGAACTGAATTTTTTATTTACTTCTTTAATAGGCTGTATTACCTTAATAATTATGGCCTTTTTGCTGGAAAAATGGAACAAGCTTTCTTTCCTGCGTGTGATAGGTTTTCATTCACTTTACATCTATATGATCCATGTAATAGTAGTAGGGTTAGTAAGATCTATATTGGTGCACTTTCTTCATTTTACCAACCCGATTGTTATATTATTATGTGTAATAGCATTTGGCGTAACTATACCAATAATGTTTTATAACCTGCTTGGAAGAAGCTATTTATGGTTTCTCTTTTCAACAAGGAAAAAAACAAGAATGGAAGTTGTATCGAAGCAGGCAGTTCCCATACAGCCATTAACTCCGGCCCACTCCCCGGCAAATCGGGATATCAGAAGTACTTAACTATTACAGTAGGTGGCAACTTATGCTCAAATGATTTTAAATTATTGTATAGATTAGAATAGCCTGAAGAATCAAGGGCATAGAAAGAAACTATATCATCACCGCAGATCACATTATTCTGAATCTTCCAGGTGCCGGCTTTTTTCCACCTGGATTGTAATGAATCCGGGAACCAACTATCATAAATGATAGCCATATTCACTCCCCGGGAACGGCTAAGTGAATCAAGGAATGCAGGCGTCCAATATTTTCCTTTTTTACTTTTAGTTACCTCAATGGTGGATAAACCCCAAAGATCAACAATGGTTGCATTTGTGAAATAGCTTAAGGCACCGATATCATTTGCAGCTATAGTACTATTCAAATAGTTGATTTTTGAAAACTGAGCCATTTGATATTGCTGGTCATAAATATTTTTACACGCCTGGACAGACTTCTCAATTGCGGATGTTGAACGTAGCATTATTGGAAAGAATAAAAAGAACACTAAGATTAAAAAAATAACCTTAAAGCTGCCAAACTTCCAGTCATCAAATGCCTGTTTTCCATATTGATAAAATAGAACAGCCATTATAACTGTTGAAGAATAAAATAAATAAGCTTCATACCTATACAGGTAGCCTGTAGAAGCAAGTGATAATTGCAGAATTGTAGCTACTAGTAGGAAAATGATAATAATAGAATAAGAAAGCCTAATGTATTTTTTAAAGCCCAGGTATATTAAGGGCAATATTAGCAACCACCGTTGAGTGGCAAGAGCTGCCAATCCATTGCGGGCAAAAGTAAGTTTTTCAAATAGTATATGTGTAATCATACCAGCTATACCTGGATAGGAAAAAGATTCAGATTTCACCAATACAGAATTCGGCAGGAAATAACTACCCTTTGTAAGCGAAAGGATACCAAAGATTACGACTGGCAATACTCCAACAAAACCAAGTAAGAATGCCTGCTTTATTTTCTTATAATACAGCAGCATTATGCAGGCAATGCCAATAAGGAACAACCCTTCATACCGGATAGAAGCAGCAAAAACAGCAGCCACATAAAGGCTTATTGGAATAGTGGAACCTCGTTTATCATAGTTAGATTCCAGCCAATCAGAAAAATAAAAAATGAATATAAAAGAGAACAGGCATTGGAAGGTATGTTCCATGCCGGTGATCACCATTAATGGAAGTGGGGTCATGAAAAATGACAATAACATTATAGCTCCCTGCGCTAAAGGGGAAACTAAATGCTTTTGTAGCCATAGATGTAAAAACCAAACTATAGCTACTCCTGCAAGGCAATTAACAATAAAAGGAATTAAAGTGCTATTTGATACAAATCTGAAGAGCGTTAAAATAATAGTATAAAGCAAAGAGGATGAAGCAGATGCAAACCCGTTGTTGATTCCCCAATGTCCCTGGGTTAAATTTTTGGCTATTTGCAAATGAATAAAGGTGTCATCAAATGGATACATGAAAACACCATTTGTGTATCTTAAAACCTTGAATTCAATAAATAGTACAGGAAGGAAAAGAACAAGGATACCAAATAAAAATACAAGTATAGCATTCCTAGAAGTAAAGATCTGTCCATTCATGTCTCGCCTAACTTTATTTATATTGATCGCCATAGTAAGATGGCCTATCTACATCCTCCTTACCAGCCGTTTGTTGCCGAAGTTGCAGTAATATGGCAACTACAGGAAAATACACCATTGTATTACTGAACTGTCCAATGGCCTCCTGGGCTATCTCACCTATGTAATAGGCAAATAGAAAAGCAGTTATTGCAGCAAACATCGCTTTTATCCTGGGGTTTTTGGTATTGAAATATCCCCTGACAGCATATTGCACTGTTACAAAATATAGAATACAGGTAAGTATCATCCCTATCCACCCTGTTTCAAGTGATTTATTTACATAACTACTATCTGTTGGGAATCCTGCCAACTGATGCCCGGGATTATATTTCTGACCATTTTCTCCTGTAGTACTCAAACCACCTCCAAAAGGATGACTGTAAATGTAGGGTTGAATGGAAGCCCTGTTTGCTTCTCTTACATTATAGGAAGCATCTTCGCTTCCGGAGAAACTGGTCCTGAAACGTATAATAGTTTCGCTGCTATAAATAGGTGCGAACATTATAAACAGAAATCCCAATACTGCAAAAACAGCAAATATTCTTGTAGCCTTTTTATGTATCGTAAGTAAAATATATAATCCTATTCCTCCTACAAGCATGGCATTGGCGGTTCTGGTTCCCGAATAAGACATTCCAAGTAACATGAAAATAGAACCACCAATTAAAAGGGCTTTATAAATAATTTTCTTTTCATTGATTCCTAATAATACAAAGAGCAATGTACAGCCAGCCATTATGATCCCAAACTCTGTAGGACCGGAGAAAAATGAAAACTTACGATAGGTTCCAAAAAGATATATAAGGTTAAGTCGGAGTTCGCTGCTATGAACCCAATTAATCTCAAAAGGGAATAGACCATGCCATTGTTGTATGCACCCATACAATCCTGCAACCAGTGCACAAACAAACAATACCCTGAGAAAATTATTGATCCTTGACAGATCAGTAAAAACATTATAACAAATGAAAATAAGAATAAAAGACTCTACAACTTTGCGGACGATAAGGGACCAACCTTGCAGGGAATGCCCATAAGGATTGAATAATTCAAGACATAAATAACCCAATACAACCAGGTACATGATCACAGGCCTTTTGGAAAAGAATGCTTTTGAACTTTTCTTTAAATCATATTTTCCAAAGAATAAACCCATGAAAGTTGCTAATATCAATACATCAGCAACAATTCCAACAGGCAGGTCGTCATTAAAAAACAATCGGGAAATATGGGTACAAATAAATAGAAAGATAAGGTTGATATATATTCCCCATTCAACACTCAGGATACATAGTAATAAGATACCAATTCCTATTATGCCACCTAATACTCCTGCGCCAACCATAAAGTTGTTGGACAATAAATAACCGAATATCCCTGCCACAAGGCCTATTATTAATATGCCTACCCAATTGTTCATTTTTTCAATTATCAGAGTTCTTTGAAAAAATGACAGCACGGGGTTGTGACGAATTTTCTGCCTGATGTATTTTTCTTCTGCCATTTATTAAAAAAATAAGATTTTCATAAAAACAGCAATAAAGAAAAAAATTAATGTGAGGATCATAATGACCTCATGAAATGATTTTTTCTGATGTTCCATTTTCTGCCTATTGGGAGCAAATTAAACTATTCCTTTCTCCCAATCAATACCTGGGAGTATTATGCTGTTGACTTATCAATAAGCATACCCATCCTTCAGAAAAAATTAAAATTCGCAGTATGATATCTTATAGTTTTATAAACTTTTCACTTCGAACCTGTTTATTGATCTCAACCCTAAGGATGTATTCACCTTTAGGCAGATCTCCTACAAAAATGATATTATGATATTGTGAGGTATTTTTATTCCAAATAAAATGTTTTTGCAACGCTCCCGCTACATTCCATAATTGCACCTTTAATAAGCCTTCGTTTGTATCATTTATTTCAACTTGCGCCTGGGTATAAACAGGGCTGGGATATACCTGTAATTTACCTGGGAGAGTTGTTTCCATTACTTCACTCCTGTTATTTGAATCTGCACGTGCTGCACTAAGGCTTGAAAGGTTGAGTTCCCACCAGTTGAACACAGGGTTACCGGAGGATTTGTTAACCACTACTTTGAAGGTTTGGGCATTGCCGGCAGTAAGGTTTATGCTTACGGTTACGGTTTGCCAGGCTGCCCCAGTATTGGGAACATTAATGGTGGCAAGCAGGGTACCTGCCTGGTTTTGCAATAGCAGCTTGCTGCCTCCCTTGGTGGCACCTACCCTGAAGTTTACTGTATAGGTGCCAGAATAAGGTACATCTACTGTATAGTTTAGTACATCACCATTGTCTAAAGAGCTAACCTGGAGGCCACCGCCTACATCTGTTGTTGCAGATTTGATAACAGGTGCTGTGGTATTGGTATAGGTTTCAGCTTCTATTTTTAGGGAAAATGTTGGTGTAGGAACACTGTTGACAGTGATATTTACATCGTCTGAGGCTGTAGCTCCACTGTTATCAGTTACAGTTAAGCGGAAAATGTAGCTTCCTGCAGTTAGCCCGGTCACAGTTGTGGAAGGTGAAGAAGGCGAGGTAATACTGCCTCCTGTTCCTGATACTTTTGTCCAGGCGTAAGTTGAAATGGTTCCATCAGGGTCAGTTCCGCTTCCTGCCAAAGAAACACTATTGGTAGGTAAGGTGATAGTTTGGTCAGCTCCTGCATTGGCAGTGGGAAGCTGGTTAGCTGCAGCATTTACATTAATTACCACATCATCAAAAGCCGTAGCACCACCATTATCAGTAACAGTGAGCCTGAAGGTATAAGAGCCTGCTGTAAGACCAGTGATGGTAGTGGAGGCAGAAGAAGGAGAAGTAATGGTAGCTGAACCACCTGATACTTTGCTCCAGGCGTAAGTTGAAATGCTGCCATCCGCGTCAGTTCCGCTTCCGTTTAAAGTCACAGAGTTTGCAGGCAGGGTAATGGTTTGATCAGCTCCTGCATTGGCAGTAGGATTTTGGTTGGTTGCAGTGGCCCCAACTAATTCCATCCAGTTGATGTTCCAGCCAGCAGTGGAGTTAGATTCAAGTCTGAGAGTTTGCGTTCCTGCAATAAGTTGAACAGGGACAGAAACTGTTTGCCATTTCTGAAAACCACCTGTCGTTGGGATGTTAACTGTTGATAGTATATTGCCTGAGTTGTTCTTTACAAGAAGTTGGGCACCAGAATAAGGGCTGGCCAATCTTAAGTTTAATGTATAGGATCCTGAGGTACCAACGGTCAAAGCATAATCCATCCAATCGCCTTTGTCTATCCAACCCACATCCAGCGTTCCTCCGGTATCAGAACAATTTTCTGTCTGAACTCCAAACATTGTTGTCCAATTTTCAGCTTCTACATGATAAACTGAGCCCGGAGAAACAATAGAGATAACATTGATGGCAACATCGTCTGTCCCATGAATACCATTTTCATCAATTGCTGTCAATCTGAATACATAATTACCCTGTACCAATCCTTTTACTATAGTGGTTGTTTGTGATGGAGAAACGATAGTACCCGCATCAGGCCCTGAAACTTTCGACCAGTTAAAAGATACAATGTGTACGCTGGTATCTGCAAGTTTGCCGGTTAATACTGCAGAATCTACAGGAAAAATAACTTCCTGGTCCGCTCCTGCAATTGGCGCAGGTTTATTGTAGGGTGGATCAAATAATGTTTTCCTCTTAAAGATATTAACAAGACCTGAGGTATTATATGAGAACCCATCAGCTCCTGAAACTGATACTGAGCTAATTGCCGAACCATTATCAACCAATAGCGATATATCCCTGAAACTGTTATTGACAGGCACTTTACTTAAGTCAAGCGTAAGGGTTAAACCATTGCTTTTCAGTACCTGGCTCATTACCAGTTTCTTCTTTACTTCCAGGTATTCCAAAAACTCCTGCAGGCTGGTGACCCAGATAGTATTGCCTGAAGTTGAATCAACATAATTAAAAAAGGACTTAAATCCTTCCCAGTTGCTGGAATTATAGCTATGTGTGCCTATCCGATAAATCTTGTGAACCGTTCCAGAGGATTTTGATCTTAGATCATTGATCCTTGACTTTAATTCATTTGTTACAGTCGTATTAGCCCAATCATCATTGAAATCTCTAAGGAATACATTAAAATTCGAATCCAGTTGAGAAAGATCGGCCAGGTGATCCGTCCACATATTTATAGGTTGCGAAGTATAACCATCAGTGACACCTTGTGAGGTTGCAGCCATAAATCCTTGTTGCTGAACATATGGATTATAACCAGCATAATTGGAAGGCGTTACCCAAACTCTGGAAACAAACCCTGTTTTATCATAAATGAAATTAGTATTCTCTAAAATATTTCTTGGTAGTGTAAAATTATTTGAAACGTAATATTGGTCTTGTTCATGATAAAATCCATGATTTTCCAGTAAAAATCCTGAAGCAACTAAAGATGTGAGTTGGGAGGAATTTAGAAGGGATGGTACTAAAGTTAAATCACCATCATTATAGTTACTGTGAGCAGTCATAGCTATACCCAGGGAAAATGGTTTGTTATTGCCACAACCATCTGTAAAAAATTTGCCTGGATATGTAAGCCCATCTTCTGTTGCCATTCCTCCTTGTAAGTAAGCTTTCACACTCATTACATTAGCTGGCTGATCATCGATATCCATACTTAAAACAGATTGTTTATTGTATTTTAAATCAGCCAATGATACTTTTGGGTTACCTGGATTGGTACTGTATTTAACAGTAACTGTGATAATCTGCGAATAAGCTTCTACTGATAATAAAGAAAGAAAACAGAAGGCGATAACAGTTTTGAAAAGGGATTTAGTATACTTACAAAGGTGTTTTGGTATGCTATTATTTTTCACAGGAATGGTTTTGGTATCAACAATAAAGCGCACCAAATGTATAATTAACTATCGTTATTTGATAACAAAATGGTCAAACATAGAATTCCGGCGATACCTGCTTCTAAATCATCGGTAAATACCCAGATTATACCAGGGAAGACTTAAATAAATGGCTGATAGAAAGGTTTAGTTGCCAGGCCAAGCATGGGAAGGTCTCCCTTTGTGTCTCCATAGGCATAGATCTCATCATATTCTTCCAGGACATACTTTTCTAATATACGCCTGACTTTCTCCTCTCCATGACAATTCTTTCCTGAAATTTTACCTGTTACTTTACCATTCCTTATCTCGAGTTCACTGGCAATAAGGATTAAATTCCTATCCTTACACCAGTGCCTTATCCAGTTTTTCGGTGAAGCTGATACTATTACAATTACAAAGTTCTCCTGCTGCAATCTTGTTATTTCCTTTTCCGCTCCATGACGAATAATTGAAGGCAACTTCTTTTTAGAAAAAGCTTCACTGAGTTTATCAAATTCAATGAGATCCATATCCTTGAAAAAATAACTTAGCACCTTTTCTTTGGCTTCCTGGTTGGAGATCAACTTAATTTTATAAGCTAACAGGTAAAAGATATTGTATAAGAAACCACTATAAAAAGCCCGTTTTCCTCTTGCAAATTTTATAAATTCCAGTAAGGTATCCCTGGTTGTTATAGTGCCATCAAAATCAAAAAACGCAATGCCCTTACTCACAATTTCTTCTTTTTAAATATGGATTCTGGAATGGTGGTAATAATCAACATGATCCATTTCCAGAACCACTTTACGTAAAGAACATCCCTTTTAGTACGAACACCATTATAAATGGCCTCAGCCACACCCTCAGGGGAGGCTGTCAACAAAGGTGGCAATTTCAAATGTTCAGTCATTTTGGTATATACAAAGCCTGGCAATACTGTCATCACATGAACCTTATCATGATAAAGCTTATTCCTTAAACCTGAGAGATAAGAAGTGAAAGCCGACTTTGCACTTCCATAAATATAATTGCTTTGCCTTCCACGGTTGCCTGCCACAGAGCTAATGCCTACAATAGTCCCCGCTTTATGAGCAGCGTAATCAGCAGCGATGATGTTTAATATTGAAACTGCACCAGTATAATTGGTATTTATTGTACGAAGGCTCTCCTCCCAGTCAGAGATCACCATTTCATTATCATTCAAATATCCTATAACATACACTGTAATGTCTGGTTTGGGAACAAGTGAATTGTAAAAACTCAAGTGAGCATTAAAGTCCAGTGCATTAAAAGAATGCAACGAACACTGTACTCCGTACCTGATTTGTATATCGGATTGAAATGGTTGTAATGAATTAGTATTCCTGGCAGCCAGTTGGACATTGTATTTTTCCGACGCAAATTTTCTCGCTATAGCAAAGCCAATATCTGAAGTAGCTCCTAATATTAAAACAGTGGGCATGATAAATTATTGTGTGATATGTAACCGCCGTGCCTGTATGGAATTAATTCTGAAGCCGGGGTTATATTTTTTAATGATTTCCTGAAATTTATTTGCATTTTCATAACTCTTCCAAAAAACGTCAGCTTTCATCCTTGCATCCTTTGATAAATACAAGCGACCATTATACTGCATTACAATTTTATCCAACTCGTCAAGGAAGGGAAATAAATTATTTCTTACGGGAAAATCAAGAGCCAGCGTATAACCTTTTTTTGGAAATGATATAAGATCATTCTGCTCACCAAAAACTTTTAATACAGCCAGAAAAGATCCCATCCCGGCATTGCTGATCCGGTGAAGTATCTCAATAAGCCCTTGCTTACTTTCCAGTGGCAAAACAAATTGGTATTGAAGAAACCCTTTTTTGCCATATCCCCTGTTCCAATGCAGAACTGCATCTAATGGGTAAAAAAATGGTTCATAGGAAACTACATTATTGATCTCCTTTTTAAAATTCTTTCCATAAAAAAGGAAATTGAAGGCCTTTACCGTGTATTGGTTCAGAACAAATGAAGGAAGGTTAAATGGAAATGAAATTTGTTTTTTAGACGGCACCTTCAGAGGTTCCATTCTTTGTTTGGCGTCCAGGTCTTGCAAACCAGCATGTTCGCCAAGCATCAAAATGCTTCTTCCAAAATTTTTTCCTTTTTTAAGGCAATCTATCCAAGCCACTGAATAGGTATAATGTTGATTTTCATCAAACAAACGCAGTACTTCCTCAAGATTCTCAGCCTTGATCTGTTTTTGCCTGATGTAAGAGGTTTCTATCTTTTTAAGATCAAACTTTACTCTGGTAATAATACCAGTGAGACCCATACCCCCACAGGTTGCCCAGAACAGATCAGGATATTGATTCGTTGAGCAGGTTAGTGTTTCTCCCGTAGATAATAGCACATCCATCTCCAGAACATGTGCCGAAAATGAACCATCCACATGGTGATTCTTCCCATGTACGTCACTGGCTACGGCCCCTCCTACCGTAATATATTTGGTGCCTGGAGTTACAGGAAGGAACCATCCTTTTGGAACTATAACTTCAAGTATTTTATCTAAGGTTATACCAGACTGGCATTCAAAAATGCCTTGTTCAACATCAAAGAAAAGGATCTTATCATACTTCAGGGTAGACAGGGTATATTTCTCAAGAGAAGCATCTCCATAACACCTGCCGTTGCCCCTTGCAATAATTGAGTCAGTTTGGTTTAAAGAATCTTTAATTTGCTCGGAAAAAGAAAATGATTTCTCCTCCGATTCCATAACTGGAAAGTTGCCCCAGTTGGCAATAAATTTCTTCATCATTGGAATAAGGTTACGTCTTTCATGTAAATGATTAAATAAAAGCTGGTAATCCAAAGCAGTATAGATATCTGGATAAAACGATCTTTATAAAGGATCCTCGTGGGGGAACCTGCAGCGGAGTGTACAAAGATGATTTGCAAATATCGTAATATTCCTGCTAAAACAAAAAGACAGGTATAATATAAACGGTAAGTTCCCATACGCCTGATTACATCCGGGGACATAGTGTACATGAAATATGCTACTACTATTACCGCACAAACTAATGCCAGTACAACGTTTAGAAACTCCAGATTATACCCCTTTATGGATTTCCTCATATCAGTACCTGATGAAAGTTTCAACAATACATCATCTCTTCTTTTGCCAATGGCCATGAAAAGAGCCAACAGGAAAACCATGATATTCAGCCACTCAGTAAGTCCAATCATGGCTATGACTGCACCACTTTTTATACGCAATACAAAACCAATTGCTACTATTATGATATCAAGAATGGGAATGGTTTTTAATCCAAAAGAGTAAGCCAGGTTCAGGATAAAATAAATACCCAATACAAAAAGAAATTTATCCCTGATGAAAAAAGCTATGGCAAACCCAGTTATTAATAATAATACACAAATAATGAGCGCAGCCGGCTTAGAAACCTTCCCAGAAGCAAGCGGACGGCTTTTTTTCTCAGGATGTTTTTTATCATCTTCTATGTCCCTGTAATCATTGATGATATATATACTACTTGCAACCAAAGAAAATGCTATAAAACCCAGGATAAGTCTTGGATATAGATCCCAATGAAAAAAATCGCCTGAAAAAAATAGGGGTATAAACAGGAACAGGTTTTTAGCCCAATCCTTGGGACGGAGTAAGGTAAGATAAGCCACAGGTCAAAAAATGGTTAATGATGGCGGTAAAAGTATTGATTATGCGCCAAACCGCATAATGCTACAACCATACCAAACCTTCTAATTTAATCTCAGAAGTGAGTTTTATCTTGGTGCAGGAATTTATATAAGAATGATATGGATGAATTAAAGACAGGTAAACACATTCGCTTATACGCTAAACTGGAATTAGCTATCATATTGCTGCTGGCCATTATACCTCTCTTTACAAGCTTTCCTTACAGGGTAAATATTTTCCTTTCCTGGGAAGGTGCCTACAGGTTAAGCCAGGGGCAGGTTCCCTATCGCGATTTTGGTATGCCCCTCGGGTATATGTATTGGGTTATACCTGCAGTGTTCTTCAAGGTATTCGGAACTCAAATGATCACCCTTGTAAAAGCGCAGGTATTGATCAATATTATTTCGGGATTTGCTTTCAGATCCATTTTGAAAAGCCTGAATGTTCAACCTGGAGTTCGCCTGTTGTCTGTTATTTTATATTGCTTATCCTATTCCTTCTTTAATTTCTGGCCCTGGTACAATCATACTGTGATAGTTTATGAAATGGCAGGGCTGGCATTTTTGCTCCATTACATTGCCAAAGGTGGTAAACAATGGATTTTCTTATCATTGAGCGCCCTGTTTACTTTCTTTTCTTTTTTTACCAAACAGGATGGCGGAGGACTCGCTTTACTTATATGTCTTTTTCTCCTGGCTTACGATTGTTACACTAACAAGAAATGGAAGCCTTTATTGATTTTTTCCCTGAGTTACATGGTAATTGCCCTTGTTATTATCTTACCTCTTACCCGTTACAACTTCGGCTATTGGTTCAACCATGGCCAACCTCCTCATACCTCACGGATATCTTTATTTGAAATTGCAGATGAATTCTTTATGAATTCACAATGGATAAAATTTTACCTGTTCATTATTCTGCTTTTGATCCTCATAAATTTCAAAACCACTAAAGAACTTTTTGTAAATAAATCGGATACATTATTCCTGATGATCACTTTTGGAGTTTTGGTTGAAGCAGCTATTCTGCAGGTTACAAGCTATACGCCACCTGATAATAATATATTCTTTCACAGTTTCGCTATTGCTTTTATCCTTTCACAGCTATCAAAACATCTACACCTCGACTTTAATAAACCTCGCATACTTACTGTTGGATGCCTCGGATTATCATTGTGGTGGAGTGGGGTTTTCTGGAAGTATTTCCAAAGAATAGCTGAAAGGGTGATCCCTGGAACTTCGGTAAGTCAAAATTCAACAGAAAATATTGTTAATCGCAAAACCTATATAATACATCCTCCCGCCAATGATATACCTGAATCTGAGTGGACGTTTACCGGCCTGAGCAGTTTCAAAAAGATCTACATGCCAAAGGCGACTGCTCAAGGCATTCAAAGGATATTAAATATGGATATGGTTAAAACACGGAAAGGTTCACTGAAAGTCCTTAACATGAGTGAATTAACTCCACTAGCTGTAGAAATGGGTTACCAATTGGAAAAAGGCCCTGAAATACCCTTATGGTATCACCTTGGAGTAGCAATGTTTAATAAGCAGGCTGTACAATATGAAAATAAAATCAAGGCTAATGAATATGACCTGGTCATTTTTGAATATGTTCCGACCTTAAACAATTTTTATCCTTTCAGAGTAAGGGATACTTTAATAAACTATTACCAAAAAATAGACTCATTTCCTGCACCCAGAAGAGGTGATACGCAGGGAACAATTGAAATATTTACACCTAAACCAATCCATTAATTGTTACCGAAATTATAACCATGCCAAAAATTTCAAGGGTTTAATATCATTATACTGCTTTCCAGTACAATGTATGAGTACTTCTCCTTTCTGTTAATTTAAATGTTGATAAATTCCTTAACTTTTTATAAACTCATCCGTAATATTTTAAGGAATTACCATTTACTTTTATTCCTCTCAAGGAAGAGATAACGAATTTAAAGGGAAAAGAACGTCAAGCGAGCTGCGCTGTAATGCATTATCCATCAATGATTTAAGAGTTTTCGAGTAGTTGAACGATGGAATTAATCATCTCAACTACTTTCTATTTCCCAAAGCACTAAAAATTCGTTGCTTTATATCAGTTATGTATTACGAATTTAATCTTTTGGCATAATTATCGCTTGATGCGGATGAAATGCCACAAACCCTTTGAAACTGTAGATTCGTCCTATTTTTTTATTGTTTAAAGCCTATCCATCTTTTTAATTATGAAGCACCTAAGAATGTCTTTGTTGCAACGTATTGTAACAACCTTATCCGTGCTATTCTTCGCTATTGCGGCTAATGCACAAGTTCAGACTCCAAAGTATGTATCAATTAATGGAAACTCAGGGGGGTATTTCGAATACTTACCTTCGGGCTACAATAATTATACAACTTATCCATTGATCGTATTTGTTCATGGAATCGGTGAATTAGGTAGTGGTCAACCAGGTGATCTTGACAAGATCATAAATTGCTGGACTGCTCTTCCCCGGCTTATTGCCAATGGTGGATTCCCTACTTCTTTCAATGTTGGCGGAACTCAAAAGGGTTTCATTGTTATTTCTCCCCAGTTCAAAGGCTGGCCTTCAGGTTCTGACATTAATGATGTCATCAATTATGCAGTAAATAACTATCGTGTAGACCAAAGCCGGATCTATGTTACCGGTTTGAGTATGGGCGGCGGTGCCACATGGGATTTTGGAGCAGCCTTTCCTACAAGGGCAGCGGCCATTGTTCCTATTTGTGGAGCAACCTATCCTGATCAAAGTAAGGCTCAATCAATTGCCAATGCAAAATTACCCGTATGGGCTTTGCATAACGATTTTGATGGTACAGTGCAATCTTCCTATACTAAAGACTGGGTGACCAATATCACTAATGCTGGTGGTAATGCACGAAAAACGATTTTCCCTGATTATGGTCATGACGCATGGACCAAATCATACAATCCTTCCTATAGGGAAAATAATATGAACGTATACGAGTGGATGCTTCAATACACAAAAGGAGGATCAGCTCCTGCTCCTGCTCCTGCTCCGTCGCCTTCCCCTATCCCTGTTCCTACAGTTTCAACAGTTGCCTTACCTGGTAAAGTGGAAGCTGAGAACTGGAGCAATATGAGCGGGGTTCAAAGAGAGACTACTTCTGATGCTGGCGGTGGCCAGGATGTTGGATATATTGATCCCAATGACTGGATGGACTATTCTGTAAGTGTTGCAACTGCTGGAACCTACACTGTTAACTTCCGTGTAGCTTCCCTGGCTTCTAATTCACAATTACAATTGAAAAAATCTGACGGAACAGTTCTGGCAACAGTTAATGTTCCTTATACAGGTGGTTATCAAAGCTGGCAAACAGTAAGCGCAACAGTAAACCTTGGCTCCGGAACACAAACTCTTCGTATTCAATCAACCTCGCCTTCTGGTGTTGGCTTTAATATTAACTGGTTTGAATTTGTTACTGCTACCAGCGTAGCACCTTCACCAGTTCCTACAGCTACCACTACCAACTTACCTGGCAGAGTGGAATCCGAAAATTATTCTTCCATGAGCGGAGTCATGACTGAAACCACATCCGATGCCACTGGGGGTAAAAATGTAGGTTACATTGATAATGGCGACTGGATGGATTACAGTGTCAATGCTTCTGCCGCAGGAACTTACACTGTTAATTTAAGGGTAGCAAGTCCTTATTCAGGCGCCCAGTTACAATTAAAAAATAGCTCAGGCTCTGTCTTGGCAACCGTTAATATTCCAAACACGGGTGGTTTCCAAAACTGGCAATCAGTAAGCGCTTCAATCAATATTCCTGCAGGCACCCAAACCTTAAGAGTTCAGTCTACCTCAGGTGTTGGCTGGAATATAAATTATATGGACTTTTCAAGTGGTGGAACTACTACTTCAGGTAGTACCTCAACTTCCGGAACAGGCTCTCGCATTGAAGCAGAGAACTGGAGCAATATGAGTGGTGTTCAGACTGAAAACACTTCAGATGCAGGTGGTGGTAAAGACGTGGGTTGGATAGACAACGGCGACTGGATGGACTATAATGTTAGTGTTTCTTCTGCTGGTTCTTATACACTCAATTTCAGGGTTTCCAGTATCTACAGCGGTTCTCAATTCCAGGTTAAGAACAGTAGCGGAGCAGTGCTGGCCACTGTTAATGTACCATTGACAGGCGGATACCAGACCTTCCAGACTGTCAGCGCCAATGTTAACCTGAATGCAGGTTCTCAAACCATCAGGATACAATCCTCAGCATCCCTTGGATTTAATTTCAACTGGTTTGAAAT
>NZ_FQUU01000037.1 GCF_900129295.1 Flavisolibacter ginsengisoli DSM 18119
AATAAAGATATTATATAAAATAAGTCAATACAATGGGTATTATAAGAAGTGCTTTTTGATGATTAGCCACGTTGGCGGGGACGCCAACATGAGCGCTATGTTTCAGTTTAGGTAGAAATAATATTATATGGCAGTAGATATTGATCATCCTTAAAAGAAAACACGAGGCTCTTGTTGGCGTCCCCGCCAACGAGCTTAGAGGCATAATGGACCAGCCACTTGTATTTTGATATCCCGTTATGATAAAAGAAGGTATGAACATTGTAATCGTTCGGTTCAGATATAAGGTTATTCACGTTGGCGGGGACGCCAACATGAGCGCTAGATTTCAGTTTAGGAAGAAAATAATGTTATATGGCAGGAGATCTTGATCATCTTTAAAAAACACCCTGCTCTTGTTGGCGTCCCCGCCAACGAGTTATATTTTCATTACTTCGCCATTCCGTCCTAAGCCTTCCTGGCCATTGAACCCCTGATTCTTTGTCACAATACATATAATCTGTATATTTCATTAATTCCATTCTAAACTTATCCCATGAGTGAAACCGGAGCTGTAAAATCGCTGGAACAAAGAATTGAAGAAAAAATAAACATGTTGCAGGTGGTGCAGCATGATTTCCCCGCCTACATCATTGTCCATGACATCCGTGATTTTTCCGTGGTCTTTATGTGCGAGCCAGGATTGAAACACCTGGGTCATACACTGGAACAGTTGAAAGCCATGGGCGAGAATTACCATACCTATTTTTTCAACCCGGAAGATGCACGTGATTATGTGCCCAAGATATTTGCTTTGCTGGAACGCAACAATGATGATGAAAGCATATCCTTCTTCCAGCAGGTGCGCAGCTCACCGCAGCACGACTGGGAATGGTACCTCAGCGCCACCCGCATCTTCCTGAGAGATGATGATGGTAAGCCAGTCCTTACCATTACCACCGCCACACCTGTTGACTCTCACCACCAGATCTCCACCAAGGCGCAACGCCTCCTCGATGAAAATAATTTCCTGCGCCATAACCATAAGGTATTTGATACGCTCACCAGGAGGGAAAAAGAGATCCTGAAATTAATAGCCATGGGCCTGAGCTCTGCCGAGATAGCCGCACAACTACACCTCTCCGAAGCCACGGTGAATACGCACCGCAAGAATGTCAAAAGCAAACTCAATGCAAAGACCAATTATGATATCACCCGCTTTGCCCAGGCATTTGACCTGGTGTGATTGGGTAGGTTGAAAGGTTGAAAAGTGGATAAGGCTTGAGAGGTTTGAATAGTTGAAAGGTTGACAAGGCGGGAAAAAGGTGAGTTGCTGCTTAATAATTAGCTGCGTTATAAGCGCTCGCTGTGGTTAGACAAGTGTTGAATAGTTGACAAGGCAGACGTTACAAACAAGCGGAGAAATCATCAGTAACTTTATACCATGCGTTTTTTATTGTACATCACGTTAGCGATTATTATTTTCTCCTGTGCTTCAACTCAAAAACCCAGTACCGCTGTACCAGTTGCACTGAAAGGTTGGAAATTGGTATGGAATGATGAATTCAATGGCCAGGGATTACCGGACAGCAGCAAGTGGGGCTTTGATGTAGGTGCCAAAAAATGGGGGAACAATGAGTTGGAATACTATACCGACCACGATACCTCCAATGTAAAGCAGCAGGATGGCCATTTGATCATCACAGCCCGGAAGCAGGAAAAGGAAGGCATGGACTATACTTCCGCCAGGTTGCTGACAAAGAAAAAGGCTGAATTCCAATATGGCAGGATTGAAGCCTCAGCCAAACTGCCGGCTGCAGTAGGTACCTGGCCCGCCATATGGATGCTGGGTGCTGATATAGACAAGGTGGACTGGCCCGCCTGCGGCGAAATAGATATCATGGAGCACAGGGGCATGGAGCTGAATAAGATCTTCGGCACGCTGCATTATCCTGGTCATTTTGGTGCTAACGGTAATGGTAAAACGATCATGATACCTGGTGTTACTACCAGCTTTCACCAATACGCTGTAGAGTGGAGCCCAACTGAGATCAAATTTTTCGTGGATAACCAGGTCTACCACACTGTAACTAATAGTGCTTCCATCCCATTCCATCATCCTTTTTTCATTTTACTGAACCTGGCCATGGGTGGTGATTTCGGTGGAAGGGTCGATCCCGGGTTTACTGCTGATTCAATGATGGTGGATTATGTGAGGGTATATGAGAGGGTTGAGTGAAGTTGAAAAGTTGGCAGGTTGATAAGGGTTAGAGAAGAGAAATGGCCGCAAAGGCACAAAGGCGGAAAGGAACACTAAGAAAGGGAATTATAAATTTTATTAGGTTACATTTTGGAATAAATACTAACCGTAAAGTATAATCGCATTTTTGTTTTCATCGTAGGTACGACAGTTCTTTGAACTGAACTAATCTCCTTAAAGTATTAAGTCTTAAATTTTTGAAATTAGGAAGGACTGCCAAACATAAACAATGATTCTTTGTCACCCTGAGGCACGAAGGATCTTTGGACTGCACTTTTAGAGGCGTTTTGCGTGATGGGGTGGTGAGCATGGACAAATAGGAGCGGTTGAATTCTTTTTGTTTTAGGTCGTAAAGACTCTAAGTATATACAAGTCGTTTATGCTTTTACCACAGATCCTTTGTGCCTCAGGATGATCCCGCCATTCGTCGGGACAGGCATGGCCCATGGTGGTCTATTGCAGGCAGGTCTATGCTCGATGGTCGTGATTCATGCAACAATTCTGCACAAAGTATTATTTTAAACTTTTGGAATTAGGACTGACTGCCAATCATAAACAATGATTCTTTGTCATCCTGAGGCACGAAGGATCTTTGGACTGCACTTTTAGAGGCGTTTTGCGTGGTAGGTGTGGTGAGCATGTATAAATAGGAGCGGTTGAATTCTTTTTGTTTTAGGTCGTAAAGACTCTAAGTATATACAAGTCATTTATGCTTTTACCACAGATCCTTCGTGCCTCAGGATGACAAGGCACGCGCTGGTATATTGCAGGCAGGTCTATGCTCGATGGTCGTGATTCATGCAACAATTCTGGACAAAGTATTATTTTAAACTTATGAAATTAGGACTGACTGCCAATCATAAACAATGATTCTTTGTCATCCCGCCGTAGGCGGGATCTTTGGACTGCACTGTCAGAGTCGTGATTGTTCTGTAAGAATTCTGGAACCAATCATTATTTAAAAGACGTTAGGTTTAATTTTTAATAAAGTCAAACTGGCTTTAAAGTTTTAACGGCCGCCTAAACATTACCCACAGACCCCGCCACTGCGGGGTGATCCCGCCATTCGTCGGGACAGGCAGGGTCATATAATGACCTATATCAATCCTAACTATTATCAACGTTTAGAAACAACTATTAAACCTTTCAACTTTTAAACTTTAAACTCCTCCCTCAACTTTTCAACTTCTTACTCCTTTGTGTTCCTTCATGCCTTCGCGACTTTGTGGCAATATTCTCTGTGCCTAATGCGCATAATCGGGAAGGTTAGACCTCTGGTGGAATGTCTTTCTTTTAAGCCTCTCTATATTTTAGTAAAGACTGCATTCTATAAGATCTCTGCCACCTAAAAAACTACAAACTACAAACCACAAACTACAAACTCTTCCAGTTCCTCCGTGCCCTTCCCTGCCTCTGTGGTTCTCTCTACTCCCGACTCCCGACTCCTGACTCCCGACTCATTTCAATTCCATCATCTTCACAAACCCGGTTTCCTTCACCAGCTTTTCGAGCTGCTCTTCTGATTTGGGATTCAGTTTGCCCAGGTATCCAGATAATACCAGGTAGAAAATTTTATTGGTCTTTTTGGTCAGGAAATAAAACCTGGAAGGCTTCAGGGCTTCATACACTTCTTTAGCCTGTGCTTTCTGCCCGGTCCTGGCCAATGCTATCGCCTTCAGCAGGCGCATGGTCTCATAAGGACCTTCTTCCACATAGCTGTGTTTTGACTTGTATTTGGTCTGCGCCTGCTCCAGGAAGTACAAGGCTTCAGTAAAATGCTGCGTCAGCGTGAGGGCAAGAGCAAAAACATATTCAAAGCTGGGGAAATTGTGGAAGTAGCCGTCTGAGGGCATGATACGGTTGTGCTGCTCCAACGCTTCCGCCAGGATACCCGTAGTGGGTAAACCTTCGATATTGGCATGGTATATCTTCGAGGCAAAATAGCGCCCGCAGATCACAGGGTGGTGTGTATCGCACAGGTGGTGATCGCCTATCTTTTCCAGGTGGCGACGCACTGCCGTGGCGTCATTGCTCAGCCAGCCACGCTGCAGCAGCAGGGCATGCCCCCGTATCTGGGCGTCTTCGGTTTTTTTCTCTTTCAGGTAATACAGCAGCCCCTCGCCATAATAGGAATTCAGTTGGTCAATATGGGCATAGAGTTCAAAATAATAGCGCTGCCCATTGGGGGTTTTGGCTATGGCCTTTTGAAATTTGGAGGCCATCTCCGGGTGTTGCTGCAGGAATAGGATGGTTTGCTTCACCAGTGCCAGGAAGGTCTTGTCAACAGGTTCCATCACGGGTGTGTGCCGGAACAAACCAACAAAATAGCGCATCAGGGATTCGGAGTTGTGCAGGCCATCAGTTTTTGGCTGGCCATTGCCATTATGGTGTACCAATTCTTCCAAAGAATCGAAGCCGCAGTATTTGCAAAGTATGGACAGCGTAGCCGATGAAGGTGGATAGGGAGCCTTTACAAGCCCAAAAAACCGGCGCAGGGTGTTGGGGTTTACTTTATAGCTGGTCTTCTGGAAAAGTTCTTCGCTTAGCAGGTTGCAATCCCGCGAGGTAGCAACAGGTTTACCAAAATGTTCCTGTATTTCTCGTTGTAGGGTAGGCAGAGCCGCGCCTTTATCAATTTCTTTCATAAACAGTTGGGTCCAGTTTTGGTGCTACAGGGTTGTGAACAGGAATGAACAGTGAACCTAGTGATTAAAAAAAGATCATATTTGTTCTTTTTTGTTCATAACGTTCAATCGGGGCGCTAAAGTAATGTATACTAGGGGTTCACATATAAGTAAAAAGCCTTAGTAATTGAAATTATAATCTGTTTTTAATGCCGGGCCCGGTGAAACCCAGGCTGTGTAAGGCCTGGCTCGTGTTGATGCTTCTGATCAGGTAGTATTATAAAGACGTATGCTGTGGTCTGCCAAAAATTCATTTTATATGCCGATCAATAGCTAAATTTCACCATATTGTCTCGTTCCAGAAAAAGTTTACAGACAAACTGTCAATTTTATGGAAAGGTTCATTAAAAAACACGGCAAGCGGTGGGT
>NZ_FQUU01000039.1 GCF_900129295.1 Flavisolibacter ginsengisoli DSM 18119
CGTCCGATCACCCTGAAGGCGAACAACCGCACGAAGGTGTATGGTGAGACACTTGCAATGGGCACTACGGACTACAGCATTGCAGCGGGTTCATTGGTGAATGGTAATACCATCACAGGTGTAACACTTGCAAGTGCAGGTAGTGCAGCAACAGCTACAGTAACCACACCTGGGCCGGTGTATCCGATCAGCATCAGCGCTGCCACAGGTAGTGGTCTGGATAACTATACCATCTCTTACGACAACACGGCTACGTTGACTATCACCACTCGTCCGATCACAGTAACTGTGAAAACCGGACAATTTAAATATTGTGGTCAGTCTAATCCTGTATATGATTACACATACACAGTATCTGGTAATGGTGTAGGTTTGGCTTCAGGGGATGCCTTTGCAGGTTCATTAACACGGGTAGCAGGAGAGAGCGTTGGTAACTTCGATATACTTCAGGCAGATTTAAGTATAGTAGCAGGCTCAATCGATAAAACAGGCAATTACAAAATTACGTATCAATCAGCACCATTTGAAATAAAAGGTGTAACAATCGATGCATCAGCAAGTGGTAACTCCTACCCATTAGGTAGCCCTGCTAAAGTTTCAGCAACTGTCTATGCATCCAATGGTACAACTCCTGTTAGTGGAGTACTGGTCACATTTACATTAACTACAACCGGTGGAGGTGTCGCAAAAACGATAACGGCTACTTCAAATAGTGCAGGAGTCGCTGAATCACTACCATTCACTGGTTTGACTGTTAATTTGTATAAAGTGGTTGCTACTTCTGGATGTGAAAATTCAATTCCGGCTTATTTATCAGTGTATGATCCAAATGCAGGATTTGTAACTGGTGGTGGTTGGATCATGTCTCCTTTGTATGCTTATGCAGCTGATCCTACATTAACCGGCAAAGCAAACTTTGGATTCAATGCCCAATACAAGAAGGGAAGCAATGCGGTTGATGGTAATACTGAATTCCAGTTTACTGCAGGAAATCTGAATTTCAAGTCTAGCAATTATTCTGCTGGTACCCTGGTGATTTCAGGAGCTAAAGCAACCTTCAGGGGAACAGGTACAATCAATGGAACAGGTACTTATAGCTTTATGGTTTCGGGTATTGATGGAACAGTAACTGGTGGTGGTGGCGTTGACAAGTTTAGGATTAAGATTTGGGGTAGTAATGGCGTTGTTTATGATAACAATATGGGTAATGATGAAAATGGAGTTCCAACTACAGCATTAGGCGGCGGCTCCATTGTGATACATGACAATTCCAAGAAAACAGTTACTGCTGCCAGGGTTGATAATCTAAATGTTGAGGTAGTTCCAATAGCACTTAAAGCCTATCCAAACCCAAGCACCAACAAATTCACGGTAAATGTTCAAAGCAGCAACCGTGAAGAGAAGATCCAGGTGAGGGTGATGGATCTGAACGGAAGGGTAGTGGAAATGTTCAACAACCTGTCTGCCAACCAAACTTTGCAGATCGGTAGCAACTACCGCCCGGGTATGTACATCGTGGAAATGATACAGGGTAATGAAAGGAAGCAACTGAAACTGATTAAACAAGCCAACTAATAACAACCCTAAAAACACGAGCAAGGTGGCCGAAAGGCCACCTTTTTTTGCTTCCCTTATGGCAAAAAGGAACAGAACTTTACAAAATACCTTCAGCAAGCTGCTTCTCCAGGATCTGCAGCTTTTCTTCAGAAAGATCCCTTTCCAAAGCAGCGCAAACAGGGTCAAGGGCTGTTGCCCGTGAAGGATAAAGAGACCGTGCTTCGGCAATGAGCCCGGGCAAGGCTTCCAGGAACGTAGGTCGGGGCATCCCTCTTTCGTCATAACCACTGGTCATACAACAAAGAATGCCTGCCAATACCCTGAATTCCCGGGTACTGGTGATCACCGTGATCTCACCCCTTTTGCGCAGGGCCGGCATCGAGAACCCGATTAGCTGGCTGATGGCAAAAAGACGAACAGCCAGGTAAAGCGACACCAGGCAGTCCTGGTAAATACCCCTAACACCATCATGACGCAGGTCGTGTACCTTCGGGATCACAATTCCCAGAAAGCCACGGTCATAGATATTGAGCAACTGGTACACCTGCTCTTCGGCAAGGCCCGCCAGGTCTTCCAGGTAGATCTTTTTCATAGGGTTGGATTTACATGAATGTTGATGCATGTTTAATAATCAGCAAGGGCATAGGGCGAACAATTACTGTCTTTCAGCGCCATGTACACATCATGGTAATAGTTACTTGCGAGGGCTTCGCCGGGAGCCGGCTCCGGCGCAGCAGCCAATGATAGCAACTGCGCTGTTGGACGCCCGTCCGCACCAAAGCCATTCACATAGGGTTCCAGCAGTGCTGCCAGTGCTTCCAGGCTGTCAGCCAGGATCAATAGCGAAAAACTACCAGGATCACGCACAGGCGTCACCATACACAGGATGTCGTGGCTGATGCGTTTAAGCCCCTGCGATAGATGCAGCGCCAGGCTAAAATCTTCAAAAACGGCCCTGGCGCCCATACTGTTCATATGGGAGGTCTTGGGCAAAACAATATCAAAGAACCGCGTGGGCGCCAGGGACAGGAATTCTTTTAATGCTTCTTTTGTATATCCCCTGAATTCGGGGAGCTTGATACAAGTGATCATAACTGTTATAGGTTTTAAATTTTATTAGAAAATGAATAGCCTTATTCAAAATAGAGGCTCATGTCCACCACCCTGTCCGGGAGGCAGATATTTTCGCTCGCCACCAGGTAATGGGGAATGTCTTCCGGATCGAAGTCCCGGTAACCAATGCTCAGCACCACCTCGTCGAAAAGCTCCATGGAAGGTAGTTCGCCTTCATACCCGTTGGCATACAGGGCAATGGTTTCCGCCAGGCTCTCCAGGTTTTCTGTCATCAGCACAAAATCAAAGCTGCCTGGCTTTGCGGGATCTGGTAGTGAAAAGAGTATTTCACCCGACTGCTCCCTTAGCCTGTTACACAGGTGGTCGGCCATCAACAGGTCGTTTGAGATCTCGTCTCTTCCCTGTTGCAGGTCGCTCGACTTGGGTAAAACAATTTTGTAAAAGCAGGGCCAGGATTGCTGCAGGTATTGATAGACCATTTCTTTGGTGTATCCTTTAAATTCTGTTATCCGGATGGTTGTCATGATGTTTGTTTTATTGTAAATAAGGAATTACTTCTTCGCGTGTCATGCCCGTAAAGGAGCAGAACTGCTCCAGCGATACAAACGACACCCTGGTATTGCGGGCCGAACTCCGGATCTCTTTTAACAGCCGGCGGCTGGTGCGTTCCGACTTGCCCGTAATGAGCATGATATCTTTTGTATTGAGCACGATCCTGTTGGGTACTGTTCTCATGTCATGTTTTTAATGCTTGTTATTGATGATCCCATTGCAGGGCTGCCAGGTATTGCTGGAACAATTCCAGCAGCCTTGGTTCACCAACCTGTATGAAATAGCTTCTCCAGTATTGGTAATTGGCGCTGCAGGGTTCTTCGTGCATTTCCAGCACAGCCTCCGCCATGGCTTTCAGTTCCTGGCGTTGGCAGGGCAGAGGAGTTCTTGCCGCTTCAATGCGGCGCAGCCAGTTGCGCGTGCCCGCGAAGCCCTGTTCATTTCCCGGGTGCAGCCATTGTGTGGGCAGTGGCAGGTAACGACGCCCACTGCGCGAGAGGTATTGCTGCGCCAGTAACACGCGCTGGCAAAAAGCCTTGAAACCCTTACGCGCATCGCCGCAGTTGTGAAGCAAGGCCAGGATCTGCTCCTGCGCCTGCTGCACTTCCCTTGCTGAGAATTCAAGCTGGTTCCATAGCAGGCAGCGGGCAAAGAGCCAGGCGATGGCGGCGAGTGATGCCGGCTGCGCTTGTGGTTGTGCGTTAGTATCGTTTGTGTTCATAATAGTGGTTTGAATAATGACTTCACAAACATACTATCAGCCCCAAGGGTCACTTTCCGTTTTGGGAACGTTTGGGCAGGTTTGGGACTCAAATAGCACGAATTAGCACGTTTGGGCACATTCGGGAACAAATGGGCACGAATGGGAACGTTTGGGAATGAATGACCGGTACTAACGTAAATGCGCAGGTGAATAAGAATAAATATTCAACCTGAAAACGGAGATATTGTATTGGGATAGATTAAAACGTGTGCGCCAGATTCAATTAAATGTCTCCATTACAGGACTTTGTTTCTTCAAAATATAATGTTGTTGCTACCAAAATATCGCCTCCCTGAGGCTTGGGGGTATTATCTTCTTAGTTATAGAAAATTTAGCTCCGTTAAATTATTAATCACAAAACACTAACTAAAGAAAAAGACTGCAATATTACCGGCTGTCAAACTGTGTATTTCCTTGCCTCTCTTTGTGTTTCTTTGTGCCTTTAAGTCTTTGCGGCAAAGTATTCCATGTGCTTCTCTGTGCCGCTTTGCCTCCGTGGTTCCTAAACCTTCCATCATCTGCCAAACAGATTGCTTCGTT
>NZ_FQUU01000043.1 GCF_900129295.1 Flavisolibacter ginsengisoli DSM 18119
TTCCATCATCTGCCAAACAGATTGCTTCGTTCCTTTAGTGCCTTCGCGTCTTAGTGGCACTCTCTCCACTTCATCATTCGATATTCCTTGTTCGATATTCTGCGGTTCATCTCTCCCTCGTCCGCCGTAGCTTTAGCGTAGGTGGATCATTGTCAACTTTTAAACTTTTAAACTTTTCAACCTTTCAACTTTCCTCCCCGTGCATCTCCCTGTCGCCTCTGTAGTTCTTACTCCCGACTCCCGACTACCGACTCCCGACTCATCCCGGTATCCCCAGCTTATCAAATATCAGCTCGACCTGTTTGGTAGTATAGAGCCGGCCCACGCGTTTGCCGATCGTTTCCTGGTGGGGCAGGATCCAGTTGCGCAGCGTTTTAGTACTCACGCCATACATTGCTGCCAGTTCGCCTTGCGTATAGGGACGAATGTCAATCTGTTTCATGGTAGTTCTCATTTTCACTTTTTTACTTTTGGCGGTCTCACAGGATGGGTTAACCGTAATAATGTAAAAGATCAGTAGGTGTTATGCACAGGTGGCGGCAGCACTCCAGCAGGCCAAGGTCGTATTGCTGCAGGTATTGGTACAGCATGCCCCGCAGGCACGTGCAGGCTTCAGCATCTACATCCAGCTCCGGTGGTTCGGTTCTCCTGATGCGCAACTGGTTGAACTGCTGCAGCAGGTAGCGCTTCTGGTTGGCGCTGACCAGGCCCAGGTCATCAGCCCTGTATAGCAGGGAGATCATGGATACCTTCCAGTGTTTTTTGCCTTCCGCCAGCCGCGCCAGGTTCACACATTCCGAAAAGAAGGATAGGATGGCCCCGGCCGGCATTAGTAGTTCGGCAGCGAAGCGGTTCACCTCCTTTTCATCTGCAGGGTAGCCTTCCCTGTTCAGCAGCAATTGTCCCAACTCATAGGCCAGGGAGAAGCGCTGGCGGTCGCCGGTCAATTGGCTGTTCACAAAAATGATTGGGTGGCCTGCTGCTGTGATCATACTCCTGCTGTCAACCCTTTCGGTGCCAAAATCAAAACGACTGACCAGGATGCCATGTTTTTCTAACAGGCCGGCCAGCGAACGCAGTGGGCCTTCATCCAGTTGCCATAATTGGCGCAACGCGGTGGCCAGTTCAGGAGGGGAGGCAGTTTTACCGGGTAGCAATATGGGTAATGGCTGGGGTTCCACCTGTAATGCCCTGGCCAGGTAATCGGCATTACGACTGATGATAAAACACTGTGCTTCCAGTGCGGACAATAACCGGGAAGGTACTTTTTGCCTGCGCCTGAATCTAGCCTGTACTTGCCTGGTGCCCGGGTCATGGGCAAAGAAGGTGGCAGGGAAGGAGCAGGCAATGGACAGGGCTTCCAGCGTTTCTTTGCCTACCGGCAGTTCCCCGCTTTCCATCCTCGACACCTGGGTCTTGTGCATGTGTAGTTGCATGGCCAGCTCCTGTTGCGTCATTCCCCTTGCTTCCCTGGCTATGGTGATCATCCCGGGCTGTATTTCCTGCATCATCCGTTTTTATTTGCTAATAAAATTAGCAATATCATTTGTAATTAGCGAGGTCTTGTTGCATCAATTTATCCACAGTTCTTATTTATAATTGAATATCAATACTGTAAGTCAGGAAATTTTCATTCAGAAAATTGCGATACGGGAGTGAAGAGTCATCAAAGCAGGTGATGGTTTGCTGGGGATTTCAATCGAAAAAAGAATTAAAATTCCCATTTGCGGGCTAAACAAGAAATGACTATGAAAATATTATCCAAAGAGAATTATAATTCTTATTTGTTGTGAAGTATGGATTAATACTGGTAATTTTGCACAAAAGAGTATTATAATTCTTATGAGCCCTATAGAAATAGGAGAAATATTAAAAACAAGGCGGCAGTTCCTTCATTTAACCCAGGAGGATATGGAGGAATTATGCAGTGTCAATAAAAAAACCATACAGCAAGTGGAGATGGGAAAAGGAAATCCTTCGCTGGAGACCTTAGGGAAGCTTGCTTCTACGCTGGGCATGGAATTGCTGGTGCAAGTTAAAGATGTGGAAAATGGCTAAAGGAGGTGTATATATTAATGGCTTACTGGCCGGAACCCTGGAAAAAGAGGCTGATGGCATTTACCGGTTCAGGTATGAGGACGATTATTTTTATGATAACAGCCGGCCATCCATCAGTCTTACGCTGCCCAAAACAATCCAGGCTTATGAAAGCACGGACCTCTTTCCCTTCTTTTACGGGTTGCTGGCAGAAGGGGTGAACAAGGATATCCAGTGCCGCCTGCTAAAAATTGATGAAGAAGATGATTTTACCCGGCTATTAAAAACAGCGGGTGAGGATACTATAGGCGCTGTAACCGTTAAAGAACTGGCAGCATGAAATGTCCGGGATGTTTTAAAGAAGGAACTGATCAATATTGTGTGAACTGCCGGAAGAGATTATTTGATGGCAGTAAAATAGCTCCTATACTACCCTTTGACAGGCCTACGGATAACAACCTTGCCATGTACCAGGAGAAAACCAAAAGGCTTTCAATTTCGGGTGTGCAATTGAAATATTCCTTGATGAGGCAGGATGGAAAATTGATCCTTACGGATAAAAACGGCCAGTATATTTTAAAGCCCGTTCCAACCGGGCAATTGTCTTTACCGGACCAGGCGCCTGCCAACGAGCACCTGACGATGCAGATAGCGCGCCAGGTATTTAAATTACCAACCGCAGAAAACGCACTGATCCGGTTTGCAGATGGATCGCCTGCCTATATCACGAGGCGTTTTGATGTGCAAACGGGAAAAGGGCTGAAGTACCAGCAGGAGGATTTTGCCCAACTAACCGGCAGGACCAAAAAAACCCATGGCGAAGACTTTAAGTATAACGGCACCTATGAAGAAATTGGCCTGCTGATACAAAAATATGTGGCTGCTGCGCTACCTGCGGTGGAGGGATTTTTCAGGATCGTTGTTTTCAATTACCTGTTTTGTAACGGGGATGCTCATTTGAAGAACTTTTCAGTGATGCGGACTGTATATGGAGATTATGGATTAACGCCGGCATATGACCTGCTTTGTACCTTGTTGCATAGTGAGCTTGAAAGTGATACGGCCCTTGACCTGTATAAAGGAGCGATAGATGATGAAGGCTATAACCGCTATGGGCTTTATACCCGGAGTCATTTTGAAGAATTGGCTAAACGAATGGGAATTTTGCCAAAAAGATGTGAGCGGATCATTAATGGTTTGCTTGGTAAGACGGAAGAAGTGAAAAACATGATTGCACTGTCGTTTTTGAGTGAGGAGGTTAAAGAAATGTATAGTAAGCTTTATCAGGAAAGGGTGAAAAGGTTTTACATCTAACCGGCGAGGAGTGGCAATATTTAATAGGTAATAGGTAATATGTAATATTTAAGTGAACTGATTGCAGGCGCTTATTAGCTTTGGGGCTGACAGGGTACCATATACTTTTTCACTACAAATCAGAAAGGCAAACCGCAGCGAGCGCAGCGAGTATGCTCATCCAAGTGTGTCAATTTATAATTTCTTAAATTGATATTGCCATGGAAGAAAAGAAGTTTGATTTTGAAGCTTTTGTTCACCA
>NZ_FQUU01000016.1 GCF_900129295.1 Flavisolibacter ginsengisoli DSM 18119
TGTTGCTGGCTTTCGTTGCTGCACAGTAGTTTTCCTTGCAGCTGATAATACCTTTAATCCGTTTCCCGTTTGATTACTTTCTCTCTCAGCTGTTACTTAATTTATGATCTTACTACCTTTGTCTCAGCATCCTATAAGCAGTTCCCGCATACTATGGGACTGCAGGTCCCGCACATTGCGGGATAAAAGAAAAGGAAGTGGCGCTGTATGCTTTGCGAAGCAATATACTTTTACGCATCTGCAACCGATGTTTTACAGTCGCCACTTTTGTAAAAACTTTTTCTCTCTGCATAGTATTAAGATCCTCAGGTAAATAAGATTATGTACCAGGTCTACGGCTTCAGTAGCTCATAAGGTTCCCCTGTTTTGATCACATGATAGATCCTGCTTAAAGTCTTTGCAGCCAGCTTTATGATTAATTTTTTGTGATCACATCCTTTTCTCTCTTCGTAATAGACCATCAGGGAAGGATCCTGTTTGGCGGCTACCCAGGCTCCTTCCACAAGGTAGCTTCTAAGGAGGCGCTTGCTTCTGTAGGTAATGCCACGGCTGTAGGTTTTTTCTCCACTGCTATGCAGGGAAGGCACCAGTCCAATATAGCTGCTCAGGTGATCAATATTTCTAAACCTCCTGATGTCACCTACTTCTGCCAGCATTCCAATGGCTGTCAAAGGACCAATGCCTGGAACGCTTCTGAGCAGGTAATAATCTTTTTTAAAGTGCTTGCGTGCATAGCTCCTTAATTCATTTCCTACATGCAGGTACTGTTTGCGAAGGAAAAGGTATTCTTCCAACCTGCTTTTCATGGCTTCGGTGGCCGGAGCATAGGACCATCTTTGTTTGTACACCCACTGGATCATGTCTTTGCTCCAGTTAACATTGTCATAGGTTTCAGGTAGTACAATTCCGTAGTACAAGAGCATGGACTTAATGTGACATTTAATGCGCCTGAGGCTTTTGACCAGGTCATTACGCCTGCGAAAAAGGCTACGGAACTGCTCCTGCTTATGATTGGGGATATAAATACCTTTCAGTCTTCCTGCCTGAAGTTCTCGTGCCAGGTGAGCACTGTCTACCTTATCTGTTTTTGTGGTTACTTGTTTATTACCCCTTGCGATGTCACCTGGATTGACCACCAGCACTTCCCAACCTGCAGCTGTGAGTGAATGATAGATATGATAGCCACAGCAACAGCATTCATAGCAACACTGTACATGGTGATGCGGGAAATGCCTTGCCGTGTAGCCAATCAGAAGATCAGCATTTGCATCAATGGTGAATCGTTTAAGTATGAGATGTTCTTCCTGGAGGTTACTGCCCAAGTTTTTTTATGGACGTCTAAGCCAATAAAGAGTTGTTTCATAACCTACCTCCGAATTTTAGAAGGGTAAGCTACTCTTTTACATGAATGCTTTGCAAAAGCATGGCAGGTGTACTAACTTCAGCTATAAACATTAATCAACTTCAAAGCAAAGGCCGAGCGATAGGAACATTGACGTCCTTGCCTTCTCAATTGCTTTAACGTTAGCCACCATAAGTAGCATCTGTTTTATATGAAACTTTTGATTGGGCAATTAGCTATTATCATACTGGTACTTGGAACAACTGGATTGCTTTATTTGACCTATAGCCAAGCCTCTTTTGAATATACTGTTTTACTTGTGTTATGGATTGTAGTTGTGATAACCTTAGGTATTTGGACGAGAGCAAATCCTAAGAAAGCTTTCCTTTTTATTTTGGTATTTTATACATTGAGTATTGCAATCAAAGATGCATTGTATGGTGGCGAGTACATTTTAACTATTTTGTTCCATTTGTATTTTGTTGCTTCTATGGTTATAGGAATGAGGGGAACAAGGGAAGAGTATAAATAGCTGACGGGCGGCTAACATTGGATTCACAAAAGCGGGCTTTCGAATGATAGAGCAGCACCTTATCTTTATTCACCAGTAGAAGGAAGATTTAGCAGCAAAACTATGAATGCCCTGCCTTCGTAAATCCCTTCTGCGTTGCCTGCAATGCTTTATCTTGTCTGACAAATACAATCATGAAAAATATTACTGCAATATTCCTGTTGATGATTTCGTCCCTGGTTTGTTTTTCGCAAAAGAAGGAAAACATTCACCTTTCGGGAGCCGTTTACTCTGACCTTGGCGAATTACTTAAAAATGGTTTTCTTACCTTCAAAAGAAACCGACATCACGTAAGTACAGTTACCGATAGCCTTGGAAATTTTAAAGTCAGTGGGCTTCAAAAAGGAATGTATAAAGTGCATTTTGAAATAATGAAAGGCTATTACTATGTAGATACCACTGTTAAGGTCTCCAAAAACTCAAATATAGGACGACTAATTTTCAGGGTTGTAAAATAAATCAATGGAATATAAGTACGATATAATGCAGCACAGCAGGCAGCAATATGTTTATAAAATTGTGGCGGAGGTTAAGCATTCAACTATAAATCGCTATTTTGCTTTTGTGGTTAATTGAAACAGACGTTTTTCAAATCCCACAACTTCATAAACACTTAACGTTTGTACGCAATCGGGCGACACTCCAAAACTGACAAGTGAATGTTAGATATTCTTCAGCAAGACGACTATAAAATTATACATCTCACAGACGGTGAACTTTTGAGCGAAGCCGTTAAATTGATTGACAAAGGCAAAGCAGACGGAATTAACCTCAATTATATCCGAAACTGGCGGACGGATTTAGAACCGTTGAGAAATTCAAAGACCATAAAGTGTCTGGCTGTAAATGATTATCCGCCGTCAATGCAATACGATTATTCTGCAGTTCAAACTCTGACGAACTTGCAACATTTATCAATAAACACGACGGACAAAAAGGAAATCGATTTTTCAGCTTTTCCGTTTCTGACAAGTGTTGCACTAACATGGCGACCTAAAGCAAAATCACTTTTTAGTTGTGTGCAACTTCAAAGATTGTTTCTTTATCGTTATACTGGACAAGACTTAACGGAACTTTCCAGTTTAAAGAATTTGAAGTTCTTGCGGGTAAACTTAGGTTTGGTCATTTCATTGCGTGGACTAAAAGAAATTACAACTCTTGAAGAACTGATGTTAATGCAAACGACGAAATTAGAAGACATTGAAGACCTTTTAACATTAAAGCATCTTAAACGTTTACGAATAGACAATTGCAAACGAGTAAGAAACATTAGAGCTGTGAAGAGAATGAATATTCCAAAACTTGAAATTGTAGGTACGACACCGGACGATTGAATGCGTACAACAATCGGTTTGCTGCTATGCTGGCTGACATTGCGCAGCATCAACTTTTGCAAGCTTTCCAGCAGTAGCTCCAGCCGACAATGCGGTATTGGGCAACTCAATATATTTTGTACTTTGGCTATTCAATCGGCTTCAGTTGCCAGGATGACAAATATAAAAATATTGGCAAAGTAGCAAGCCGGAAACCTTATTTAGAAGTCTATGATAAAAATACTTTTAATTATCATTTTAGGACAAGTAGCATTTTGTAACCTTAATGCACAGGTAACTAATAGTTCTTACGTTAATCAATATGGTGAAAAGGTTTTACAGCTTTCAATAGTTGTTCCCACGAACCTGAAAGAAACATGGAAACTTTTTACAACGGACGAAGGCCTAAAAAAATGGATTGCGCCTGTTGCAAAAATTGACATGAAAACTGGTGGCGCAATCAAAACGAATTATAACCGAAGTAAAACTGTTGAGGATTCGACTTCAATAAAACTCGACATAATCAATTACCTGGAAAACGAAATGCTTACACTAAAAGTTAATCTAAATAACAGTTTCCCAGCAGAAGCCAAAAAAGAAGATAAAAACCTGCAGGAAATCCTGCAATTTGTAAAACTCGACGAAAACAATACGAAAATTATTTCTTCAATGGTGGGCTGGGGTCAAGGCATTCATTGGGATAAAGCATATAATTTTTTTGAGAAAGGAAATGACTGGACCTTTAAAGAAGTATTGAAGCTTTTCCAAAAATGAAATGCCTGCAGCCACCAGGGCATTGGCAATAGTGCGGGCGACAAAAAAGATCAATCGGCAGAAAACGTTAATAAGCTTTTGCTCCAAGGCGACGAACAAAGCCAGGCTAATTCTTAACTTAAACTTTTTATAACTTTATTTGGCACAACGCACATCACCCTGGCAACGTATACATATTCCTCTTTGAAGTTTTATCTTCCTGGGGAGCAGTGTTGCCAGGAGGTAACTCACTATAAAACGGTGCTGGATTGGGAGGGTATGAACACTTGAACCACACCGCGAGTCCGTTACATCGTGTGGGAAGAAAGAAGCCCGGTATTGTGAACCGGGCTCTCTGCGTTTTGACCTTACCGAGCTTTTTTCTTTGGATCCGCTTTCTTTTGTGCTGAGCTTTTCTTTTTAACAGGCTTATTCTTCTTAGGTTCAGTTGTCTTTTTCGGCATACAATTAAATTTAAGGTTAGTGAATTATTTACTCATAGCTGAAGAGTATTTCTCCCGTTCTTTCATGATGTCCTTTCAGAAGTGGCAACTTTACAGCCTGAATAAGTAAATAAAGATATGCCTATAAGGGTAAATTTAATATTTGATTAAGGTCAGCCGCCCGGGCATATTGTAAACCTATTTACCCCTTGTTGCTGTTCTAAATAAAAAATAGCTATGAGCTGAGCTCATTCTAGCAACAGCATGCTAACGACAGGACCGGTTATTGGTAAGTAAATACCGGTGTTAGAGATTTAAACAAACAACCACAACGGCGATAAATGCCGCTAAAATCAGCTTTGCAAATGCAGGACTAAAGAATTGTGCAACTGTGCAACATAAGATGACCCATCAGTACATATGCACGTAGAGGTGATATAATATGCAAACCTGTTTATGAGCCCCGCTATTCCTTAATAGATTTCGTTGCTACAAATAAGTAACCCTTAGGTTGTTTTGATCGTTTTAGTTATGATCCCCATCAATGAGATCAACTATCAATTATTAATAATATAAGCAGGCGTTATGAAACAAGGTCAAACATCAAAGCTGTTCTTATTGACCGCTTTTTGTTATTGCGTTCATGTTGGTTTTACGCAATCGAAAGATAGTTGCATTACTAAGTATTCGGAAGTCTTAGTAGAGGCAGGCGGGCATAAACTTCATATGGATATCCAGGGTGAAGGTTCACCTACGGTCATCTTTGAAAATGGCAGCGGTGATTTTTCATTTATCTGGAGCCAGGTGCAACCTGAAATTGCAAAACTTACAAAAACCGTATCCTACGACAGAGCAGGATACGGATGCAGCGAACAAGGTCCTTTGCCAAGAACAAGCAGGCAAATTTGCTGGGAATTGCACACAGCATTAAAGAATGCGGGAGTACAACCTCCCTATATTTTAGTAGGTCAGTCCTTTGGAGGTTTTATTGCTCGTGCTTTTGCAAGATATTATTCAGGCGAAGTGGCAGGAATGATATTGGTAGAAGCCGTACAGGAAGACCAAAAAATTTTTATGGGAAGCGATACGCCTATGCGAATTCGCCAATTTGCAAAAGGCAGAATAGCTCCTGAAATACAAACTTCTTTTATACCATTGCCTGATACAGTAACAAGATCTTCAACAGTGCGAGGTGAAATAGACCCGTTGTTTAAAAGGTTTCCTGAGAATATTCAAAGAAGGCAGATGTGGGCACAATCACAACCACATTATATACCTGCGGTACAGGCAGAGATGGAATGGTCACCTGAAGATGTTTCAAATTTATATCAGCACCGAAATGAGAAAGAATATCTACTCGGTAATATGCCTTTAATAGTTATGACAAGAGGCAAAGGTGGATTTGAAGGAATGAAAGATTCGTTACAATTAGAAAAAGACAGGCTTGCGTCACAGGAGCAGTTAGTGCATCTTTCTTCCAACAGTAAACAAATCATTGATATGCATAGTGGCCATAATATTCATGTAGAAGACCCCGGCGCGGTGATTGAAGCAATTGAAGAAGTATTGATTGCAGTAAAAAGTGGAACTCCATTAAAACAGTAATTCTTCCCGTTTACCTGGTGAACATAGCCAAGACGTATAAGCTGACATTTTAAAAGAATGCGCCTTTACTTGCGATCACAATCAGTACTAAGGGTTGACTACAACGCTTTTGGTGACACACACGATGGAAAGGTATGCACATACAAACTGTTTGTTGCTAAGCTGGCTGACATTACGCAGCATCAACTTTTGTTTATTTATCATTAGTAGCTTCGGCAGACATTACGCAATTGATCAGTAGAATATATTTTGTACTTAGGTTTTCTATTCGGCTTCAGTTGCAGGGCTAAATATTATAAAATACCTGAACAGCAGCAAGCCGTAACCGTTAGCAGCTATGTAATTGGCACACCCTAATGACACGAAAAACCATTTAAATATTCTGACAGTATTTTCCTTTTACAACTGTTTTCTTTTTGGGTACATCTGGAGAACACGGCGGACAACTTTTGGAAGTTCCCTTGCCTTAATAATGCTCATTGCGATATAAGCTTATTCCCAATTGGTATGCCTGGAGTTCTTCTACAAGACAGAATAAGTTTGCCATTTATTATAGTTGCAATATTGCAATCCCCGATATATGGTTTTATAACTGACAAGGTAAATTCAGCCCGACAATTGCGGGTAACATCTTTTACAATTTACTTTATTCATATTGTATTGCGACTTTAATAAAATAACTGTCAGGAGAAAACTGGCGCATTTAACTCAACATAGTACAAGGTAATGCCTCTCAAACTAATAAATCTCTTTGGTCATATAAGTCGTAAGTTCAACTTTAATTTTTATTATATATTTGCAGATATCAAGTTACGGGCCTCATGAAACCTTCTGTATTCTTTCCCTTCCAAAGCTGCACGATCATTTGCCAATAGCTGATGAAGTAATCTTAACATCTTAAGTCATTATAAAACTTGCAGCAATGAGAAAATATTTCATTCTCCTGTTTTTGATATTTCTTGCAGCCGGCGGTGCAGCGCAATCAGGATTTTCAACCATAGCCAAACTCCGCTCCATTACGATTACGGATGCAACAAAAGACAAGACCCAGGCCAAGGTTTGGACCTATGCTAACAGGTGGTGGTGCGTACTGGCGACCTCGGAAGGTTCGAAGATATTTCGCCTGGACGGGGACATCTGGACACCTGTTTATATCATAGCTCATATGAAAACAGGGCAAACCGATTGCCTGGTCTCAGGAGATATGATCCATATCCTGATGTTTAGGGGCGCACTGACATCTTATCTTTATTCTTTTCAATACAATCCAGCAAGCAATACCTATGCTATCTGGAATCAAAGAACCAATTTCTCGTCCCTATCTCTTCCTTCCGGTCCTAAAACAGCTACGCTGGCCATAGATAGCAAAGGTAGAATGTGGATCGCTTCTGGTGATGGCAGCAATGTATTAGCATGGTGGAGTGATGCTCCTTATTCCAGCTTCAGCGCTCCGATTACTATTGCTTCAGGCATTGCCAGTAACGATAGGTATGTTATCACAAGCATGCCGGGTAAAATAGGAATCTTCTGGTCCAATCAAAAAACCAAAAGATTTGGCTTTAAAACCCATAAAGATGGCAGCAGTCCAAACACCTGGACTGCAGATGAAGTGCCTGCTTCGCAATCTGCTCAAGATGATATTGGTGCAGGTATGGCAAGCAATCAGTTTAATGTCCAGTCAACAAGCGATGGTACGCTCTATTGCGCTGCAAAGACCAATTATAATAAAACAGGAAACCCTCAGTTAATCATGCTTGTACGCAGGCCAAACGGCAAATGGGATAATGCTTACACTGTTTCGGTATATCCAACAGGATCCCAACCCACCGTGCTCTTAAATGAGAGTGCCCAAAGAGTAAACATTGTATATACTACAAAGGAAGGCGGCGGAAATATCGCTTACTGCGAAAGCGCAACCAATTCTATCACCTTTGGACCAGCCTACACATTGATCAATGGTGACGGGGGCATTTTGGACTTCAGTACTTCTACACACCAACCCTACCCATCCAATGCTGTGGTTATAGCTACCAATACAAGCACCTCGCCCTATGAAGCAATCAGTGTAAGAACTTCAGATTTAAATTCGGGAGATTCATCTGCACCAATAGTTTTGAGTATTAACCGCCAATTACCCATTAACCCCGCCACTGATGGGGGTTCTGTAACCTACAGGATTACTTTCTCTAAAAGCGTTACCGGTGTGGATGCAGGTGATTTTAAACTAACAAAAACAGGAACAGCAAACGGATCAATTTCTTCAGTAATTCCAGTTGGCCTCGATGGTTTTGTCTATGACGTAACAGTTTCTTCACTTATCGGTACAGGGGATTTACGACTCGATCTAAAATCTACCGGGGTTACAATAAAGGATGTTTTCGGTAATATCATCACAAAAAAATATGCCGAGGGACAGCCTTATACAGTAGGGCAGGCACCATCGGTAGCCAATGTAATAAGAGGGCCATATTTGCAAAACACCAGTGGAACTTCTATCATGATACGCTGGCGAACCGATGTACCAACCGATTCAAAGGTGGTGGTCGGAACAACTTATGGCAACTATACTATAAGTGCCACAGATTCCCTGGTAACCACTGAACACAAAGTTCAAGTGACAGGGCTAAAATCCGCTAGCAAATACTTTTACCGATTCGGGAGTTCTGCACTTCCTGTACTTGGAGACGCCTCTTATTATTTTTCGTCCGCTCCGCCAACTTCCACTAAACAAAAGTTACGTTTTGCAGCATTTGGCGATGAGGGTAGTTATTACACCACACAATCCAATGTGCTGAACTCCTACCTGCGCAATACTGCCAATAGCCCCGCTGATGTAATGCTAATTTTGGGGGACAACGCTTATGAAGACGGAACCGACACAGATTTTCAGAACAATTTCTTTGTCCCTTTTCAAAATACAATTTTGAAAAACCATTCTTTATTCCCAACACCTGGTAATCACGAATATCATACGACACCGCAAAACTCGATGGCAGCCCCTTACTTTCAGAATTTTTCTACACCTTATTCAGGAGGATGTGGTGGGGTCCCTTCCGGGAACGAAGGCTATTATTCCTTCAATTGGGGTAATGTACACTTCCTTAGCCTGAATTCTTATGGTGAAGAAACTTCATCGAACCTGCGCCTCTATGATACACTTAGCCCGCAGGTTATCTGGGTGAAAAAAGATCTGGAAGCGAACACCCTTCCCTGGACCATTGTATACTTTCACCATCCCCCATTTACAAAGGGCACCCGCAATTCAGATGTAGAGAACGAACTCATTTATATTCGTAAAAACTTTATCCGCATCCTGGAGCGCTATGGGGTGGACCTCGTTTTGAATGGGCACAGCCATGTGTATGAACGCTCTTATTTACTGAAAGGATACTACGAGACTGAAGCTGAATTTAACCTGAGTACAGATGCTGTCACGGCCTCTTCTGGTAAATACGATGGCTCCCCAAATTCCTGTCCGTTTGTTTCAACCACAAAAAAAGTAAACCACGGGACTGTATATGTTGTAGATGGTGCAGCATCTTCGGTAGGAGAAGATGTTGATCCCAACTTCCCGCACGATGCCCTTCCTTTTTCCAGTCTAAAAGGAAGCATGTTTTTCCTGGAAATTGAAAACAACAGGCTTGATGGCAAATGCTTTAAGGAAGATGGCACTACTATTGACCAGTTTACCATTTTAAAAACGGTCAATAAAACGTCCAACATTTCTGTTCCCAGTGGCTCCTCCGTTACGCTGAAAGCAAGTTGGCCAGGTTTATACAAATGGTCTACAGGCGATACCACCAACAGCATTACGGTGAACCCAACTTCCAATGTAACCTATACCGTAACAGACGGAATGGGTTGCCTGCAGGATAAATTCCAAATTATAGTTACTGCAGCCGGGTTGACAAGGAATGCAAACAATAATAACAACAAATGGTTGAATTCACCGCTGATTCAGGTATTTCCTAACATTATACAAAGAGGAAACACTTTAACACTAAGGTCAGGTTATACAGAAACCCTGAATGCATCTTTGATGGATGAAAACGGACGAATGATTCGTTCATTCAAATTTACCGGAACCACTACTTTGGAAACCAGCAACCTAGCTACAGGCGTCTATTTTATTATGATCAAAAATAAAAATAGGTTAGAAAAACAAAAGATCGTCATAACTACCAACTAAAGAAATGTAGCTGATACCCAACGAAAGTGGCGAATCACATTCAGCATATGAAAGCCTTATAACTTTTATGAGATAAATCACAAAAGTGAACATAACAAACTCACTGTCAAATTCAGTATGTCAGAAAATGATAAATATGTTTTCAAAAAGGTACAACCTGTTTGAAAACTTAAGGTCATTTCAGAATTTTTTATAGCAGCGCTGTAGTTTATTTGAATGCCTTGTTTTTTTGCAAGGGATTTGAACCTGTATTTATTCATGATTCACATAAATCTTAAGTCTTCAATCTTTTCAAACCTTCGTTCAATAAACGGTATTGGATAAGAAAAATTAAGGGTCGCAATTCAGGCATAGATTGAGTTTCTGCAACAACGTGATACGTCAACTATATTCTATTTTATTAGCCCAACAAAAAGCCCTGTTCCTTTTGGAAACAGGGCGATATTGGTTTTCTCATGTTCTTACTATGGGAAGATACCCAACTCGGCGTAGCTGGTGCCCACCTTATTGATGGCCACTACATAAGCTGCTGTGCGCATATCAGGTATTTGGGGGTTGCTTTTCCAGGCATCCATGATCTCACGGGTAGCAGTGATCATGGTCTCTTCAAGACCACTGTGAACCAGGTCCACTTCCTCTGGTCCGTGCATGATGAACTGCCGTTCACGTGTACTAACCTGCCTGTTGGTCAATTCCTCGATCTGGCCAAGTATGTGCTGGTTCATATTTTCTGTAAAACGCTTTTCCATACGTCCGTAGCGAACGTGGCTAAGGTTCTTTAACCATTCGAAATAGGAAACAGTAACACCACCTGCGTTGAGGTACATATCCGGAACTACCAGCGTACCTTTTGTTACAAACACTTCATCTGCTTCTGGTGTTAAAGGCCCGTTGGCGCCTTCACCAATGATCCTTGCTTTTACCCGTGGTGCGTTTTCTCCATTGATAACGTTTTCCAGGGCTGCAGGAATCAGGATGTCGCAATCATATTCCAGTGCATCGGTATTCTTGGCAAAATTAGATCCACCAGGGAAGTTCAGGATAGAGCCGGTTTTTTTGCGATGCTCAAATACGGCATCTACATCCAGGCCGTCTTCGCTATAAACTGCACCTTCATATTCTGCCAGGGCAATGATTTTGGCACCGGCATTGTGGAAGAACTTGGCAGCATGGTAACCAACATTACCCAATCCCTGTACGATTACTCTTTTGCCTTCAACACCCACTGTCAACCCTAATTTCTCCATTACATCGGGCATCTGGCATACTTCACGGATACCAAAGAAGATACCCATACCAGTTGCTTCCCTTCGGCCACGAACGCCACCTTGTGTTACAGGCTTACCAGTTACGCAACCTGCAGCGTCTATTTCGCCCGGGCGTAAACTGGCGTATGTATCAACGATCCATGCCATTTCTCTTTCGCCAGTTCCATAATCGGGTGCAGGAACGTCAGTACCCGGACCGATAAAGTTTTTCTTTACCAGTTCGGCCGTATATCGACGGGTTACTTTTTCCAGTTCATAAACTGAATATTTTCTTGGGTTGATCTTGATACCACCTTTTCCACCACCAAAAGGTACGTTTACGATGGCGCATTTATAGGTCATTAAGGCGGCGAGGGCCATTACTTCATCCTGGTTGACCTCGGCAGCGAAGCGGATACCTCCTTTACAAGGTGTTTTGTGCTGTGAGTGTTGTACGCGGTAGGCTTCTATAACCTCTATACGTCCATCATCCATGCGTACAGGAAATTTCATACGGTAAACAGCATTGCAAGCTTTTATTTGTTCCAGTATTCCCGGATCCCAGTTAGTAAATTTTGCTGCTCTATCAAAGCTTTTTTCAACGGCGCCGAAAAAGCTGTATTCTTCGTTAGCTGACATGAACTACTATTTTAGATTAAGAATTATTGTTTTCCAATTTCGAGATCTTTCTGTCGAGGCGTATAAGATAAAGTATGATACCAATGAATATGGTTACTATTACTGCTACCACTACATAGATCTTTCCATTTTTGCGCAATTCATCTGCCATTGGCACTGCAGTGCTATCCTGTGCAAAAAGGGTAAGGCAAATCAAAAAGGATAAAATAGAAAGGAGGGTTCGTTTTATCATTACTGTAAGTATGTTTTTTCTTTCAGGGCCTTCAACCTTATTTTCAACGTTGTGATCCATACACCTAATAAGGTCCAGCCTATGATGGCGGGATAAAATACCAGGCGCATCTGTGGTGCCAGCGCTTTAAAGTCAAGTGCCGGGTTATCAGTGCGCACGCCGCCGGGTCCTTCACCGCCAGGGTGCAGGCTTGGCAACAGTCTTGGAATGATCCAAATGGCAGGGAATAAAAAGGCAAATGCAAAAATGTTATAGACTGCCCCGATCCTTGCGCGCTTGTCAATATCACTGATAGAATCGCGCAGTACCAGGTAAGCGAAATAAATAAGAAGCGCAATGGCCGCCCCGATCAATTTAGGTTCTTTGGCGATCTGGCTAAAAGACTCATAAGCAGGCCGGTTGGGATCTACCCAGGTATAAGACATCCAGATAGCACCTGTGGCATATCCTAATATGCCGAAAATGATACCTATGGTTGCATATTCCCTTGAACGGGTGTCATGATGCAAATCGTTCGTACGTAGGTATTTTACGGCCTGCACAGCCGAGATGATAAATAAAATCATCATGGCAAACCACATGCACACGTGGAAGTAGAGGTTCCGGATCGTTTCATTCAGTTGAGGCAGCCGGGGCACATTATTCCATAACAGGCCCGCTATAAGCGTGTAAACAAGAAGGACAATACACAGTATTTTCCACCACCATTTTTTCATAAACTGGGGTTATTAAAGCAGCAATCGCTTTATAATTTGGGAGCAAAAATAAGGGAAGGATGTTAGTTGACAAGTTGACTTTGGTTGGAAAGTGGAAAAGACTGCCTATTCTTACTTATTTATTTAAGGTTAAAATCATAAATACGAAACAGCTTTACTACTTAGAAAAAGAAAGTATGCTTACTATTCCAGCCCTTTAATCTTTCCATAAGAAAGGGAAGAGGATGATGGCAAGCAGGATAACTAAAATGTCTGAGCCAAACAATAAAAGGATGTTGGCTGCGGGCACGGGAATATTGGTAACAAAGACTGCATTGGACACTTTCATTAAAACGAGTAGCTGGGGTACTATAATGGGAAAGCCTAATATGGCCATTATAGCAGCATTCTGTTGTGCCTTAGCAGCAATGGCTGCTAAAAATGTAAAAACCAGGCTCAGGCTCCAGCTTCCTAAAAAAGTGATCCCAATAAAAGGCCAGGTTCTCTTGACGGGATAATCCATAAAAAGAGAAAAAAGAAACATGCTAAGGGCACTCATGGCCAGCATTAACAGGGAATTGAAAAGGAGTTTGGCCAGGACAAAATTTTGAGGGCTGGCGATTGTATGGTAATAGAGCATCCGGCTACGGTTCTCCTGCAAAAAGCTTTTGGCCACCGCATTAATACTGATAAATAGCTGTATGATCCAGAAAAGTCCGTTCCATGTGCTGGTGCCAGGGTTTTCAATAGCCATATATAAAACAAATATGGTTGCTCCCACATATAATAAGACACCATAAAAAGCATATTGCTGTCTTATCTCTAATAAAACATCTTTTTTAAATAAGGTCCATATTTGATCGAAAGCCCTGATAAAAGAATTTTTGCGAAAATAGACTTTTCATTTTTTTAGCTCATCTCATAATTTGTATTTTGTCGGAATGTATGATTTGAAAAGATTTACGGGTTTTGCGATAGCTACCATTTTATTATTGTCAGCCTGCGGTAATGAAGGACGGGACCAACAAAAAGGAACTAATGCTGTTGTAACCAATAAGGATAGCCCTTTGATTTCAAAATTGGATACAACATATAGTAAGCCTGCAGATTCTACCAGTGCTTCAATAGATGATGAAAGGGGAAAGGAAGTATTGTTACACTTTAACCTGGAAAAGGGAAGGTCTTATGCTTATGACATAGCATTAAACATTGGACAGGATATCCAGGAAAGAAAAATGAACACGGGAATGAACTGGAAATATATACTCCAGGTGATCAATGATAGCAAGTCATTGAAGACTATTAAAGTGACCTATGACCGCATAGCGATGTCTATGGATATGGGCGCCCAAAAGATGGAGTTTAATTCGGATGGTCCTGTTGGTGATCCTTCCAATCCATTAAATATGGTGGGAAACTTGTTTGCTGCCATGAAGGGAAAAAGCTTTACAATGAAAGTAGACACTAATGGTGAGATAAGGGAAGTGGATGGCATGGACAAGTTAGGAGAAGAGCTTGTTGCAGGCATGCAGGTTCCGGAAGGAACAAAACAGAAGTTGCTAGAAAGCTTCAGGTCTAAATTCAATGAAAATGATGTAAAGGAAACTTTCTCACAAACTTTTTCAATACTGCCTGGTAAAAAGGTGAAGGTGGGTGATACCTGGGAAAAAGAATCTTTGATAAGGGTTGGTCCTGCGAAGGGTAAGCTTTTGACAGTTTATACAGTGCGTTCAATGAACGGAAATACGGTGAAACTTTCAGGAAAGGGAAAGCTTCAATCTGAAACCGGAAAGGAAGCTGGTCGTCAAAATTCCAACCTGGTGATTGATGCGCCTACAGGCCTGGTTTTGGAAAATGTTTTTGACATGAGCACTGAAGGCCAGGAGAAATGGCATACACATGGCAGGATAACCGGTAAGAAATTATAAGACATGACTGCAATAGAACAAGGTTATGTATTGAATTACTAATATTTTCCCGTAATTAGTCTAAGGCACCGTCAAGCGTAAAACAGTTGCGGCAGCGTGGTTCATAGGCATTTTTTGCACCCAGCATGATCTGTTCTTCGTTAGGGATAATGCGGTAGGAGTAATTCGCTATGTTGCCGCATTTGACACAGATAGCATGCAGTTTGGTGATATAATCTGCTTTAGCCAGTAAAAATGGTATTTGTCCAAATGGCTTGGCCATATAATCCATATCCAGGCCGGCAACGATAACCCTCACGCCCCGTAGTGCCAGCTCATCACAGACGTTGGCGATCTCATCATCAAAGAATTGAGCCTCGTCAATGCCTACCACATCTGCGTCCTGGGCTAATAATAACAATGTTTGAGAGCTTTCAATAGGGGTGGAGTGAATGGCATTTTCATCGTGAGATACAATTTTGATCTCATCATAACGCACATCAATGGCAGGTTTAAAGATCTCGACTTTTAAATTGGCGATCCTGGCCCGCTTTAATCTCCTGATCAATTCTTCAGTTTTCCCCGAGAACATTGAGCCGCAGATCACTTCAATCCACCCACGTCGCTCCCCTTTGATATTTGGTTCGATGAACATCCGGATAAATTATGGCTTGTTTATTAATCTATTTGCAATCTGTTAGTACTTTTAGGCACGTCTTTTCGTTAAAGACCTAAACATCCTATTGTTAAAAACAGCGAAAGTACCATAAACAATGGAAAGAATTAATGCTCTTATTGATAAGATATACCAACAAAAAGAACAAGGTGTATCTCCTGCTCAAATATTACCAACCGTTCAATTGCTCCAGTCGGAAATAGTAAAGCTGCAACAAAAAAACGGTGTTCTTGGTACATCCAAAGTAGCTGTTATCATGCCTGTTCATTCCAATTATCATGCTGTTGAAACGCCAGTGGCTGACATGCCAAAATTGGAAGAACCAGCGCCTGTACTTATTAATAAAGCAGCACAGCAACCTGCCGGCAGTCCACAGGAAATAAAACGGCCGGAAGTTCAATCAACCAATGCTGAACAAGCTTCGGGCAATGGGTACTTTCTTCGTAAACCTTCTTTTGAACCTGCTCCTCAAGAGGAAATATCTTATAAAGAAGAACCTGTGAAAAAAGAAGAAGCTCCGAGGCCCGCGGTATTACAAAGCAATTTTTATCATGCTTTTGACACCGTGGAAGAAACCCCTACGCTTATGCAACACCAGCCACGCAAGGAGGTGCATGAACTGATAGGCGACCAGGGAGAATCGTTAAATGACAGGCTGAAGCAGGAAAAGAAAGAAGTGGTGCATGCCCTGAAGGATACTCCTATAAAAGACCTGCGCAAAGGCATTGGCATCAATGACAGGTTTACCTTCGTTAGTGAATTGTTCCGCGGCGACGATGCTATGTATGAAAGAAGCATAAAAACCATAAATGGGTTTAATATTTTGTCAGAGGCTGAATACTGGATCAACAGGGAATTGAAATTCAAATTAGGCTGGAATGACAATAAAGAGGAAGTACAACATTTTTATCACCTGGTAAGAAGGCGATTTGCCTGAATGTAGTGGAGCACTTCGGCCGTTCCTCCAGTGTTCTTGGTTATATAATGCAGGGCATGTAATCCTGCACTTTGTAAATAGGTCTCATTTTCAAGGAAGCTGTCAACCCTTTTACGCCATTGTTCCTTGTCACGAACACTAAAAGCACCGCCTGCAGCGATAAGTTCCTTTGCTTCCCTGTATTTATGGTAATTGGGTCCAAATATCACTGACTTACCATATACAGCAGCTTCCAGGATATTGTGGATGCCATCCCTGGTAAAACCACCTCCTATATAGGCTATAGTAGCATATTTATACAACCTGGAAAGCATTCCCACATTATCTATGATCAATACCATTTCTTTACCTGTTCTTTTTTCATAATTGGAATAACGGATAGAGTTGGTAAATAACGCTTCCACTTCTGAAATGTGCTCTTCATCTATCTCGTGGGGTGCCAAAATCAGTTTGACAGGCATGTATCCTGAGAGCATTTTCTCGTCTTCTTTCCAGGTGCTTCCAGCAACAACCACCCGATCATTCCCCACAAAATTATTAATGACTGGAAGATCACTAAAATTGTCAGCGATTTCCCTGACCCGGTCAAATCTTGTATCCCCGCTAATAGAGCAATGGGTGATGTTATTTTCTTTAAGTAGCTGAAAAGATGCCTTATCCTGCACAAAAAGGTGTTGGAATAACATCAAGACCTTTTTGTAAAACTGGCCATACCATTTAAAAAAGGCCTGGTCCTTTCTGAAAACGGCGGACACTAGTAGAAGTGGGATATGCCTGGAGGCAGCTTCAGAAAGATGATGGATCCAGAATTCATACTTAACAAAAATTATCAGCTCAGGATGGAGGGTGTTGATAAACTGTCTGGCATTTGCCCTGGTATCTACAGGAAGGTAGGTTACATAGTGGGCAGCAGCTGTTTTCTTTGCCACCTGGTACCCCGAAGGAGAGAAAAAGGTTACTACAATTTTATGACCTGGATATTGCTTATTTAATCCGGAAATTATTGGTTTACCTTGTTCAAATTCACCAGCAGAGGAACAATGCATCCAAATAACTCTATCGGTTTTTTTTATGTTTTCCTGCAACTCCCTGTAAAGATCTTTTCTACCCTGGAGCCATTCCTTTGCTTTTTTACTACGTAAAGAAGCCAGGCGAATACCCAATACATAGAGGCGGATCATGGTATTATATAATAATAGCAAACTATGGCCGGTTTAATGGTGGGCAAAAATAGAACTCTATCTGTGGCCACCCATATTTTCCTATTTTTGCGCGCCTGTTCAGGATACCCATTAAGTTTATTGTGTATAAATGACAGGCTTAAATTTTAAAGAATGCGCCCAATACAAATGGTTGATCTTAAGCTTCAATACCAGAAGATCAAACCTCAAATTGATGAAGCCGTTTTACAAGTTGTGGAAAGTTGTGCATTTATCAATGGACCGCAGGTTCAAAGTTTTACAACAAAATTATCTGAATATACAGGCTCAAAACATGTAATTCCTTGTGCCAATGGTACAGATGCATTGCAAATTGCCATGATGGCATTGGGTTTGCAAGAAGGGGACGAAGTGATCACACCATCATTTACCTATATAGCCACCACTGAGGTCATAGCTTTGCTTAAGCTGACACCTGTATTTGTAGATGTTGATGCTCAGACATTTTGTATCAACCCGGCAGACATAGAAAGAGCCATTACTCCAAAAACAAAAGCTATAGTACCAGTTCATTTATATGGGCAAGCTGCGAACATGGAGGAGATCATGAAAATAGCTGAAGCACACAAGCTATACGTTATTGAAGATAATGCCCAGGCTATAGGCTGTGATTACTATTTTTCAAATGGTACGGTAAAGAAGACAGGATCTATCGGAACCATTGGTACCACTTCTTTCTTTCCATCTAAAAACCTGGGATGCTTTGGTGATGGCGGTGCGATGATGACTGAAGATGATTCATTGGCAGATCAACTGAAGATGGTAGCCAACCACGGTCAAAGCAAGCGCTATTATCATGATGTGGTAGGCTGCAACAGCCGGCTTGATACAATACAGGCGGCGGTGCTGGAAGTGAAGCTTGAGCATCTTGATGAATATATAGCCGCCCGAAGGGCTGTAGCTGACTATTATGATGCTGCTTTTGCAGGGCATTCGGAAATTACAACCCCTTTCAGATCAAGCAGTTGCAAGCATGTTTTTCATCAATATACCCTCATTTTAAATGGGGTTGATAGAAACAAATTACATGATTATCTTGCAGAGCATAAGATTCCTTCCATGATCTATTACCCTGTTCCAGCACATCGCCAAAAGATGTTCTCTCATTTCAATTCTTCCAGTACAGAATTACCTGTTACTGATTGGTTGACAGAACGTGTGATATCGCTTCCAATGCATACGGAAATGGAACAGGAGCAGTTACAATTTATCACCGATAAAGTTTTAGAATTTATAACCCTTAATCATACAGTATGAAAATTACAGTTGTAGGAACCGGATACGTTGGTTTAGTAACCGGAACTTGTCTTGCAGAAACCGGGAACCACGTTTGCTGCGTAGATATTGACGAGCGTAAAGTGAATAAGCTAAGAAATGGCCAGATCACTATTTATGAGCCAGGACTGGAGAAATTGTTTGAAAGAAACCTGAAGGAAGAACGTTTAAGCTTTACTACTGACCTGAAGGAAGGATTGGAAGATTCAGAAATAGTATTTCTTGCCCTGCCTACACCTCCGGGTGAGGATGGATCGGCAGACCTGAAATATGTGCTGGGTGTTGCTGACCACATAGGAAAGCTGCTTAAAGATTATAAGATCATCATAGATAAGAGTACAGTACCTGTTGGAACCGCAGAAAAAGTTCATGCAGCTATAGCAAAGAATTACAATGGTGAATTTGACGTGGTATCCAATCCTGAGTTTTTAAGAGAAGGGGTAGCTGTTGAAGATTTTATGAAGCCTGACAGGATCGTTATCGGAACTACTTCAGAAAGAGCTAAGGTTTTACTCACAGAATTATATGGTCCATATGTGCGCCAGGGTAACCCTATCATATTCATGGATGAACGTTCTGCAGAATTAACCAAGTATGCAGCGAATGCATTCCTTGCCACAAAGATCTCTTTCATGAACGAAATAGCTCAAATGTGCGAGCGCCTTGGAGCTGATGTGGATATGGTGCGTAAAGGAATTGGTAGTGATGAGCGTATAGGGAAACGTTTCCTTTTCCCCGGGATTGGATATGGTGGAAGTTGTTTTCCTAAAGATGTTAAGGCATTGGTTTATTCCGCAAAGGAAGTAGCATATGATTTTGCTATTCTGGATGCAGTTACAGAAGTGAATGAAAGACAAAAAATACACCTGGTATCTAAGATCAGGCGTTATTTTAATAATGACCTGGCAGGTAAGAAATTCGCCGTATGGGGCCTGGCATTCAAGCCTAACACCGATGATATCCGTGAAGCGCCTTCCCTGGAGATCATTTCAGCATTGCTAGAGAGTGGTGCCTCTGTATGTGCGTTTGACCCTGAAGCTGTTAATAATGTAAAACAAATTTTTGGTGACAGGATCAATTTTGCAGAGACGCAATATGATTGTATTGAGAATGCCGATGCCTTGATAGTTGCTACTGAATGGAATGAGTTCAGAACTCCGGATTTTGATAAAATATTATCTCTTTTAAAAGACCCGGTAATATTTGATGGACGTAATGTATTTGACGTCCAGGTAATGGAGAAGAAAGGATTTCATTATGAAAGCATAGGCCGTTCATCGGTAAACCAACCCAAATTCGTTTAATGAAAAAAAGAATATTGATTACCGGTGGCGCAGGTTTCCTTGGATCTCACCTGTGCGACCGGTTTATTGCTGAAGGTTATCACGTGATCGCGATGGACAACCTTATCACCGGCGATCTGAAAAATATAGAACACTTATTCAAACTGGAACATTTTGAGTTTTACCACCATGATGTAACTAAGTTCATTCATGTGCCTGGGGAACTGGATTATATCCTTCACTTTGCATCTCCTGCAAGTCCTATAGATTATTTAAAGATACCAATCCAGACCCTGAAAGTGGGAGCAATGGGTACGCATAATTGCCTTGGTTTGGCAAAGGCCAAAAGCGCCAGGATCCTTGTAGCCTCCACGAGTGAGGTATATGGCGATCCTCTTGTACATCCCCAGACAGAAGAATATTGGGGCAATGTGAATCCCGTTGGTCCAAGAGGAGTTTATGATGAAGCGAAAAGGTATATGGAATCAATCACTATGGCTTATCATACTTTTCATGGCGTAGATACAAGGATCATCCGCATATTCAATACTTACGGACCACGGATGCGACTTAATGACGGCAGGGCTCTACCTGCATTCATTGGACAGGCATTACGCGGAGAAGATATGACAGTATTTGGTGATGGATCTCAAACAAGGTCTTTCTGTTATGTCAGTGACCTGGTAGAAGGTATTTACCGATTGCTTTTAAGTGATTATTCCCTTCCTGTAAATATTGGAAACCCGGATGAGATTTCTTTGAAGGATTTTGCCGAGGAAGTATTGCAATTAACAGGTGGAAAGGTGAATATTATCTATAAGCCGCTGCCAGCTGATGATCCGAAACAGAGAAAGCCAGATATCACTAAGGCAAGGAATATTCTTGGATGGGCACCTTTAATAGGACGTAAAGAAGGATTGGCAAAAACCTACGATTACTTTAAAACACTGTCTTCGGAAGAATGGTCTAAACAACCAAAGGAATTTCAAAGCAGGAAATAATACTTTCTATATTTCAGGAAACCTGGATTGATAGCGAATTGTCGTAGCCTTTTCAAAACAGAGTGGATAGGCTACAATAATTATTATCAATGTCCAGGTAACCTTTCCATATTGGCAGTTCAAAGATATATTTGCACCCATTACAACTAACACTTATGTTCCAGGAACTTATTGATAAAAAGGAAAAGCTGGCTGTTATAGGCCTGGGCTATGTTGGCCTGCCTATAGCTCTGGAATTTGCCCGTAAAATATCTGTAATAGGTTTTGATATTAATTCAAAACGTATTGATATGATGAAACAGGGTATTGATCCAAGTAATGAACTGGATAAAAAAGCCTTCGAAGGATGCGATATTGAATTCACGAATTCACTGGATGTATTGCGGGAAGCAAGGTTCTTTATTGTTGCAGTTCCAACCCCGGTTGATGAACATAATGTTCCAGATCTCACTCCAGTAAAGAAAGCATCTGAAACAATTGGTAAGGTCATTAAGAAAGGTGATTATGTAATTTTTGAATCTACAGTTTACCCAGGCTGTACTGAAGAAGATTGTCTGCCTATTATTGAAAAGCTTTCCGGGCTTAAAAACAGGCTGGATTTTAAATCCGGGTACTCACCGGAAAGGATCAACCCAGGGGATAAAAAGCATACTTTATCTTCTATTGTAAAAGTAGTTTCCGGCTGTGATAAGGAATCTCTTGAAACGGTAGCCAAAGTTTATGAATTGGTAGTGAAAGCGGGTGTTCATAAAGCATCTTCTATTAAGGTAGCTGAAGCAGCGAAGATCATTGAGAATACACAACGCGACCTGAACATAGCGCTGATGAATGAACTGTCAATCATCTTTGACAAGATGGGTATTAACACCTATGAAGTACTGGAGGCAGCGGGAACAAAATGGAATTTTTTAAAGTTTAGCCCGGGACTTGTTGGCGGGCATTGTATTGGTGTAGATCCTTATTATCTCACCTACAAAGCCAGCGAATTGGGTTATAACTCAAGGGTAATATTGGCAGGCAGGTATATCAATGATAATATGTCATTGTATGTTGCACGCAAGGTTGTCCGCCACATAATAAGTAATGTAAGTGATGTAAAGTCTGCAAGGGTATTGGTGATGGGTGCTACATTTAAAGAGAATGTAAGTGACATAAGAAATTCAAAAGTTGCTGATGTAGTCAAAGAATTGAAGGAATTCTTTTTGAATGTTGATGTTGTTGATCCGCATGCTGACAGTGAAGAATTAAAACATGAATATGGCTTCGGCCTGGCTGATGGAATAGGTAAGGATTATGATGCAGTGATCGTAACTGTATGTCATGAGCCATATGCAGATTTGGATGATGCCTATTTTGCATCCATTACCAAACCAAATGCCCTGATTGCAGATCTTAAAGGGATTTACCGGGGAAAAGTAAAGAACAGAAATTACTGGAGTTTTTAATTATGCCATTTATTCCTACACCCATACAAGATCTGTTCATTTTTGAACCTAAGGTATTTGAAGACAACAGGGGATATTTTTTTGAGGCTTATAATGAACAGGTTTTTAAAGCAGGTGGTATTGATATAAAATTTGTGCAGGATAATCAATCAAAATCATCCTATGGTGTAATAAGAGGGTTGCACTACCAGCAAGACCCATTTGCTCAAACAAAACTGGTCCGTGTGCTGCAAGGAAAGATACTTGATGTAGCTATAGACATTAGGAAAGGGTCTCCCTATTTTGGAAAAAGTTTTTCTATTGAGCTTTCTGCTGATAACAAAAGGCAGCTTTTAGTTCCTGCAGGGTTTGCACATGGGTTTTCGGTACTCTCTGATACAGCCGTTGTTCTGTATAAATGTGATCGTTTTTATAATAAAGAAAGTGAAGGAGGTATACGTTTTGATGATCCCAGCCTTGGGATAGATTGGGGTATACCAAAAGGAGAGGAGCTTGTTTCAGAAAAGGACCTGCTATTGCCATTTTTAAATGAATGCCATAACAATTTTGAATTCAGAAAATGAGTGATGGTAGAAAGATATTGGTGTCGGGAAGTAACGGACAACTGGGCAGTGAACTCCAGGAGATAGCCAGGCAGTTTAAAGAATTTCAATTTGTATTTTTTTCACGGGCCGAACTTTCCATAACTGACAGGGCCGCCCTTGAAAAGATGTTTATTTTACACCGCCCTTCCTATTTTATCAATTGTGCTGCCTATACAGCGGTGGATAAAGCAGAAAAGGAAAAAGAGATTGCAGAGGAGATCAATGGCCATGCCGTTGGTGCTATTGCCACCTTATGCAGCCAATATGACTGCAGGTTGATTCATATTTCTACAGATTACGTTTTTAATGGCAAAGCCAGCACTCCTTTAAAGGAAGACGACCCTGTAGACCCTGTTAATGCTTATGGTGATTCAAAGCTATTGGGAGAAAGACTTGCTATGCAGCATACAGATGCTGTAATTATACGAACCTCATGGGTTTACTCAAAGTATGGCAACAATTTCGTGAAAACGATGAAACGGTTGATGGGAGAGAAAGAAAGTATCAGCGTTGTTCACGACCAGGTAGGATCCCCTACGTATGCTGCGGACCTTGCAACAGCGATCATGGAAATCATCACTTCGGGAAAATGGGAACCAGGAATTTATAATTACAGTAATTCAGGTGTGATAAGCTGGTTTGACTTTGCCAATGAAATCAAAATACAGTTGCATTCAAAATGCGAAGTTTATCCCATTCCCACTTCGCAATTTCCTACTCCAGCTAAAAGACCTGCTTACTCAGTACTTGATAAAGAGAAGATTCAGTCGGTATATCATATCAAGGCAAGGGAATGGAAAGAAAGTTTAAAAGAGTGCATTGATAAACTGGGCTAATTAAATTTCTGCAATACTTTTTCCATTTCGCTTTTGATGCCTATCGTTGAAAGGTTTCCTATGCTGCCTTCATGTGTGTGTTGAAGTCCTTTTGAGAGATCAAAATAAAAATCTCCTTTTTCAATAGCGTTGCCTACTTGTTGATAAGCATCACGGAAAGGTATACCCTGGTTAACTAATTCATTTACTGCTTCCACACTAAAAAGATACTTGTATTTAGGATCATCAAGAATATGATCCTTAATTTCAATATTTGACAGCATCAGCACTGCCATTTGAAAACAAGCTTTTAATTCTTCTATGGCTGGAAATAAGATCTCTTTTGTTAATTGGAGGTCGCGGTGATAGCCAGAAGGCAAATTATTCAATAAGAGAATCAATTCATTGGGTATGGATTGAATGCGGTTGCACTTTGCCCTGATTAATTCAAAAACATCAGGATTCTTTTTGTGAGGCATGATGCTGCTACCTGTTGTTAATTCTGGGGGAAAAGAAATGAACCCAAAGTTCTGGTTGAGGTAGAGGCAGCAATCCATTGATAATTTACTAAGGGTGGCAGCCAGGCATGAAAGTCCCATTGCCACAATCTTTTCAGTTTTACCACGGCTCATCTGGGCATAAACTGAATTATGGTTAAGGGATCCAAATTGCAACAATTCTGTTGTCCTTTTCCGGTTCAAAGGGAAAGAAGAGCCGTAGCCAGCACCACTCCCTAATGGATTTTTATTTGCAACCTGGTAAGCTGAAGCCAAAACCTCAAGGTCATCAACGAGGCTTTCAGCATACGCTCCAAACCATAATCCAAATGAAGAAGGCATGGCTATTTGTAAATGGGTGTAGCCTGGTAAAAGCTTATCCTTGTATTTTTCGCTTTGTGTTAGCAGGAGCTGGAATAGTTCAGTAGCATCCTCCTTGATTTTCAACACTTCGGCCCGGAGGTAAAGTTTTATATCCACGGCTACCTGGTCGTTGCGGCTCCGACCGCTATGGATCATTTTACCAATCTCGCCAATACGTTTGGTTAGTAAAAATTCTACCTGTGAATGAACATCTTCTGCATCTTCTTCTATGACAAACTGGCCATCAATTATTTCTTTTTCAATTGCATGAAGTGCCTGCACTGCCTTTGCCGAATCCTCCTTTGTCATCAAACCAACTTCACCGAGCATCGTAACATGTGCAATGGAACCCTGCACATCATAAGGTGCTAAAGCCAGGTCAAATTCCTTATCTCTTCCTACTGTAAACTTTTCAACCGATTCTGAAACAGATGTCGATTCCTTTTGCCATAGCTTCATATCATTATTTTTTGGAATACTGCAACTTTGATGTCTATTAAGCCAGTAAAAATACTAAGCAATGGATGAACTTCACTAGCAGTTATCCTAATGACAATAAATTAAACCTTCTTTATACTCATCAATTCAACATAGTTATCAACAATTTTGCTTCTCATTTACAAAAACCATATATTAGTACTAGTAATAAGGTATTGATTCGAAATCTTCTCCGATACAAATTCTTAATGCTTCGGGCCATCAAAAAAAGGTTATAGAACTCTTATAAAAGTCCGCAGTTTATACCCTGGTTAACCAAAGTCATGCAAAGCCGGATATAAGTATTTTATTGTTTAAATCCAGATTGTTTTTAAACGAATCAAGAATTGTATATGAAACTCAGGAACCCAAAGGGGAGGGATGATTTATCAATTCAAAGAAAGTATAAAGTTCTTGAAGTTGGTGGAGGACATAATCCGAGCACCAGGTCGAATGTTATTGTCGATAAATATATTTATAACAATTATCACAGGAGCGGTGATCTGAAGATATATAACAACCAGGAATTTGTATGTGCTGATGGAGAGTGTTTACCGTTTGAAGATAAATCATTTGATTATGTTATTTGCTGCCAGGTATTAGAGCATGTAAATGATCCTATAAAATTTGTAAAGGAACAACAACGTGTTGCACAAGGAGGTTATATAGAAACCCCTTCTTTGATAGGAGAATTTTTAATGCCTAAAGAATCTCATAAATGGGTGTCACTTGAAATTGATGAAAAGATAGTATTGTATGAAAAAGAGAAAGTTCAATTTAAGGCCATTCGCGATTATGGATATCTATTTTTAGATTTTTTACCAAGACAATCCATTGGGTATAAAGTAATGCAAAAAACACATTTTAATATACTTAGCATTAATTATGAATGGAAAGATGAAGTCGAATTAATTGTTAACCCGGACAGTTCTTATTATTTTGATTTTTTTACTAAGCCATGGGATGAAGGAATATGTAATAAGCTCTTGAGATACAAAAGTATCAATGAAGAGTTTTATTCTTCCTTAAATGCATTCCTGGCGCTTTGTAAAAATGTGTTTAGGAGTAAAATATTGAAAGTTTGATTTTATATATCTAACTACAATATTTCAGATAAAACCTGGATGTAAATATCAATTCCATTTTTAATTTCCTCAACATAGATATATTCATCTGCCATGTGGCTCCTGGCTGAATCCCCTGGGCCTATTTTAAGAGCTGGAAAAGACATCAAAGCTTTATCTGAAGTTGTTGGAGAACCATAGTACGTTAACCCTAAAGAAATTCCTGAACGCACAAGGGGATGTTGAAGAGGTATAATTGAAGACCTTATGCGGAGGCTCCTTGGAGATACATCACTATTGATATTATCTTTAATAGTTTCAACTACTTCTTCCAGAGTATATTGTTCATTAACCCGAACATCGATGACAAATTTGCATTGTGCAGGAACCACATTGTGGGCTTTGTTATCTGTTTCAATAACAGTTACACTCATTTTTACAGCGCCGAGGAGATCAGATACTTTTTCAAAATGATGATTGGAAATCCATTCAATATCCTTCACTGCCTTATAGATTGCATTTTCTCCTTCATTTCTCGCAGCATGGCCTGCCTTGCCCATGGCTGTACAATCTAAAACAACTAATCCCTTTTCTGCTATTGCCATTTGCATTAATGTAGGTTCTCCTACAATGGCACAATCAATGGGTGGAAGAAATTTTAATGCATTTTCGATGCCTCCCGCACCAGATATTTCTTCTTCTGCTGTAGCTGCATAAGCCAGGTTGTATTGAAGGGAATCATTTTCATAATAGTGCAGGAAAGTCATCATCAGTGCTACAAGGCAACCACCTGCATCATTACTGCCAAGTCCGTATAATTTTCCATCTTCTATTTTTCCATCAAAGGGATCGCGGGTGTAATTGCTATTTGGCCTTACAGTATCATGATGTGAATTAAGAAGAATGGTTGGTTTGGAACTATCAAAAAATTTGTTTAAGGCCAAAACATTATTTCCAACCCTGGTGACCTGAACACCCTTGCCTGACAAAAACTTAGTTATTTCGCTGGCTGTCTGCCATTCATCTTTACTGAAAGAAGGTAATGTAATTAAATGACGAAGAAGAGCTATAGCTTCCTGTTTTAGTATTTCAGTTTCGTTATTCATTAATTATAGTTGTACCCTGGTTCCCGGCAATTAACTGTTCAAGTTGATCGGCCTGCCCAATAATTACTTTTGTAACTCCACTATCCAATGCTACGAAAGCATTGTCAAGTTTTGGAAGCATGCCTGCAAAGACCAGGTTTTTGTCTTTAAGTTCACTATAATAGCCAGGTGTTAAGAACCTGATAACTGTTTCATTATCGTTGGCATCCAATAAGACACCGGCTTTTTCGAATGAATAGATCAGTGATACATCATAATGAGCAGCTAGTCCTTTGGCTATTTCCTGGGCTATAGTATCTGCATTTGTATTCAATAGCTGGCCATTTTTGTCATGTGTTATAGGCGCCATAACAATGCTTATATCCTGGCTAAGTAAATTTTTAAATAAGGGTACATTTATAATGTCTATATCGCCAACAAAGCCATAATCCACGTTCGGATGATTTCTTTTATGCGCCTGGATGGCATTCCCATCGGCTCCGCATAATCCAATGGAATTGCATCCATGTGATTGTAATCGGGCCACTATATTTTTATTAATATAACCTGCATAGACCATAGTGACCACCTTAAGTGTATCAGCATCCGTTATTCTACGACCATCCACAAGTTGTTGAGGAATTTCAAGTTGGGAGGCCAATTTTGTTGCCAGTTTCCCCCCTCCATGCACGAGTATTTTTTTGCCTGGTGTGGATGCAAACGATTTTAAAAAGGAGGATAAAGAAGCCTCATTATCAATGATATTACCACCTATCTTTATTACAGATAAAGTTTCCAATAGTATTAATTTGATCTAAGTATCTCATTTAAAACAGCCTGGGCTGCCCAAACCCTGTTTGATGCTTCCCTGGTTATGATACTGTTGGGACCATCAAGAATTTCATCACTTAATTCAACATTTCTTCTTACCGGCAAACAATGCATTACTTTGGCATTGTTCGTTAGCTTAAGTTTATCATTCGTAAGCATCCAGGATGGATCTGTGGACAGAACCTGTCCATAATCCTGGTAAGCACTCCAGTTCTTTACATAGATGTAATCCGCCTCTTTTAAAGCTTCATTTTGGTCATGAACTATATTGGCCCCATTGGTGAATTGCTCAGCTAATTCATATCCATTAGGATGTGTGATCACAAATTCAGCTTCTCCCCAGGCATTGATCCATTGAGCAAAACTATTGGCAACACACTGAGGTAAGGGCTTAACATGGGGTGCCCAGGTCAGCACGATCTTAGGTCTTCTTGTTTCCCTGAACGTTTCTTTAATGGTAATAACATCTGTGAGGCTTTGCAAGGGGTGGAGTGTAGCGCTCTCAAGGCTCACTATGGGTATGCCAGCATATTTAATGAATTGCTGGATGTATTGTTCACTGTAGTCTTCTTCACGGCTTTTGAGGGTAGGGAAGGTGCGTATAGCCAGGATATCAAAATAATTACCCATGATGGGTGCAGCATCTTTTACATGTTCAACAGTGCTGCCATTCATGATGGCGCCCTCCTCAAATTCAAGTGACCAACCTTCTGAACCCACATTGAAGACGATTGCTTCCATACCCAGGTTTTGTGCAGCAATCTGTGTGCTCAAACGGGTGCGCATACTGGGATTTAGGAAAAGACATCCTATCCTTTTATTAACTCCTATGGTTTTATCTTTAAACGGGTCAGCCTTATAAAGCAATGCTTTTTCAACAATGGCATTTATATCTTTTACATCATGTGCGGAAATGAACTGTTTCAATTTAAATAGGGTTATATGTGTTGTTCTATGTCTTCTTTAATTAAATTTTTTTATTCAGGCTGACACTTCATCCACCGGAATATTTTGTTCACTCCGCAATTCATTAATTGCTTCCTGGAGTGCGTCAAGGAATTCATCCATTTGTTTGCGTGTTATAGTTAATGCCGGTAATAAGCGGATGACATTTGGTTTAGCCTCCCCCGTAAAAACATTGTGATGTAATAACAGGTTTTTGCGAAGATCTTTTAAACCTAATGGAACATCAAACCCTATCATTAATCCTAAACCCCGAACATTTTCAATACCGTCAATTTTCCTTAATTTATTAATAAGGTACTGGCCACGCTGTTTTGATTTCTCTACCAGGTCCTCTTCTTCCATTACCTCCAGTACAGCAAGGCCTGCAGCGCAAGCCAGGTGATTTCCTCCGAAGGTGGTACCTAACATTCCATATTTTGGTTTGATATGCGAAGCAATTAAAATGCCGCCAATGGGAAAGCCATTTCCCATTCCTTTTGCCATAGTATAAATATCTGCGTTGATCCCAGCATGATCAAAAGCGAAAAACTTTCCGCTTCTGCCATAACCACATTGCACTTCATCAGCAATGAGTATAACTCCGTTTTCATCGCATAACTTCCGAAGCAATTGCAAAAACCCTGGGGAAGCTAACGTAATTCCACCTACACCTTGTACTGCTTCAATAATCACTGCTGCTACTTCAGTGCCGTTAGTTTGAAAATATTCTTTTAACGCCGCTTCATCATTGAATGGCAGGAATACTACATTTTCAGTTTCATTGACAGGAGCAATGATCGATGGATTATCGGTTGCAGCTACAGCTAAAGACGTTCTGCCATGGAAAGCTTTTTTAAAGGCAATTATCTTTTTACGACCTGTATGAAAAGAAGCCAGCTTCAATGCATTTTCATTGGCCTCAGCACCGCTGTTAACAAGAAAAAGTTGGTAGTCTTCTTTTCCGCTAAGTTTTGATAGTTTCTTTGCGAGTTCTTTTTGAATAGGAATTTGAACAGAATTTGAATAGAAGGCGATCTTATTTAGCTGTTCTTCAATTCTCTTTACCCAATGCTGATTGGAATGTCCAATACTAATTACAGCATGGCCCCCATACATATCCAGGTATTGTACTCCGTTTTCATCCCATACATAAGAATCTTTTGCTCTTTCTATGGTGATATCATTGATAGGGTAAACATCGAAAAGTTTCATGATTGTTTGTATAAATTATTAGCAATATTGGATGAGAGTTTGATTCCCTTAATAAGCGCTGAACTTAATCCCTGGTGTTCCATTTCATTTAACCCTGCAATTGTGCAACCCTTTGGAGAGGTCACTTTATCAATTTCCTGCTCAGGGTGAGTTTTGTTGGCTATGAGCAGCTTTGCTGCGCCAAATGCTGTTTGTGCAGCTATTGTAAGTGCATCATGTGCATGAAACCCTATTTCTACGCCACCCTGAGAAGCCGCCCTGATGGTGCGTAGGAAAAATGCTATACCACATGCACATAAAGCCGTGGCAGCACTCATAAGGTCCTCATTAATTACTATACACTGTCCCATTGTATTAAACAGATCCTGCACCAGAGATATATCTTTCTCTGTAGCATTCACAGCTGAAAGGCAGGTCATACTTTCTCTTACCTTCATAGCTGTGTTAGGCATAGCCCTGACAATTCGTATATTTTCTCCTAATTTTTCACGGAACACCTGAGTATGTGCCCCTGTAACAACTGAAACAACCAATTGAGTTTTTAGATTAATGGCAGGCCTGATCTGAGCCAGGGCTTCATCTAATTGTTGTGGCAGCACACAGATGAAGATGGCATCAGCGTCCTGAATAGCTTTGGCATTATCAGTTTCTGCCTTAAAGCCTTTACCGGCTATACTTTCCAGGGCAGCAAGATTGCGACGGGTGATAGTAATATCAGCGGGCTCACATGCCAAGGAATTGATCAATCCTTCAGTCAGAGCCATTCCAATATTTCCTCCTCCAATGATAGATGCTTTCATATTATAACATTAAAATGCTGTTGCCTTTAGGGCTAACCCTTCTTTTTCATTCATGCCAAACATTAAGTTGAAGTTCTGAACAGCCTGGCCTGATGCCCCTTTTAATAAATTATCAATTGCCGAATGGACTACCAGTTTGGTCCCCACTTTTTCTAATTGTATAATACACTTATTTGTATTAACCACTTGTTTTAAAGTAATCTCCTGCCTGCTTACTATGGTAAAAGATTGATCTTTATAAAAATCCTGGTAAAGGTCAAATAACTGTTGATGATCCCACTGGCAATTGATCATGGAGCTTATAAAAATACCCCTTGTAAAATCACCCCGCCAGGGAACAAAATTAATTTCAGGGGCTTGGGCACCTAATTGATCCAGGGATTGATTGATCTCTTTTAAATGCTGATGTGTTAATGTTTTATAAGCCTGGATGTTATTAGCTCTCCAGCTAAAATGAGAGGTAGAAGAAAGGCCCTGTCCTGCACCTGTGGAACCGGTAATGCCAGTACTATGCACTTCATTTAGTATACCTGCTGCTGCCAGGGGTAGCAATCCTAACTGTATAGCTGTTGCAAAGCAGCCTGGATTAGCGATGTTTTGGGCAGTGGTGATCTTATCTTTATTTAACTCCGGAAGGCCGTATATGAATTTCCTAGACTGGAAATTAGAATTGGAATCTAATCGAAAGTCCTGTGAAAGGTCTATAATTTTTATATGGGCAGGTACCTCATTGGCCTCAAGAAATTTCTTTGCTTCACCATGACCCACGCATAAAAAAAGAGCATCCACATCATTTGATAATTGACCTGAAAAAATAAGGTCAATATCGCCAACAAGGTCATGATGAACAGAGGTTACGGGCTTGCCTGCATTACTGCGGCTATGAATATAAGAAAGCGTAACTCCGGGATGGTTTATCAGGAGTCGTATAAGTTCACCTCCTGTGTAGCCAGCACCTCCAATAATGCCGATCTTTATATTTTTCATGTTCAAATGCAATTTATCCTATCCATTATAGTTGAGGGATTGGAACAAAGTAAAAACTCAACATCCCCTGATCCATTATTTTTAATGCAATGTTTTTTCCCTGCTTCAATATGAATTCCTTCTCCCGGATTGAGTTCTATTGTTTCGCCTTCAACAAGAAGATTTGCTGTGCCCTTAAGGATATAAAAGAATTGTTGTGCCTCCTTGTGATAGTGAAGTTGTTCCAAAGTGCCTGGTGGCATTCTCTCCTGTTTAATGGAAAGGTTCTTATTATCAACCAAATTCCATCCATCACATTCAGCGCCCCATTTATAATGTTTTAAGGGATAATATTTTGAAATGGCATGCATTATTTATTTGATTCCTGTACCTGGTGGTAGATTGAGGTTTGATTGCCAAATATCTTACTGAATCCTCTTACATCCTCACCTGTAAATCCTGTGTTCATTTCGCCATACTTTCCGAACTTACTGCTCATGAGATCATACGCTGAATTAATGCCTATAACCTGGAATCTATATGGTAGAAGCTGAACAAAAACCTCACCTGTTACATTTTCCTGCGAGTTTTGGAAAAAAGCTTCAATATCCCTCATCACAGGATCAAGGATCTGGCCCTCGTGTAGCCAATTGCCGTAAAATAAGGCCAACTGATCTTTCCAGTTTAGTTGCCATTTGGTCAACACGTGCTTCTCAAGAGCATGATGTGATTTTAAAATGATCATTGGAGCAGCAGCTTCAAAACCTACACGTCCTTTTATACCTATAATAGTATCTCCGACATGTATATCTCTTCCAATACCGTAAGCGCCTGCAATAGCTTGGAGTTGTTGAATTGCCTCGGCAGGGTGAGCAAAAGACTGGTCGTTAATAGCAATCAGTTCCCCCTTATTAAAATGCAATTTTATCTCTTCATCGCCGGTTTTTGAAACATGGGTTGGCCAGGCTTCTTCAGGCAACATTCCTTTAGAAGATAAAGTCTCTTTTCCTCCTACACTGGTGCCCCATAACCCTTTGTTTATGGAATACACAGCCTTAGCAAAATTCATTTCTACTCCCTTGAATTTCAAATAATCTATCTCTTCTTCCCGGCTTAATTTAAGGTCCCGTATTGGTGTTATTATCTCAACCCCGGGGATCATAATATGAAAGATCATATCAAAGCGTACCTGGTCGTTTCCAGCTCCTGTACTTCCATGGGCAACAGCTTTAGCGCCCATTGCTTTTGCATGTTCAGCTATATGCAGCGCCTGTACCAACCTTTCAGCACTTACACTTAAAGGATATGTATTATTCTTAAGAACATTTCCAAATACGAGGTATTTAATGATCCTGTCATAATAGCTTTTCACAGCATCAATAGTCGTATGAGATTTTACACCTAGTTTATAGGCATGTGCTTCTATATCTTTTAATTCTTCTTCAGTGAAGCCACCAGTATTAACTATAATACTATGAACTTCATAACCTTGCTCATCGGTTAAATATTTTACACAAAAAGAAGTATCTAAACCTCCGCTAAATCCTAGAATTATTTTTTCGCCTTTCCTTTCCTGGGAACCTTTTAAAGAATCAATTTTTGAAACCATTGCTATTGAAAGAATTTAGAAGTGGAAAAAGTTAAATAGGCTCATTTTGAGTTTCCTATTTGTATTACGGTCAGAATTGTTCTTTTCAATACCGCGTAATCTTTTTAGAAATTTGCTTTGCTTGATCTTGAGTAATCTTTCATACACCTTACTTTTCTTTTCAAAATGCTCACTCGTTTCCTGTGGCTGGTAATGATCTTTTGGATCGTAAAGCATGGCAGTACAAAGGCAGTTTTTGCGTTCTTTACTCATTAGAATATCATAATTGACGCAACTTTTGCATCCTGCCCAGAATTTTTCATCCTGCGTGAGTTCAGAATAAGTAACAGGTTCGTAGCCAAGATCGCTATTGATCTTCATTACAGCCAGGCCTGTTGTGAGCCCAAAGATCTTTGCTTCCGGGTATTTTTCACGGCTGAGTTTAAAAATGCGTTCTTTAATAGCTTTAGCCACACCACTTTTGCGAAAGTCAGGGGATACAATTAACCCGGAGTTAGCCACATACTCACCTTCCCAGGTTTCTATATAACAAAACCCAACCCATGTACCCTCGTTAGTGACAGCTATTACAGCCTTGCCCTCTTCAATTTTCTGTGAAATATATTCTGGTGATCTTTTAGCTATACCTGTACCACGGGCTTTTGCCGAAGACTCCATTTCATTTGTAATGGTTTCGGCATATTTTTTATCTTCTGGTGTTGCCACCCTAATGACAATATTCTGTTCCAATTTGTAAAAAGAATTGTTGTAAGTAGTTGGATAACCAATCCTGTACCAATAAACTTGGGAGATTTCACTGATAGGGGCCTTGGTTAATGGCTCGTCCTATCAGCAACCAGGTCGTCGTCTTGAGAGGTAGCGAAAAATATCAAAACATACATCATACATGCGGGTAGAAATGCGCGCATGAAAGATATAATGCTTGTTATGTATGTTGTTGCTCATTTATGTGGGAAATGCAAATCTATATTTAATTCTGGTTTATTTTCAATAATAATCTCTAAATAGTACACATTTTTAAGGTAGACATTACTAAAAAAGCTTCGGGAAAATATCAGATTGCTAAACCAAAACGCCTGATCTTGCTATAGGAACTGGTATTTTTTCTAAATTCCTGATAACCGGGCATGATATTTTCAATTAAGATTTTATGAATATTTTATTATAATTCCCCATTTATGATCACCTACCAGGAATATTTGTCTCTACATGAAGATATACAAACACAGCTATTATCTGTAGATGGCGTATGCCTGGACCTTGTTAGGAATTGCAGGAATATTACTGTGGAATTGTATTCATTATACCAGTTTTACGTGGAGATCTTCTTTGATAAAGCCACGGAGGAGCCGTTGTATTTAAAAGCCTTCAATAAACTAGAATTACTCGATCCCTATCTTGACCAGGTGGATATTGCCGAACTAAAAGGAATAAGAGAAGGAGGATATTAATAAATTAAAAAACCGGTCGAAGACCGGTTTTTTGTTGAGCTACTAGGATTCGAACCTAGACAGACAGAACCAAAATCTGTAGTGCTACCGTTACACCATAGCTCAAACTCAACCTATATTGATATTGCGATCAAAAAGGAGTGCAAAAATAAAGGCACAGGCAAGATGAACCAAATTTTTTAAGAGATTCCTACTATTTACCTGCTATTTGATTATAAATAGTCTACAGATAATATTTTGCATGCCATCCTCACAGAAAAGAAAATAACTACATTTATGAAAAACCATTATGCCATTTGACCGCCGCAATTTTATACAGAAAGCCGGTATAGCCACTGCAACAGCTTTTTTTAGTACCCTGGTTCAGCCATCATGGAGTAGAAACCTGGAAAGGGCCATAAGAAATAGTGAAAACCTGACTGCAGATGAATTGGCAAATGAAGAAGAGTTTTGGTATTATATACAGCAGTCCTTCACAGTTTCCCCTTCAATCATTAATTTAAATAATGGGGGAGTATCACCAGCGCCAAAAACAGTGCAGGATGCAATGAAAAGGTACTATGATTACTGTAATGAAGCCCCGAGTTATTATATGTGGCGGGTTCTGGACCAGGGAAGAGAAACTTTAAGAGGTAACCTGGCAAAAATGGCCGGATGCTCTTCCGATGAAATTGCTATAAACCGTAATTCCTCGGAAGGATTAGAAACTGTCATTTTTGGTTTGCCCCTTAAGCAGGGAGACGAGGTAGTGGTGGCTAAACAGGATTATCCGAATGTAGTTAATGCATGGAAACAAAGAGAACTAAGAGACGGAATAAAGATCAATTGGGTAAACCTGGAATTGCCAACAGAGGACAAAAGCTATTTAGTGAAGCAATATATAAATGCTTTTACCTCCAAAACGAAGGCTGTAAACATTACCCATATAATAAATTGGAATGGCCAGATTATACCTGTAAAGGAAATAGCGCAGGAAGCACATAAAAGAAATATTGATGTATTGGTAGACGGTGCCCACAGCTTTGCTCATTTTGACTTCAGGATTCCCGACCTGGATGCTGATTATTTTGCAACAAGCCTGCATAAATGGCTTTATGCTCCAATAGGTAGCGGTATGCTATACGTGAAAAAGGAAAAGATCAAAAATCTTTATCCCATGTTTGCAGGGGATAATCCTTTAAAAGACGATATAAGGAAATTTGAAAATCTTGGCACCCGCCCATTTTATATTGAGCAAGCTATTGGTAAAGCTTTAGAATTTCATGACATGATAGGTAGTGAAAGGAAAGAAAAAAGGTTGCATTACCTTAAGAATTATTGGATGGATAAGGTAAAAGATATTCCAAATGTGAAAATTCATACTTCACTACATCCAAAATGGGGATGTGCTATTGGCCTTGTTTCTATAGAAGGGAAAAAACCGTCTGAGCTAGATAACTTTCTTTTTAGTAATTACAAAATTCATACTACTTCGATAGAATGGGAAAATATTAAGGGTGTTCGCATAACACCTAATGTTTATACAACTACTAAAAACCTGGATGTCCTGGTTAATGGTATAGCCAATTTTGCAAAGGTTTAGGTGATACCTGCTTCATGTCACATAACTTAAAACGTAAGATCACGCTTTTACAGGCCACTTCCATCAATATGATTGACATGGTTGGGATTGGGCCTTTTGTTGTGATACCCCTGGTTATTGGATATTTCAATAGCCCTTTATTTTTATATGCCTGGATATTTGGGGCTGTGATTGCTTACCTCGATGGTATGATCTGGAGTGAACTGGGAGCATCTTTTCCCCTGGCTGGCGGAAGCTATAATTTTCTCAGGGAGGCGTATGGCAGGAGAGGAGGAAAATTAATGAGCTTTTTGTTCGTTTGGCAAACATCAATCCAGGCGCCCCTGGTAGTAGCTTCAGGCTCCATAGGATTTGCGCAGTATGTGAAATACCTTGTACCCCTAAATCTGTATGAAGAAAAGTTGGTTTCAGTGGTCGTTATAGTTTTCCTTGTGTTATTATTATACAGGAAAATAGAAACTATTGGAAAGCTTTCGGTATTACTTTGGGTAGGTGTGATGATTACTATTGTTTGGATCATTGCCGGCGGTTTTACGCACAAGCAGATACCCTATAATTTTTGGCCAAACGATACCAGCGAGTTCTTTAAGGCAGCATTCTGGATTGCTCTTGGACAAGGTAGTGTGAAAACTATTTATAGCTACCTGGGTTACTATAATGTTTGCCACCTGGGAGGAGAAATTGTAAGACCGGAAAAAAATATTCCAAGAAGTATTTTTATTTCAATTACTGGCATAGCTATTTTATACCTTGCTATGAATATAAGTATTGTTGGTGTAGTTCCATGGCAGGAAGCAAAAAACTATTCATTTATTGTCAGCGTATTCATTGAAAGAATTTATGGAATTGGAGCCGCCAGAATTGCCACAGCTCTTGTATTATGGGTTGCTTTTGCATCTCTGTTCGCTGTGCTGTTGGGATATTCCAGGGTTCCATACGCTGCAGCACTCGATAACAATTTTTTCAAACCATTTGCCAAACTACACCCTACAAAGGAATTCCCTTATATTTCACTACTCTATATTGCCGGACTGGGAATTATTTTCTCATTAAGTTTTTCACTGAAAGGAGTGATAAGTGCCATATTAGCTATGCGTATCCTTGTTCAATTTATTGCCCAATCCATTGCCGTAGTTTTACTTAGAAGGAGAAATAAAGCAAAGGTGTTGCCTTTCAGCATGTGGGTTTATCCACTTCCTGTGATTACCTCTATTTTGATATGGCTATTCGTGTTTTTTTCTACTGGTTGGTTTGCCCTTTGGGGCATATTAATAGCTCTTGCAGGGGTAATAGCTTTTTTTATCAAGGAGCACTTTGAAAAAAAAGCCATTCTATTAATAAAAAAGGAGGAGAGAAGTTCAACTACTTTCTAATGAACCACTAGCAGGTAATAATTCTTTTTTCCCTTTTGGATCAACAGGTATTTATGATGAAGTAGCTGCGATGCATCAACCATATGTGTAACCCCTGGCACCTTATGCCGGTTGATACTTACTCCTCCATTCTGTATCATTTTTCTTGCCTCTCCCTTACTTGGAAAAACATTGGTTTCTGAAAGAAGTGTAATGACATCTATACCATTTCCCAATTTCTCTTTGTCGTAAGAAATGTTGATAATCCCTTTCATTCCTTGCAAATCTTCTGCACTTAAAGATTCTGCAGAAGCATTTTGTTGGGTAAATAGTTTTTGAGTGGTATCAATAGCTTTTTTATATTCCTCATTGCCATGTACAAATATGGTAAGTTCTTCTGCAAGTTTCCTTTGCAGCACACGGGCTGAAGGATCGGATTGATGTTCAGTGATAAGTTCATCAATAACTTCTTTAGGCAAAAAGGTGAATATTTTTATCCACTTTTCAGCATCATTATCAGCCGCATTTAACCAAAACTGGTAAAACTGGTAGGGAGTGGTTTTGGTTGGATCAAGCCATATATTTCCTTGTTCTGTTTTTCCAAATTTCCCGCCATCAGCTTTTTTTATTAATGGGCAGGTAAAGGCGAACGCTTCACCACCTATCTTACGACGAATTAATTCTATACCCGTAGTAATATTTCCCCATTGGTCACTGCCGCCCATCTGCAGTTTACAATTGTTGTTCTTATACAGCCAATAAAAATCATAGCCCTGGATCAATTGATAAGTAAATTCAGTAAAGCTTATGCCAGTTTCGCTATCTATTCTTTTTCGAACGCTTTCCTTACTCATCATATAATTAACCGTAATATGTTTACCGGCATCTCTTATGAATTCTAAAAAATTCATTTCCTTGAACCAATCGTAATTATTAACCATTTCTGCAGCATTAGGTTTACCTGGTGTAAAGTCAAGAAACTTCATTAACTGGTTTTTTACGCCTTCCTGGTTTCTCTTTAATTCTTCTTCACTTAACAGGTTCCTTTCCTGGCTTTTACCTGTGGGATCACCAATCATACCAGTGGCCCCACCAACTAACGCAATAGGTTTATGGCCAGCCTTTTGCATATGTACTAAAATTAATATAGGAACCAGGCTGCCAATGTGTAGAGAATCGGCTGTAGGGTCAAATCCTATATAACCAGCGGTCATTTCCTTGTTTAATTGCTCTTCAGTACCTGGCACAATATCCTGAATGAGGCCGCGCCAGCGCAGTTCCGGGATCAAATTCATTTTTTGTTGGCTTTGAGCAGCAAAAGTAGGTAGCAAAAAACAATTTCCTTTTAACACCTTCGTTTTCAGTAAGTATTTGTACGAAGTAGATTATGAATTTGAGGTTTTGTAGTTTACATTTGTTTTGCAACCAGACTAGCTAAAATCCAATACTAATCCATTGCTTATTGAAAATTGACTAAATGAAAATCAACCACCTGGCATTGTTGCTGGTATTCCTTACCAGCATGGCTACTACTTCTGCTCAATTCAGAAAGTATTCCAATGAATTTTTAAATATAGGTGCCGGAGCACGGGGTTTAGCTATGGGCAGTGCCCAGGTAGCTTCTGTTATGGATGGTACCGCAGGATATTGGAATCCTGCCGGGCTAATGGGCGTTAAGGATCACCCTAACGTAAATATCATGCATGCGGAATATTTTGCCGGTATAGGTAAATATGATTTTGCCAGCATAGCGTTACCAGTTTCGGGAAATAAAAGGACGCTGGCATTTTCCGCGTTGCGCTTTGCGGTGGATGATATCATGAACACACTTTTTTTGGTTGAACCGGATGGTTCAGTTAATTACAATAACATCCAGGCTTTTTCTTCAGCTGATTATGCATTTCTTTTCTCTTTTGCTCAAAAATTAAAAGAAACAACTAATAAGAATGTAAACTTTGGTTTGAATGCTAAAGTGATTCATAGGAGTGTGGGCAAGTTTGCAAAAGCATGGGGATTTGGATTAGATGCTGGGCTACAAATAAAGGCTGATAAATGGCTTTTTGGATTTGCCGGGCGGGATATAACAACTACATTCAATGCATGGTCTTTTAATTTTACTGAAAAGGAAAAGGAAGCTTTATACCTCACTAATAACGAAATACCAGTTAAATCGACTGAAATGACAGCTCCAAGGCTAATACTAGGAGTTGCCCGGGATTTCAGACTAGGGAAAAAATCATCTCTGCTCGCGGAAGCAAATTTTGATCTAACATTTGACGGAAAGAGAAATACACTTATCAGTGCAGATCCGGTAAGCGTAGACCCCAAACTTGGATTGGAATTTAATATTAATAAGGTTTTCTTTCTCAGAGGGGGGATCAATAATTTTCAAAAGGGATTATCTGATGGCGATACTTTGAATCTTAAAAAAGTTTGGATCTATCAACCAAGCGCAGGTGCAGGCTTTAAAATTCAAAATGTAAAAATAGATTACGCATTTACAAATCTTGCCAACCAATCAAATCCATTATTTACCCATGTTTTTTCTCTCCAGGTAGACCTGGTAAATGACAAAAGGAAAAAAAATAAATAATCCTTGCTCCCCAAAACTATATTTCAATGAAAAAATTTCTATTTGGTTTATTGATTACCTGCAGCTTTATGGCCAAGGCGCAAGTGTACAATAACGAATGGATCCAGGGCTTTTCCAAGTCTTACTATAAATTTAAAATAGGGAAAGATGGCCTTTTCCGGATATCAAAAGCGCTTTTAGATAGTGCCGGACTGGGGACTACACCTGCGGAGGAATTTCAACTTTGGAGAAATGGTGTCCAGGTTCCCATATATACCTCAGTAGCCACAGGACCTCTTCCGGCAGGGGCCTATATTGAATTTTGGGGGCAGATGAATGATGGTATACCTGATAAACAACTATACCGACATCCTGAATACCAGGTAGATGATAAATGGAGTTTATCTACTGATACCTCCACGTATTTTTTAACTTCAAATAATGTAATAGGTAATAATCTTAGGATAGTCGATGATAATAATAATGTCTCTGGAACAACATTACCAGTAGAGCCATATTTTTTATATACTGCAGCCAGGCATTTTAAGGATAAAATCAACAATGGAAAGGCTGTCAACGTTGGTGAAAATTTATATTCCTCCTCTTATGATAAATGCGAAGGCTGGTCTTCGGCAGATATTGTGACCTCTGCTTCTACAAATGGCATAACTTATGGAAACAATACTTCAACTTTAAATAATTTATTTGTTTATACCGGTGCAGGTGCACCATCACCTTCCTTTAAAATAGCGATATCGGGGAATGCTAATTATTTACGCCGTTATACTGCATCTATAAATGGTGATTCAGTAATTGGAAATCAATTTATAGAATATACTTCAGTTATAGATTCAACCACTTTTAATATATCCAGTATAGCGTCAAGTAACGCTTCAATTAATGTAAAGAATATTGCTTTTGTAGAATGTCCAACCGATCTTCCCTGTCAAACAGATAGAATTGTAATACATAAATATGAATTGACCTATCCCAGGCAATTTAATTTCGGCGGGGCCAGTAATTTTGAATTTTCACTTCCTGCCAGCAGCAGCGGTTATAATCTTCAAATCTCAAATTTTGTTTTTGGAAGTACTTTGCCGGTTCTCTATGACCTTTCAAATAAAAGAAGGTATATAGCTGATGTAACCTCAAGTCCATTGCTGAAATTTGTTTTACCAGCTTCTGACATTTTTCGCAGATTGGTTTTAGTAAGTGAAGATGCATCAAATATTAATGCTGTATCTGGAATGCAAAGTGTAGTTTTTAAGGATTATAGTAAGGCAGACCAGGTAGGTGATTATCTGATTATTTCTCACCCTTATTTATTTAATGGGTCAAATGGAAATCCGGTTGAAGACTATAGAGCATACAGAAGTTCAGTGCCAGGGGGATCGTTTAATGCAAAAATTTATTTGTCAGATGAATTAATAGATCAGTTTGCATTTGGAATTAAAAAACATCCTTTAGGAATCAGGAATTTTATTCGATTTGCACGGAATACATTTCCAGTGATGCCAAAACATGTTTTTTTAATTGGAAGTGGAGTATATTATGTTCAGCAAAAAGCTTATGAAAATAGTACTGATCCAACAATAAAATCCAACCTAGACCGGCTAAACCTGGTACCTACATTCGGTTGGCCGGCATCAGATATATTATTAACTGCAGAACCCGGAAGTTCTATTCCTGAAATACCAATTGGACGTTTATCAGTTGTTTATCCGCAGGAAGTCACTGTTTACTTAAATAAAGTAAAGGAATATGAACAGGCACAAGCCAATCAATCTCCATCTTCTGATAGAAAATGGATGAAGAACGTTGTTCATATTGTTGGTGCCAGTGATGATAACCTGGGACATATCCTTGCCCAGTCAATGGAAGGATTTAGAAAAATTATTATTGACACACTTTATGGAGCTAAAGTTTCTACTTTTTCTAAAAGTTCAGCAGATGCGGTTCAACAATTAAGTAGTCAGGACCTTTCCGATTTAATAAATAATGGAACAAGTCTTATAACCTATTTTGGTCATTCTTCTGCCAGTACACTTGAATTCAACCTGGATAACCCGGAAAATTATTCCAACCAGGGTAAATATCCTTTATTTATCGGGTTAGGATGTAATGCTGGTAATTTCTTTAGTTATAATCCAACACGTTTTATAACGAAAGAAACTTTATCAGAGAAATATGTATTATATCCAAATCGTGGAACTATCGGGTTTATTTCAAGTACGCATTTTGGTATTGTACAATACCTTGACATTTGGAATTCCCGGGCATATAAAAGGATCAGTAATACCAGTTACGGAAAAAGTATAGGGGAGATAATGAAAAAAACGGCTGAAGATGTTTTTAGTGCCCAGTCCCAGGAAGACTTTTATGCCAGAGCTAATGTGGAGGAGAGCGAACTTCATGGTGACCCTGCTATAACAATTAATTCACCACCTAAAGCTGATTACGTCATAGAAGATCAAATGGTGAAAGTTACCCCGGGATTTGTTTCTGTTGCAGATGCAACTTTCAAAGTGGATATTAAGACATTAAATATTGGAAAAGCAGTAAAGGATAATATCATTATTGAAATAAAGCGTCAATTTCCTGATCAATCAATTGTGGTAGTAAGAAGAGATTCGATTTTTAAATCTTCAGAAAGAACCTTGTCAAACTTTTCCAGGTTCGAAGATTCAATTTCATTGACCATTCCAATAGACCCTGTTCATGATAAAGGTTTAAACAAACTTATTGTTACTGTAGACCCGGATAATGCAGTAGATGAACTATTTGAAACCAATAATAGCGTAACGAAAGAAGTAATGATATACGAAGATGAAGCGCGTCCAGTATACCCATACAATTATGCAATTATCAATAAGAATAATATCAAAATGTATGCTTCTACCGCTAATCCATTTAGTGTGAGTAAGGAGTATAGAATGGAAATGGATACCACTGAGCTATTTAATTCGCCATTCAAAGTAACCAGGTCATTAACACAAGGTGGTGGTGTTATGGAATTTGATCCGGGAATAAGTTTTACTGATAGCACAGTTTATTATTGGAGAGTTGCGCCAGTACCTGCCTCAGGTCCTTATGCATGGAATACTGCCTCTTTTATTTATTTATCCAATAGTGCACCTGGTTTTAATCAATCGCATTATTTCCAACATTTAAAATCAAATACAGAAAATATAAGTTTGGATTCTATTTCTAGACAGTGGGGTTATAATAACAGTACAAGTGATTTATTTGTAAGAAATGGTGTATTTCCCACAGCTGCCAGCTTTGCTGTTGATTTTTCTGTGGCAATTAACGGGGATGCTTATATCCGAAGTGTTTGCGGTATATCAAATATTATTGTAAATGTTATAGATTCCCGCACATTTCAGCCCTGGGTAAACGCGCCGACCGGGTCTAGTAGATTTGGCAGTGATGTTGTCTGTGGGGATAGCAGGATATATAATTTTCAATTCAATATACTTGATACGAATAAAAGAAGAAAGCTTGTTGAATTTTTAGATTTAATTCCAAAAGGATTTTATGTAATAGTTAAAAATACTTCAGGAACTGAGATGGGAAGTAATACATATCCAGATACCTGGAAAAAAGATACCACGTATTTAGGCATGGGAAATAGTATTTATCATCGGTTATATAATCAAGGGTTTAAGGATATTGATTCTTTCAACAGACCAAGAGCATGGATATTTATTTATAAAAAAGATGATGCAATTGAATTTCAGCCGAAGTATTCTTTTAGTGATGGTCTATATGATAAAATTACTTTGGCAGCAACGTGTAATACAAAAGATACCATTGGGTATATTACTTCTCCTCGATTTGGACCTGCTAAGGCATGGAAGCAATTAGTTTGGGCAGGACTGGTAACAGATTCTGTACCTGGTGATGATCCTGTTATTGATATTGTGGGAATCAAACAAACGGGGGAAGCAGATACATTGTTTAAACATATTGATCTGAATCAAAAATCATTTGACATTTCCAGTGTTAACGCTAAACAATATCCATTCCTGGAATTACACATGCGGAATATAGATACAATAAACTATACTCCTTTTCAATTAAAGTATTGGCGAATATTAAATGATCCAGCTCCTGAGGGTGCTGTAGCTCCAAATATTTTTTATAGTATGTCTGATACTTTAGATGTTGCAGAACCATTAAATTTTAAAGTAGCCTTTAAAAATGTTAGCGAAGTAAATTTTTCTGATAGTATTATGATCAAGGCTTCCATTACTGATAAGAATAATGTAATACATACATTGCCTGTGTGGAAACAAAAAGCATTGATGAAAAATGACACCTTACTTATTAGTAATCCAATAGATACAAGGAAGTTAACGGGAAATAATTCGGTTTTTGTTGAAGTAAATCCAGATAATGATCAGCCGGAACAGTATCATTTCAATAATGTTTTTTATAAAGCATTTTATGTTCGTCCTGACACTATCAATCCTGTAATGGATGTAACATTTGATAATGTGCATATTCTAAATCATGATATTGTTTCAGCGCGGCCCGATATCGTCATTAAGTTAAAGGATGAGGCTAAATGGTTTTTGCTGAGTGATACTTCTACTATGAAGATACAGGTACGTTTTCCGGATGGTCATTTGGAAGATTACAATTTTGGCGGGAACACAATTCAATTTACCCCTGCGCAACAAGCTCATAGTACTAATAATGTAGCCACTCTCACCATGAAGCCTTTCTTTGACCAGGATGGAGATTATGAACTCCTGGTTACAGGTAAGGATATGAGCCAGAACCAGGCAGGTGCCTTACAATACAGAGTATCGTTCCAGGTTTTCAATAAGGCGATGATATCAAATATGTTGAATTACCCAAATCCATTCACTACATCAACTGCATTTGTTTTTACAATAACTGGAAGTGAAGTACCTCAGAATATAAAAATTCAAATATTAACTGTTACGGGCAAAATTGTCAGGGAGATCACAAAAGACGAATTAGGTCCGCTAAGAGTTGGTCGAAATATTACAGAGTTCAAATGGGATGGAACCGATAAATATGGTGGAAAACTGGGTAACGGAATTTATTTATATCGGGTAGTGACTAACTTAAATGGAAAGGCATTAGATAAATTTGATCAGTTGGATGCTAGCGGAAAAGCTTATGATTTAAACAAGTATTTCAATAAAGGATATGGGAAAATGTATTTAATGAGATAACAGTGTAAAAAGGAGATAAAAGTAATTTAAAGAATATGTTTAAGTTATTATAAGGTGCATTTTAAATAACTGTAATAATATGCATTTCAGGATTTATGAGAGTAAGTTTTTTTCTATACCCATATTTTTTGTCCTGCTTCCTGTTTTTTTTGTTTTACATGGATATTCGGAAAATTTGTTATTGATTAATTTTAATGACATGCTGCTATTGATGCTATTTTATATAGCGTTAGAGGCTTGTCTTTTTCTTGTATATCTCAGAATTTATAAGAATTCTTTTAAGTCAGCATTGGCTGTATTCTTAAGCTTTAGCATTTATTTTTTCTTTGGAGCTTTTCATGATTTAGTAAAATCATTTGTAAACAATTTCTTATCCAGTTATACTTTTTTGCTGATTTTACCCACTCTATCATTTTTATTTTCCCTTATTTATTTAAAGCAAAGAGGGTTTTCTAAGAAACTCGCAGTTTATTTGAATTTTCTATTCATTTTTTTAATTTTTACAGACATTGGAATAATTATATTCAAGGTTATTAATTATGATGATAAAGAGTTTTCAATCTCGACGTCTTCAACAAATAAAAAACCGAATATTTATTTAATTGTTGTTGATGAATATGCTGGAGAAGATCAATTAAAAAGCACTTTCCATTGTGAAAACCATCTTTTTTTTAATGCATTAAGTGCACTGAATTTTTCTGTTATCAAATACTCCAAAAGTAATTATAGTTCTACTCCATTTTCAATTGCTTCCTTAATGTCAATGTCATTTCACAATGAACTAAGCAATTTCGAATATACAGATGAAAATTTAAAATATTGCTTTACGAAAATTTCAAAAAGCAATGTTGTATCCGGCCTTAAAAGTGCCGGATACCAATTTTTTAATTACTCGATTTTTGATATTGAAGGGGAAAATTCTCTAATCAACAAAACGTTTTTGAAATCCGGAACGCAGCTTATTACCTCGCAAACATTGTGGAACAGGGTTAAAAGAGACTTATATGAAAATTTTGTATTCAGGTATATGCGTAATACTTCTTTGTATAAGCATTTAATCATGAAAGATTATTATAACAATGAACTATTGTATGATAGAACGGCTCAGGCAATCAAACATTCCGGCAACCCCAAATTCGTTTATACTCATCTGCTAATGCCTCATTTCCCATATTACTTTAATCCGGATGGAAAATTAAATTCTATAGAAAAATTAGGTCCAGAAAATTTGAAAAATAAGTCATTATACTTGGGGTATTTGCAATATGCAAACAAAAAAATACTTGATCTATTGAATAAACTCATAAGTGAAGATAAGAATGCTATTGTAGTACTTTTAAGTGACCATGGTTATAGATATGCTAATGATGGAAATATGATTTATTCAAATCTCTTAGCAATTTATGATATGCAACATTATATTTCGGATATTGAATCTTTACATTCTAATGTGAATGTTTTTAGATTGCTTTTTAATTCTTTATTTAAGACAAATCTTAAACTTCTGCCCGACAAGAATTTTAAATAAATTGAATTGTTCTTAACTATTCAGGCTTTCCTTTTAGCACAAACGAAACAAGTAGTAATATAAATGAAAGTATGGATAACAGGAATCTATTGTGCCATTCATCACAGGAAAGCATTGCAGTACTCATTATTAGAAAAATATTGAATAGCAGGTATATGGTTTCCGGAACAATATTTTTAACCAATTTTCTCAAGCCAAATAAAATAAATAGGTAACTAGTATAAAAATATATTCCTATAAATATATTATGTAGAGGTGAATAGTATTCCCTTGCTGCACCCCAAAAGGCAATTAGTCTCTTACTGGCCAGGTTAAAGAACAATGAAGAATGATTGGTAATTATGTACCATAATCCTTCCATAGGACTTTTATTTACAGGAATATTAATTGCATTTGAAGTTTGTAATGATGGAACTCCGCAAAGTATCATCTCTTTAGAATAGGGAAGTAAATAATCCAGCTCTCCACCTGAACTTAATGCAAAGTTTAACAGGTAATATAAAGAAAGCAAGCCAGCAGCAAAAAATATAGAGAGTAATACCAAAGCTTTTTTCCTGTAAAATTTAAATATGCAAAAAGCTATAGTTGATGGAATAAAAAATAAGCCGGTAGGCCGTGTAAAATATAATATGGCCATTCCAAAAATTAGTAAACAAATGTATTTTAAAGAAAGCTTATTGATGGAGAAGAGCAGGAAAGTATAAATAATTACAAAGCTAAAGTATAAGGATTCCGTAAATAGATACAAGTCATATATTTCATAATAAATCATGCAAATCAATAAGGCTGTCATAACAAATGCCTTAAAATGACTTCTTGTAAAGTGAAGATTTAATTTATAAAACAATGCCATGGAAGTTGCATTAAATATTAGCTGAATAATTACAATCAGAACAGGAAAAGTATGAGTTGATTTACTTAACGCAATCAATAGGATTTGGATGGAATAGAAAATAAAATTGGGAGATGCATAATGTCTGTTTATTAAAAAAAAATCTGCCTGTTCAATATATTTTTTAGATTCAAAATCAGTTACAATTCCAGAACGCCAAAATAATATTAGGTGTACGATTAGCCATAAAATCCCCAGCAGCAGTAGGCTCTTTTTAACAGTGAACCATTTTTCGATGTTTTTGATTTCCATTAGTAAGGACGTAAATGTGAATTGGTTTTATTGAATTTTAATGAAAATATTTTTTAAGAGCTAATATTGGTTTTTCCAATACGTAAAAGCTGGCAATACTAAGCAGAATGGTGGTCAATAAGCTTATTATTGAAATCGATAAGGTTGATTTAAATATAGATGGTAATAAGTTAAATGAAATATTTGAAAATAAATAGGCGATGACTAAGTATACTGGAATATGGAATACGTAAAGACCATATGAAATCTTGCCCAGGAAACTAAAAATTTGCAGGTTTTTTACTAATGAGCTGAATTTTGTTTCATTAGTAACCAGTAAATAAATGATACATCCAAAGAATGCTGCAGTTATACTATATCCAACAGTTGAAAATATATTATTGTCATGTTCAACATTTCCAAATATTAATAAACTTGAAATAATTAAAGCAATAAAAATTAAAAAAATAAATTTAATCAAAGTGGGTGGGAATATTTTACCTTGTTTTAATTGAATAGATATAACGCAACCTATAAGTAAGCTATCCATTCTTGCAAAAGTATTATAGTATAAACCATTTGAGTTTTGAGGATATAAAACCCAAATTAATATTCGTAGGACAAAGGCACTAAATATCAAAATAGATATAAAATATTTTAAGGATTTAAGTGACTTAAATAAAAAAATAACTAAAGGCCAAAAAATATAAAATTGTTCTTCTATAGCTAATGACCAAAAATGTAATAGATAAGGTTCAGGTGGTTTGCCTTTCCAAATCACAAGCCAGTTTTGCATGCATAACCAATACCAAATTTGATTTTGATTGTAATAGGTTAACGTAGAATCAGGTGATTTGTCTGAAAAAAGTAATGGTGAATTAATGAAAAATATAAATAAAACCAAATAGTATACTGGTAATATTCTTAATATACGTTTAATATAAAAGTTGGAAAAATAATAAGGATTTTCTTTTGTGTGCAAAAGAATATTTGTTATTAGAAAACCCGAAAGCACGAAAAATAAATCAACTCCTACCCATCCTAAACGAAAAAGACTGAAATGCCAAAAGAGATGATAAAGTAGTACAATGGAAATTGCAAAACCTCTTGCAAGATTGAGTGTAGGATAATACACCCTTGAAGCAATTTGTTCATGCATGTAGCAAATTCTAGTGGATTATGTAAAACTTAATACCTAGAGTACTGGGATAATTCAATCTTTCAGATTTATTTTCCGAAGAAAATATTTTCCAATCATATCAAATTCGAGATTGGCCTTATCTTTTTCCTTTAAATACTGAAGGTTGGTATGTTCATAGGTATATGGAATTATAGCGACTTTGAAAGAGTTCTTCTTTACCTCAAATGCAGTTAAGCTAATCCCATTTATACAAATCGACCCTTTTTCGATAATCAAGGGAGCAAACTTTTTAGAATAGGTAAATTCAAACACAAAGCTTCCTGTTTTGTCCTTGATATTTTTGCAAATACCCGTTGTATCCACATGACCCTGAACGAAATGCCCATCCATCCTGCTAGAAAGTAATAGGCTTCTTTCAAGGTTGATTATACTTCCTGGAGCCCAGCCATTCAATTCAGTTTTTTCTAAAGTTTCTTCAACAGCGGTTACTTTGTGGCGATCAGCCTCAATTTCTTCCACAGTAAGGCAGACACCATTGTGTGAAACACTTTGATCTACTTTAAGGTCTGCTGAAATAGCGGATTTTATCCAAAAGCTTTTGTTTGTACCTGAAGCAGTAATGTCTGTTATTATACCTGTGCTTTCAATAATGCCTGTAAACATGAGGTAAAATTCGGTAGTTTTTGCATTTTATTTTGGAATAAAACCTTTTTGAACCTTATCTTTGCCCACCCTAAAACAATTTAAAGGAGGTATATAGCATGCTTATTATAGATTCAAAGGACTGCGAAAACATAGATAAAGCTTTAAAGAAATATAAAAAGAAATTTGAAAAAGCTAAGATCTTGTTGCAGTTACGTGAAAGGCAGTCTTTCACCAAGCCTTCTGTTGAACGCAGGAATCAGGTATTGAAGGCAGTTTACAAGCAGAAAATAGCTAGCGGAAAGATCGAAGCTTAATTTAAGCTTTTACCTCTTCAATATATTATAGCTGCAAGGTATTTTGTACTTTGCAGCTATTGTTTTATGCATATACCTCATCCAATCTTCCAACCTTTTATAGATTACCTTAAATATGAAAAAAGGTATTCTCAGCATACAATTGTTTCCTACCAAACGGATCTTATATCATTTAATGATTATATTATTATGCAGTATGGAGAAACTCAATTGAGTTCCTTATCTCACATATACATAAGAACCTGGTTAGCTTCATTAAAGGATGAAGGACTTTCAGAACGTTCAATAAACAGGAAAATATCAAGTTTAAAATCTTTTTTTAAATACTATCTTAAAAGGGGAGTGATCACTCAAAATCCAATGGGAAAGGTAATATCGCCTAAGAGTCAAAAGCGTTTACCTGTATTTATTAGAGATAAGGAAATTAATACCCTTTTACAACACGTTGAATTTCCAAATAATTGGTCAGGAAAAACAGAAAGGTTGTTATTGACCGTTTTTTACGATACTGGTATGAGGTTAAGTGAGCTGATCAATCTCAATAGAAGCCAGGTTAATTTTGCCAACCATTCTTTGAAGGTTTTGGGAAAGGGTAATAAAGAACGGATCATCCCAATAAGCCCTGAATTGGCTTCCTCAATTAAAGACTATATCCATGATTCAGATACGAATTACCCAGATTTTCCAAAGGATTTTCTTTTACATGATGAAAAGGGTAAACAATTAAGGCCACGTAAGGTATATACAATTGTCAACAAGTATCTAAGCTTAGTAACTACAGCTGAGAAGCGAAGTCCCCATATTTTACGACACAGTTTTGCCACTCATATGATGAACAACGGAGCAGATTTGAATGCAGTAAAAGAATTGCTTGGCCATTCCAGTTTAGCAGCAACCCAGGTTTATACACATAATACTATAGAGAAGCTAAAAGAGATATATAAAAAGTCCCATCCAAAAGCATAAAATTGACAGGCGTCATTAAAATAAAAGGATTTTCTTCTTGGTAAAAAATGGGTTATGTTTTAACTTCATACCGGACCAAAAACCAAAAGAAGTAGTTCTTTGAAACATTTTTTCACAGCTTAAATCAATTTCTATGATTGTTCATGTTCAAGCAATTCATTTTGATGCAGACAGCAAACTGATAGATTATGTAACCAAGAAAATTGAGAAGTTACAGCAATACCATGACCGGATCATCAAAGTGGATGTTTTTCTGATCCTAGATAATGTAGTCCATACAATTAAAGATAAGATTGCAGAAATAAGGGTACATGTTCCAAAATCAGATTTTTTTGTAAAAACAACAAGCAAGTCATTTGAGGCTTCTTTTGACGAAGCATTGGAAGCAATTGTGCAACAAATAAAAAAGAAAAAAGAAAAGCAAGCTGCTTAAATTATAAAGACCCCGGTTACCCCGGGGTCTTTTATTTTCAGATAATACAATTTTTTTCTCATCAATATTTTTTCAATTGTCATTTTCCTTTACCTTTGCCTTCCCAAAAAAAGGGGTAGTTCTTTGTAAATCATTAAAAAATGCCACTTTAGCTCAGCTGGTAGAGCAACTGATTTGTAATCAGTAGGTCGTTGGTTCGATTCCGACAAGTGGCTCAGGAATAAATTTATTGGGGGCAGGTTCCAGAGCGGCCAAATGGGGCGGACTGTAAATCCGCTGTCTTTCGACTTCAGTGGTTCGAATCCACTCCTGCCCACATACTGTAATTGATAATTTCATAATTGTCAATTACAGTTTAGTTCTTTAAAATATGTTTGTATCATGCAGTTTTTAAAATTGTTGGTACAGTAGGAAATATGGATAAGCGGAAGTAGCTCATTTGGTAGAGCGATAGCCTTCCAAGCTATAGGTGGCCGGTTCGAGCCCGGTCTTCCGCTCCAGGTAAGATGACAGACTTGCAAAAGCAAGCGTGGATAGTGACAGTTGATGATTGCTCTTCACTGTTTGCTAACAACGGTCAACTGTCAACCGACAAAAGCCGTTGTAGCTCAGGGGCAGAGCACTTCCTTGGTAAGGAAGAGGTCGTGAGTTCAATTCTCATCAACGGCTCTTCTTACAGTATTTGTGATGCTTGCATTTCAGATACGGCATATAACATAGCTGTAATTGGTGATGGAAGGTTTGGAGTTTCCATTGCTGGTAACATATGAAGTATCCTTCGATTCATTGATGAAATGATAGGAGGTTTTTCAATTTAATAAATTTATAACTCCACAACTAAAAACCGATAAAAATGTCTAAAGAGACCTTTAAGAGGGAGAAACCTCACGTTAACGTTGGTACCATCGGTCACGTAGACCACGGTAAAACAACATTGACTGCCGCTATTACTGAGATCCTTTCTAAAAAGGGATTAGCGACAGCAAAAAAATATGATGAAATTGATGGTGCACCTGAAGAAAAAGAAAGGGGTATCACCATCAATACTGCTCACGTAGAATATCAAACAGCAACACGTCACTATGCGCACGTTGACTGTCCTGGTCACGCTGACTATGTGAAGAACATGATTACTGGTGCTGCCCAAATGGATGGTGCTATTTTAGTTGTGGCTGCTACAGATGGTCCTATGCCTCAAACAAAGGAACACATCCTTCTTGCCCGCCAGGTAGGTGTTCCCCGTATTGTGGTATTTATGAATAAAGTTGACCTTGTTGATGATCCTGAATTATTGGAGCTTGTGGAAATGGAAATCCGTGAATTATTGAGCTCTTATGGTTTTGATGGAGATAATACTCCAATCATCAAAGGTTCTGCAACTGGTGCTTTAGCTGGTGAAGAAAAATGGGTTAAAGGTGTTGAAGAATTGATGGATGCTGTAGATAGCTACATTCCATTGCCTCCACGCCCGGTTGATCAACCATTCCTGATGTCAGTTGAAGACGTTTTCTCTATTACTGGTCGTGGTACTGTTGCCACTGGCCGTATTGAAAGAGGTCGCATCAAAGTTGGTGAAAGTGTTGAGATCGTTGGTTTACAGGAAACTCCACTTACATCTACTTGTACTGGTGTTGAGATGTTCCGTAAGTTGTTGGACGAGGGTGAGGCTGGTGATAATGCTGGTTTATTATTACGCGGTATTGAGAAAACTCAGATCCGTCGTGGTATGGTAATCTGTAAGCCAGGTTCTATTACTCCACACACTGAGTTTAAAGGTGAAGTTTATGTATTAAGCAAAGAAGAAGGTGGACGCCACACTCCATTCTTCCAAAAATATCGTCCTCAGTTCTATTTCAGAACAACGGACGTTACTGGTGAGGTAGAATTGCCTGCAGGTACAGAAATGATCATGCCTGGCGATAATACATCATTAACTGTTAGACTGATCCAGCCTATTGCCATGGAGAAAGGTTTGAAGTTTGCGATTCGTGAAGGTGGTCGTACAGTTGGTGCCGGTCAGGTTACTGAAATCTTAAAATAAGCTTTGAGCCAAAAGCTTTTAGCTTTATCCGCCAAGGCGGATTGCAAATGATCACTATATTTGCAATATAATTCTAAAAGCTGTTAGCATTTGCTAATAGCTTTTAGCTTTCTACGGGCATAGTTCAATGGCAGAATAGCGGTCTCCAAAACCGTTGATGGGAGTTCGAATCTCTCTGCCCGTGCTAATTGATTTGAAAATGGATAATCTGGAAACTATGTGGCAGACTAAACATTTCAAATTACCAAATTGCAACCATGAATAAAGTATCTAATTATTTCCGTGATTCTTATAAGGAATTAATGGAAAAGGTGACCTGGCCTAACTGGACACAATTACAACAGTCTACAATGATTGTTTTAGCTGCTACGTTGCTGATAACAGCCGTTGTAGGTGCAATGGACTTTGTAGCAGCAGGTGGGTTGAATCTTATCTATAAAATGTTCAAATAAATGGAAGCTACAGCGCAAAATACGCAACAGCCGCAACAACAGGAAACCAAGTGGTATGTTCTGCGTGTTGTTAGCGGGAAGGAGCGAAAAGTAAAAGAATACCTTGACAAGGAAGTATCAAGAGGTGGATGGAGCGAGGTTGTCAAACAGGTTTTTTTACCGGTTGAGAAAGTATATAAAGTTCAGAATGGAAAGAAAGTAATGCGGGAGCGTAACTATTATCCCGGTTATGTTATGATTGAGATCGCTGATGGCAAATTAGGTGATGATCTTAGAGATGTGATTAAGAATACTTCAAATGTTATACATTTCCTGGGTAAAGAGAATCCTATTGCTTTGCGTAAAGCCGAGGTAAATAAAATGCTCGGCAAAATGGATGAAATGGCAGAAGCCGGTGGAGTAAGCATGAGTGAGCCTTTTATTGTTGGGGAGACAATTAAGATAATAGAAGGACCTTTTAATGACTTTAACGGGGTAATTGAAGAAGTAAATGATGAGAAAAAGAAATTGAAGGTTACTGTAAAGATATTTGGCCGTTCTACGCCTGTTGAATTGAACTATATGCAGGTAGAAAAAATAAGTTAATCCAGAGAAGATATAGTAATAAAAAGCCATCCAATCGGATGGCTTTTTATTTGTTGGTTACTTTATTATTCTAACTGTCTTATTAACAAAAAATATCCTCTTTGTTGCTCTCCAATTAAGTTAAATTATATACATTTGCGGCCCCAATTAGTTCTTTTTTGTCCCGCTAGACGGGTTATGAGGAATTTGGGAGACCCGGTAGTCGCTGAGATGAAGGGTCGCTTGAACCAATAAATCGAAGAAAATGGCAAAAGAAATCACTGGCTATGTAAAGCTTCAGTGCAAAGGTGGCCAGGCTAATCCTGCACCTCCAATTGGTCCGGCATTGGGTTCCAAAGGTGTTAACATCATGGAATTCTGTAAGCAATTCAATGCAAGGACGCAAGACAAGATGGGAAAAGTTCTCCCTGTATTACTTACTGTATATTCTGATAAGTCTTTTGACTTTGTTATTAAAACTCCACCAGCAGCTGTCCAATTGAAGGATGCCGCAAAAATTCAAAGTGGTTCAAAAGAGCCTAATCGTCAAAAAGTTGGAAAGGTGACCTGGGCACAGGTTGAAGAGATCGCAAAAGATAAAATGGCCGATCTTAACGCCTTTACATTGGAAAGCGCCATGAGCATGGTAGCTGGTACTGCCCGCAGTATGGGTTTGACGGTTGAAGGAACTGCTCCCTGGCAAAAATAATTTTGAACTAATTAAAAAGAATTAAAATGGCATTCATTCCTAAAAAAAGAAAAGCAATCAACTCAAAAGTTGATGCGAAAAAGGCTTATTCTTTGAAAGATGCTTCTGCATTGGTTAAAGAGGTGAATACAACGAAGTTTGATGCTTCTGTTGACTTACATATACGTTTAGGTGTAGATCCTAAAAAAGCTGATCAGGCAATCCGTGGAACAGTTACTTTACCTCACGGTACTGGTAAAACAAAAAAAGTACTTGTGCTTTGTGGTCCTGACCAGGAAGCTGCAGCAAAAGGCGCAGGCGCTGATTATGTAGGTTTAGATGAATTTGTTCAAAAAATCGAGGGCGGATGGACAGATGTTGATGTTATTGTAGCAACTCCGGCTGTAATGCCTAAGATAGGTAGGCTAGGTAAAATATTAGGACCTCGTAACCTAATGCCAAACCCAAAGACTGGTACTGTAACAAATGATGTTGCTTCTGCAGTTAATGAAGTTAAAGGTGGTAAAATTGCTTTTAAAGTTGACAAGGCTGGAATCATACATGCCTCTATTGGACGTGTTTCTTTTAGTCCGGATAAAATTGCTGCCAACAGCCAGGAATTGATCAATGCAATCATTAAAGCAAAACCTGCCACAGCCAAAGGAACTTACCTGAAGGGTTTGACTATGGCCAGTACCATGAGTCCTGGTATTGCTATTGACACTAAAACTTTTGTTCACTAATCCTAACCATGGATAAAACGTATTATAATGACTAAAGAACAAAAAAATGAAGTAATAGAAGCGTTAAAAGAGAAATTTTCTCAGTACAACAACTTCTATGTTACAAATACAGAATCTTTAAGCGTAGAACAGGTATCTAAGCTTCGCCGCGTATGTTTCAACAAGAATGTTGAAATGAAAGTGGCAAAGAATACATTAATAAGAAAAGCGCTTGAATCCCTAGGCAATGAGAGCTATGCAGGCATGTTTGATTCTTTGAATAATGTAACTGCCCTAATGTTTTCAGAAAATCCCAAAGAGCCAGCTTTAATTATTTCCTCTTTCCGTTCAGAAAGCAAAGGAGAAAAGCCTGAATTAAAAGCAGCTTTTATTAATGGAGACATTTATAGTGGTGACAGTAACCTGAAAACTCTGACACAGATCAAGACCAAAAATGAATTGATCGGTGAAGTGATCGGTTTATTGCAATCTCCTGCAAAAAGAGTGTTGGCTGCTTTATTGCACCATCATGAAAAACAAGCAGAAGGTGCTTCTACCGAAGCTACTGCAGCAGAATAGTTTTTATAAACTATATATCGTAGAACTGTTTAGGACCAAATATATTTGACTATCCTGAATAGATCAACATAAACCCAGGCCTGAGGGTCAATAAAGGCAAAATTTTTTTAAACCCTCCGTCGGAGCAATAGCTGTGAAGTCGGAAAAAATTTAAATTAAATGGCAGACGTTAAAAATCTTGCAGAACAATTAGTAGGCCTTACTGTTAAAGAAGTACAGGAATTGGCCGATTTCTTAAAATCAGAATACGGTATTGAGCCAGCTGCAGCTACAGTTGTTGCAGGTCCAGCTGCAGGCGGTGCTGCTCCAGCTGCTGAAGAAAAAACTACTTTCAATGTAATTTTAAAAAGCGCAGGTGCTTCTAAATTGAATGTTGTTAAAATCGTTAAGGATTTAACAGGATTAGGCTTAAAAGAAGCTAAAGATCTGGTAGATGGCGCTCCGAAACCAATCAAAGAAGGTGTAGACAAAGCTACTGCTGAAGAATTAGCTGCTAAGCTGAAAGAAGCTGGTGCTGATGTTGAAATCGCATAACATAACTCTCTTTTATTAAGTGATGGCTCCCCAAGGGGAGCCATTTTTTATAATAAATTGAGCAGGAACAATATTTTTTTTCTATCATTTAATTTTCCTGGTTATCAATTACTTAATATACTGACTTTTTAAATCAACCTTGGTATGGTAATTTTATTGTGAAAAGCTATACTGAGCCCTATATTTGCTAGTAACCTTATGTAAAATGTTATCACCCCTAACACCCAAACCAAGAGTATCTGTTATTACACTTAATTGGAATAACCAGGAAATCACTTGCGATCTACTTCGTTCAATAAAAGAACTGAACACTTATCCAAATCTGGAGGTTATAGTCGTCGATAATGCTTCAAAACTTGATCCTACCCACGCTTTTTTATCTGTTTTCCCCGATGCCAAAGTGATACGCAATAAAAGCAATCTTGGGTTTAGTGCAGGTAATAATGTTGGGATACGACAAGCTTCTGGTGATTATTTATTCCTGGTAAATAACGATACAGAATTTACTCCGCACCTTATTGAAGGTTTAGTAGAAATATTTACCAGGTTTCCTGATGCAGGTATGGTTAGTCCAAAGTTCCATTACTTCTTTGCCAAAGGAACTATTGAATATGCTGGTTATAATCCTGTAAATATATTTACCGGTAGAAATTCTATGATTGGCTGCCGTGAAAAAGATCTGGGGCAATATAATGCCGTAAAAGAAACTAATTATGCTCACGGTGGTGGAATGATGGTAAGTAGAAAAGTGATTGAAGAAGTAGGCCTTATGCCTGAAGACTTTTTCCTTTACTATGAAGAACTGGACTGGTCTGTGAAAATTAAAAAGAAAGGATTTAAAATATATTATCAACCAGCTTCGCTTATTTATCATAAGGAGTCAATGACAACCGGGAAGATGAGTCCTTTGAAAACATTCTACCTGACAAGAAACAGAATATTGTTTATGCGGAGAAATGTTCCCATTCTTGGATTGGGTGTCTTTGTTTTGTATTTTATATTATTTACTATTCCAAAGAATACAATGACCTATTTGGTAAAAAAACAAGGAGAACATTTAAAGTGGTTCTGGAAAGGAATTCTTTGGCATTTTAACTCAAAAATTAAATTTAACTGACAGCCATGTGTGGGATAGCCGGATTTATAGATTTTCATAAAACATCTGATATTGATATCGTTAGAAAAATGACCGATGCCATGGACCATAGGGGTCCGGATGATGCAGGTTATGAAGTGTACGAAGCGCACCAGGCATTGATTGGGTTTGGACAACGACGCTTGTCTATCCTCGACCTTTCGCCTCTTGGTCATCAACCGATGCACTTCAATGATTTCATTGTAAACTTCAATGGCGAGATATATAACTTCAAAGAAGTAAGGCAGGAACTTATAGAAAAGGGCTATAGTTTCAATTCCTGGTCAGATACTGAAGTCATTTTAAAGGGATACCACTGCTGGGGATTAGATGTAGTACATAAATTCATTGGAATGTTTGCCATAGCCTTATATGACAAACAAAAAGAACAAGTAATTTTTATTAGGGACAGGGCTGGAGTTAAGCCTTTGTATTATTATTGGAAAAATAATGTATTACTTTTTGGTTCAGAATTAAAGGGACTTTACGAGCATCCCGCATTCGAAAAGAACATTGATACCAATAGTCTGGCTTTATTCCTTCAGTTTAGTTATATACCAGCACCTCATTGCATTTTCAATAATACTTATAAATTACTCCCAGGGCATTTTTTAATAGTAGATTTAAAAACAAAAGATCTCCAGGTTAAAAAATACTGGGATGTGTTTGATCAATATAATAAGCCGGAAATCAAGATCTCAGATAATGAAGCAATTGAACAAACGGACAAACTTTTAAAGAATGCCTATGAATATCGAATGGTCGCAGATGTTCCTGTAGGTATATTTTTAAGTGGAGGTTATGATAGCAGCAGTGTTGCAGCACTCTTGCAAACTGGTAGAACTGAAAGATTAAAAACTTTTACAATCGGGTTTCATGAAGCTGAATTCAATGAAGCTCCCGAAGCAAAAAAAATAGCCAATTACCTTGGCACGGATCATACAGAGTGGTATTTAACTGCAAAGGAGGCGGGTGCAGTATTAAGTAAACTTCCTGAAATCTATGATGAGCCATTTGCCGATAATAGCACCGTACCTACTGTATTGGTTAGTCAGTTGGCAAGGCAGCAGGTTACTGTTGCATTAAGTGCAGATGGGGGAGATGAGATATTTGGGGGATATAACAAATTCAGCCAGGCTGAAAAATATACATCAAGTATACCTTCTTCCATTCAAACTTTCCTTAGTGGAACAATGTCTTTGATAAATCCTGAGAGCATTTATTATTTCAACAGGAAGTATAATTTTCCGACACGGTATGAAAAAATGAAACTTATCTGGAAAAAGAAAGACCCTGTCTCAGCAATGAAATATATCGGTCAGTACATTACGGAAACCGAGGTAGAGACATTTCTTGGAAAGCCTTTTGAAAGATATAATACTTTCTTTGAAGAGGGCGACAAGCTTCAAAAGAATGCCGGAATAACAAATAAATTATTAGCGGTCGATTACAAAACCTTCCTGGTTGATAATAACCTTGTAAAGGTAGATAGGGCTACTATGTCAGTAAGCCTTGAAGGTCGCGAGCCTATGCTTGATCACAGGATCATTGAATTCCTTGCTCAATTGCCTTCCAACTTCAAAATACGTAATGGTGTAACTAAATGGTTATTAAAAGAAGTGGTGCATAAATACATTCCTAAGGAATTAATGGAAAGACCTAAGCGTCCATTCATTGCTCCTTTGACTGTATGGTTCAAGGAAGACTTGCAGGATCAACTAAAGTATTTTTTAAGTGAGAGCAGCCTTTCTAAAACTGGTGTCTTTGATCCAAAGCCAATCGTACAATTAAGAGATGAATACCTTGCTGGTAAAAAGGTAAATTATCAAAAATTGTGGCAGGTATTGATGTTCCAGTTATGGTACAATAGGTGGGTAAACAAATTATAAAAAGCCGATTATTTATACAGGGTACTGATCATTCAGTACCCTGGTTGTATAAAGTATTGCTTACCTCAGTTTTAGTATGAACCGTATGAATAAATGTTTTATTAGCATTTTTCATTTGAAAGGCAGTCATAATCATTGCTATTACTGCTTCAGGCATTTTTAATATGGCATTAAATAATTTCTTATTCACTAATACTATTGGAAGAGCTACTGCAAGTGTCACGAAATACAAAATTCCAGTAATAAGAAAGTAAACAAACCAACCCGAGTTCAGAAAAAATGTTATAACTACTAAAAGAGGTAAGAGCAATATTAAATATGCTCTTGGTAGTACGAGGTTATTAGCAATAGCAAGGTTAAAGTAACTTACATTCCCTTTCAAAAGTTGTTTAATGCCAGGGAAAAAGAATTGTTTCATATAAACAAACTGGCTGGATAACCATCTTTTTCTTTGTTGTTGGAAGGCCTGTAAAGAATCTACCTTTTCGTCAAAAATGAGTGCGTCTTCCAGGTATTCAATTTTAATTCTTTGCTCTACAATTTTAATTTGTAATGGCCTGTCAAAGCCTCCTACCGCATGAATTTCACTTAATACTTTTTTAACTGTATTGTACTCAAAAGCCATTCCTGATCCTATCACTGCAGAAGCGAGACCAACTGCATTGGTGCCCTTACGAAATATATGGTTATTGATACCTTCACTACATGAATCTAAGATAGCATAGGAAGTATCCATATTCTTTGCTACTCTTTGTCCCTGGATAGCCTTGGCGTTTGCATTAAAAGCATCGTTGACTTTCCGGAGAAAGTTTTTTGCAAGCACATTGTCAGCATCGCAGATAAGGGCAATGTCATATTCTTTTGCGATCTTGTTAAAGCCTACATTTAAAGCTTTGGCCTTAGTACTTTTTTCGAACTTTACCTCTATAACTTCCACGTCAATCTTTCTCAATTCAATTAATGTTTCTTCCTGGAAAGAATCAGCCAATATGTATACATCATATAATTCTCTGGGATAATCTAACTTCAACATACTGTTGGCGGTAGATACTATAATTCCATCTTCTTTATAAGCAGGCACAAAAACCGCTATTCTTTTTGAAGGGGTAGTGGCAGCAAATTTGCCTTTTTTATAAAAAAGTTTGCCTGAAACAGAAAGTATAAACAAATAAAGGACAGAGAGAAAAAAATATACAAAAATGATCCAGAAAAAAACATTCAAAAAGGTACTCAACATGATTAAATAGGTTTATGGAAAAGGTGGTTTTCAGAAAAGGTTCAAATACAAATCATTAATATAAAATTAGTGCCAACAAACTATTTCTTCCTGTCAGTTGTTCTATCCATCTTCTTATGGCCACTATATAGGCCTTTTATTTTTATCAATCTTAAAATTATAAACTAAGGTAAGGTGCTATTTTAGAATAGGTGGAATCATTTATCAAAACAATATTTTTGAGTTCCTCCAGTTTTTTATATGTTCCATGCTGATTTCTGTATTCAATAATTGCATTCGCCAGATTCCATTTTATATAAGGATGTGCCTTTAATTGCTCCTTACTGCATTCATTTAAAGGTATTTTTTTTACATCGGAGCCCGATTTTAGATAGTTTCTGATCATTTTGAAAGTGGAATCAGGAAGGCCATAAGTTTCTGCAATTTGATCAACTGAATAAAAGCCACCAAGCTTATTTCTAAAATTAATAATACGTTGCGCCAATCGAGGACCAATTCCTGGCAATTGAATAAAGGCATTCGTATCTGCCTGGTTAATTTCTACTATGAATATTTCTTTTTTCTGGCTTTTATTATTTGAATAAGAATAGGGGTTGAACGGCGATTTTATTGATTCACAATTTATGTAGTTTTTTACCCGGTCATAAAAGCCTGGGGGTAGGTTCCAAATACGGGTTAAATCCTCAGGCTTATAAAACCTTCCTCCTTTACTCCTGTATTTAATTATGGTTGTAGCAGTTTTTTCATTCAAACCAAGTTTTTTCCATCCTTCCAGGGTTATAGAATTAGGGTCAAATTGAAAGAGTTCACCCGCAATGAAACCAGGTTGTTTTTTATATTTATAGGCACTGGCATAATCTTTCTCAGTTCTAAATGTACTTCCTTCCTTTTTTTCGAGGCTGTCAACACCTTTAACTAAAACAGGTAAAACCTTTATAAAATTTGGATCAGGTTTAGGTTGAAAAATACGGGGTAGAGTATAAATGACAGCTAATAAAAATAATACTGCAATAGCACCTATGCGATCTCTTTTGCCAAAAGTTAGATAATCCCTGATAAAATCTTTCCAAAACATGTCAAAAAGTTACAATCTATTAAAGCTATCCCAAAATACAAAATGGCTTAATCTTTGAGAGGAAAAAAACCTTGTTGGTGTAGCTTAAATCCTTACTTTTGCAGTCCTTTAGTTTTGGCCAAAAACATTTTGACGTCGCAATTCATGCTTAAATAGTTCAGTTTCAAAGCGTTTACATCTTAGGAAGTAAAGGCCTGAAATCGATTTGCCCGTCAATAAACATTAAACCGGTTTTTAATCATATGCCTACAACATTGAATCAAAGGGTCAACTTCGGTAAAATTGGAAACATAGCCGATACACCTGACCTTCTTGCTGTTCAGATCCAGTCTTTTAAAGAGTTCTTCCAGTTAGAAACCACTCCCGACAAAAGAAACGTTGAAGGTTTGTTCCGTGTATTCAAGGAAAACTTTCCTATCACAGACACCCGAAACATCTTTGTTCTTGAGTTCCTGGATTACTTTATCGATCCTCCCCGTTACACGATTGAAGAGTGTATGGAGCGTGGATTAACGTACGCTGTACCTCTGAAGGCAAAGCTTCGCCTGAGCTGTAACGACGAAGAGCATATTGACTTCCAGACAATCGTTCAGGATGTATTCCTTGGAAACATCCCTTACATGACGCCACGTGGTACATTCGTTATCAATGGTGCTGAGCGTGTAGTTGTTTCACAACTTCACCGTTCTCCTGGAGTATTCTTCGGTCAGTCAGTTCACCCGAATGGTACAAAGATCTATTCCGCAAGGGTTATTCCTTTCAAAGGTGCCTGGATGGAGTTCGCTACCGATATCAACAATGTAATGTATGCCTACATTGACCGTAAGAAAAAGTTTCCTGTAACAACCCTGTTACGTTCAATTGGATACGAAACAGATAAGGATATTCTTGAGCTTTTCGGAATGGCCGATGAGGTAAAAGGAGACAAGAAATCTCTTCAGAAATATGAAGGTCGCCGCCTGGCTGCCCGGGTTTTAAGAAGCTGGGTTGAAGATTTCGTTGATGAAGATACCGGGGAGGTAGTTTCTATCGAAAGAAATGAAGTGATCCTCGAGCGTGATTCTATTCTTGATGAAGAAGCAATTGATACCATTTCTGAAATGGATATCAAATCTGTTTTTGTTCAGAAAGAAGACGTTGGCGGAGATTATGCTATCATTTATAATACCTTAAATAAAGATACCTCTAACTCTGAACTGGAAGCGGTTCAGGTTATTTATCGCCAGTTGCGTGGTGCAGATGCGCCTGATAATGAAACGGCAAGAGGCATAATAGATAAATTATTCTTCTCAGACAAGCGTTATGACCTGGGGGAAGTTGGTCGCTATAAGATCAACCGCAAATTAGGTTTGAATGCTTCTATTGAGCAAAAGACGCTTACAAAAGAAGATATCATTTTAATCATCAAATACCTTGTTCGCTTAACAAATGGTAAAGCTGAGATTGATGATATTGATCACCTGTCTAACCGTCGGGTTCGAACAGTGGGTGAGCAATTATATGCTCAGTTCGGTGTTGGTCTGGCTCGTATGGCCCGTACCATCCGTGAAAGAATGAACGTAAGGGACAACGAGGTATTTACACCAGTTGACCTTATCAATGCCAGAACGCTTTCTTCAGTTATTAATTCATTTTTTGGAACATCCCAATTGTCCCAGTTTCTTGATCAGACCAACCCATTGTCGGAGATTACGCATAAGCGTCGTATCTCAGCTCTCGGGCCGGGTGGTTTAAGTCGTGAAAGAGCTGGTTTCGAGGTTCGTGACGTACACTACAGCCACTATGGCCGTCTTTGTACTATTGAAACTCCGGAAGGTCCAAACATCGGTTTGATCTCTACTTTATGCGTTCACGCCAAGATCAACGAGATGGGCTTTATTGAAACACCTTACCGTAAAGTTGAAAACGGAAAGGTTAACATGAAGCAGCTTACTTTCCTTAGCGCAGAAGAAGAAGATCTGGCTAAGATCGCTCAGGCGAACGTTCCGTTGGATGACAAAGGAAACTTTGTGGAAGACAGGATCGTAAGCCGTGAAACAGGCGATTTCCCGATTTTAGATAAAGGCGAAGTTCAGTATATGGACGTTGCACCCAACCAGATCGTAGGTTTAAGTGCTTCATTAATTCCATTTCTTGAGCATGATGATGCCAACCGTGCGTTGATGGGATCAAACATGCAACGCCAGGCAGTTCCATTGTTACGTCCAGACGTACCTATTGTTGGTACTGGACTGGAGGGCAAGGCTGCACGTGATGCACGTATCCAGATACACTCAGAAGGTAATGGTGTGGTTGAGTTTGTAGATGCCAACGAAATTCATGTTCGTTACAATCGTAATGAAGAACAGCGCCTGGTATCTTTCGAAGATGATCTGAAGGTTTATAAACTAACCAAGTTCATCAAAACCAACCAGGAAACTTCCATAAACCTGAAGCCTGCAGTTAAGAAAGGCCAGGTAGTAAAAGAAGGCGATTTCTTAACGGAAGGTTATGCTACTAAAGATGGAGAACTGGCATTGGGTAAGAACCTGAAAGTGGCATTCATGCCATGGAAAGGTTACAACTTCGAGGATGCTATCGTTATCTCTGAAAGAGTAGTTAAAGAAGATATGTTTACTTCAGTTCATATCTCTGAATATGAATTGGAAGTTCGTGATACTAAACTTGGGGAAGAAGAATTAACTCCGGATATTCCAAACGTTTCTGAAGAAGCAACTAAGGACCTGGATGAAAATGGTATCATCCGCATTGGTGCACAGATCAAGGAAGGTGATATCCTTATCGGTAAGATCACCCCAAAAGGTGAATCTGATCCAACTCCTGAAGAGAAGTTATTGCGTGCCATCTTTGGTGACAAGGCTGGTGATGCAAAAGATGCATCTCTGAAAGCTCCAAATGGAGTAGAAGGTGTGGTGATCTCTAAGAAGTTATTCCAGAGAGCCAAAAAAGATAAGAACGCCAAGGTTCGTGAGAAAGCGGCATTGGAGAAACTGGATAAGATCCACGAGAAGAATGTATCAGACCTGATGGAAGTTTTGCTTGATAAACTGCAAATGCTTTTAAGAGAAAAAGCTTCTGCAGGTGTTAGCAACAACTTTGGTGAGGTATTGATTGGTAAAGGAGCCAAATTCACACAAAAGAATTTAGCCCAGATCGACTACATGAATGTTAACCCATTGGGTTGGACAAGTGACGCTAAGGTTGATGACCAGATCAATATTTTGCTGCATAACTATAGCATCAAATACAACGAAGAATTAGGTAGATATAAAAGAGAAAAGTTCAATATCTCAATTGGGGATGAATTACCAGCAGGTGTATTGAAACTGGCTAAAGTTTATATCGCAGTTAAGCGTAAGCTGAAAGTGGGTGATAAGATGGCAGGACGTCACGGAAACAAAGGTATTGTTGCCAAGATCGTTCGCCAGGAAGACATGCCATTCCTTGAAGATGGAACTCCGGTTGATATTGTTTTGAACCCACTAGGGGTACCAAGCCGTATGAACCTTGGACAGATCTATGAAACTGTTCTTGGATGGGCTGGAGAGAAATTAGGTCTTCGCTTTGCTACACCGATCTTCGATGGTGCTTCTGTGGAAGACATAGCTAAAAACATTGAAGAGGCAGGATTACCAACCTTCGGTCATACCTACCTGTATGATGGTGAAACGGGAGATCGCTTCCACCAGAAAGCTACGGTTGGTATCATCTATATCATCAAACTGCACCACATGGTGGATGATAAGATGCACGCAAGGAGTATCGGGCCATACAGCTTGATTACACAACAGCCTTTAGGTGGTAAAGCACAATTTGGTGGTCAGCGTTTTGGTGAGATGGAAGTTTGGGCATTGGAAGCATATGGTGCGTCCAACATTCTGCAGGAACTGTTAACCATCAAATCAGATGATATCATTGGCCGTGCTAAAACATACGAGGCAATAGTAAAAGGTGAGAACGTGCCTCGTGCCGGTATCCCTGAGTCATTCAATGTATTGGTGCATGAGTTGAGAGGATTGGGATTAGATCTTAAGTTCCACGATTAATATAATGAAGACATTTCGTACCATGGGTGCGGAATGTCTTTCTTCTTATATCGGTCACAACCTTGTTCAAAATTTTAAACATTACATCTTAAATATTAAATAAAGATGGCTTTTAATAAAAGAGATAATCGTCCGAGACCACAATTTTCAAAAATTACCATCGGATTAGCTTCTCCTGATAGTATTTTGGAAAAAAGCTTTGGTGAAGTGCTAAAGCCTGAAACCATTAACTATCGTACCTACAAACCTGAAAGAGATGGTTTGTTTTGCGAAAGGATTTTTGGGCCAGTAAAAGATTACGAATGTGCTTGTGGAAAATATAAGCGTATTCGTTACAAAGGCATTGTTTGCGACCGTTGCGGTGTAGAAGTTACTGAAAAGAAAGTTCGTCGTGAGCGTATGGGACACATCAAACTGGTGGTTCCCGTAGTGCATATCTGGTATTTCAAATCCCTGCCTAATAAAATTGGTTACCTGCTCGGAATGAGCTCCAAGAAATTGGAGACCATCGTTTATTACGAGCGTTTCGTAGTCATTCAATCAGGTATTCGTGCTGACAAAGGCCAGAATTATGGTGATCTTTTAACGGAAGAAGAATACCTGGATATCCTGGATACACTTCCAAAAGATAACCAGTACCTGCCTGATGAAGATCCAAATAAATTCATTGCAAAAATGGGTGCTGAAGCAGTTCATGACCTGTTGGCAAGAATAGATCTTGATCAATTGTCATTTGACTTGCGTAATGCTGCAGCAACTGAAACATCTCAGCAACGTAAGGCTGACGCGTTAAAGCGTTTGTCTGTTGTTGAATCTTTCCGTGATGCTCAAACAAGAATTTCTAACCGTCCTGAGTGGATGGTTATGCAATACATACCGGTTATTCCACCAGAGTTACGCCCATTAGTACCTCTTGATGGTGGTCGTTTTGCATCTTCTGACTTAAATGATCTCTATCGTCGGGTTATCATTCGTAACAACCGTTTGAAACGTTTGCTTGAGATCAAGGCTCCTGAGGTGATCCTTCGTAATGAAAAGCGTATGTTACAGGAAGCTGTAGACAGCTTGTTTGATAACAGTCGTAAATCAAACGCTGTGAAAGCGGAAGGTGGACGAGCTCTAAAATCCCTTTCAGATGTACTGAAGGGTAAGCAAGGCCGTTTCCGTCAGAACCTGTTAGGTAAACGTGTTGACTACTCTGGTCGTTCCGTTATCGTCGTAGGACCTGAGCTGAAATTGTATGAGTGCGGTTTGCCAAAGGATATGGCTGCAGAATTATTCAAGCCATTTATTATCCGTAAATTAATAGAAAGAGGTATCGTAAAAACAGTGAAATCTGCCCGTAAACTGGTAGATAAGAAGGAAGCTGTTGTTTGGGATATCCTTGAAAATATTCTGAAAGGACACCCTGTAATGTTAAACCGTGCCCCAACACTGCACCGTTTATCTATCCAGGCTTTCCAGCCAAAGCTTGTAGAAGGTAAAGCTATTCAGCTTCACCCATTAGTTACCACAGCCTTCAACGCCGACTTTGACGGTGACCAGATGGCGGTTCACGTTCCATTGAGCCACGCTGCTATCCTGGAAGCCCAATTGTTGATGTTGGCTTCTCATAACATTTTGAACCCACAAAATGGTACTCCTATCACCCTTCCTTCACAGGACATGGTATTAGGTCTGTATTACATTTCAAAGGGTAAGAAATCTACTGAAACAGAAAAAGTTCGTGGAGAAGGAAAGGCATTTTACAGCGAGGAAGAAGTGATCATTGCCTACAATGAAAAGACTATCGACCTGCACGCATGGATCAAAGTAAAGACGAATGTCCGTTCTGATGATGGTGTTCTTACACATAAATTGTTAGAAACTACAGTTGGTCGCGTATTATTCAACCAGTTTGTTCCTAAAGAGGTTGGATTTGTAAATGCACTATTAACAAAGAAGAATCTTCGTGAGATCATCGGGGACATCATTACTATTACAAATATTCCAAAGACAGCCAAGTTTTTGGATGATATCAAGCAATTAGGATTCCGCACAGCCTTCCAGGGTGGATTGTCATTCTCTATCAATGACCTTATCATCCCTGAGATCAAGCAGGAATTGCTTAATAATGCTAAAGGTGAAGTTGAAGAAGTGTGGGAAAACTACAACATGGGTCTCATTACCAATAATGAACGTTACAACCAGATCGTTGACATTTGGTCCCGTGTTGATACCCGTATTACTGAAACCTTGATCCGTGAGCTGGCATCAGATAAGCAGGGCTTCAACTCTGTATTCATGATGCTTGATTCAGGAGCCCGTGGTTCCAAGCAGCAGATTAAGCAGCTGGCCGGAATGAGAGGATTGATGGCTAAGCCAAGAAAGTCCGGATCTACTGGTTCTGAGATCATTGAAAACCCAATCCTTTCCAACTTTAAAGGTGGATTGAATGTATTGGATTACTTTATCTCTACACACGGTGCCCGTAAAGGTCTTGCCGATACAGCCCTTAAAACTGCGGATGCCGGTTACCTCACACGTCGTCTGGTAGACGTATCCCAGGATGTTGTCATAACTGAAGAAGATTGTGGTACACTACGTGGTATTGCCACTTCAGCTTTAAAAGATAATGAGGATGTCATCGAGCCATTGTCAGATCGTATTGAAGGTCGTATGTCTCTTCATGATGTGTATGATCCAGTAAGCGACCAATTATTGGTGGGTGCTGGTGAAGAGATCACGAATAGTATTGCTAATCGTATTGAGGAAGCTGGTATTGAAACTGTTGAAATCCGCTCTGTACTTACTTGTGAAAGCAAGCGTGGTACCTGTGTAAAATGTTATGGTAAGAACCTGGCAACTGGTTACCTGGCACAACGTGGTGATGCCGTAGGTATTATCGCAGCGCAGTCCATTGGTGAACCTGGTACACAGTTGACACTTCGTACCTTCCACGTGGGTGGTGTGGCTGGTTCAGCAGCAGTTGAATCAACCATGACTGCAAAGTTTGATGGTACTATCCAGTTTGATGGTGTGCGTTCTGTTACTACTACTAATAATGATGGTGATAAGATCCAGGTTGTTATTGGTCGTACTGGTGAAGCACGTATCATGGATACAAAAAATGATCGTTTACTAATCACAAATAACATTCCTTACGGTGCTACACTTTCAGTGAAAGATGGCCAGCAGGTGAAGAAAGGTGATATCATTTGCACATGGGATCCGTTCAACAATGTAATCATAGCCGAGATCAATGGTACATTGAAGTTTGAGAACGTGTTAGAGGGTATTACTTTCCGTGAAGAAGCCGATGAGCAAACAGGACACCGCGAAAAAGTAGTTATTGAAACACGCGATAAAACAAAGATTCCTTCCATTATCGTAGAGGGCAAGGAAAGGAAATCATACAACCTCCCAACCGGATCGCATATCATCCCAGAAGATGGTGAAGAAGTAAGAGCCGGGCAGGTATTGGTGAAGATTCCACGTGTATTGGGTAAGTTAAGAGATATCACCGGAGGTCTTCCACGTGTAACAGAATTGTTTGAAGCACGTAATCCATCTAACCCGGCTATCGTTTCTGAGATCGATGGTGTGGTTACAATGGGTGCTGTAAAACGTGGTAACCGCGAGATTATCATTGAAGCTAAAGATGGTGTTACTAAAAAATACCTTGTTCCATTGACACGCCAGATACTGGCACAAGATGGTGACTTCGTTAAAGCTGGTTCTCCATTATCCGATGGTCAGATATCTCCTCAGGACATTTTGGCTATCCAGGGACCATTCGCTGTACAACAGTACGTTGTGAACGAGATCCAGGAAGTATACCGTTTACAAGGTGTACGTATCAATGATAAGCACATCGAGGTGATTGTTCGCCAGATGATGCGTAAGGTTTCAATAGTTGATCCGGGAGATACTAAGTTCCTTGAAGAAGACCTGACTGATAAGTTTGAATTCCTGGAAGAGAATGACTACATCTTCGATAAGAAGGTGGTTAACGAACCAGGTGATTCAACAAAGTTGAGGGCAGGCCAGATCGTTAGTCTCCGTGAATTGCGTGAGGAAAATTCTATTCTTCGTCGTAATGACAAGAAACTTGTAGAATATCGTGATGCATCACCGGCAACTTCTGCTCCAACACTATTAGGTATTACTAAGGCTTCACTGGGTGTACAAAGCTGGATATCAGCGGCATCGTTCCAGGAAACAACCAAAGTATTATCCTCTGCAGCCATACAAGGTAAAACAGATGATATGCTTGGATTGAAAGAGAATGTGATTACAGGACACCTGATCCCTGCAGGTACTGGCCTTCGTGAATTTGAAAATATCATAGTAGGTAGCAAAGAAGAATATGAGTTGCTGCAAACAGCTAAAGAAGCTATGGCTTTTGACGAGGAAGAATAATTTATTACTTTAAAATCATACAGTAAGGAGTGAGATTTTCTCACTCCTTTTTTTATGTAATAGGCTGATCATTCAGATAGCTTGGCTGTTATGAAAAGTTCAGATACCTTGTAATTTTGAAGTAGTCTAATTAAGGTTGCAACAACGATGTTGAATCAGGATAATATTCTGAAAATCACATTAGTTAACTGTTTCACAATTCAACTTCCTTTATCTGCTTTCGCATCGGATCATATCTTATTTTGCAAAAAAATAAGAATGAAGAACGGTTTACTCATTTTTAATGTTATTCTTTTGATCCTGGTTGGTGTTCTTTTTTATCTCCACTTCTCATCAAATGGCAATAAGGAGAAAAGAGTGCTGAGCCAATCAACACTTAAAACTGATCCAGCCGGAAATGATTTTCGGATTGCTTATTTTGAACTTGACTCTATTACCAATTCCTTTTCCATGGTAAAAGACATCAAAAATGATCTGAATAGGGAAGAGGAGAAAATGAATGGAGAAATGAACCAGTGGCAGAAGAGGTATAATGATAAGCTGCAGCAATATCAAAGCCAGGCACAACAAATGAACCAGGTGCAATCAGAAAATGCAAACCGGGATATGTTGCAGATGCAGGAAACTATCCGGAATAAAAAGCAGGAACTGGATCAGAAATATCAAAACCTGTATATGCAGAAAATGCAGGATGTAAAAATCAAGATTGAGAACTTCCTGAAAGAGTATAATAAATCCAAAGGTTATTCTTACATTTTCGCATACGAACCAGGTTTTATATACTACCGTGATACAATGTTCAATATTACCGCCGACCTGGTGAAGGGATTGAACGAGCAATATTCAAAGAAGAAATAATCCCCTTTAATTTATATAGAGCCCCGGAATTTCGGGGCTTTTGCTTTTTACACGCATGGCGCTGATACCATCGGTCTAGTTCATTAAATTGAGTGGTCTTATTTTCATTTCCAATCTGATTTCAAATACTTATCTTGGAAAAAATTGCTGTTAATGGAAGTACAATTGGAAACTGCTAAAAATATTGTTGTAGAAGAAAAGTCATTTAAGAGATCATTGGGATTGCTGGATGCTACAATGATCGTGGCGGGTTCTATGATAGGCTCCGGGATCTTCATTGTAAGTGCAGATATTACCCGGAATGTTGGAAGTGCAGGCTGGTTAATAGCTGTTTGGCTGATAACGGGCTTCATGACCATCACTGCGGCTTTGAGTTATGGTGAGTTAAGTGGCATGTTCCCAAAGGCGGGAGGTCAATATGTGTACCTTAAAGAAGCGTATAATCCACTTGTGGGATTTTTATATGGATGGAGTTTTTTTGCCGTGATTCAAACGGCTACCATTGCAGCTGTTGGAGTGGCATTTGCCAAGTTTACTGCCTATTTGATTCCTCAATTAAGCGAGAACCTGGTTGCTATTGACCTTGGCTTCAGGACAATTTCTCCTGCTCAATTGCTTTCAATTGTAGTTATTGTTTTACTGACTTTTATTAATACAAAAGGCGTCAGGAATGGTAAGCTTATTCAAACAACTTTTACACTCACCAAGCTATTGAGCCTTTTTGGTTTGATCGCTTTTGGATTGATCATGGCGAAGGGAGATATCTGGAAGGCCAACTGGACCGATGCCTGGAATCTTCATAAACTAGGTACTGATGGAACCATAGGTTCCTATACTACTGCTGCTGCTTTAGGTGCTATAGCTGCTGCAATGGTGGGTTCAATATTCAGTAGTGATGCATGGAATAACGTAACATTTATTGCTGCTGAAATAAAAAAGCCTTCAAGAAATATTGGTTTAAGCCTGTTCCTTGGCACTCTCGTGGTCACCATAATTTATGTGACAGCAAATATTATGTACACCGATGTTTTACCCTTGCAGGAAATCGCTTCTGCAGATAAGGACAGGGTGGCCGTTGCCGCATCTCACGCCATTTTTGGAAATGCAGGAACAGTAGTGATAGCTCTTATGATCATGATCTCCACTTTTGGTTGTAATAATGGGCTTATACTTGCTGGTGCACGCGTATATTATACTATGGCACAGGATGGCCTTTTCTTTAAGCAGGCTGGCCAATTAAATCGTAACTCAGTTCCGGCTATTGGTTTATGGATCCAATGCATTGCGGCGTGTTTATGGAGCTTAAGCGGAAGCTATGGTCAGCTACTCGATATGATATCATTCGTGGTGGTGGTATTTTATATGCTTACAATCATCGGTATTTTTATTCTGCGTAAAAAAAGGCCTGACCTTGAACGTCCTTATAAGGCTTTTGGATATCCGGTTATGCCTATACTTTACATAATGATGGGCCTGGCATTTTGTACCCTCCTGATCATCTATAAGCCTGAGTTTACCTGGCCAGGTTTGATCATTGTATTTCTTGGAATTCCTATTTATTTTGTTGCTTTGGCACGCCAAAACAAGGTCGCGTAAAAAGTATATGGAAAAGTTTAAGGAACTATTTGAGCAATTTTCTTCGCTTAGAATCGGTGTCGTTGGTGATGTCATGCTGGACACATATATGTGGGGCCATGTGGAGCGTATATCTCCTGAAGCACCTGTTCCAATAGTTGCCATGGAAAAAAAGGAATACAGGATAGGAGGGGCAGGTAATGTAGCCCTGAATATTCAGTCCCTGGGTGCTACTCCTTATGTATTGTCTGTGACAGGTGATGATGAAGACGCCCGGATGCTCATCAGGTTATTTGATGAACACCACATCAACACTCGATATTGCATCAAAAGCACTGACCGGATTACTACAAATAAGACACGTGTAATAAGTCGTAATCAGCAAATGATGCGATTAGATGCTGAGATCACACGGGATCTTTGCCGGGAAGATGAAGTCAAACTGGTAGAGTTATTTCAGGATTTTGTCAGGGACGAAAAGCCTCATGTTGTCATATTGGAAGATTATAATAAGGGTGTGCTGTCTGAGGCTGTTATAAAGGTTATTATATCCATTTGTAAAAAGGAAGGTATAATCACGGCCGTTGACCCAAAGAGGAAAAACTTTTTCGATTACAAGGGCGTTACCATTTTCAAACCCAATCTCAGGGAAGCTAAAGAAGCGCTCAATTTTTTATTTACTGATGTCAACTTTGAATTGTTGAAGGATATTCATACCGAATTATCTCACCTGCTGCACCATAAAATTTCTTTTATCACACTTTCCGAAAAAGGAGTGTTTTATAACGATGAAGTATCCTCGGAGATTATACCATCTCATATTAGGGCTGTTGCGGATGTTTCAGGAGCTGGTGATACCGTCATTGCTGTTGCGGCTCTTGTTTATGCTGCTACAAAAAATGTTCGTTTGATGGCCGAGGTGGCTAATATTGCCGGGGGCCTGGTTTGCGAGGAAGTTGGTACTGTTGCCATCAATAAGGATCGGTTAATGCATGAATGTGAACTGCTTTTAAGTAATTAATCCTTTTATATATTAATAGTATAGAAGGGTCTGAAATTTGTTGGTGCTCTCTTACGCTTTTATAAATATTGCCTATGCCTGGATATGCTCTTGCATTGCACGGTGGTGCTGGTACTATTCTTCGTGAAGAGATGAATGAGGAATTGGAAAAAGCCTATCTCCATGCGCTGGAAGAGGCGCTTAATGTAGGTTATGCAATATTGGAGAGAGGCGGTTCAGCAATAGATGCAGTTACACAATGTTGTGTTGTGCTGGAAGACAATGTGCTATTCAATGCAGGAAAGGGTTCTGTATTTACAAATTCCGGCACCCATGAAATGGATGCATGCATAATGGATGGAAACTCTTTGAGGGCTGGGGCGGTAACCTGTGTACATGGTATCAGGAATCCAATCCTGCTGGCTGCAGAGATCATGCAGCATAGTGAGCATGTTTTTTTAAGTGGAAAAGGTGCAGTTGATTTTGCGCTGAGTAGAGGAATAGCAACTGTGCCTGAAGATTACTTTTTTACACAGTTTCGTTACGATCAATGGATGTCAGCCAGGGATCAGCAGGGTACATTCCTGGATCATAATAGCCAGGCTAAGGGAAACGCAATACCAAACAAAAAGTTTGGCACTGTAGGTGTCGTAGCACGCGATATTTCAGGGAATATAGCAGCTTCTACAAGTACAGGTGGCATGACTAATAAAAATTATAACAGGATAGGTGATACTCCCGTCATAGGTAGTGGCACCTATGCCAATAATAAAACATGCGCCATTAGTTGCACTGGACATGGTGAAATATTTTTGCTGGCTGTAGCAGCTTATGATGTCAGTTGTTTAATGGAATACAGGGATTACTCTTTACAGCAAGCGATGGACTTGGTAGTTAATACCAAACTGGTGCAAATGAAAGGAGAAGGAGGTATGATCGGCGTTGATGCAGATGGCAATATTAGTATGCAATTTAATTCATTAGGTATGTACCGTGCTGCCCGTAATAATGAAGGATACCATGAAGTGGCTATATACAAGTAATCAAACGTTCAAATAAGAATATTAGTTAATTTTTCATTTGCCTTGGATTGATTTCCAGGCATATACCAACCTGAACACGGAAAATATAAATATTCCCGAATCCACCTGTTTTGTTTCTCTATGTCGCTCGCTTTTCCTTCTTTTGCGGTTAGATAGAGGTCATTAGTAAATAAGTTCTCTTGCCTTTTTAAAGAAAGCTCATGAAAAAATATGCAGTTATAGTTGCTGGTGGAACAGGGAAAAGAATGGGCAGTTCAGTTCCAAAACAGTTTTTATTACTTAATGACAAACCTGTTCTTTATTATACTATCAAGACATTCCTGGAATCGTATGATGATCTACAGATAATCCTTGTATTACCTGAAGAACATGCAGATATGGGCAAAGAGATCATTGATGCCTATTTTGATTATGATCGGATATTGATTGGATTAGGGGGTGAAACACGCTTTCATTCAGTTCAAAATGGACTCAGGATGGTTGAAGGTGAGGCCATTGTTTTTGTTCATGATGCCGTGCGATGTCTTGTAAGCACAGATCTTATTCAACGATGCTTCGAGCATGCCTTGAAAATGGGAAGTGCGGTGCCCGTAATTCATGCCCGTGACAGTATTCGTTTGTTAAATGAAGAAAAAAATGATAATGAAGTGCTGGACCGTAATCGAATAGTGCTGGTTCAAACACCACAAACCTTTCATAGCAAGATTTTGCTACCCGCCTTTGAAATAGACTATAAAGAACGATTCACCGATGAAGCCACGGTAGTAGAAGCATATGGGTTAAAAATATCCCTGGTGGAAGGCGAAGAGAATAATATCAAGATCACCCGTCCTGTAGACTTACTTATTGCTGAAAGGATAATCGAAGAGGAAGCTTCTTTACAATAGTTATTTTTCAAGTTACTTACAGGCGAAGCCGAATACTTAATATTTTGCACGGCTGGTTGTATAAGAGTATTCATTCAAAAAGACACAGGTTATATTATCCCGATCGCTATTTGAAACATTATGAATATTGTGTTTATATAAGAATTCATTTTCGCATGCTACGGCTATCTTTGCCCGATCGCTATTTGAAACATTATGAATATTGTGTTTATATAAGAATTCATTTTCGCATGCTACGGCTATCTTTGCCTGAATGAATCATTTTGATAAAATTGTAGAATCCGCCAGCTTTCTGCAACAATACAATACAAATAAGCCCACTTCAGCCGTAATCTTAGGTAGTGGCTTGGGAGATTTCGTTCAGGAATTACAAATAGATAAGGAAATACACTACAAGGAGATCCCGCATTTCCCTGTTTCTACAGTTAAAGGCCATCATGGAAAACTAATCTTTGGCTCTATTGCGGGCAAGCCTGTAATAGCCATGGCAGGCCGGTTTCACTTCTATGAGGGCTATGATGTTTTGGATGTTATTTTCCCTATACGTGTATTAAAGCAATTGGGTGTGCAAACACTTTTTATTTCCAATGCAGCGGGTGGAGTGAATCCTTCCTTCAAGGTTGGCGACTTAATGATCATTACAGATCATATCAGTTTTGCGGCCAGGAATCCATTGATTGGTGAAAATGACGAAAGACTTGGGCATCGCTTCCCCGACATGAGTGAACCATATAAAAAATCGCTTATTTCAAAAGCAAAGCAACTGGCTGGGCAACTGGATATCAAAGTACAGGAAGGCGTTTATTTTGGAGTGACTGGTCCCACTTTCGAAACACGTGCTGAATATAAAATGATCCACATATTGGGTGGTGATGCAGTGGGCATGAGCACAGTTCAGGAAGTGATAGCTGCCGTTCATGCCGGGATGGATGTATTTGCTATGAGTGTTATAACGGATATAGGCATACGGGAGGAAGACAACATAATTACACATGAGGAAGTATTGCAGGCTGCTAAAGACGCTGAACCAAAATTCTCTGCACTTTTTAAAGAATTGATCGCTTCTATTAATTAATACATCATCTTGAATAAGGCACTTGTTTATAAAGGTTTCATTTTGTTGCTGGTATCTATGTCATGTACATGGGCACAGGCACAAAGGCCAGGTGCCCTTGAAGGTATCACGCGGCGCATAGGCAACCTGGGAAATACCGGGGCTTCCGGTGGCCCCGGTGGAGACAGCCTTCGCAGCAGGAGTAAGGATGCTGAATCGCTTTCCTTAAATTATTATTTTCTCGACTCCAGCCGTGCACACCATATTGATTCTTCCATTCTTGATTATACTAATTATTACCCCATTCCAGCCACTCATATTTACCTTGGCAATACCGGTACTGCCACCCGATCTATTTTATATGCTCCCGATTTGAAGGCCGGCTTTGATCCGGGCTTTCATGCTTTTGATGTATACAAATTCAAGGTTGAAACAGCCAGCTTATATAACACCACTAAGCCCTATACCCAGCTTTCTTATAATATTGCAACAAAGGCAGAGCAGATTATTGAATTATTGCTTGCACAAAACCTGAAGCCTTACTGGAGCGCGAGCTTCCAATACCGGATGATTGGAGCCCCTGGCACATTTCGAAATCAAAAGACCAGCCATAATAGTTACCAGTTCACCTCCTGGTACCAGGCTCCTTCAAAGAGATACAATAACTATTTCGTAATTGTTTCCAACAAATTACAATCGCAGGAAAGCGGGGGTATTCAGAACACAGATGACCTGCATGATCCTATTTACGCTGCAGACAGGTACACCATCAAAACGTTCATTGGCGGTGATCCACGCTTTGCTACCAATTTTTTTAATACTACTATTTACACTGGCAACAGGTATAACGAGACCAACTTTTTATTAAGACAGCAATATGATTTTGGAAAGAAGGACTCCCTGGTCACTGATTCCACGGTGATTCCATTGTTCTTTCCCCGTGTGCGGTTTGAACATACCATCAACTATGGCAAATACCGCTATATCTTCCAGGACCTCCCTGTGTCTTCAAATGACCAACGCAATAGCCCCGACTCAGCTTATTATGCAAGCAGGTATAACATCATTTTTCCTACTTCTGATAGTTTTATAAAGTTCCAGGATCAGTGGCGTGAAATATCCAACGATTTTTCGATATACCAGTTCCCCGATGTCAAAAACCTGCAGCAGTTCATCAAGGTTGGCGCTGAATTACAATTACTGAACGGTGAACTTAAAAGATCAAGATCACTTTATAATGTGATGGGCCATGGTGAATACCGCAACACTACAAAGAACCAGAAATGGGATATTGCAGCTTTTGGAAAATTATGGTTCAATGGTTATAATGCTGGTGATTACCATGCTTACATCAGTTTGCAGCGATTAATCAGTCCTAATATTGGAAGCTTACAGGTGGGCTTTGAAAACGTCAACCGTACGCCGCCATTTATCTACAATGGCTCTAGTAACTTTTACCTGGATGATCCTGCTAAATCATTTACAAAGGAAAATACGGTGCATTTCTTCGGATCCGTATTTCAGCCAAAGCTCCGCATTCAGCTAAGTGCTGATTATTACCTTATCAGTAATTACCTGTACATCACTGATTTTTATAAGCTGCAGCAGGAAGCCACGCTTTTTAATGTACTGCGCATCAATGCTCTGAAAACTTTTAATATCGGTCGTCACTGGAAGTGGCATGCACAGGTTTACCTGCAACAAAAAACCGGTGCTGCGGACATTCATTTTCCAACTGTTTATACCCGCAACTTATTTGGTTATGAAGGCACTCTTGGCTTTCCACATCTAAATATCGCCTTTGGCACCGAGGTACGCTATCACACTCCATATAAGGCAGATAATTACTCCCCTGTATTAGGACAGTTCTTTTACCAGGATTCCATAACCATAGATAATAACCCAAAGATTGATCTCTATCTCAATTTCCGCATCCGGAGCTTTAAAGCTTTTTTGCGTTTTGAGAATCTCAATACGGCAACCACAATCAATGGGTTTAGTTTTACCAATAATGATTTTGCTGCGCCAGGTTACCCAACCCCAGGTTTGATCACCAGATTTGGTATATACTGGAGCTTTATTAATTGATTATTAGTATATTATAAGATTAATGCAGTATTATGTGATAAAGGCAGATTTAACCTTTCCGCATTTTAAGTTCTGGGAAGGCTAAATTATCTTTACGATAGTAATGAAAAAGCTACTGGTAGTCATATTGCTGTTTGTATATGCTGTAATGAGCACTGGCTTTGTTGTTAGCCTTCATTACTGTATGGACCAGTTGAATTCTGCCCAGTTTGGTGAAGCTACATCAGATAAATGTGACCGGTGTGGCATGCATAAGGAAGGGCATTGTTGTTGGGATGATATCAAAATTGTAAAAATTCAGACCTCGCATCTTACTCCAAATGCTACGATTGAGATCCCATCACTGTCACCCGCTTTAGTAACACTATTTAGTAATGTAATAGTCCCGGTATTTAAAACGGGTCAATCTAATTTTCCCATTGCGCATAGTCCTCCTATAAATAAACAGGATACATATCTTACCAATTGCGTTTTCCGTATTTAAAATGAAGTCTTTTATTTTTAACCATTATATCCTTCACAACACAAATCAAATTATAAAATCAAAATCATTTAAAATGAAAGCGCATAAATTCCTCTTACTTTCTTTCTTATTCCTTTGTTTTTCTTTTATGGCAGTAGCCCAAACCAAATCAGAGAAGTTTTCTGTTTCGGGTGAATGTGGTACCTGCAAAAAGAAAATTGAAAAAGCAGCAAAAGCTGCCGGTGCCAGTTATGCCATGTGGGACGTTGATTCCAAGGTGTTAACCGTAAAGTATAACAGTACTTCTTCCAATACAGCTAAGATCCAGCAGGCAGTTGCTAAAGCCGGCTATGATACTCCTAATTTCAAAGCAACTGAGGAAGATTATAATAAGCTTGATGGATGTTGCCAGTATGAAAGAACAGCTGCTACTGCTGCTACATCTTGTTGTGATGATAAAAAATGCGAAGATGCCAAATGCATGAAGGATGGCAAGTGCGAAAAAGATATGAGCTGTTGCAAGGACAGCGGCTGCGACACTAAAGCCTGTTGTAAAAAATCCTGATAAATTTCTTAAGCCCCGCAGTTGCGGGGCTTTTTAATTGCTTTGTGTTCATTGTTTTTCAGACTTGCCAACAGGCAACCGGAAAGAAAAGCCGACTGCTATATAGTTTTTTAGGGAGGTGTTTTTTGTAATACCAAAGCCGCCGGATATATCTGCCTTAACATTATTCGAAAAATTGTAGGCAATGCCTCCATCTGCACTGTGTTGCGGGTGGTTGTCGGCATTGAGAAAGCCAAATAATTCTATGTAAGCATACCATTTCTCTCCAAGGTTGAAGCCGGGAGCCAGGGTATATATATAACTCGGCGAACCATTTTCTTCACCATCCCATTCCATTCCGATATTATAACCCAGTGAAATATTATCAGATAAACTGTTCTGCATGGTAAACCTGAAGTTAGGTCCCCATTTAGGTTGCCTGAACTCTTTATAAGCTGCTTTGGGAATGGATGTATGGGCTATAAGAGAGGTTTTGGGTATCAAACCTTTTTCATTCCAAAGAGCGATCTTACCACCCACCTGTATCGGTTGCAAACCGGTAACAGTTCGGTTCCCAAAAGGAATGATAAGAGGCGATTGCTCGGTAACATATTCCGTGATCAAGCGAAGTTCAATCCTGTTACTGATACCATACTTATTCAGCATGGTAGGATGAATAAAGGTCTTACTGCCATCCTTTTCGTTCTCTATATTAAACCCCGTTTCAGATTGAAACCATCTTTTGGGAACCAGGTAGGGGCTTTCTGTCTGGTCAGGCCGGTCCGTTTCTATCTTTTCAGTTAACTGCGCCTGTGCAGCAGTATAAAACAGTATACATCCAACTAACAATATTTTTCTCATTGTCTGCACCTATTTGATCGGGTTAACCAATTATATGGAACCACTCATTTTAAGCATATTAGTTTTCAAACAGGCAAAAGCTTCCGCCCACCCAATTCTTATCCTGGTTATATCTTACACCCACCATCTTTCCCTTGCTCAACCGGGCAAGGTTACTGGCAGAAATGGGTCTATCAGCTCCAGGCTCCCAAAAGTAAAAAAGACGGATCTCTGCTTTCGCATTTTCACCTGGTGTTTCTATCACCGGGGCATAGTTTACCTTTCGCTGAATGATCCAGTTTCCAGGGTCTTTGATGTTTTGAATATCTTGTTCTGTCACATCAATGATGACACCTTGTCCCGCAAAGGAGAACAAGGGCTTGACCACGTAGTTTTCAAGATCAACAGGCAGGTTTAATATCTTATCCAGGAACTGGGTGTGAGGAACGTATGGATGATCAATAAAGGGTAAGGTGTACTTACTTAACCTGTAAAACCAGTTGGGATGGGGTATCCAGGTTACATCAAGTTCTTCCTGGAATATTTTTCCTTTTTCCTGTATTTCGGCAGACTGCTGGAAGAGATCATCAAAGATCACCCGGTTATAGATCCGTTTGACAGGTGTTTTTTCACCATTTCGTAAATAAAATAATTGTCTTCCTTCTTTGATCAGCTCTGTAATGCACACCGTTTCTATTCCCAACAATTCCTTCGTCGCGTAAAAATCCACACGGGTTTTCTGTTGGTGAGGCAATATCTCCAATAGTATCACATTTTCCACCGGGGTGTCTTCTATGATGATCTTTTGTAGCAGGGCCAAATAACTTTCCCTGTCCAGTCCATTGAGATAGGGACTGAAATTTTTTGGCCAGGCGAAATGTTTTTGGTGTGTGTCCGCAACAAAAACCTGCCAGGCAAACAGGGAAGGGAAACCCTGCATTTCTATGAGTTGTGGTTCCAGTTCACCTTGTTCATTATAACAAATACCAAAATCAAATGCGATGAATTGCGGGTGAGAATCCTCGTTAGGAACATACAGGCTTGCAGGTATGGCATTTTCGCTTTGGTCCTGGTAAGAAGGCTTTGATATAATATCGATGATGCTTTCACAGGCTGAAAGCATTTTTTGGGTAAATTCCTTTGGTATGAATACAGGTGTTTCAGCAATTCTGAATTCCAGGTGGCCGGGGTAGATATTGGATAGATCTTCTATAAAGGCTTCATACTTTTCGTTGGTGAACCGTTCATTATACTCTTTTCTTAAACCCGGTATCATGTGGTTATTTTGCGATCAAGTTAAGCAATACTGTCCAATAGAAAAGTATACCAGTTGCCTGCCAGCTCCTAAAACAGAAATACCAATCTAGGATCCAGATTGGAAGTTTACCGGTGAAGACATTCCTTTTGCCGGATTTTAAAATGAATAGCTGGCCTAGCATTTCATGTTTGACGCAAAAGGGCCAACTTTGCACACGCTTAATTATATATATGAAACCACCCCGCAAGGCAGCAATGAGTTTTATTTTTATAACGTTACTGATAGATGTAACGGGCCTTGGATTGATCATTCCCGTTTTGCCCAAGTTGATAGAGCAACTTACGGGCGGCACCATCAGCCAGGCATCTCAATGGGGTGGTTGGCTCACCTTTGCTTATGCCATCATGCAGTTTGTTTGTGCGCCGATCATTGGCAACCTGAGTGATAAATATGGGCGCAGGCCTGTATTGCTATTTTCTCTTATGGGATTTGGTATTGACTATCTTTTCCTTGCCTTTGCACCAACCATCTGGTGGCTCTTTTTGGGCCGCATCATTGCCGGGATTACTGGGGCCAGCTTCACTACAGCCTCTGCTTACATTGCAGATGTAAGCACCCCTGAAAACAGGGCGCAAAACTTTGGACTGCTGGGTGCGGCCTTTGGTTTGGGCTTTATCATCGGCCCTTCCATGGGTGGATTATTGGCTCATTATGGCATCCGTGTTCCATTCTTTGTAGCTGCCGGTTTCTCCCTGCTCAATGCCGCCTATGGTTATTTTGTTCTTCCTGAATCGCTTTCCAAAGAGAACCGCCGGGGCTTTGACTGGAAGCGGGCAAACCCTTTAGGTTCCTTATTGCATTTAAAAAAATATCCTTCCGTAATAGGATTGATATGGTCCATGGTATTGGTATATATCGCTGCCCATGCGCTTCAAAGCACCTGGACCTTTATCAACCTGGAACGTTTTAACTGGTCGGAGCAGATGTTAGGTTTGTCACTTGGGGTAGTGGGTATAATGACCATGATCGTGCAGGGAGGGTTGATTCGTTATATCAATCCAAAATTAGGTAATGAAAAAAGTGTGTACATAGGCCTTGCCATTTATTCTATTGGGATGCTGGCATTTGCTTTTGCCGATAAAAGCTGGATGATGTTTGTCTTTATGGTGCCCTATTGCCTGGGTGGCATTGCCGGACCGGCATTGCAGGCCATCCTGGCGGGCCATGTGCCCCCTACAGAACAGGGTGAGCTACAAGGTGCCCTTACCAGTATGATCAGCGCTACCTCCATTGTAGGCCCCCTGGTGATGACCAACCTATTTGCTTACTTTACTAAACCCGGCGCACCTGTGCATTTTTCCGGTGCTCCATTTTTATTGGGTTCCATATTGTTGATGGGAAGTGCTATAGTTGCTTATAGTGTACTTAGAAAAGAAAAGGTAGTTGCGGTATCATAAGTTATAAATCTTGAAGGATTAGTATTGTGGAAAATTGGATTTGCGCTATAAATGATAATCCGCGTTTATTATTCTATCTGACTCATTTACAAGAGATATTGCATATTGTCGTGGGTAAAAAAACAGCTTATATTAGCACAAATACTAACTGTTATCAGCCAAAAAGAGCAACCATCCTAAGTAGTGAGACTATGAGGCATATTTCTAAATTTATTCTATTCTTCTTTCTGACAATAATCTCATTGAGTGGCATCTCTCAGGACAGTACAGCCATACAAGAGACACAAGTTAAATTGATGCTTTGCAGGAATTGGAAAGCCGTGTCAATGGAGGCAAACGGACGAAAAGCTATCGTGACCAAAAGTTCAGTCGTTTCTTTCAGTAGTGACGGTAAGTTTGCTGACACAACACAAGGGCTGGGAAAAACTGTCGGTAGCTGGACGTACAATCATTCAACTAAGACATTGGAAACAACTGACAAAGGGGGTAAATCAAAAGCTAAACTTGTAGAAGTTACTTCAGACACATTGGTAATGGAGCTTGAGTATCCTGAATTTGTGACCCGTGTAACTTATTCCAAAGCCGATTGAATACTAAGGGCTGATAACATGGTTTTGCTGCAATAGGTGATACAGAATTTGTCTTGAACCTGTTATCTTTAATCAATAACAGAATAAAAGTGAAGCTGTAGTTTTTCAAATGCACTACTGACAGCAACACCTAATCCGTTAGCGGCAATGACCTCCCAACCCTCAAGATTTATGAACCCCAAGAATGAATACCTCTTTAAATGGGACGAAACAGGTCTCATTACCGACATAATCGAACATAAAAACAAAAAGCTCTATCAGGTCAAAATATTCAAGATCAGAGGCAACTACAGAGTTGACTTATTGGAGGACAATTATGATGTTTCATTAGAAAATACATCGAACGACACCTTCCGAAAAGTTGTTGATACCTCGAAACCGGTTGAAGAACAAGTTCTAGAATGGGCGTCATATATACTCAGACGAAAAATTGGGGTTTGCGAAATCTGTAAACAGAAGAAGATAGTTCAACGGTTGTCTAAACATGATAGAGAGAAAGAAGAGTTTGAGGGGCTTAAAATCGCCTGCAAAAAATGCAGATCTGAAGTCTATGACAAAATATTCGAGAAGTTTCGATTAGAAAGAGAAGAAGAAGACAGAAAATTTATAGCAGAATTAGATAAAAACCCGCCGAAGATTGTCGGAGGTTTCAAAAAGAAAATGCAAGCGTATAAGATCTTACAGGATCTCGGTAATGCTGATAGAACTGACTTGGGAGAAGGTCTTGTTTACGTAAAAGGTGTCCTGAAGGCATCAGATAATACGTATTATCCAGCTTTTTTCACACTTGCAACACCTGGTGGAGAACATTGGGATACGGATTTTATTGCTAGCAATCTTGACATAAATATACCACAGCATATTGTACTTAAATACTTAGGCAAAGGTGTGGACAACATATTTCCATATGAATATGAGACACTAGCTCATATCGAAGATGACTTTCATCAAAAATCATGGTTTGGAACTATAAGTCAGCGCTCAGTCAGACATCATTTGATAAATCAAATAATTTTAGCTAGACCAAAGGAGTGGGATGATATCGAAGATACAGTTCGGGTAGAAGTGCGTTCATATTTTTCAATACAGCACATTCTTTCTGCTACATTTTTTTTAGAACAGTTAAGGGAATTTGAAAAGTCACTCTCGAAAGATAGCTCTGATCAAGAATTCCTAAACCACCGTGCTTTTATTGTTTCTATAATCATGTCTTGTGCTTCGTTTTTAGAAGCTACAATCAATGAGGTTTTTATGGATGCTGCAGAGAATGTTGATGGAGTACTAAATGACTTACCCAAAACCACAAGAAATATTTTTGGACGAATGTGGAAGAAAGGCATACCGAGAACAGCCAGTTATACCATAATAGATAAATATCAAATAGCATTAACACTTGCAAATAAAAAGGAGTTCGATCTTGGTCAGCTTTTAAGCCAAGATGTAATCTTGCTAATAAAATTGAGGAATGCCTTAGTTCATTTTGAGCCTGAATCGGTCATCACAAAAGATATAGGTGAGACAGCTAAAATAAAGAGACAGAAACTTGAACAGCAGTTAACTGGAAAGTTTGAAATAAATATGTTTACTGGTAAGGACAACCCTTATTTTCCAGACAAGTGCCTATCAATTGGATGTGCGAATTGGGCGATAGACGCCACTCTTGATTTTACTGACGAATTTTTTATGAAGCTCGGGATTTTTCCAACCTATCAGGGAGTGAAGTATTTAATTGATCAAGTAAGATAGAGCCGCCGCTAACAGTGCATTGCTGCAAGTGTGGCGGGACGTAATTCTATTAGGTTGAACAATAATACGGCATCTGATTATCTTTACTGAATTGCATTGCTGCCAAGTCCACACCTGACAGCAATGCGTTTACGTTAGCAGCCACCTAAAACCCTATGATTAGACATTCGTTATTATATCTTGTAATTGCATTGATTGCCACCATTGAATATGTGAGTGGTTTTGCAGTTTCTATTGTTCCTGGCTGGCAAAGTGTAATTGTGCCTCCATTCATGATACTATCCATCTTCCTTCTTGTCTGGCTCTATTGTTTGCCCATTGGTTATGCAATACTGGAAAAGAAAAATAACCTGCCGCCACAAAGAACCGTTTTCATACATCTGTTCCTAACCCTCTGTTTCTTCTTTTATTCAAACGGAGTAAATTCACTTTACAATACGCCCAATGTATTTTTAAGGTTTGCTATTCCTTTGGGATTGTTTGCTATTGGACAGATGATTTACATTATTTCATTCTTTAAGGCATTGAAACGCACTACTGCATAGAAAGGTAGGCTGCTAATACCATGTTTTGAAAACAGCGGCTTGGTGACAATGGCTCAACAAACTATCGTTAATCAGCACAAGAATAAGAATAAGGAAATTGTAATCCTGACGTCAGCTGCTTCCGCAACACCTGTTCCGTTAACAGCAATTGGTTTACACAACATTAAAGCATGAAAAGAAGTAGCAAAATCGTACTTGGGTGTATTGGTGTTCTGTTACTTTCACTATGGTATTACTGGGGAATTGTCATGGACAAAAACATCAGCAAAGAATATGACCAGTTCTTTAACTCAAACTTGAATGGAATCATTGAGAAAGTTAGTATAAAATATCATGGCTCGTCTTTCAGCTTAAAAGGCAATAACAAGGAATACATTTTTTATCCATACACAGATGAGCGATTGAATAACGCCAAAGTTTTCGAGAACTTCGCTAATAAAGGCGATAGTATTTTAAAGCCATCTCAAAGTGATACGCTCATACTTGTAAAACAAACCAAAGTTTATAAATATACCTTTCACAAAGAACCATGATTAAGTTTGCAAAACTGCTACTAACACTAGTTTTGTGCAAAATGGTCTTTTGATATGAATTCCGATTTAATTAATATGAAATCAACATTGAATGACCTACGCTTTATAGTTGAAAGGTATGGTGATGATAGAAGTGAACCAATCCATTTACCAAAAGGCTCTTAACATGGACATCAAGCAATATAGGCAGAAGAATATGTTATGAACAATAGAATTACTATTTTGTTGTTGAATAAGGGCTGAAACAGCAGTATTTAAAATATCAATACTACTTGAAGCGCCTCTCCGTTAGGCGTAAGCAAGCAGCAACTTTTTAGACAGAACTTATGGGACACTTTATTCGGAATTTATGTTTAGCACTTATTTTAACCTCATGTTCCACCCTATTACCTGATAAGCACCTTAATGAAAAAACGTTCGAAAGTAATGACATAACTGTAAAGTGGTATAAAGTTAGTGAAATTACGAGTGGCCATGATTTTGTAGATCTGACAAGGAATGGATATACTAAAACAATTTTGAAGGCAAACAGCATGGGTATCCATGATATAATTATTAAGCGAGACACAATTACTATAAGGACAGTTCCAGGATTGATAATTTATGATTTAACTGCACAGACGGTAGGATGTTATATAAAACTGGATACTACAGTAACATTTGACGAGTACAGGGATAAGTTGAGACGTGAAGAAGTCAAATAATTTTAGCGGATGTGGCCGTAAATTATTACTACGCCAAACATGTTCAACGTTAGCTGCAATTATGAGAGTCATTCTTTGTATATTATTTTTACTCGTTTTCCAGTGTGTATCTGGTCAGATACCACCTATACAATCAAATACTAGTTGGAAGGACAGCACAACCTCTTTTCTGGTCAAAGTGTTAAACAATCAATATGACTTTCTGTTAGGATACAAAATAGAAAGCTTTTGGTGGAGCAACACGCAGGTATATAAGGTATTAGCTTATAAAAACAGTCACTGGCAAGCCATTCAAATTGTAAGCACCAAGAATAAAAAGGATAGGGTTAAAACCGAAATTTCAAAGTGGAACTTCTCTTCTGACTCCGCATTTAAACTCATAAATGGACTTTCTGCTTTACACTTCTGGACATTAGACCATGATTTGCTAAATCAAGAAGGTGTACCCATAAGTGATTCTACAGTCAGGAAACTACAGATTGCCGATGGTGTCAACTATAAATTCGAAATACTTACAAAAGAAGGCTATAGAATCATTCAGTCTTATGAACCTGAAACTTACCTAAAGGAGTTTCCAAAAATGACCATTAGAAAGATCTTCATTGATGGTAGAGAATTATTCTTGAATACTTGGAATAATAGCCGCATGTAACACAGGTTTCCCGAAATACAGGCGTTAGAACAATGCTGTACTAGCAATTCTATTTATCTTAGATCCAACGTGAGGCTTTAGAATTACGGACTACCTGTACTTCAGAAAGCCCCTCTCCGTTAGCTCAAGCTTTTTATGAAACCCTACGAACTCACAAATGACCAAAGAAAATATGTCGGACTAACTCCTGTAGCTGATGACTGGGACAGACAACCCTTGAATGACACAGTTGTTGTTTACTTTGACAAAGAAAAACTAGTAAAGGTTTTGAATTATGGCTGGGGCTATATAGAGTACGACACTGACATTGATACCCGAGGCGGAAAATTTCTTCTTCCTAAAACCGCAAAGGGAAAAGAACACAAGTTGACCATTGCTCGACTTCTGAAAATCAAGGGGATAGGTATTCAGTTCTCAGCTTCTTTTGAAGGTGGCGGCATTCATGTTTATGACAACAAAAGGAATTTATTTTTCATCAAGAGCTTTATTGAAGATGGACAGATCCTGAACTTTGACAATATCGAAGCTTGGATTAAAAAGTACATAAAAGAAAGCCCTGCTAACTATTTTGACTGGCTTAATGAGGAGCTTTCAAAAAGCAGACAGCACAACAAAGCCAGAGAAGGAGATATTATCGCTTATCCAGTTGGAAGGCAGGAATTCGGTTTTGCTAAAGTGTTGCTGAATGGCATTAGTAGCGAACTGCCTTGGGTTGACACTAAGGTTTTCGATCTTAACCTCTTTGGAAAGCCTTTGATGGTTTTACCATATGCTTTTATTGCTGAAAATACAGCAATCGACCTGGACATCCTTTTGAAGCAACCTGTACTTCCTCATGTATTCATTTTTGACTCGGACGTTTATTATGGTGCATTTCCTATTATTGGAAATCGTTCTGTAACACAAAGCGACTTTAATTTTGCTTTCCCGCTTAAAAAATCAAAATACCTGACCATTCCATATAGCAAAACTGATATTCAATCTTACTTTAATTAACAAGCGAAAAGCCTTCAGGCAACTTATAACATCAATTGACAGGACGAAGAAAAATATTTAGACGACTTATCTGGACATTGTTGATAGTCTTTGTCCTTATGAATATTGTAGCAATTTTTCATTCATACAAGTTTACTCATTTTGCAGATGATAATATAGAAAAAACACAAAAACCAGAAAAACTGACTTTAAGTGGAAGAATGAAAGCTTTGTTATTTGGAGTGAACAACCCAAGGCCAGAAAATAAAATAGAACCCGCTGTAGATTACGAAGACATAGAACTTCAGAGCAATAGGAAAATTGACTGCTGGTACTTGAATAAAGACCATTCAGCAAAAACTGACACAGTTAAAGGCACAATCATTATTTGCCACGGCTACGGGGGTGAAAAATCCTCTATGCTTGATAAAGCAATGGTATTTGACAGCTTAAAATTCAATTCTCTATTAATTGACTTTATGGGCAGTGGCGGTTCTGAAGGATACACAACAACTATCGGATTTAAGGAAGCCGAACAAGTTAAGACCGCCTATGTCTATTTACAAACCAAAGGGGTAAAGAATATTTATTTGTTTGGTACCTCAATGGGTGCTGTTGCAATTATGAAAGCAATAAAAGATTATAACTTAAAACCAAAAGCAATTATTCTTGAGTGTCCTTTTGGAACAATGTATCAAACCGTTGCAGCCAGATTTAAAAACATGAATGTTCCTACATTTCCTATGGCAGGACTTTTGGTTTTTTGGGGCGGAATTCAAAATGGTTTTTGGGCTTTTGGACATAATCCGATTAACTACGCAAAAACAATCGCCTGCCCAACTTTATTATTATATGGTGAACAAGACAAAAATGTAAGCAGACAAGAGATTGACAGCATTTTAGCCAATTTAGCAGGAGAAAAGGTTCTGAACACCTACAAACTTGCTGGACACGAAAACTATTTAACTAAATACAAACCAGAATGGACTCAAGACATAGCGAATTTCTTAAAAGGAAAATAAAAGACAAACTACCCATATAATATTTCTGCAATAGCGGATTAACAAAACAAATAAATAATGCTTAAAGGATTCGTGTTCGGCAAATTTCTTCCATTTCATAAAGGGCACGAAGCGATGATGGATTTTGCTATAACAAAATGTGACTTCCTTACCATACTAATTTGTTGCAGTGATAAAGAGACTATCCCTTGTGAAATTAGGAGAAGCTGGATAGCAAAGACTTACACGGCAGTTAAAAATGTTGAGGTTAGGGCTTTAAACTATTTGGAAAGTGAACTTCCTAACACATCTGAATCCTCTTTACAAGTTTCCAGGGCCTGGTCCGAAAAATTCAAGGAGTTGTTTCCTGATTATAATTTGGTAGTTACTTCTGAAGAATACGGAAATTATGTGGCTTCTTTTATGGGAATACAACATATCGCCTTTGATATTGAGAAAGAATTGTTTCCCGTTTCAGCTACAGCCATACGAAATGACTTATTTGGTAATTGGCAATTTTTACCCGATACTGTAAAACCTTACTTTGCTTTGAAGGTGGTTTTGCTGGGTACTGAAAGCACGGGTAAATCATCATTAACTAAAAGACTTGCTCAACATTTTAATTGCACTTCAGTAAATGAAGCAGGCAGAGAACTTATACCTGATTCCAAAGCATTTGAATTTCAGGACTTGCATCTGGTTGCTGCCGAACATTCCAAACGAATTGACAAAGCCGTTATAGGAAAAAGCCCTTTAATTATTATTGACACGGATGTATATATTACAAAATCTTACGCGCATTTCATATTTAACAAGGAACTGGAAATAAACAGCGACATCTATAATTCCAATAAGGCAGACCTGTATTTTTATTTAAACAATGACGTGGAGTATGTACAAGATGGTACACGGTTAAGTTTCACAGATAGAGAAAGGTTAGACAGATCACACAGAGAAACGTTGAAAAAACACGGCATTGAAGTTGTTGAGATTTCAGGAAATTGGGAACAACGCTTTAAAAAGGCTACAGCGTTAATTAACGAATTAATACAGTCTAAGTCTAAATTAGCTAGTTGATTGCAAACGATGTCACCGTATTAAAATATGGCTGAGGAGATAATATCCAAAGATATTTTACAATCAAGGCTGGATGCTTTGAAATCTACTATAGAAAGAAAGCAGTGGAAGTATTACCATATTGAAAGTGTGCAGAATTTTATTTTCCATCTTAACAATTTCCCATCTGAAAGAACTCAATATAGAATGGCTGGCAAGTTAAACGCTTATTTATCCTTGCTGGAAGAAAGAGTGAAAAAGGAACATGACATTCATGAATTAGCACGTGAATTATATCCCTCTATCTGGAGTATTTCAGATGAATACAAATACGGCTTGGGCTTTATCAGTAAGCCATCCTACCTGTTGCACCTATTTATTTGGTTAGTATTATTTTTTATTCTGAAAAGTAGCTTTGGAACATGGATTACCTGTGGAGTAATAGCAGCAATAGGAATAGTTACTATTGTACGCATTCGAATGAAAATAAAGGAAAGGAAATACTTCTGAGCTTAGTGCAAGCGTTTTAGGAGAGATATAAAATTTAAATTAATACCAGGAATGCGGTTGTGCAGTAAGCACATTGGTGTTATACTCAACAGTGAAACAAGCCAATTCATGAATAGATGTTTCAAAGCTATATTTCTGTCCTTCAACATTTTTATCGCATACCCCGGACATTGCAATGATTCAACCTATATAACTATTCAGTGGAATGGATCTTCAGATAAACCTCACAACAGCTTTGTATTCTATCGACGGAATGTAGCGTATAATTTAAACAATGGAGTGTTTAACAATCCTTTCAATTTATATGTTGAGTTGAGCGATAGTTCCTTTGCTAAGCTTCAAAGACTTCTCTTCAATGATAAAGTGCCAATTTGTAATGAGAGTGATTATCCCTTGCGAGGAGCTTATTATGTAAGCTGGTGCAATGGTGAAAAGGACGTCGATACCTGGCTTTTATGCACCGAAAATGACTATAAACATCTTTATAGGACATTGTACCAATTTCTCAAAGGCACAAAGTACCAGGAAGAGTTTCAATGGCGCTGGAAAAGCGAGCGAGCTAAACTTCCTACATAGCAACATGGATTGACAATCCGTAGCGAATGTGTAAGTCTAGCAAAGAGCAAATTCTACTAAGAATTTTAATGCAATAGTCCTTAAAAACAAGAAACACACAGGAAGCCTCTTTCTTGCTGTGTAGTAAAAGAGGCGTTTCCAATGTGTGTTCTTTTGCCGCTGGTTAATAGCCGGTTATCATGCAACCTGGGATCTTCCACCGGCGGTTCTCAATTTTGGCTGCGCCCGTTTACTATTCTGTTGAGACAGGATAGGGACAGGGCAGCCGGGTTATTACAACGCTTTGTCAACTGCCTCACCCAATTTGGCATGAGCAGCTGCTAATCTTGCTACAGGTACCCTAGGACCAGAGCAGGATACATAATTCAAACCCAGTTCATGACAGAATTTGATAGAATCTGGCTGGCCACCGTGTTCTCCGCAAATTCCGATCTTCAAACCTGGCTTGGTCTTGCGGCCCCATTCTACTGCTATCTTCATCAGTTTACCAACACCATTCCTGTCTATGATCTCAAATGGATTGTCATGCAGGATATTTTTCTCTGCATAGAAAGGCAGGAATTTGTTTTCCGCATCTTCCCTTGAGAAGGAGAAGGCTGCCTGTGTCAGGTCATTGGTACCAAAGGAAAAGAAGTCAGCTTCTTTAGCCAGTTCATCTGCTTCCATACATGCCCTTACCACCTCTATCATAGTTCCAAATTCAAACCTTGGCCTGATGCCATAGGCTGCTTCAACGGTTTTGGCTACTTCATCCACATACACTTTCACCTGTTTCAGTTCTTCGGCTGTGCATACCTGTGGTACCATGATCTCCGGATGTACATCGATGCCTTCTTTCTGGCATTCTGCTGCTGCTTCCAGGATAGCCTGTATCTGCATCTTATAGATCTCAGGATAGGTAAGTCCCAACCTTACACCACGGTGACCCAGCATTGGATTCACTTCGTGTAGTTCATGAGCTTTCTTCAGTATGCTTTCTTTTTTGGATATGGCCAGTTCTATCAGTTCAACACCCTTGCCATTAAAAGGAAGTACATTCTTCAGTTCCAGGTTTTCTGCATGCAACAGGTGAAGGCTGCTAAATAAGTTGCTTACACCACTGGCGGTCTCTTTCAAATGACGCAGGTGCTGCAGTTCTTCTTTCAATTCTTCTTCAGAAGGAAGGAATTCATGTATTGGAGGATCAAGCAAACGTATGGTTACAGGGTGAGGCGCCATAGTGGTCAATATTTCCTTGAAATCCTGTTTCTGAATAGGGAGTAATTGTTTCAATGCTTCTTCTCTTTCATGATCCGTATTGGCAATGATCATTTCAACAACTATTGGCAAGCGATCACTGGCATTGAACATTCTTTCTGTACGGCAAAGGCCTATACCCACAGCACCAAATTGCAGGGCTTTGGCAGCGCCATCAGGTGTATCAGCGTTGGCCATCACCTTCAGCGTTGAAGCTTCATCAGCCCAAGTCAATAAGGTTTTCAGTTCATTGCTGAATTCAGATTCGACAGTTGGGATAACACCTTTGTACACATAACCTGTTCCACCATCTATTGTTATAAAATCTCCTTCATACAGGGTTTTATCACCAATAGTGGCCTGTCTCAGTTTGACATCAACTTTAATTCCTTCAGCTCCTGCTACACATGGTTTACCCATGCCTCTTGCCACAACAGCAGCATGAGAGGTCTTTCCACCACGGCTTGTCAATATGCCCTGTGCTGCAAAGAAACCATGAATGTCCTCTGGTTTTGTTTCCTCGCGAACCAGTATCACTTTTTGACCTGCATGGCCAAGGAATTCTGCCCTGTCAGCATCAAAAACGCATTGCCCTGAAGCAGCGCCCGGTGAGGCGGGAAGACCTTGTGCCAATGGCTCCTGGTCGTGTGCGCCCAGGCGTGGGTGCAACAATTGTTCAATAGTGGAAGGTTTGATCCTGAATAAGGCTTCTTCCTTGGTCAATAAACCTTGCTGTACCATTTCAACTGAGGTGCGTACCATTGCGGCTGCATTCATCTTACCGTTGCGGGTTTGCAGGCAGTAAAGAATACCTTTCTCTATGGTGAATTCAAAATCCTGTACTTCCTTGTAGTGGCTCTCCAGTTTATCACGCAGATCTTCCAGTTGTTTGTGCAGGTCAGGCATTTCTTCTGCCAGCAGGTGCACAGCTTTTGGTGTGCGGATTCCGGCTACTACGTCTTCACCCTGGGCATTTACCAGGTATTCACCGAACATGACATTTTCACCTGTGCCAGGGTCTCTCGTAAAGCCCACACCTGTAGCACTGTCATTACCCATATTGCCAAATACCATGGCCACAATGTTCACCGCGGTACCATTGGCAAGATCAGGCGTGATGTTGAATTCACGGCGATAGTCAACAGCCCTTTTTCCTGTCCATGAATTAAAGACAGCCTTGATGGCGATCTCCAGTTGCTCATAAACATTCTCAGGGAAAGGTTTCTGTGTGTAATCTTTCACAGCCAGCAGGAAGCGCTCACTGATCTCTTTCAGGTTTTCTGCGCTTAATCCAATATCTATTTTTACACCAGCCTTATGTTTTACTTCTTCGAATATCTTATCAAATACTTCATCGGGCACACCCAGGGCTACCTTTCCAAACAACTGTATGAAGCGACGATACGCATCATAGCCGAAGCGTTCATTTCTGGTTTGCTGTATCAGGCCATGAAGCGTTTCTTTGTTTAAACCAAGGTTTAAAATAGTGTCCATCATTCCAGGCATGGATAGTGCGGAACCTGACCGTACTGATACCAATAGGGGATCTGTTGGGTCGCCGAATTTTTTGCCTGTTGCTGCTTCCACTTCCTTCATGTGTTCCAGCACCTGCTCCATGGTATCTGCCGGTAATTGCTTATTGCCGGATAAATAACTCATACAGGCTTCCGTGGAGATCACAAATCCTGGAGGAACATTCAACCCGATCTGGGTCATTTCGCAAAGGTTGGCTCCTTTGCCTCCCAGTAGTTGTTTGTTCTTACCATCTCCTTCATGAAAGGAGAATACATATTTCTGTTTCGTTTTGGGGGTTTCGACAATACTTTGTCTGGTTACTTCTTTGAATCTTGTTTCCATAAAAAAAACTTTTAAAAGAACAATTCAAGGTAGTACAGCCAGCAATCGGGGATAATGATGATGGTCAGATAAAACACCGCTATCCGTCAGTTTTTACATTCAAATAAATAATATATAATTAGAGTTGGAATGAAAAATGGAGAAGTTGAAAAGTTGATTGGTTAACAGGTTGATAAGTTGACAAGGCAAGAATATGGTTGTTTTCCTGGGTTGAAAGTTGATAAAGAAGGAGGGAAACTGATCTTTTTGAGTTCCCGATTAACACCTTGTCAGTAAGATAACTGGTGAAAATGTAGATTATGGTTAACGAAACTTGTGGGTTGCTTGCTAACTGGTAGCAGTTTGGTTACTACCAGCGGCCGGGTTACTCCCTATCAACTGTATAGCTGCGGTATAGATACTGCGTGGTGATCACGCACTAAGTATACTGTTAGTAGGGCTTTGGTAGCAAGTTGCCCGCCCTTAGGCTACCATTTAGTTAATGTGTTTTCTCCCGACTCCCGACTCAAGACTCCCGACTCTCTTCCTTCCGGCCAAAAGCGGTCATTATCGGTCAAATCGGCCAAAAGCGGCCAAAACGGACATAGTGGTTTTGAACTGCTAAGTTATTTAGCAATCTTGCAGCTAAAAATCTAATATCATATGGCAAAGCAAATAAGTCATGTAAAGGCAACAGGTACAGTATGTGGAGACATCAACTTTTATAAGGATGTGGACTGGGGTTTCCTTGTAAGAATGCTTCCTGGTGTGGATTCTAAACGCTTCTGGAAGGACCCTGCCTTTGCAGGAAGTAGAAGAAGTGCAGAAAGGTTTGGTACGGGCAATATCATGTCTTCCATCATCTACCGGTTTGTGCCAGTAAAAAGAAGATACCCAAGGCTGTTTACCCAGGTAAGAAGAATTGCCATTGCTTTTTTAAAGCAGGGAAGTGAAAAAAGGGAGGTGTTTTCAGCCTTATTCACCTTTCTTACGGAGCAAAAGCGTATTTCCCTTACCCGGGAGCAGTTTGAATTACTCCTGTCCTCCTTTGAAGAGGAATTAAAAGCAAGGCTTCAGGAGCCAAAGCCAGAAAAGGAAAAGAAGATGAAGAACAAGCTGGATATCCAGGTTTTTGCTCCTTTAAATGAAGAGGACATAGAATACTTTAAATTGTATATGGATGATATAGCGTGGACCATAAGGTTTGAAGGGGAGTTTCCGGAAGATTACAGGATCCCATTTTTTCTCCTTAAACATGCTGTTTAAGGAAGTTTGTAGTTTGTAGTGTGTAGTTTGTAGTTTCTTAGGACAAAGTGAACTACGGGTGTAGGCATATTATATTGGTATTCATCTTTGCGTATTCTAAGGTATAGATACTGCCAAAAAAAGTTTCTAATCAGCTTTTACATTGTTCTCAACAAATGGTGTTTGACGCTTTACTACAGCAAACATTCTATATAAGATCTTATTTCGAACGATATTAATAGTACTCATTTTTGATTTTCCCTTTTCTAATCGTTTTAAATAATATTCTCTTAGTTCTTTGTCATGTTGAATAGCAGTTTTTGCAGAAAGATCAAGCAATGTTTTCATGCGCTTGTCAGCATGTGAATCAACTTTAGTTTTCATTTTAAGGCTGGTTCCTGACTCACAAGGGAATGGCGCAGTGCCACAATAGCATGCAAACTTTCTTGCTTTTTTAAAGCGTGAAAAGTTCCTGGTTTTAATGATGGTTTCTAAAGAAAGAACTTTACCAACGCCTTTAATACTTAAAAGCAAGTCCTGGTTCTGTTTAATAGAAGAGTTTGATTCAATGAGCACA
>NZ_FQUU01000010.1 GCF_900129295.1 Flavisolibacter ginsengisoli DSM 18119
TGCATAGGTCCACACCTTTGACTGCGGATTGTCACTAGTATTAAATACTATGGGCAATGAAGTCAGGTTGGTTACAGATGAAAAACCAGGTTGAGCAAATATTCTATATGCTGTTAGGATGGCGCATAGAAAAAAGAGTGAAATGTTTTTCATAACAAGTTTTTATTAACAGAGATTCTGAGAAGTGATATAATCGAATGCAGAGACAAAGCATTCTTATTTAAACGGTATTACTCTGTTTATATTCAGCAGATTAATGTAGCAAAAAACAGTTCCTTTCTTATTTATAAAAACTAAGTATTGATTCAGCTATATAACTAATTTGATCGTATTTGAGTTCGGGGTAAAGCGGTAATGAAAGTATTTGTTCCTTATAATGATAACTTACCGGGAAGTCCTTGCGTTTGTGTTGCAAATAACTATATGCTTCTAAAAATGGCAACGGACTGGGATAATGAATTGCTGTTTCTATACCTTTTTTACTGAGGTAATTTTGTAAGTCATTTCTTTTTTTTACGCGAATTACATATAAATGGAATGAATGTACCGAATTGTCGCGTACTAATGGTGTTATTACATGATCGTTATTTTGAAAGATCTGAGAGTAGCAGGCAGCATTTTCTATTCTCTTTGCTGTCCATTCTTCAATATGATCAAGTTTAACTGAAAGAATTGCTGCCTGCAATCCATCCAGTCTCGAATTAATTCCTTCCATCTTATGTTTGTGTTTGACAAGGGCTCCATGGCGGGCAAACATTTTGCACTTCAGTGCCAGTTCGTCATCATCAGTAATTAAACCACCGGCATCACCATATGCTCCCAGATTTTTACCAGGATAAAAACTAAATGAGCCGGCAATTCCAAATGTTCCAGCTTTCTTGTTTTTGTATTTTGAAAAATGAGATTGAGCACAATCTTCAATTACATGCAAATTATACTTGTCTGCTATTGATTTTATCTTTTCAATTTCACACATTTGTCCGTAAAGGTGAACAGGTATGATTGCCTTGGTTCTTGATGTAATTTTTTCTTCGATCCTGGTTTCATCAATTGTATAGTAATCAGGATCAATATCAACAAAAACAGGTTTGGCTCCGCATTGTGTAATCGTTTCAGAAGTAGATATCCAGCTATTGGCAACGGTTATTACTTCATCACCTGGTCCAATACCCAATGATTTCATAATTATATAAAGCGAATCTGTGCCATTAGCTGTAGATACAAAATGTTTGACTCCATATTTCCTGGCGAACTTTTCTTCAAATTCAATAATATATTTACCACCAATAAAAGCCGTTTCCTCAATTACATTACCTATTGCAGTGTCAATAGAGACCTTCAAATTCTTATACTGAGTTTTTAGATCTACAAAGGGTATTGTCATAATGCTTGTATTTATTTGTTCTTAGAAACTTGTATTAATAGTTCTTAGAAATTTGGCTGGATTGCCAACATAGATGCCTGGCTTTTCAATATTCCTTGTTACCACTGCTCCCGCGCCAATGATTACATGATCGCAAATGATAACTGGTAAAATTGTTGCATTACTGCCAATGGAAACATGGTTTCCGATATGGGTTTCTTTCCATAGCTCTTTATTTCCCCCTGCAGGGCCCCCTTTTTGGAACAGGTCATTTATAAACATAACACCATGGCCAATGAAGCAATTATTACCAATGGTGATTAATTCACATATGAAAGTATGTGATTGTATTTTACAATTATTTCCAATGGATACGTTTTTTTGTATTTCCACAAATGGACCGATAAAACAATTATTACCGATAGTACAACCGTAGAGGTTAACAGGTTGCACAATATTTACATCTTTACCTAATTGAACATTATTGATTGATACAATTGATAACGCTGGACTTTCCATGAACCAAGAGTTGTAATGATTGTATAAATAACGGAACGGATTTTTCCTTTAGTTGATTAAAATCTATATTTTGAAATAATATTTATCCTAAACTGTTAATGTGGAAGCAGTTAGCGAAATACACGAATATTTTCAAGGGATGCTTTAAGGGAAATGGCACAATAGTTGAAAAGAAATGTGAAATTTAAAAAGTTGAGTCTGGTTTAACTTACCAGTCTAAAAAAACTAAGTAACTATTAAAAAAGAACTTCTGTTATTTATTAATTCCTATTAAAAATCTTAAAAGCATTTCCAATGAAAAACCTAACTGGGGTATTTTACACACCTAGCATTATGTCTATTAGCCTGATTGTACTTATTACTTTATTTTCTTGCAGCAAAACGGATACGCTGAGATCTGGAGAATCCGGGATGTCGCAAGAAAGTTTGATGAGTGCAAGTGCTTCGAGCAAAGCAAATTTATCTTCTTTAACTTTCACAGGAACGAAACTTGCTTTCCCCGAGGCAACGGGTTTTGCTAAAGAGTCAAGAGGCGCCTATGCAAAATATGAACAAACGGGCAATACAGCCGACCTTCCGAAAGTTTTGTATGTCGATAATTTAAATAATTCAGGAACGGGTTCATTGAGAACAGCTTTAACAGCAACCTATCCTCGGATTGTGATTTTTAGGGTAGGGGGCACCATTGCTTTATCCTCCACTATATCTATTACATCTCCTTATATAACAATTGCTGGATATACCGCTCCAGGTGGTGGAATATGTATAAAAGGAGCAACCATTTGGGTTATGACTTCTGAGGTTATTATAAGAAATATAAGAGTTAGAAATGGGGTTTGGGCAGCTCCCGATCATGGAACAGACGGGATAAGTATATCGGCACAAGGAACGAAGATTAAAAATGTAATAATTGATCATTGTTCTGTTTCATGGGCCTCCGATGAACAAATTGGTATAAACGGAACTAAAGGAGGAATTGAAAATGTTACTGTTCAAAACTCCATCCTTGCAGAAGGCTTTTTAGGACATGCATTTGGCATACTTTGTAATGGTAAATTAGGCGATACTTATCACATAACGAATGTAAGCATTCATAGGAACCTCTTTGTCAGTACAGAAGGCAGAACTCCAAGATTTGGTGAATATGTTACCGGGACTGTCATAAATAATCTGGTGCATAACTGGGGATCAAAAGCAAGTGAATATGTTGACGGCACAAAAGGCGATATTCTCTACAATAAATTTAAACCTGGCAAAAACACTTCTTCCGGTGGATTGAAGAAAACCATTGAAATCATATGGGATGGCTCTACCCAAAAATCGGCTGTATATGTTGCCGGAAATGGTAGCGTACCTCCCTTACTGTATGGATATCCCTCAGGATCAACACTTGCTAACTCGTTAGCTAACAGTGCTTATTACAATAGTTCAATTTATGGATTTACACCTATATCAGATTTGTCTTCCCTTGAAAGCAATTTACTGCCAACAGTTGGAGCTTTCCCCAGAGATGCTGCAGATGCCAGATTTGTCAGTCAATATATAAATGGTACTGGCTCGATTCCCACTTCTGCAGGCACATATCCTACATTGAAAAGTGCTGTTTATCCAGCCAATAATTCCGGAATACATACAGCATGGTTAGTGAAAAAAGGTTATGCAGCTAGCGAAACTGCTGCAAGTGCATTAACCCAGTCTTATCTGATTAATCCAGCTAACGGAAAGAACGGCTATTCAATTTTGGAAGAGTTTATGAATGATGCAGCTTTGTATAATTGATTAGTGAGTGCTACACTGCCAGTGGCAATTCAAGAATGATTTCGTATTGTAAATGTGAATAGTGTATTAGGATAATTATTTTAATGCACTATTCATTTTTCATTTTAAAAAAATATTTCTACTTATCATAACAACCAGTAATAAAATTATGGCCTAACTATTTTGACACTTGGTGTTTCTTTTAGGATATCAATACCAGATTTACCGAAGATCATTTTATGGTTGCTATTTAACATGAATTCTTCCCTTTCAATGCTAGCATATATTTTTTCAATAAAGTCAACAGTTTTTATTGCTTCATTACCATCGACTGCAATTGTTCCATTGCGATCAATTACATCAAGTACATTTTCTATTATCTTATCATGATTTGACATAGATCCCTGGTAGTCTCCATAGTTATTGGCGGGGTTTCCCATGGGAATATCATCTATTTTATAAAAATCAATGTTTTGGTATTCCAATTCATTTAAATATTGCCCACCAACTTTAATTGTACCTTTTTCCCCAAATAATGTAATGCTTCCTTCCATATTTTTATTAAAGGAATTGATAGTAAAATTCATAGTTCCTATTACACCTGATTCGAAACTGGCAATTGCTGTTATAGTGTCATCAAATTCTATTGTTTCCCGATGATGAAAATTATTTGCATATGCTCTTACAGCTTTGGGTTTTCCAAGAACCCACAAGAACAAATCAATAAAGTGAGAGAATTGAGTATATAAAATTCCTCCATCCAAATCTACTGTGCCTTTCCAATCTGAATTATTGAAGTATTTTTTGTCCCTGTTCCAGAAACAATTCAGCTGCGCAGAATATATTTTACCCAACAGGTTTCTATCCAGGACTTCTTTTAATTTAATAATTGGTGGATTAAATCTGTTTTGTTTAACAACAAATAGATGCCTGTGAAATTTTTTTGCCACAGAAATCATTTTGTGACAATCAATTGTTTTAAGCGCCATAGGTTTTTCAACAACAACATGCTTTCCTGCCTGCAGGCATTTTATTGCATGTTCACAATGAAACCCATTTGGAGAACAAATATTGATCACATCCGATTCAAAGTCGTTCTCTAATAAGTCATTAATAACATAAAATTTCTTAACATTCGGAAAGTCATTCGCAAAGCTTTCTAATGCTGCTGGGTTATTGTCGCATACAGCAACAAGTTCCCCATTTTTAATAATATGCTCAGCATGCCTATGGGCGATTCTTCCAGCCCCAATTAAACTAAACTTTACCATGATTAAGCGCTTTTAATTTTGTTAGTAATTATATTGCTAAAGGCTTTAAATAGGTAGTTTATATCTGTAGAGAAGGGATGTTTTTCTTTATCTTCTAAATATATTTTTTCTGATTCTATGTATTGCTTTACTTCCTGTTTAAGCAAGGCTACATACGGGGGGACACATCCTGGTTTGTACTTTAGCCTCTTTTCTTTTAAATCCTGGGGGTATTCTGCCAAAAACCTTGTACTTAATGGACGTACGCCAACTAAACCCATTTCACCTTTTATTACATTTATAAGCTGAGGTAGTTCATCTAACCAATACCTGCGCATAAATCTTCCCCAGGAAGTAATTCTGAAATCATGGGCAGGCTTTCCAATTTCTGAATAGCCATTTAGCTTTAAAATATAGTCTTGCAAATATTCAGCATAGGGATGCATCGTTCTAAATTTATACACACCGATCACTTTCCCATTCTTTCCGATTCGTGGCATTTTATATAAAAGGCTATAGCTTGGTTTCATATCAAAGCTTGGCTCTTTTATTTTTTTTGTCACGATATAAGTTAACCCATTAATGTTTTGATGGTCTACGATTTCAAAACCGCAACATACTATTCGTCCCAGTGCTTCTGCCTTAGAAAGTAATCTTCCTTTTCCTTTTGTAATGGCAAAGTATATTTTTTTAAGTCCCTTTATTTTCGGGCAAGCTCTCAGGAATATAAATTCCAGGGCGAAATATATGTTTCGGATAACCGGAACTTTATTAATAAACATTTTCTGTCTCCTGACGGTAAATGTCTCTACGCAAGCAATGAATATGTCACCATTTTTTAATTTGGCATTTACCCCATCAAAAAACTTATTGATATATCTTATATCGTTGATCCTGCTAAGGTTAACTATTGCGTTTACTTTTGGACTGTTCAATATTTTAGAAATATTCGTTGTCGAGATAAGCAGCGTGTTATCTGATCTTAAATCAACAAATTTTGAGATGTAAGTGTATTCTTCACATCCCCTGGACTGTGCAATCTTTATATTTTGATACTGGGTATGCGCAGTTGAATTCTGATAATTCATGAAACCTCATTAATTTTTAATTAATAAAGCAGATTTCAGGTTGATCTTTTTCGTAAGCGTATGCTTCAGTCTTTTTATAACCTTGTTTTAATAGGAAAAGGACAATATATAATGGTATACAAATAAGAGCTGATTATATTTGAGATACGAACTACAAAAGGAGAAGTGGGATTTTGATTACCAGCAAATGCCTTCATAATTAGGCAATGTTTCCATTTTATTTATTCTCATTAGATCTATGACGGTATGTTTTTTCTCTAATAAATGGTAATATGCATCTGCGTCAAAATCTCTGTGGTTTATTACAACAACATCATTTGATTTTATTGTCATTTCCAGATCATCGCTAATTAGTTTAGACAGGTGGGGCAGGCGCTCATTTATAAATGACTTGTTGGCACCGATTAATTTAGACAGGTGAACATTTTCATCATAAATTGTCAACCGATAACCTTTTCCGATCAACGTTTCTGCTAAATCTACACTAGGACTATAGCGTAAATCGTCTGTACCTTCTTTAAAACTTAACCCAATAAAGCAAATATTCTTTTTTCCCGTTTTCGTAATTAGATCATAAGCAACTCTTTTTTGATGTTCATTGGAAGCCTCTATACAAGCCAATATTGGGGTGGATACATAATGGTCATGTGCTATGGTAGCAAAACCTTTTAAGTCTTTGGGGAGACAGGAGCCACCATAAGCAAATCCAGGTTTAAAATAGGCACAGGAAATGTTAAGCTTGTTGTCTTTACAAAACAAATCCATTACTTTATGAGAATCTATTGAGAGTGCCTTGCACACATTTCCTACTTCATTAGAAAAAGCAATTTTTAAAGCATGAAAGGAATTGTTTACATATTTAATTACTTCCGCCACTTCAATATCAGTAACTTCAATAGGGGCATCAAGGCAACTGTACAATGAAGCGACTTTTTCTATAGCTAAATCATTGTCTCCGCCAATAACTGTAATGGCTGGGTGGTAATAATCGCTAACCGCAGACCCTTCTCTTAAAAATTCCGGATTGGAAACCACAGAAAAGTCTTCTCCTCTTTTTTTATTGGAGCGTTGTTCTATTATTTTTCCGATCTTTTGATTGGTGCCGGGCAATACTGTACTCCTGATAACCACAGTATGAAAACTGTTTTTTAAATTAATACAATCCCCGATTTCTTCAGCAGTTTTGTATATATATGATAAGTCTAAATGTCCATGATGTGAAGAAGGCGTCCCTACGCAAATAATGCTTAGCTCTGAATTCAATACGGCTTTTTTAGCGCAAACTGTAGCAGAAATATTTCCTTTTTCATATTCTTCTTTTATGATTGTGTCAATGCCCATTTCTAAAATGGTGGCTTGGCCTTTATTGATTTGATCAACCTTAAATGGATTTACATCAACACCAATTACCTGGTGACCGTTTTTGGCTAGGCAACCCAAACTGACACATCCTACATAACCTAATCCGAAAATTGAAATTCTCATAGCATCATGTTTAAATGGCTCATTTACTTCTTTTATATTTTTTTATGCTTTCTTTCATAAATAGTACCATATCATCCCATCTTTCTAAAAGTTGATTTCGAACTTTTATCTGTTTTAATTCATCGAATTTTTCATCTATTGTTTGATTGATAACAGGTAAAGCTGTTTTTCCAGGTAAGTGTTTTAAAAAACCAATCTTTACTAGAATTTCATTGGCTTTCATTTTCCTTATTCCGCAGTATATACTTGGCACACCCAACATAGCGCCTTCTCTGGCCATGCTATCTCCCGAAGAGATTACTAATTTTGAGTAGAAGATTAGGGAATGGATGTTTTCTACCGGTTCATCCAATATAAGCCAATGACTTGGAAATTGTTCAGCAAGACATTTATCTTCCAGTGATAAAACTACTTTACAACTAGTTGATATTTCTTTTGAAAAATTGCAAATGATGGCATTTGCCTGGTTAAAATAATTGAACGATTTATTACTGACTTCTCTTACAAAAAGATATTCATAAGGAATTAGTCCGTACTTAAGAGGAATATTTATATCAGGGTTAAATCTCTTTGGACTTAAATAGCTCCATTCTTTTAAGCAATTGAAAATTGATATCTTGCTATTGGCTTTAACAATAGGCGGGAAAAATAGTTGATCTGAAAACCTGGCATTTAGCTGGTTGATTCTCCTTCTTTCCGGATCATCGGAAAATTGTATTATAGGAGTTCCTGAAAATTTGCAGGCGAAGGCTAAAGGAATACTACTTACAGCTAAGCATAAATTGTACTTATTTTTCCTGATGAGATTAAAGAAAGCAAGGCTTCGTTTTATATTTCCATTCCAAAGTATAGACCATCTGCTACCATTGCTGCTTCCTACCGGAATGGTATTAAATCCCGTATATTCAGATTGTATTATTTTCGCCAGCCTGCCTCTTTTTAAATAGCAAATGGTTATGTCCCAGTCTTCCTGCATTAACTCCTTTGAAAGACCTTTAAAAAGATTTAATTGTGCAGGGTGCTTAATATCGATCAGAATTTTTTTTCCTGGCATACCATAAAGTTTTATTGCCTATCAAAAAGGCTTGTATGGCTTTGGTATTGATACCCATATTAGTAATTAGTCTACCGATGCTAGGTGTCAACGATTTGAAGTTGTTTAAACAAGGAATCTAACATTCATTTAAAACCTCGCTGTAGACGCCAAAAATCTTTTTAGAGATGATGTTGTTATCAAACTTCTCAATTACAGGAAATCTATTTTGAATTCTTGCATTAGCTTGAGAAAGGAATTTAAGGCAGCGGACATACTCAGTTACAGTTTTTTGGATTATATAGCAATTATCAACTCCTGAGCAAATTAATCTTACTTCTCCCACATCATTGGAAATAACAGGGAGTGAGTTTAATATGGCCTCTTTTATAACCTGGGGACTTCCTTCAGTAAAACTGCACATAAGCATGACATCAGCAGCCTGCATAATATTTGTCACCTCGTTGCGGGTAAAACCTTTCATTTCTATAAACCTGACCTTCCTTTTAGTAACATTTGAAAATGCTTCTATTACTTTAAATGCAAATTGAGGGTCTTTTACTTTTCTATGAAAACCTGCTGAAAAAAGAATTACAAAATCGTTCTTTTCCCATCCTTTTTCAATCCTCGTATTTTCCCTCGAATCTAATTTTATATTCGTCTCTATTCCGCAAGGAATTATCGAGTATTTCTTTTTAAAGTATTTCAACATTTTTTCTGACACTAAAATATTGTGCGAAGAAAACTGCGCTGCAAATAATGAATACTTCCGTTCCTTTGGTATATTGATATCACTTCCATGAAAAGTAATGATAATTTTAAGTTTTTTGAAAAACAGGTATTTATATAAAACTGCTACTAACGCCGATAGTCCACAGTGCACATGTATCAAGTCGACTCTATTTTTCCTGGTAAAATCAAACAATTTGATTACAGCTTTCAGGTAGCTACTAACCCCTCCGTGAGCTACCAAAAAATGACTGATTTCAACATTGTAATTTCTAACCAGTGCATCGGCCTGCTCTTTTACATAGGGATATGGGTAACCTGTGTTGGACCTGCTGACAAATACAATCTTCATTTCAGAAAAAATTTGTTTGCCTGTTATTTGTAAACTCTTTGATATAAAATTATTCAGGCTAACATCTCAGCGGTAAAAAAATAAATATGGAAGTGGCAAAATATCTGCTTTTAGATTTATTGGACCTTAATAGTAATTTACCCTTGATCCTGAAGATTCTTCAAGAAAGGCTAATACACGGGCATCAATTTCAAGGAATGACATTTTATATTCATGAATTGCTCTCTGCACAATAGGAATGTAGTTTGTTATATTGCCTAACACACAATCTATGGTTTCTGTCAGATTATTGCCATCCCAATCTACAGGGATATATGTTTTATAATTTTTATAGACATCTGGCCATGTTTCGATATGATCCATGTTGGGCTTAATAAGTACGCTATTGTTTATAATAGCCTCAAAATCTCTAAAGCAAATTTCACCCCATCCAAAAGGGCTTAATACTGCTGCAACATTTTTTATTTCCCTATTATAAGCCCGGGGACTAATGCTTCCCATAATCACTTTTTCATGCTGTTTGCATCTTTGTAAAAAGGTTTTTCTTTGGTAGTCAATTGTGTTTGGCAAAGAATTATTTCCAAAACGGGCATGAATTTTTATTAACCTATTATCATAATTTGTAGGCTGGTCCATTAACCTGATCATTTTATTATAGCTATGAACATACCATGGCTTTAAAAATCTGGAAAGCCCGTGTCTGGTTATTTCTCTTGCAAGGCGTATCAGGTTTAAATGAGGAACAGGGTATATTCCGCAACCTAAATTCCATGAAACTCTTAGTTTATTTAATACCGATGGATCGCTTGGAATATCCCTTATTTTTACCTTATCATCATTGATACCATAATTTTGATTATAATAGTTTGTAAACAATTGGTTGCCGTACATTGGTTTTAAATAGTTACATCTTTCTTTCAATAATTTTCCTTTGTAATATAAATCCACAAGATCCATGTATTCAAAATGAAGGCTGTCACTTCCTGCTCCATCATCCAGCATTATAACCCTGTCAAAGCGTTTTTTAAAGTCTTTAATTAGTTCTCTTTTTTTTTCGTCCTCGCCTATAAAACATCTATTTCCTTTAAAAACCCGAACCAGGATAGCGCATTTTCCTTCTGCATGCATGGCTTCTTTTGAATCCTTATTCAAAAAATTGATATGATTGCTGAATTTGGAAACTAACAAAGGAAACAATGTATAAAGAGATTCGATTTTAGAGTTTGAATGAACTACATATATATCGTTTTTTGGCATAAACCCAGTTAGCAAGATTATTCAAAACATATATTGGCCTGTTCAAAAAAATTGCTTTTTATCCTATCAGTTTAATGCATCTTCATAAACCCTTTCAAAAGCTTTACCCATACTTTCCAGGGAAAAAGACTCTTCAACTATTCTTTTACTTAATTTTCCAAATGCTTCATATTTTTCCCGGTTGTTAATCAGGCCAATGATCAAATCGGAGATTTCTTCTTCGGTTTGATTTATAATCAAGTAGCCGTTTTCGTTATTTCTTATAATTTCTTTTGTGCCCCCAGCTGCGGTAGCTATAACAGGCTTGGAGAGACTCATATATTCAATGATAGAATTGGAAATGCCTTCGCCATTTACAGAGAATAAAACACCAATTGTGCATGCATTTACAAGAGCTTCCACGTCATCAATTCTTTCCCGGATAAGAATTCTGGGATTTTGTGCGCTTAGCCGCAGCATTCTCTTATATTCAGCATCACTTTTTTCATATCCTCCTGCTCCTATAAATGTTATATCGTTTCTTAGTTTTGTAACATGATTTGCTACTCTTAAAAAAAGGTCATAGTCTTTATATGGTGTAAATGATGCTGCCATTAGTACAGCAAAAGGAGTATGTATATTATACTTAGCCTTTACTTGTTCAACATCTGGTAAATTGTTGAACCTATTCATATTAATACCATTATAAATCACCTTACTTTTATTTGCCGGTGGATTAAAGCTTTCCATACCGGCTTTGGAGTTGGAAAGGACAATCCTGGAAAAATAAAAATTAAGCTTGTCTATTAAATTTAAACGAAACCATTTTGGTCTTTTCGTTGGAGCTCCTGTAATTTGGCTATTAACCAGGGGTATTTTTTGCCAGACTACTGTCGGTAGAGTATAAAACGACTGCATGCGTCCCCAGGTATGAATGAGGTGAGGCTTAAAATGTTTGCAAACCTTGTAAAATTGAAAAAATACTGTAGGATCTTTTTTCTTCCATTTCTTTTTTAGGACCAGGTAAGGTATGTCTAATGTATAAAAACTCTGGTATTGAATTTCGTCCTTTGTTAATACTACTAAAAACTCAAAATCTGTTTTCTTTTTAAAATAAGTTAATAACTCTATTAACCTTCTTTCTTTTCCTCCGGAGCGCAAACTACCAATAAAAATTAGTACACGGATTTTAGTGTTTTTATGCATGGTTTAATAAATTTATCAGATCTTATTAAAAGCAACATATAATGAATGTCCTGCTGCAATTCAATAGTTTAACTGCTAATTCTTACTGAAAAAATTTATTAGTCTTTCTGACAAAATTCGGTAATCGTGTTGCTGAGCAACATAATCAAAAGCGTTGCATGACATTGCTTTATATGCTTCCGAGGTTAAGTGAAAATATTTTTTTTGCAGGTCCAAAGCGTCCTTGTAGACTATGCCAAGGTTATATTTTGTAATAATTGAATCAGGGTTCACGTTCTGACTTGATAGAATAGGTGTTCTGACTGACATAGCTTCGAGAAACGTATTGCTAAAACCTTCGTAATGCGAGGTATTTAATAAGAATTTTGCTTTTGATAAAAAAGGTAAGACCTGATCCCTGTGCAAAAATCCTATAAATTTTACATTGGGTAGTTGTTTAAGCTTATCCAGATAATACTGCGTTTCCTTGTCACAATTACCCAACTCTTGACCTGCAATTTGAAATTGCTCTTCTTTCAGCAAATAGGCGATCTCGTATAATTGTTGAATATTTTTCTGATATTGATAAAGGCCCAGCCAGGCTATATATTTCCTTGCCGAATCATCACTTGAATTAAAATCATTTTTCAGGAAGATTGGGTTAGGGATCTTAATGGCTACTTTCCCCGGAAATTCTTTTTTAATGATGCTTAACTGGTAATCATTTTGGCATAGAATACAATAAGTTGAGTTAATTCCCATCCTTTGAAAAAACCGGTGCATGATGGAATAATTCCTGTAAAAGCGGTTATCTAATAAATAATCATTAGAGATCCGCAAGATGTATTTAATATTTAATTGTCGGCAAATTAAACCTAGTAAAAATGAGGTCCACCCTGGAATCCCCTGGTAAAGGTAATCTGGGTGCGTGTGCTTTATTTTTTTGTAGATATATGGAAAACGATAATAGATCCATCTCAACCATCTGATGCCTTTTTGTTGGTCATACAATGGCACGAGATTAATATCATTGCATTCTTCCTTTAAAGGGCCATTATGTTTTATATTTGTCATTACATAAATATCCTGGCCTGCTTCTGAAAGACCTTTTATCCATCCGTAAGCTTGAACTGCTGCACCTCCGGAAGGTTTCTCCTCCTGTAACAGTAAGTTTATAATTTTATCGTCGTAAAATAAGAATCTTGCCATTGTTAAGAAAATTAGTAGCTTGTTTGTAATTGAACTGCCAAGCCTGTCTGGATAATTACCCAGTAAATGCAAGAGTTTTCCCTGTGTCCTCTACTTCTGCGTGATTAAATTCCTCTTTTGTTAAAGGCAGTTTGACTGCCAGAAATAAAAGTAGCATACATCCAATTTGTGTGTATCGGCCAGTTAAAGTGTATGCAACAAAGGTTATCAGGCCAAACAAGATAATTAACCTATCAGCCTTTGTTTCTGCAGATTTCAAAGAACTATAAAAAACATTAAGGATCATTAGCAAATAAAGGACGACACCTAAGATACCACTTGAGTGGGCTATGCTTGTTAAATCTCCATGAAGACTTCTGTCGTAAAATTTCCCATTGCCATAGTTACCTGCACTATTAAAAAGTCCAAAACCAAACCAGGGACTGTATCTTTTATAAATGAACATATCTTCATATAAAAGATTATATTCAAAAATCCTTTTTTCATCATCCAGGCGGCGCTCATCTAAATTTCTAAGCTCGTATCTTTCATTAAAAGTTGATACAAAGCCGGTTTTAAGTAACACAAATGCTCCTAACAAAATGGCTAATCCGCCAAAAGCTAAAGCTTTCTTTGCATTTTGACTCAGCAGGATCAGCATAGCAATGACCACGCCTAATACGCTTAGGCTTATGACTGAACGTCTCACAGAAAGACCTATAAATGATAAGGCGATTATAGCTGCAATTAAATAAAGAAGATTATTTGCTTTCAATCCATTAAGAAAAACAATAAAAATTGCAATGGCAAGTATGTTGAAATCTGTGGCATAAAGATTTCCATATAAAATACCACTGGTAATTCCATACATCGAATAAGCATTGTAGTGGAATAATGAAGATAGGACTACGTTTAATATAAAAATTATAAGTATGATAAATGCAGATTGAGACAATTCTATAAATATGATTTCTCTGGAATATTTTCTATATATAGAAGGAATAAGTGAAATTGTAATAAAAAGCCACATTACGTTAAACAGGTCTTGCCTGATCATTTGCAGATTTTCGGACTTGGTCATCAGAATAAAAAAATACACTAGGAGGTAAAAAGCAAACATGTTGTTTTTAAAGAAATCAATATTCTTCCTTATAAATTGTAATATCAGAATGGAGATGATCCCGTAATAAACAAATGTTGAGATAATATGGGTGGTAATGACAGTGTCTATAAAAAATAGCACTGGTAAGTAAACAATTCCCAACTCTTTTTTTATCACAAAGATGTAAATGGCAAATGCATAAAGGAAAACCTCTAACAATAAAAAGAAAGTATTCATTCTTTAAGGTTTAGAATAGATGATAAGCGTAAGTAAATAATTATATTAATGAAACTTTGGTGTTTCTTATAGGTGTTTTAACTCAACACAGAATTTATATAGCGAACATTTTCATCTATAGGTCTTTCTCCATCAATACAAAGTACTGGAATATTATTGCGGGTAAGTTTTTCAATAATAATGCTAAATAAATACTGCCATTTTTCAGTTTCTGCAATTAATTCATTCTTATCTTTTCTGAAATGAGAGGCAATGATTTTTTTGCGATTGCAAATCCGATCAATTATAATATTTGCATCAGTGGTATTAATGTAAATAACTGAAGAGGGTAATGGAATCAAATGTAAATATTCAGTAACTATTTCTGCCATCAACTTTTCATTGTCTTGAAGGAGAAAAGATTTTTGCAAAAAGCCTTCATCTATTATACATGGCTTGCTGCTTATGCTATCAAATATTGCCTGATACCTGCAAAAATCTTTAAATAAAAAATAAGCTGACCTGAAGGATTTACCAATTTCTTTATCCATGCAAGAATTTATTCCTGAAAGGTGATTCCAAAAAAATAGACCTAATTCTTTATGATCTTCTACGAATCGCAAGCCATAGTCTACCGGAATATCCCTGTTTCCATCTTTATTTGCAATCATATGGAATTGATATTGCAGCCAGATTTTAAATTCTGAAAGCTTTGGTTTGGGTGGGGCTAAAAGCCTGTTCTGATACACCCAATTTAAATTATTGTTCCAGGTTTTACATAATGACTTGTAAAATGTTGATTTGCCAATACCAGGTGGGCCTATAATTTCTATTGTCTTGGTTTTATGATTTATTGGCACTATTGGAGGCGACTTTAGATTCATTTTATGATTAGCAAGGCCAGGCATTTAGTTTCTTTTATTTAGAGATTTTTATCCAGCATAAAAAAGTTATTTCATTCTCATTAATTTAATCCGGGACAGGACATTCCAGGTTTCTTTTCTCATTGTTGGCTCCATACCCGTGAACCAAAATAAAACGGCGCTAAGAATTAAAGAAATACTGCCACCGCATAATAAATACAGCCAATTTGATATAAATATATATTGTCCCGCATAAGTTGCCAGGGTAAAAAACAGTATTAAAATCAACAAAGGCTGAATTAATTGCCTGGTGAAAACAGGGGTATCATCTTTCATTTGCTTTTTCAAAAGCCTTGGGAATCCAATAGTGTAGAACATCCTGCCAAGCAAGGTGCTTATACATAATCCTACTATATAAAATTTGTTTACAAGTAAGAATGATAACAATATAGTAAGGGCAGAAGCACAGGCAGATAGCAATACTTTACTTTTCATGTTCAATGTGGCACTAATAATAAAACTATCTAATTGAAAAAAAACAACCTGGATAGAGATAAGGAGTATCAAAAGGTTTTCTATATTACCTGCATAGTGCTTTGTACCTACCCATAAGTGGATAAATGATTTATTAAGAAGCAATATTGCTACGCCTACAGATACCGACAGGAGCCAAACTATAGAAATCATTACCCTTCTCGCTTTTTTAACCTTATCATATTCTCCTTTTCCAAAGAGGCTGCAAATACCTGGAGTCATTCCTGTGATAACTGCAACCAATGCACCTTGCACGGCCAGGGATGAAAACATGGTAAGTGCATACTTTGAAACATAAACTGTACCTGCTAAATAACCCAAAATAATTTTATCGCTACTTAAGAGAAACATCTTTATTGTTGTGAAGACCATAAACCAACCGCTTAGTTTACCGAAAGATTTCACTTTTGAAAGATTGGTTTTACCAAGTGAAAACCATGGAATATTTTTTTTAAGGATAATATAGAAGGAGTATCCGGTTACTATTGAAACAAGGATCTGAACGCAGGACAATCCGATTAACCCAAATCCCCTGGTGATAGCCAAAACTTTCAAAGCACCCCCAAGAACAATAATTGCCGCACGTAGACCCATCCGTTTATACCCTAGGTTCATTCCACCTAATATCGCTTCAAACAGACCAAAAAACTTGTTTATTATTAAACATGAGATTAACAAGGCACAGGTAATCCTTATTAAACTATAGTATTTTTCATCTGCCTGGGTAATATAAGGTGAATACCATGAAATGGCAGCTCCAATAATCAATGAAATAGGGAGCGTAATGGCTGTAACAATTAGAGCGGTTGTTATGTCAGTTTTAAATTCTTCTATCTCAGCTACATCTCTTTTATTTGCAAGAGTCCACTTTAATACCTGGGTTGCTCTTGTGTCAACTATCTTTGTATAGCCAGTCATTTGCCCTAACATCTGCCATACACCATACATTGAGCTCCCAAGGCCCCTCACTATAAAAGGATTAATGATAAATCCTGTTATCTGGGCTCCCGCATAATCAATTATACTGGATAAAGAATTAAGATAGGCACGTTGCTTAAGGTCTTCCTTTTTTTTTGGTTGCACTATTTTGTGAATGTCTTCCCCAGGTCGTAGAGCAATAGTTTCATTAATCATTTAAAATTTATCCTTTAACATTATATATAAAAAGAGTTATGGAATGTTTTAGGATAGGATTTTTTAAAATCGGTTTCATCTTAATGTGAGAGCGATAAAAGTTATTTGATATTTGTAAATTCAAGTCAGGGCAAAGCATTCCATATTTCTTTTTTAATTGTTGAAAGTAGTTTTTCAAGTGGTTGTGCAGCATCCATTGTAATCACCTTGCAACATTCTGCCCATTGTATTTTTTTTGTACTTTCAATCTTTGCCTCTAGTATTTGCATTGGTGTTCCATTTGGCTTGCGTTCATTTAGCAATCTGGCATCTGCAATTAATTTAAATAGAATATCAGGAGGATTATTAGTTGCGAATTGATATGATCTTGCTTCTTTCTTTGCAATAATTCTTAAAACCATATTTTTAGAAAAAGAAAGATGTTGGAGTAATGGGCCATCATTATAACCCATTATTTGATTTTGAGGAAATCTGTCACAAATAACCAGCATTCCATTTTTTTTTGCTGCTTGCATCAGCTTTAAATTCTTTCTCTTTTCGCTGGCTATAATAAGTGCATCAATAAATTTTAATACGCTTGATAGGAAGCCTTTTTTCTTTTCAGCTTGACTTTTCTTTGATTCCACCCTTTGTTTCGGGATTTTTGGACGTAGTATAGTTTTTTTTAGGTTAGCTATTATTTTTCGCATCCATGATCTGTGGCCGTCGCCACTTCCAAAGTATATATTGTAAACATCTATCTTTTTTCCAAACGCAGATTCGATATTGGCAATAATAGTTGACTTTCCTGATCCATCTGCGCCGACAACTGCCACAATAAGACCACCCCTGGGGTTGATGCGCTTCAAAATTATTGGAAGATGCAAAAGAGAGAAACACTTTTTATAAACTTTCAATAGGATCTCTCTTTGCCAACGTAATATATTAGCATGTAAAGAAGAAACTGATCTTTGATTTTTAAATTCCTTTTTTATGAAACCTGAAAGCTTTAAAATTTCCATTCGGTTAAAATCTTTCATAAGTATTTCATAGACAGGGAAGTAATCATAAAATATTTGTTTTAATACAGCTTTAATTTCCTCTTGTGTGCATCTTTGCTTTAGCCAATTGTATTCATTTAAAGTATTTCCTGTGTATAGTATTTCATTTGTTAAATACATTTTTAAAATATCCCTGTTCCTTAATTTTAAAGCCAGTCTGACATAAAGAAGTGTAAGCTCAAAAGCTGGTGCAATACGATAAATACCAAATGTTTTATCAAAAACACGGCTGCTCAGAATCGTATCCTCCAGGTTTAATTGATAACTTTTGAGGTAAACTTCCCCGAGAGTAAGCTTGAAATGGGCGTGCAGGTGAATGATTTTACCAGACGAAAAATCAAGCGCAATGAAATCTTCTATATCCTTGTAATGTTTTTGTTTGGGTGCCTTAAATAATTTAAATCCAAGCCTTTTTAAAAGCGGCATCAATATTTCTATTTGTTTCTGACTAAACAAAACATCTAAATCTGTATCTGCAGTCATGGAAGCATATAAGTGCTCATTACTTTTCCAATGGCAATATTTGATTCCATACTCATGAAGTGCATCAAAAAGCTTTTGGATCAATGCTAATTTCGACCCTGGTGTAATAGTTTCAATTTGCCTTTTTGAGGACGGCCCAGACGTCACTTTTTCCATTCAGTTATAATTTATTTATTATTTCATTCGTGTCCTATTTACGAAAAGAAAACTTCAGTTGTTGAATATTGAAAAGGCATAGAAGTTTAATGATCATAAAAAAGTAGTTCATACAATTTTATGTAATCCTTGAAATGCTATTTGCTACAGGATAATAATAATTTTTACTTATTATAGAGTAGTTATGTCTGTTTCCATACCTACGGTTTTTTTCACTTTTTTAATTCCATAATATTTTTTATACCAGGTAATAAAATTTTTTAGTCCAGATTGTATTGTGGTATCCGGCCTATAGTTAAATTGGCTCGCCAAATCATGAATATCGGCCCATGTAGCCGTAACATCGCCAGGCTGCATACCTTCTAGTTCAATAATTGCTTTTTTGCCAAGGTTTCTTTCAAGCTCGTGTATAAAACTCATCAAATCAACCGGTTTATTGTTACCTATATTATAAATGCGATAGGGTACACATGAACAAGAAGGATCAGGTTGTTTGCCGTTCCACTCAGAGGATTTATAAGCAGGTTTTTCCAATACTTTTATTACCCCTGCTACAACATCATCAATATAGGTAAAGTCCCTTTTCATTTTACCATTGTTAAATACATGGATAGGTTTGTTAGCCATGATAGCATTCGTAAAAATAAAACAGGCCATATCCGGTCGGCCCCACGGGCCATAGACAGTAAAAAATCGAAGTCCAGTAGTTGGTATGTTATATAGATAGCTATATGAATGAGCCATCAATTCATTTGCTTTTTTTGTGGCTGCATATAACGATACAGGATGATTTACATTATGCTTAACAGAAAAAGGTATTTGTTCATTTAAGCCATATACACTTGAAGAACTTGCATATATTAAATGGCTGATTTTATAATTTCGGCACACTTCCAACACATTTAAAAAGCCAACAAGATTAGATTGTACATATGCATCTGGATTAAGTATGGAATACCTGACTCCAGCCTGGGCAGCTAAATTAATAATGGCATCAAAATTAATTCTTTTGCAAATTGCCATTAGCTCCTGCTTGTCTTCAAGGTTTAACCTTACAAAACTATAATGATCATACTTGTTGCTATGTACTTCCTTATTCCAGCTAATTTTGATACGCTCAATGCCACTTTCAAGCAAACGATGGTATTTCAGGTTAATATCATAATACTCATTGATGTTATCAATGCCCAATACTTCATGCCCTTGTTTTAATAAGGCAATAGTTACATGAAAGCCAATGAATCCGGCGCTGCCTGTAATTAATATTTTCATTTGGAAATCACCCTATTTGGTGTGGTAAGAAAGGTATTACGAGTGAGTCTTATTAGCATCTGTTATTTTCGAGTATCTAATATGTGAATTGTTACTTTTTTTCACTACTTCAAGATTAGATTTCTCAACTTCTACAGTCATCATATAGCCCAGAGAAGGAAGGATTACTTTCACTTTGTTTTTCCTCACCTCCGAAATGCTTCCCTGGTATTGCATGAATGGACCCGAAGCAATGCGAACTACATCATTTATTCCTATATCTGTTCTTTCTAATTGAACATTCATATGTTCGCTCAAAAATTTTTTTATTGCTTCTATTTCTTCGTCTCTTATAACTGCAGGCTTATTAAGCCAATAAACAAATTTTATAACCCCATCAGTTTCCTTCACCTTAATCATTTCCTCAATAGCTATTTGTACAAATACATAACTTTTAAACAATGGTTCATGCACAATCTTTTTTCGATCGCTCCATTGGTGTGATACCCTGTTAAGAGGGCAATAAGTAACAACATCTTTCTGAACCAAGGCTCCGGCTATTTTTTTTTCCCATCGAGGCCTTGTATAAATAGCATACCATTTTTTACTAAGTATCATATGGAAAGCTTGAGAAGTGTTATTTTAAGTCAGGCTTCGCCCAACTCAGTTACATAGTATAACTGAAACAGATTTTTGTAAAACTTTTTTGGGAAACGATTTAGGATTTTTTTATAGGAATAGGTGCTGGAGAAAATGTTTTATGTATTGTTTACCATGCTTCCAACCTTGTAAGTTTTCTTTCCATAGATATTTTTGCTTCCATATCCAAATCCATATCCATAGTTTTTATTTAAAAAACCTCTGGGCTTAATACCATTGAAAATAATGGATATATTTTTCAGTGTACCACTCTTATTGCTTTCATCCAATGATTCTACCATGCCTTTTGTAGTAAGTCCGTGCCTTATCACAAACAAAGTGGAATCTGCGTATTCTGATAATATATAAGCATCTACAATTGGATCAATAGGGCTTGCATCCATAATAATAAAATCAAAGTTACTATCCAGATATTCAAACAAGTTTTCAAGGTCTGCATTTAGCAATAATTCTGTTGGATTAATTGTTGAAAAACCAACTGGTATGATATATAGCTCGTTATTACCCGTATGATAGATAATTTCATTTAGCGGTTGTTTGCTATTTTCCAGGAATTGGGATATACCTTTTTCTCCTGTTAGCTTATACAATGCTGAAGTTTTGGGATTGCGCAAATCAAAATCTAAAAGCAAAACTTTTTTTCCTGATCCTGCAAGGCTTAAAGCGAGATTATTGGATATAAAACTTTTCCCTTCACCCGCAATGCTTGACGTAATTAAGATCTTTTTATTTTTCTGATGCCTTCCATTTAAGCCACTTGAAATCCTGAGCTGGCGAAATTGTTCTATACAACCTAATTGCCTGTTATTGTTATTACTTAAAATTATCGGATTTCCACCCTTGATATTCATTACCTCACCGACTATAGGAATTGTAGTTAAGCTTTCAATATCAGAACGAAAAAGAATTTTATTGGTTAGATGTTCTCTTCCGCTAACTATACCAAACCCAATAAATAAGGCCAATGTAAGTGCCGTTAAATAAACGAGCATTTTTTTGGGACTTATGGGCTCAAGTGAAGCACTTGCGAAGTTAATTGTTTTGCTGTCAGGTATAACTGCCGTATAGGTTAATGCGGCTTCTTCTCTTTTTTGTAATAAAAACGAATATGCAACATTTTTAATAGTTTGCTGACGGCTTATATCTAATAGCTCTCTTTCTTTTTGAGGAATGGTCTGGAGCATAGAGACATACGTACTTGTTCCAGAGTTGAGATTAGCTTTACTTGCCTGTAAACTCATCCTTTGATTTTGTATATTCTCTAAAATTGCGGGGCGCATATTATCAATTTCCGCTTCCAAGGAAAACATTGCAGGGTTACCCCCAGGGATAGTTTTTTTTAACCGTTCATATTGCATTTGAGAATCGTATAGCTTTTGCAATAACGAAGAAAGAAGTGGATCTTTAACACCCACTACTGATGGCACTATGCCTATTTGATTATTTTTAGAAAGTACGTATTTTTCAACCTCATTCAGCATCGCCAGTTGCATGTTAATATCTGTCATTTTACGGTCATTATCGCCTACATTTTGTAAATAAAGCTTTCCTTGTTCGCTTAAATCAACAACACCTTTTTGATTTCTGAATTTTTGAAGGCGGTTCTCTATCGAATCCAGTTCTTTTGCCACGTTTGAAATACGTCCTTCTATAAATGAAAGTGTATTGGCTGCTAAAACATTTTTTTCCTTTGCTGCAGATCTATAATATGCCTGGATCAAAGTATTTAATATATTTTCACCTCTTTCAGGCACTTCATCCATTATTGCTAGGTCAATTACAGTTGATAACTTGCTGGCAGCAATGACACGTAGATTCGTAACAAGACTGTTAAGAACCATTTTGGGATTGTTTAAGGAAAAATATAGTGGGTTTGTAGAAGCTGTCTTTAAATTTAAATTTCTTGTAATCCTTGCTACACCAAATGGAGTAGATATCCACTTATTTAAAGAATACATTTTTCCTTCTATCGCCACCGTATTATTTCCCTTATTATAAACAAAGTCAATTCTATCTGTGTCCTGTATATTATTTGGATATTCTAATTCAATAGTAACTGGAGAAGAAGTGTAAGCGGACCGTGATACAATTGGACCATCTTCGAAGATTGGTGCATATAAATGCAAACTGTCTATTACCTCGTTCAGCAATTCACCTGACTGAATAACTTCAACTTCATTATCAACAGTTTTATTTGAAGTAATATTTAGTGCCTCCAGTATTTTTGATTCGTCAGCACCTTTTTTTTCGTCCTTTATAAGGATATTAGCTGAAATTTGATAAACTGGCTTCGCGATGTAATGCAAGTACATATAAGCGGCAGTGCCGGCCAGAATAAGCAATAATGCAAAAAGCGGCCAATAGGGCAAATACCTATACATGAATGCTTCAACCGCATTCTTTTCTTTTTCAGTAGCATGTCTTTTAGGTTCCATACTTCTATTAATTAATGAAAATGAATAAAATCATCTGGTTAGCCTGTCAATAACGATGGCAAAAAAGGATAAGCCACTTAACATGGCTGGCAGCCATTGCTTGGATGTACTGGTACTTGCAACCCTTGATTTATTAGGCGCTACATATACAATATCATTCGATTTTAAATAATAGTAAGGAGATGTAAGTAGCTCCTCATCGTTTAAATTAATTCTTTTGGCAATTCTTTTTCCTCCTCCCTCTTCTTCATGAATAATTAAAACATTATCACGTTGCGCATAAAGTGTAAGATCGCCAGCAATGCCTAAAGCTTCCAGCACAGTGATTTTTTCACCAGGTACATTAATCACTGTAGGGTGGGCTACTTCACCAAGCACAGTTACTTTATAATTTAAATAGCGGATATTAACAACAGGATCGTAAAGAAGGTTTTTTTCTATAAGTCCTTTGGTTATAACTTCCTTTAACTGTTTTTTTGTTAAACCTGAAGCTTTGAGGGTTCCTAACATTGGGAATTGAATGTTACCATCCTGATCTACTAAAAAACCAGACACTTGTGATACAGTGCCTGAATTTACAGGTCCTTGTGCAGATGATATTGTATATAAGTTAAACTGCTGATTTGCCTCAGCATTAATACTGCTAACAACAATACTCAACAAATCATTTTTTTGGATAACTGGCTCCAGGCTTTGCACTTTATATTGAATCTCTGCATCTGATAAACCATTAAAATAGGTTGCTTTCTTTGTATTAACACAAGAAAGAAAGATTGGCAAAATGAGCAGCAGTGGCAAATGAATTTTTGTAATAGTCATTTTGGTATGGTTAGTTTTGATGAGTAATAAATTTCCAATTAAATGGACACTTGATTAATCACTTCTATAATTTCAAAGTGTTAATTGGGCAATTTGATGCGCTTGTTCTTTCATACAGCACCACAATTGCCTAATAGCCCATTTTAGGGCACGGAGGTATTAAAATATCATAAGTGTTTTATTGCTAAACTATTAGAACAACTCTGCACTTTCTCATTTGATTCTATATTTAAAATTAAAATGCTATTTGATATTTGGTTTGCCCATTTTTGCCCAGAAATAGAGCAGTTAACTTTCGTTATATTTTAAAGCATTCTTCTTGCTTAACTACAAGTTTTTTAAACCCTGTTTGTTGAACCAGGTATTGTACTTGTTTTTGCAGGAATTCTTTTTTTTGAAAAGTTCCTTTTTGTAATAAGTATAAAATTGAATTAAAATGCCTCGAAAGAAAATAGAAATTTTCTGTATTTATGCTTCCGAGTATATCTTTTGCTTTTTCCCGCTTTCCAATGTTGGCCAATGCAATTGCCTGAAAAAGATAGATAGATTCAAATAACCTTAAATCAACATTAGGCGGAACATGATAATTCCTTTTCTTCAAGGCTTCGGTAATGTAAAAAAGTGCCTCTTCATATTGATTGGTAAGCACCAGTGCTTCTGATAAAACATATTCAAAATATGGAAAGTTTTGGTGAACAAACTTTGAATATCGTATGTTATCGTAAAATTCTCTTGTTTGTATTAAAATTGCTTCCGTTTCATTCGAGGATATCTCGCACTTATATAATTGCGTTGCAAAAAACCTGGCACTGATAAAAGGATGAATGTTTTCATCTACAGAATGTCGAAGTACTTCCTGGTAATGGTTTTCAACTCCTTCATCATTCATTGTAAGCCAACTTTGCAAACAAAGCAGAGAATGTCCTAATAACTGCGCTTCAACTGTTTTCTTTTCATTAAGGTAGTAGTGTAATCCCTTTCCATAAAATGAATTAAGCTTGTCAATGTTGATAAATTGCTCGTAATAAAATACCTGTCCACTGGCTGTTTTTGCAATTTCACGTTGGAATGTGTCAATCATTGCAGGCCAATGTTCAAGGTTATTTATTATTTTATGGATAAGCTGGATGTATGTGATGTCATTGGTACTTTTAACTTCAAAGTCTCTGAAAAGTAAAACCAAAAAATTCACAAAACTGTTGTCTTGATTTTCGTTATTGCAAGGTTTATTCTTTTTCGAATTTGTAAAATCACTAAATGAAGAATAGCCACAATATTTAGACAATAAATCTAAAGTAAATAGCGAAGGCTGATATTTACTTTTCATTAAATCAAAAAGTCGTCTTAAAGTATTTAAACTTGTGCTAGATTGTGTTTTTAGATAAATGTCATTGCACAATAAATTGCAGTCAGCAGCAGTTAAAATTTTCCTTCCGACAATTCGTTCTACTTCTTCCTTAAGCAAAGTCAAATCATAATAGTCGATACACATACGAAAAGTTTTTTAAACTCTGTGTGATCTTCATTTAGCTCGGACTATGTGAAATTGTGCTTAAGGTTTTTCAATTGATATTTACTTAGCCTAAATAAAAAAACCAGTATGTAGTTTAATAATGATCCTGGCAAAATGATAATGAAATTATATAGGGAGAATGAGTGGTTATTCGTAGCCTTGAATAATTTAAAGGTACATCAATTGCTTAATAGATAAAAAATATTTTATACATATTTTTTAAAAAGCATTGCAAAACTCATCTATTCTATGGATAGCTACCTTCATTCTTTTTTTACCAGCTATACTTATAATTTGATTTTGCCTAAATAGATTATTAATGCAAATTACTGAAGGGCTACTTAATCATTAAATGCACTCAACAAAATAGTGCGTATTGAATGCACTTCACATTTAATATTTTATATTTAATATAATAATTACTCCATCAAACTAACTGCAAATGGAAACAATTTGTATTCTTGGTGCAGGTACATACGGCTCGTATCTTGCAAATGCTATTTCGAAAAAATTTCCTCAGTCTATAATTAAGCTAGTAGAAGTTGGAGATAGTAAAACTAAAAATGAAGAAAAAGCAGGCTTTTTATCTTTCGTTAAATCCGGGTTTTATGATGGAATAAAGAAAGGCAGATATTTTGGACTAGGGGGAACTTCAGCACGATGGGCAGGACAATTATTATTTTTTTCGGAAAATGATTGTCCTGGCGATAAGAGAATGCAAGTTATTAAGCACGCCAATATCCATTATAAAGACCAAGTACTAAGGCATTTTTTTAAGAAAATTCCAGATTTAAAAGATTATGAAATTAAAAAAGGGTTGTTTTTTAAACAAGGAATTTGGCTGAAATTTAGCCAAAGAAATTTTTTTACTTATTTTAAAATAAAAGCGAAGCAAAATGTTCAGATAATAAAGGACACAAGGATAGTAAGGTTGAATGTTGATAACAGTCGCCTGGTAAGTGTGTCTATAAAAAACGGTTCCAAACATGAGGATTTGAAAGCTGACAAGTTTTACCTTACTTGTGGTGCTTTTGAAAGCCTCCGTTTACTTGGAGTATCGGGAATATATAATCTGGAAAAAACAACATTGGGCTTTCGTGATCGTATTAGCATGCGAGGCTTTACAGTACTTGGCACAAAAACCAAAATATTCGACGCTGACTTTCAACATAAGATTGTTAATAATTCTTTACTTACCTCTCGAATTATTGGTGACGTAAGTGGATCCTCCTTTTACATGAAGGCAATTTTTAATGGACAGTTCGCTATTTGGCGCCAATTCAAAAATATCTTCTCCTCAAAAAATTCCTTCTCTGTGAGGGAATTGCTAAAAGGGCTTGCCAGTATTCATCATGTTTTCCCATTTGCATTTAATTATTTATACCACAAAAAGCTTTATGTATATAAAACCTGGGAAATCTTTGTTGACATTGAGTTAGATGAAAATGATAATAAAATTAGTTTATCCAAGGAAACTGACAAATTTGGTGAGTTGGGCCTTGACATTTATTTTAATATTCCAGATTCAACCAAAGAAAAAATAAAAAAAGCCAAAGCAATTGTAAGGGATATTTTAATTCAAAATAACCTTAAATACAAAGAGACAGATGACACAATTGGCATTGATAATTTAAGAGATACGCTTCATCCATATAATCTATACAATTCGCAAAAAGAATTAACTTTTGAGGAAACATTTAACCCTGTTAGCAATTTATTTGTATTGCATACAGGAATACTAAGTCGGGTGGGTGGTATCAATCCAACGGCAACATTATTATGCCTTATTGAAAAGCATGTGACGGAAGATTTAATTCCGGGTAATTAAGTAGGAACAGGTGTACAAAAATTGAATGTAGGTGACCATGTAATGGTACCATTTAACATTGCCTGTGGAGCTTGTCCCTTTTGCCAGCAGGAGCTTTTTGGGAACTGCCATGAATCAAATTCTGAAGCAACTGCTGTGGGTGGCATCTTTGGCTATTCACATACAGCAGGGGGCTATGATGGAGGGCAAGCCGAATATGTCCGGGTGCCGTATGCTGATGTTGGCCCAACGATCATTCCTGAAGGTATGGACCTTGATGATGCTGTAATGCTTACAGACGTTACCCCCACTGGTTACCAGGCAGCAGAAATGGGAGGTATTCAAAAAGGCGATACTGTAGTAGTGTTTGGTGCCGGTCCGGTAGGTATTATGGCAGCTCGCTGCGCCTGGTTCTTTGGCGCTGGACGTGTGATCATCATTGACCACCTTGATTACCGCCTGGAATTTGCCAAAAGTTATGCCTACTGTGAAGCCTATAATTTTAAAGACATGGAAGACCCTGTTGTATTTTTAAAAAGAACAACCGGTTGGCTTGGTGCAGATGTATGTATTGATGCGGTAGGTTGTGAAGCGGCAGGCAATGTGGTTCAAAGCCTGGTAGGTCGGAAATTGCCGCTGACAGGTGGTTCAGCCACAGCTCTTCACTGGGCTATTAATTCAGTTAAAAAAGGTGGCATTGTTTCTATTGTGGGAGTGTATGGGCCATTAGACGCCCTGGTACCTATAGGTAATGTGGTGAATAAAGGAATTACCATTCGGGCGAACCAGGCATCTGTGAAACGTTTGATGCCGAAACTGATCGATCATGTTATGGCTGGGCGATTGAACCCAAAAGGTCTTATATCACATCGTATTCCATTGGAAGAAGTAGCTGAAGGCTATCATATTTTTTCAGCTAAACGTGACAATTGTATTAAACCAGTATTAATTCCTCCATCCGCATCGGCGGCATAAAAAGTATTATATGGAAAATAAAATTGAACCTGCAACAACAATTGAATCCACAATGGATAGGGAAATAGCCAACCAGTATAAGAATATTCCCGGTTGGGGTATGGATGCAGATCCTCTTAATAATCCAACCTATCCAATAAAACACTATAATGGTGCGGACCATGAACGGCTTAATTACCAAAAGCCAGAGCAACAGCCGGTAACTGTCGAAGTGCTTCAATCAATAGAGCGTCCTGGACTTAGCCGTGTATTTGGTACTTCAACACCTCCCCAGGGATTAAGTGGTGTCATTCGCCGTTTTGCTTTTCGCTATAGCGAATCTACTTATGCGCACTGGGTACCCCTGGTGATGGCTGATCGTATTGGGGTAGTGGAGGGCATCATTGATGACCTAAAGCATGGAATTGTTCCTAACATTTTTGCAGAAAAAGGTTGGAAGGCGGAATGGAAATACAACCGTAAAGGTTTAATTAAAAATGTTGCAACAGGTGTTGTGGTTGCTGCTGCTTTGGCTTTGTTATTAAAGAATATCAATAAAAGATCTGCCAAAGCCTTCTAACGAAATAAATAGTTTTTTAATTAGAGAATACCTGGCATCAATTTCAAATAAAAAGACCCCGCCCCAGGCAATAAGGCGGGGTCTTTTTATTGGGATATCAATTACCCGTTGATTTAAGGTATTCTATTATCTTTTTTTCTTCAGCGTCAGTAATGTTAGCCCTTACCTTCATATGCTTGCCAACAATATCCCAGTTAACCGCATTGAGTTCACCCGGCCCGGGAGCATTATGACAGCGACCACAGTTCTCACCCCACAGTTGAGTGCCTGTTTTATCATTTACCTTTTGGGAAACTGTGCAGCTATTTAGTAAAAACATGACAGAAATAAAACTCAACACCAATATAAAAGATAAGAGAATATATTTTTTCATTGCAATGATTTTAAAATCCAAAAACTACCTGTGCTATAAATAGGTTGGGCTCATCTTTCTCAGTCTGGTAGGTCAGTTTTAAAAGGCTGTTCCAGTGCAACCAATAATCCAGTGAAACTGCAAACTGGTGTGTATCACTGCCACCCCATGGGGCATCCGCCGGACGCTTAAACTCCGAGTATCTTGCTGCCAGCTCAAGATTGTGAATGAATGTATTATGCACATGTGATGGACGCAGGGTTGCCGTTGCATAAAAAGCTGAAGGTGAATTGGTAAAGCTGTAAAGACTGCTGTCTGCCTTATAATAGCTGACCTGGTCAGTCTTCTGGTGCTTCCATTCTCCAATTAACCTCAGGTCACTTTGTAAAGGAGTCAAATGTGTATAATAGTTCAGGTCAACCGCCTGCATGTTAAGGCTGACATTTTCAAAAGGACTACCCAGGTCCCCGGTTTTTTTCTTATGCTGGAATGAAAATCCCAGTTCCAGGCTTGAATTGGATAGGGGAAGAACTGCCAGCCTGCCACCAATGGCTTTACCGTTGTTATTGCCTATGTATCCTTCATAATCAAACTGGCCTGCATTTTCAGGATCTGTCAGTAGGATAGGTCCATTTGAAACATATACATCATAACTTATTTTTGAATCGCCTATACCAAATCCTCCCAATGCGCCAACACCTACTTCATTCATAGCCCCAATACCACCGTCGCCAAAGCCTACGGGATCAGTTGGAAAACGGTTGATAAAACCCTCACCCATCCGACCCCTGTAAGCACCAAACTTGGGCAAAAATCTTCCTGCATGTAGAGTAAGATATGGGTTGACGAAATAACACATATTAGCATATTCAAGACCTATGTCCAGTGATCCCTCGCCGGTTTCAAATTCAGGTTCGGCTTCTACAAAAAGCTTTTCTGATATCTGCCAGAGAAAAATGGGTTTGAAATTCAGATCACCAAACTGTTTTGTGTTTTTGTTGGAAGTATAGGTCATTTCTGCATTTCCAAAAACCGCAAAATTGTTTTGACCTGAATAGGAGGAAGAGGATTGAACCGGCTGGTTATTTTCTGTTGTATTTTGTGCCTGTAATAACTGGCTGATGAGCAAACCTGCTAATGGTAGCAATAACTTCTTCATGGCTAACTCTTTTTTTCTTTGGCTAAAGTGCGTATATAATTTACTACCTCCCAGCGCTGGGTGGGTGTTAATGTAGTTTTATAAGTAGGCATAGGCCTGTTGCCCTCAGTGATGATCCAGTATAATGCTCCATCTCTTTGTTTTTGCACAAAATCAGAGGTATGATCGGCAGGTGGTTTGGCAAGACCTGGTGCAGCAATGCCATCACCTTTTCCTTTATTGCCATGGCAGGTTACGCAAAACCTTGTATAGATCTTTTTGCCCTCTGTGATGGATGAAATATCTCCTTTAATAGGATTTGATATGGTATCCGCGTAGGCAGGAGTTGGAAATTTGCGCTGTGAATATGTTGTATTCAGGGAAATGGTAAATAGGAGCAGAGCAATGAAATTTTTATACGGAAGCATATAAAAAAATTTCGGTTAGCTCCTGTAAGGTATTTCAATTTCAAACTCAGGAAAATGATTAAAATCATTATATGCTATTGCATGAATTGAAAGCTGGACAGTAATGGGTGGGGAAAATTGGTTTTGTAAATAAAATTAACCGTGGCAGTTTCATTGCTTGCCACCCTAAGGAATTTCTCTAAACTGAAGCTATCGAATTAAAACAACTGTACCTTTTTTTACTTTTTCTTTTTCACCTTCCAACTGGTAATGGCATGTCCAGATGAAAACATTTATATCCTGTGTTTTCTGACGATAGGTTCCGTCCCAACCCTTGTTACGTTCCGATGTTTCATATACTATCTCACCCCACCTATTATAGATGGTTAATCTAAAGCTTTTTATATTACCAAAGACCATCGTTCTGAATACATCATTAAAGTTTCTAAGAGAAAAAAACAGTCCCTGGTAATCAAATATAAGTTTCCCTATGAGCATCTTTAAATAATGAACCTAAACATTTCAATGTAGCTCTTGCCTATGTAAATTCTGCAGAGTTGAGCTATCAATACTTACCTTACCACTATCTTTAACTTGCCTGGTTAAAGATTCCGTTTGGTAGATATTCATTTGCGTTTGAGGTGCTTTGTATTCATTAGTCGTATGCTCACAACCTCCTGAAGCCAGGGCTCTTATTACCATAATAATAATCCATACAACCCACCAGTAACCCCGAAAGTTTGAAGAGTTGGATGAACCTGTATACACAGAATGATTAGATACAATCGTTCCCCTAAGGTTTTCAGGTGTGTCTTCAAGTGTTACAAGTTGTTCACTCATCTGCCTGCAATCATTTCGATATTTTTTCTGTATGGCCACCCCAAGATTAACCAGTTGAACGATCAGCTCATTCTTAATATCATAAAATTCATCGGGTAGATTGTTAAACATTCCATGCCAGTCAGTATCAATCCACCAGGAGATTTTGGGCCGCATCATTTTATAGTTCTCAAGGTTGGTATTGCGAAGCAGCCTCAGATTTTCATCTAAGAAAATACGCAAGGGGCGAAAAGCTTCTTCCCGTTCCGGAGCTTGAAGTAATTCCTCTATACGCAATAATTCCCCCATTTCAGCCAGGTCACCTCCAGCGAGTAAAGTGCGTGATACGTAATTGAAAGGACCAACAATATAGGGTGATAAAAATTTATCAAATTCCCCATTGTTCCAAAATGGCCGAAAACCATCCCGGATGGTGGCAGCATTATATGTATTATTCTCAAGCAATTGCAATAGCTCTGGCACACTCCATATTTGTTTATGAAATGATAACCGTCCTGGAAAATCCGGATGCTCTATTTCTTCAAAAACATCCTGGCGGGTATAAGTATATCCATCTACTTCAATAAAACCCCCTTGCGCAATGCCGAATTCTGCCTGCAATTGCTTCCTTACCCTGGATAAATAAAAATCATTGCCAGTGGAAATATCACAGTAATTAAACAGCCTGATAATAGATATGTATTGCTTATTAGCCAATGCCTGTTCCTTTGAATGCCTGATTAATATTGTCTTTTATTGTTACCATGAGGTGTGTCAAACTGAAAACCTGCCGCCTGAATTCTGGATATTTTTCTTTTTCAAGTGATGCATCAGCCATTTTCATCAAAGACCGGGCAGCGGGATAGTCTTTGTAAGATTCAGCCGGAAGCTCCCTCCACATAATATACCGGCTGATAAGAAAGCTGGTGGTATTACAAAGTGCATCCCAATGCAGGTCATCAAGCTGTTTTAACTTGTTGGCTATAAACGAAACGTTTTTGGAGCGGATAAAAGAATTCTCGCTCTGCTCTATTTTTTGAAACTTCTTCAGCATTTCCTGCTTTTCAAAATCACAGGTGTTTATGGTTTCCATCACTCTTTCTTTGGCTTCAAAATATTCCTCCACCAGCATGGCTATTCTTTCATTGCCGCCCAGTTTATCCGATGCCTGTGAAACCCGCATGATTTTTTCAGCAATGACATATTTCTCATCCGATTTATCATTGCTCTTTAATTTGAACAATCGCTCTTTAACGGATTGCAGGTCTTCCAGTAATGCATTTGCTTTTATTTCCCAGGCGTCATTCTCATTATATTGAAATTGCCTTATGGTTTGTATAAGTTCATTTTCCAGTAAATTGTATTGTTCACGCAAGCGCTCCAGGTTGATCTGCTTCTCTGAGATAGAGAAAACGTTATTAAACTCCTGCTGCGTCATCACCAGGAAAATAGAAGTTTCCAATACCCTTGAATCCGTAATGTGAAGTTGGATCTCAATGTCAGAACCTTTGATCAGGTCAGTCTTCAAATCCTTGCCTGAAATTTCTATACATCCTATTGTTAAATTGGATGAAGGGCGTGCACTTTTATCCCCCTCCAGGATGTTTATTATGATAGCATCCTTTGAGCCTTTGCTTATCGTTTTGGAAATTTCCCGGTATATAGTTCTTTTTTGAGGCAATACAGAGTTGCGTTCAAAAATGGCTTCAAGCTTCGTAGTCTTATTTTCTACATCATCAATCTCTAAAGATATGTCATAAGGTAAAGGCTGACCTCCAATCGTATACTTGCCCTGCGTGATGCTTATTTCCCTGGAAAGAGATTTTATTTCTTCATACCTGTTATCATATACTGAAAGTGTAAAATGGTTGGTTACAGATGGAAGTAAAGGAAGAAACTCGGTTTTTTTGGCTTTCAAACCAACAAAACCAGAATCAAAGCCCCCATCCGCACGGATAATGCGGAAGAATTTATTTTCATAAGCACCTTCGCAAAACAGTAATAAGACTTCTTCTTTGTCACGACTTGATTTTGAGTAAGATGTTTCAATGTGCAGTTCGGGCTCAATAAAATCAACAGTGGAAAGAATTTCGCTGGCAATTGCTTCAGCGCTGATAATTTCATTTTGTCCTGAAGATTCATAGTATTTATTGGCTGCATACCAGGCAGCTCCAGCAACAATTGAAGTAGTAGGGTCAGAAGAAAAATTAAGGGGAATGCCTGTCTGCAAAGCCAGTTGCTCTCTCACCTGGGGCACATAGGTGCTGCCACCAACCAATACCAGCTGGTTAATATCTTTTGAAGATAGCCGGTTATTTTCCAATACATTTTTTACCAGCCTAACGGTTTCATTAATCAGGGGTAGAAATATTTCATCGGTCTTTTCCCTGGTTATTGGAATGGAAAACTCATATCGTTTGTTATTGAGTTCTGCACTGAACTCCACAAAAACTGACTTAGAGTAGGAGAGTTCTTTCTTCGCTTCTTCTGCATAATACAGGATCTCGTAATACAGTTTTTCATACTTGCCATGCTTCACTCTGAACTCTTCTTCAAAGTCTTCAATGCCTGTCCGGAGAATGATTTCGGGTACAATTATTTTTTCAATAATGGCAAAATCAAAATCAGCACCTCCCAGGAAATTATTTCCTTCATGATCCACAATTTTCAATTCCTGGTCTGTTGCCTGTACAAGGGCTGCGTCAAACGTACCCCCACCAAGATCATATACAAGCCAGTAGCCATCCTTTTGAAGGTCTTCAGGAAATTGATTGAAGAAAGCCAGGCTGGCAGCAATCGGTTCCTGTAAAAGAAAGATTTCTTTAAAGCCCGCCGCTTGCCCTGCTTTTAAAGTGGCGTTGCTCTGCATCGTATCAAAAGAGGCAGGAATTGTGATGACGCAGGCTTCCGGGGTTTCGCCTGTATAAATAAAATTTTTGAGTTCTTTCAATACCAGTTCTGATAACTGTACAGGAGTAATATTGTCATCAATATTTACGACATAATATCTTTCGTCAGTGCCCATCTTGCGTTTGAAGTTGCCAAACACATTGACAGGGTCCTTGGTCAAATATTCCCTTGCTTTATCACCTACCAGTATCCGCTCAGGGCGGTAGGCTACCACAGATGCTAATGTTTCTTTCTGTCCAACCGGATTTTTAAATACCACCACCTTATTGCCATCGTATTTGGCAATAAGTGAATTCGTGGTCCCCAGGTCGATGCCAAAGTTTACGGGCTTCATCATAGCTTAATTCTCCACAAGCACCACTCCCTTTTGCAGCAATAATACCTTTCCTTCTTTTTGCTGGTAAATAACAGGTTTGATGGTACGGCTTATTTTCAGTTTTGAACCAATACTGCCACTTATGCTGGCTTCATAATCTGTTCTTGTTTCGGAATAAGTTTCCCCGGTAGGGTCATGCACCAGGTAGCCTTCTTCTTCAAAAATGTTATGCAGGCGTTTAAAATTGCGATCAAAATCGATGGCAATGCCTTTTTCCTTCATTTTCGCCTGGATTTCAAATATTTGATTAATGATAGGGACAGGGTTTACCATCGTAAACAATTGATTGATAAGCTGTGAAAATAATACTCAGGTCTCAGAACGCAAATTTTCTCATTCAATAGTCTTCAGAAATCCCTTATTGGTATTGAACCTTCTTCCGAAAGCTAAAGAAATAACGAAAGGGCGCTGTTTGAAACAATTTGTAAGATGCTAAAAAACTTCATGGCTGGTAATGATAAAAAGTCGTTTACTATACCTTGTATTGCATAAAGCCAGCCTTGGCCTGATCAAATAGTTTCTGTCTGGTACAAAAAATAAATATGCTTACAGTTTCTTAAATGGAACCAGTACAGAAAGCCTTGTATTTTTTAAAATATTAGAGGAGTTGGAATAAGTATCAATTGGTTTCAAAATGATATCAAGATTGCCTTTAAGTTCTATAATAGCCGGACCGAAATTATATTGTGCCCCTGCACTCATATGAAATCCCCATAGAAACCGCTTTTCAGTATAGAAATTATCTTTATTCATATCGTCTTTATTGGAGTAGGCAGTTTTTTCCATTGCTAAGGCAAATCCCCCTCCAACAAAGGGTAAGAACTTCTTTTCTTTCACATCTCCGCCAAAAACAGTTTTGAAGCCTATTTGTGAATAAATGTATTTATAAGCCGCCAGTACATCTGGTTCTCTGGTGATATTGCCATTAGCATCAAAACTACTGGCGCCTTCTATTAATCTTGAATGCGTAAAATAGGATACATCCACAAAAACCGACTGGCGCATACCGTCATCAACGTATTCATATTTTATGTTTGGACACCATCCTTTAAATAGTTGCATGGAACCAGGAACATTGAATGTACCATAGCCGGCTCCTAAAATGGATTGGGCTGATGCAGCACTCGATAAGAAAAATAAAGCGGAAATAAGTAGCCCTAAGCGATTAAATTGTTTCATAGGATGCATAAGTATAAATCAAGTAAAGTTTGGATGTGCTGAGTATTGAAATAAAAATTATAGTTAGTGCCAGTACAGAAATGGAAAAGCCTAACTATAAGTTGCTAAAACTAATCCATCGACTAATTGCTGCAAGATTTAAATAAATGGAGATATTGCCAAACGGAAAAATACCAGGGAAAACCACGTGAAATGTCCTGGCATGCCACTACATACAATTTCAAATAAGGTTAGGGCTGAGGGGTGACCTTGCATGCAGCAATTTCATACAAATAGCTGCATCCTCATCACCAGGATAAATATATAGTTCCCCTCTTAACCAAATCTATTGGCATCAATAGAATTAAAGAAAACAGATTTATAGGTGTCACCAATTGGAATAATATGTTTCCCGATAAATATTCTGTTACGTTCTATGACCTCGATCTTATTCAGGGCAACAATAAAAGATTTATGTACCCTCATAAACAGGTTGGCTGGTAGTTCGTTTTCAAGGTTTTTCAAATTCTCCAGTACTATCAGCTTCTCGGTGTTGGTTTGCAGGCTTATATAATCCCTTAAACCTTCAATAAACAGGATGTCTTCCAAGGGAAGCCGCACTAAACGGTTGTCTGTTTTACAAAAAATAAAATCTTTTTGCTTAACCTCATTGGCAGGCGCTGCCTGCTTGGTAGAAAAGTAATCCCTTGCTTTTGATGCTGCTTTCAGGAACCTTTCATAAGTAATTGGTTTTAATAAATAATCCAGGACATTATGCTCATAACCGTCCAGGGCATATTCTCCATATGCCGTTGTCAAAATATACCTGCACTTTTCCCCGGCAATTTTCATCAATTGAATACCTGTTAATTCTTTCATTTGTATATCCGAAAAAACCAGGTCAACCTTATTTTCCTGCAGAAAATTAATTGCTTCAATGGGCCTTGTGGTACTAAAGATCAACTCCAGGAAGGGCGTTTTATTCACATAGTCCTCTATCAATGCCAGTGCCCAGGGCTCATCATCTATGACAATGCATTTTATCATTTATAAATTTATTTCAAGTTCTGCATGGTAATACGATCCGTCAATACCAGTGTTAAAACAATGGTTATCCGGATATAGTAAGTTTAATCTTCGCTTTAAATTGCTCAATCCCGTTCCGGTACTATCTGCATTATGGGTGTCATTTATTTTATTTCTGCAGCTATAGGTAAGTTTGTCCTCTTCAATCCTTAAATTGATTTCAATGGGCTGATGCTGTTCATCTGCAACACCATACTTGAATGCATTTTCAACAAAAGGAAGCAGGATAAAAGGAGCGATCTCCTTTCTTTTTGGGTCTCCGGTTATAGTCATATTTACCGCACCCCCGCCGGTATAACGCAATGCATTGAGATCAATTGAACTCCTCAAATACTCTATTTCCTTTTCCAGCTCCACTTTTTCCTTTGCCAGTTCTGTTGTCATGTAGCGCATTAGTTCGCCCAATTTTTGAATGGCCGGCAGGGCTTTTTCAGATTTATGGTATACCAGCGAATAAATATTATTGATGGTATTGAACAGGAAATGCGGGTTGATTTGCCCACGCAAAAAATTTATTTCAGCTTCTGCCTGTTGTTTTTGCAGTTCATTCCTGGCCTCGATTATTTTGGCATTATTCACCACCAACCAGATCAAAGAAGCGCTTATAATATATTTTCCACCAAAATAAATATTATCAAATACATAGTACACCAGGCTTGTACCGGCGGTGTAGTTTCTCAGTCCTAAAAAATGGGGGTATACCAGTTCTTCAACAAAGTAGCGGAGTATAATATAGATCAGCAATGAAATAATAGACCAGAGAACAACAGATCCTATTTGCCTTTTGCTTTTAAACAGCTTTGGCATTACCAGGAAGTATTGGAAATAAAAGGTTGTGGCACCAACTATAAATTGAGAAATAAATAATGGTTTAAACAGTTTCATCAATTCAACAGGTTCGCGCCGCAGGTACCAATAAACGAGAGGTGAGAATAGGAACCAGGTCCAATACACGATGTGTATTATTTTTTCATACCGTTTTGCCATTTGCTAAAATTATTCATTCTTTTTCTTGCCTTTATTTTAATCTGCAAACACCCTATTATCATCTGCAAAACCCTCAATTGCCTTTGTCGGACATAACCAGGTGTTTGCAGAAAAGGCAATAATTGTTTTTTTGAACTACGCTTCCTTTGGCAAAAATCAGCCAAAATGAAACTCCTGATCTTCATACTATTTACGTTCACCTGTTCTGCCATTTGTGCGCAGCAGGTATCTATTAGGGGCCAGGTACTGGACCCCGTTCAAAAGGGAATTAACGCAGCAAACATTATAATAAGTGACACTTCCTTTAAACCGGTTAAGGGAACCACTTCGGTTGCCGATGGTACATTTAATCTGGAAAAGCTCCACCCGGGTTCATACACGATTGCTATTACCTCAGTGGGTTACAATACTTCCAGTATAAAAGTAAACCTGCAAAAGGATACGGTTATTCATTTAACCCTTATTCCCTCGGCTAAATCACTAAAGGAGGTAGTAGTGACTTCTTCAAAAAAGCTTTTTGAAATGAAGCCGGATAAAATTGTAATGAATGTGGAGGGGAACGCACTGGCAGTGGGTAACAGCGTTTTTGATGTTATCCGTAAAGGGCCGGCTGTATCCGTAGATAAAGATGATAACCTTTTAATGAAGCGCGGGGCTGTTGCCATTTTCATAAATGGAAAACAAAGCTTTTTGTCAGGCACACAACTCACGGAATATTTAAAAAATCTCCCGTCCGAAACGGTGGCCTCCATAGAATTTATCACTAATCCCGGCAATAAATACCCGGCTGAAGGGAACAGTGGAATTATCAATATACGCTTGAAGAAGAATACCTTATTTGGAACAAATGGACAGGCATCTGTAGGCCTGGGCTATGGACGGTATCCCAAATGCAGAACTTCGCTTAACCTGAACCACCGGAGTAAAGTTCTGAACATCTTTGGTAGCAGCAATATCTCCTACAGTAGATCCTACAATGAATTAACTTATAACAGCAGGATCACTAATGGCACCGAAATAACCTACCAGGACAGGAATAATTATTGGAACCCAAGATCCTTGTGGCAGAGTTATAAGGCAGGGCTGGATTATAATATCAGTGAAAAAACTTTAGTAGGCGTTGTCCTCAACCTCGATAAGGAAAAAGATACAGTTGTAACCACAAATACATCTTCCTTTAGCGAATACCGGAAAGTATTGCAAAGGAGAATTGAAAGCGTAAAAAAGCAAAGAGAGCAATTGAATGCATGGAGTGCAAACATCAACTTTAAAAGAACCATGGATACATTAGGTACAGAGTGGACTGCAGATGTTGACTATTCAATGTATAACCGAAAAGAACATAGCCTTAACGAGAATGCTTTCCTGGATGAAAACAACCTGAAGTCGAGAAATGATTTTGTGTTTTTTAATCAGCAACCAGCCCGTGTTCAACTCATAGCTCTTAAATCTGATTATTCAAGGATCATAAGTAACACCGCAAAATTTGAATTTGGCTTTAAATTCAGCAAAGTAAATACTGACAATAACCTGGTTTCTGATACGCTTGCTTCCCGGGGTTGGGAACCAGATCTCAATGTATCAAACCATTTTTTATTAGATGAAGCAATAACAGCAGGTTATGTTATCTATTCTGGTAAGTTGAAGGAAATGGAATACCAATTCGGTTTGCGATCAGAGTATACAGCCACAAAAGGGAATTCTAAGACCTATGGCCAAATCACAAAGCGCAGTTATCTTGGTCTTTTCCCTACAGCTTTTGTAAGAAAAAAAATAAATGATAACAATGACCTTTCTTTCAGCTATGCCAGGAGGGTTAGCCGGCCAGGTTATAATAGCCTGAATCCATTTGTAAGTTACATTGACCCCTACACCAGGTTCGAAGGAAATCCACAATTGAATGCAGCTTATAGTAATAATTTTGAACTAAAGCATAGCTATAAGCAATGGCTTGTTTCTTCCTTTTCGTATTACTCAGTCACCGGTAATATTATTAATACAATTTTACAGGACAACATAACAAAGGTTATTGTTAACAAGTCCCAAAATGCAGGGAAGTCGTCAGCGTTCAGGTTTGATGTAATGGCATCAACTACCTGGAGATGGTGGTCGGCCTCTACCAATATAGGGCTAGGTTATAGTCATGGTGTTTCCACGCTTCCTGGTTATTCCTATGATTCAAAATCTTTTACGGGTGAGTTCTCCACCAATCATAGCTTCACCCTTCCCCGCAGTATTAAATTGATGCTGGATGGTTATTATAGTTTGCCGGAGGTAAGTGGATTGGCGCACCTGGAATCATCTTATGCTGTTAACCTGGGGGTACAGAAATCTTTCTGTGAAAATAAAGTCACGGTCAGGATAAATGCCAGCTCACTCTTTGGCCCCCACCAATACCGGGCACATTATTTAGGTAGCGGTTTAGATATACGCTGGGTTAATGAATGGGAGGGAAGACGCATCAACCTGAATATCAGCTACAAATTTGGAAATCAAAAACTAAAGGATTCCCGGAAAAAAAGGGATGCGCTGGAAGATGAGAAGGGTAGGGTTAATTTTTAAAACTTAGGTCGTCGTGCATAGGAAGAAAGTTGTTGACAGCAGGCTTTCTTCCTCCCGGACAAATAGTTTTTCTATTTGGAACCCCCGGTTAATTTTGTGATCATAGCGGTGATTACAGAGGCCAATACCAGTAAAATCCACCAGCTAATACGTTTGGTTTTGCTATCCAGGTTCTTGTTTTGCCGGATTTTGATAAAGCTCCAGGTCATAAGTCCAAGCAATGCAGTTCCTGCCAGGCCAACAACGACTTTATTACTGACAGTATAAACTACAAACATAAGTCCGGGTGCCAGGAGACCAATTAAAACCTGGTATTTCTCTTTGAAACTGGCAGCCGCTTTATTTGTTACCTGATGAATATCGTTTAACAGGCTTTCAAGTTGGGCGTAATTATCAATCTGTGCCGGAACAACAATAATGTCAGATGGATCTTTGCCCTTGATTAAAAAGCTTCCATTTTTCAGTTTTGCTATTTCCCTAATGTCACTGAAGTAAATGGAAATTGTGGGTGTGTTTAATTGTTCGCGTATAATCAGGTTATTGGTAATGTTCAATGTATAGCTATCAAGCAGCGATTTCTGCCTGTTTACTCCCCTGTAAATTCCAAACCCTACCGCCAGAAAGGCAAAAGGTATGATAAAGGGCAAAATATTAACGTTGTTAGCCTGGTTCTTTGAATTAATAGTGCTGATCAGAATTCCAACGATTACAGCTATCAGCATTAATGGAATTGTCCTGATAAGCATTTGCTTTCTGATAGCATTAAATCCTCCCGGTCTGATTGAAAAATTTTGCATAGTTGATTAAAGCTTACTGCCAAATGAGAACATCGGTATCTGTTTTTGTAATACGTATAAACTATTTGCCTATTCCCTTCTTACCCAATCGGCCTTGATCCTTTCTGTTGGCATTAGAAGTGTTGTCCTTAGGCCTTTAAATTCATCAACCACATGCCCTAAAAAGCAAATAGGTATCTCGTAGTCTTTGGGAAAGGTACCTGCAAACACCGCCTGCCATTTAAAATCTCCTGTTTCATGAATAAACAATTCCTTGTCCTCCTCACTAACAGGCTCGCTGATAATAAACGTTACTACTTCAGGCTTTTTCTTTTTTTGTTTTGCCTGCTTGTTAAAGGCCCTGTGCGCTGCTTCCCTCAGTAGTATAGGAAGGAGCAACTCAAAGTCTTCCTTACTTACTGACAGGCATTGGAGCGAGTCCAAATATTCAAAGAGCCTGCGCAGTACTTCTTCATCCTCCAGGTGCTGGTGAATCAGGGCAATACCTTTATTCCTGCAAAGACTGCAAAGTGTTTGGCTTTTAAAGGCAGGCAAGGCATAGCGGTACACGAGGGACCAAAGGGTATTGCTTGTTCCAAAGCGATCGGAGCTAGCCCGGGAGGGTGCAAAGGCTTTATCAGTCTTAAAACGATGGGTGTCTACCCCGGTTTTGGCGCGGGCACGGTATTCACCTTTCTCTTCATAAAAGCTCACATTATCTACAGTGCCTATTGCTTTTATGGAACTGGTTTGATTAGGCATAGGGTCGTTTTACCTGTAAATATTAAAATAATCATGCATTTATGCAAGTGTTCCAAGGGGTTTTTACCACAATCCTAGCTAAGAGCACCTTTAAAAGATTGGTTATCAAGGCTACTAACTTTATGGCAGCGGCATACCAACCCCCTGTTCTAGGCATGGATACTCCGTGCAAGCACGGAGTATCCATGCCATAGCTATGGTTGAAATAGGGAGGAGTTATGTAAGTAGAATGGAGTAAAGGGTAGGTGACTCTGCCTTTTGTAAAATGCAATTATTTCGGGATGTTTCCTCATCTCTTCTAATCCAATATTTTCTCATAATCTCACATTTCACAATATCTATGTTTCTTTTGAAAGGAAAATTGAATAAAGGATTTATTGTCATTGACCAGCATCCAAGCCAGCTATGGCATCCATTGTATTGTTTCCTGAATAATAAAACCATTGACAAGCATCTGCCCAGACTTTTTTTAATTCATTCCTCAGATTATTAAATTGATCCTAAACAGTTAGGCTTTTAGCTGACTAAGGAGGCCGTTCTCTTTGGGTAAGACCAAGTATTTTGGATCATGGAATAATTTAGTTAGAATAGTTTTTTATTTGGCAGTGGTGAAAGCATACACCTTCAAGATGTGGCACGCCTAGGACTGGATCCCTTACTTGCTGAGGTTCAATTTTTATTGTAAGAAGTGTGTCAAATGAAATTTACAATTATTGAACTTCAATAATAATAATATTTTTATCTTTAATCCACTGCCATACTAATGAAACATTTTGTTGCACAAACCTTCCTTTTTCTTTGGACCAAGCATAGAATTTAGAAAAAAGCAATTCTTCAGAAAAAGGTTCACTCTTCTCCAAGATTTCAAAATAACAGGCTGCAAGGGTGGCAGCTATTTCAGTAAAATCAGTTTTCTTATCCTTAAATAAATCAATAACGTATTGAATTGAATGAGCTGTTTGATCAAAGTATCTTTGGTAATAAGGCTTGTACTTTTCACATCCCTCCAGAGGGATATAAGTTGAACGGTATATAGAATCTTTCTTTTCTTTTTCTACTCGAAACCATTTTTGTTTTTGAAACTCTTTTTCTATGGAATGCATGAATTTATTATCAAAGGGGCCTGCTGCAAATTTCTCATATCGGTGCAGAGTATGGAGGTTAGCCACATGTTCACATAGATATACTAGTTTTTGAAATTTTACACGTCCAAAAGTAGGCTGTGCATGTAGGTCTGACGCAATTTTCGCGGCAAGCACGGCCCGTTTAAAATATTCAGCACTTTTCTCCGCTTTTTGTTTTTTTTGATACTCCTCCAATATCTCACGCTGTTTTAATTCTTCCACTGTACTTGGAGAAATTAAGCCTGCTAACATTAGTCCTTTCTCAAAATCTTCCATTGAGAAAGGACTACTTTCATTATTGGTAGATTTCATTTATGGCTTTTTTAATTTTTGAAATTGCACGTTCTCTTATTTTTCGAATAGTTGCCTTTTGAACACCCAAATCCTCAGACAGTTCCTCGGTAACCTCATCAGGTAAATAGCAGTAATGTTTTTTGTACTCCAGATCTTTCAGAACCACAGCTTGTTCTTTTTTGTTCAATTGGCTAAATATGTATTCGGCATTTTCTTTTATATTTTGAAGTTTTTCGGGATTCTGCTCAAACTGGTCCGTTTCAATAAGATCCTCAAAGTATGTCCTTCGGTGGACAGTTTGTAGATGATGATCGCGTACTTTTTTGCGGTGGTGGTCACGGAATAAGTTTGTGGCTATTTGATATAGATAGACTAGGATGGCTTTTTTGGGATCCTTAACGTCTTTTCGCTCTTTAAAGGTTCCCGATCTACGGGCATTTTCTAGGGTTTTATGCGCAATTTCCTGTCCAATGTGCAGATCCAGCTTTTTGATTTGGCACTTACGCTTACATTCCTGTTTTACATCGGGTAGGAAGCGCTTTACAAACTCAGTAAAGCACCGATCGTCACCTGGTTCGTTACACAAAGCAACAAATAAATCTACATCTGATAGCACTTTATACGGGGCCTGATCAATCAATGGTCTAAATATTATACTACAAAGCGTGACACTTTTGGCCTGTCACGCTTCCGCGTATTACTGATGTAGCAAGATATTTATTTGCTATTATATAAAAAAATAATATCACAAATTAAAATTTTAAAAGCATGAATGAACATGTACACAACAATGCTCCAGATCAAGGTGTTTCTAATTCTGGCAATGGTGGTGGTAGCGGCCATCCAAATCAAATCACGGTCAATATCCGCTATCAAAGCGAGACGGTGCAGGTGACCATCAATCAAAATGAATCCATTAACGCCTTGCTGGAACAGGCCATTAAAGCCACTGAAAATAATAGTGTTGATAAAGACAGGCTGCAATTAAAACTCGGTGGAACTGTGCTAGACCTAAAAAATAAGGTAAGCGATTACGCCATTCAAGAAGGTGTTACCCTGGTGCTCTCTTTAACTGCCGGAGGTGGTGGAAATTATAGCTTATAATAGCCGGTTATGAGTGATACACAATTTGTAGATCCGGTAGTGACTCAACAAAAATTCACAGAAGAATTAGAACGGTTTCGACAGCTTAAAGAAGAATACCGTAGTAAAGGGGTACTGCTTTTAGAAGAAGCGTACCCTAATCTTTATTTTGCCTTTACTGCTCCTTCTCTGAATCCAGTACCGATTGTCTTTGCAGTCTGTATCAATTTTATCAATTATGATGTAGAACCTCTTTCTGTACGGTTCGTGCATCCTGTTACCCTACAACACGTCCTCTTCACCCAAATGCAGACAAGGTTTTTTAGAAATATTAATGGACCGGCGCCGCAGGCATTACTTCAAGCACAGAGCGATCAAGTTCCTTTTTTTTGTATACCAGGTGTGCGCGAATACCACAAGCATACATTTCATAACGGAGACTCCTGGTTTTTATATAGAAAAAATGGCGGGGAGGGCTCTTTATGCTTTTTATTAGATAATCTGCAGCTTTATGGAACGAGCGCTATCAACTCCTATCTATTTCAATTTAATTTTCAAATGCCGAACATTAACCTTGGCATAAATCAATACCCAACTTAAATGAACAGTGAACCGATCGGCTTAATGCATATAAAGACTGTATTTATACCACAGGAGTTTGTTGATGCCATCTATAAAGAATTTCAAGTCACCGGTAGTAAAGGGTATGAACGACTGGCATTACTTGCTGGCAGCAAGAAGGGAAAAGAATTTATTGTAACCAATCTTATTTATCCGGCCCAAGAGCTTCACAGGAGTAGATTTGGTGTTTCTTTTTATGTATCTGGAGCGGAGCTAGGGCGTCTTTGGGACTGGCTCTATGGAAACAAACGCATCCTGATAGCGCAGGTACATTCTCATCCTACAGAAGCTTATCACTCAAAAGCTGATGATGATATGGCTATTATTACCACTTTTGGTGGCCTATCATTAGTCGTACCTGATTTTGGAAATAGTGATCAGAGCTTTGAAGGGAGTGCCATTTTCCGTCTCCAACCGGAAAGTGGATGGACTGAATTGACGAAAGAGCAGATCAATCATTTACTTAAAATTACCCAGTAATGGCCCTAGCCAATTTCTTTGATAAAATAAGCCTTGGAGCTGCCCAGCGTATTAAAAATTACGATCGCAGTTCCTTTGAAAATAAGTTACTAGCTACCCGCCTAGCAATTGTTTATAGCGACAATGCGGTACAGACTAATGAAGGAAAGTTTGCGCTCGATCTGGCGGTACGCATTTTAGCCCGTCTTTATCCAAATATTCAGTTTGTTGACCATTCATCAGACGGGTATGGCAGTACTATTACAAAAGAGCTCAAAGCCACATCCTTTCGCATCAATCCGGTTCTTAACGTAAATGAAGTCGAAGCGCCTGATATTACCCTCGTAATTGGCTCTGTTGATGACCGGCAAGTTGGAGGACAATGTTTTTTTACAGGGTCTTCTGGTTGGAAAGCCACCTTTTCAACTCAATCATCAATGAATTGTGCCGATACCCAAAACCCCTTTGGCGCAGCAGCTTCGGTTTGTATAGCAGCCGCTAATATCTTTCGCTTCCTTTTTGCTGAGGAGCTTGGTCACCCCTCCTTGGATAGGGAGGTCTGCTTTTCAGTGTTTTCCCAACAAATCAATGCAATAAATAAAGAGGAGCCCGCGCTGCCCGCTGATATAACCTTAGGTTTTACCTTGGTAGGCACAGGTGCTATTGGTAACTCAATTCTGTGGTGCTTGCTTCAGTTACCAACACTCAAAGGCTTTCTCAATCTAATCGATGACCAAGAAGTAAGCCTTACTAATTTACAGCGCTATGCATTAATGGAACAAGAACATGTACGCAAAAGCAAAGTAGTGGAGCTTGAAAAAATGTTTACTCGTTTTCCGAATCTTACTGTTAATCCTTTTTTAAATAAATGGCAGGAAATAATTGCTACTCTGCGACCAAATGACTTAGAGCTTATGGCAGTAGCTCTGGATTCTAAAGAGCAACGCCTGTTAATTCAAAGTACGCTGCCTAAAAAAATTATTAATGCCTGGACTTCTCAGCAGGACATTGGTGTATCCCGTCATTTCAACTTTGCTGAAAATGTTTGTCTTGCCTGTTTATATATTCCTAAACAAAAGCAAAAAAGTGAGTCTGTAAAAATCGCTGAATCCCTTAAACTTCCCGAAGAATTAGTCCGAAACTATATTGCCAATTCTATTATGGTAGATGAAGGGTTTATTTTCATGGTAGCCAAAAGTCTAAGCATTCCTGTAGATCAATTGCGTTCTTTAATTGGTAAACCTGTGCAGGTGTTTTACTCTGAAGGTATTTGTGGGGAACGGATCATAAGATCTAGTAGTGCCAGTGGCCATCAGGATCTAGAGGTGCCACTGGCCCATGAGTCGTTTTTGGCTGGTATATTAGCTGCCGCAGAAATCATTATAGAATCGGCGCAATTGCGTTTAAATAAAATTGAGCCGTTAACGAAAATAAACCTGCTTATGCCATTACATAATTTCTTAAAAGAAGATGAAGAAAAAAATTTACAAGCTCGTTGTATTTGCACCGAACCAATTTTTGTTAAACGTTTTAAGACAAAATGGAGTTTATAAAAATTTATACGTTTTAAGTAACAATAGTATTAAAACATTTAAAACTTTTAAAGTGCCGAAACATAATTATCAAGCAAGATTAGAAAAACTACGTTCTAGAAGAATAGATATCGTTCTAAATAAAGCTTTCTTAGCCGAATCATTTAATCGTTCTATTCTTCCTAGACTGTCCGCTATGTATTCGAAGCCATGAATGCGATCTTATCTTTTGGGACCTGAAATTATCCGTTTAAGTGTTGAAGTAGATAGGGGAAGATTAGTCTATCGAGAAAAAGGTAAAGATAGAAGTATGTCTTATAAGAGAGTAAAGAAATGGCTAATTTGAACTTCACACATGATAGACCACAAGTTCCAGGTTGGTTGTTTTAAATTTAATTAGTTGTCCCCTAAAAAAGATAAAACTATAGTCAAGCAATCGCCCAGGTACTTTTTTAATTCAAGCCTCAGAAATATTTCATGATCCAAAATAGTTGGTCTTACCCAAGGCCTTCGCGCCACTTCGTTTCGCTGGGCTTTTCTGTTTGTCCGTAGTTTGAAAGCATGCAGCAAATTATTTCAAGCTCAATTTTGTCAATGCATGCTTTCTCCACTCCCAAACATAAAAGCCCTCTCTTTTTATTGGATTATTTCATGATCCAGGAATATGTGGTCTTACCCAAAGACCTCGGCCTCCTTCGTCGGCCTCGGGGCTTTTTATTTGTTCCTGCCTGCGGACAAGCCCGCGCCAGTCCCAAATAAAAAGCCCCATCTCACTGCGTGAGACGGGGTCTTTGTGCCCGGGACTGGATTCGAACCAGCACACCTCGCGGCGCCGCCACCTGAAGACGGTGCGTCTACCAATTTCGCCACCCGGGCAGGGGAGTGCAAATATAGCTTTCCTGCCTAATCCAACATCAAACCACCTCCACTTTTTTCGTTTTTACAACCAATAATAATACACCAGCTAATACCAAAAGAGTACCTATGATCTGTAACAGGAATATTTTCTCGCCCAAAAAATAATGAGCTTGTAATATGGTTGATACCGGTCCTATGCTGGATATAATGGCCACCTTGGTTGACCCAACCTTTTTCATAGCATAGGATAACATATAAGTTGGTATCACGGTAGCTATTAAAGCCAGTGCAATACCATACCACCATAAGCTCATACCTGACTGCAATAAATCATATTGCCCACGGACCAGGTAATGAACAAACACACCAGCCGTTGAAGACAAAAGTGCATAGGAAGTAAATTTATTGGCGCCTATCCTTGGGATCATTTTGCCGCTTCCGGCTATATATACTGAATAGGTAATGGAGCAAAGAAAAACCAATAACGTTCCGAGGAAGAAATGAGGGTTAGAAGTATCTACATTCAGCTCACCATAATAGGCTATTCCAATTCCGATATAGGTAAGCACAAGTGCTGCTCCTTCATTACGCCGGATAGGCTCCTTGAATACAAAAGCATTGATCAAAACGGCAAACGATGGATACAGGAATAAAATAAGCCTCTCCAGTCCGGCAGATATATATTGCAACCCTATAAAATCAAAAAGACTGCTCAGGTAATAACCAAATAAACCAAGACCAATTGTATACATCCATTCCTTTCGTGACAATTGCACATTTTCCGGGTTTTTTGTAATAAGGATAGCAGCCAGAAGGTAAAAAGGTAAGGAGAACACCATGCGCAGGGTAAGCAGCGTCAGTGCATCAACCTTTACATCTGCAAATGCCAGCTTTACTATGATCGCTTTGGTGGAAAATAGAATCGCACCAAAAAAGGCTACCAATATTCCAATAAACCCTGCGGGCAGGTTTCCATCTTTATCCATACATAAAAAACCCCGCTGCTGCGGGGCCAATTATTAAACAGCTACATTAAAATCTCTTAAAGCATCATTGAGGCTCGTTTTCAGATCGGTGCTTTCTTTTCTTTTGCCAATGATCAGTGCACAACTCACATTGTATTCTCCGGCGGGGAATTTTTTATTATAACTTCCTGGTATCACCACGCTGCGTGCAGGCACCACACCTTTTGTTTCTACGGGCTCACTGCCGCTGACATCAATGATCTTTGTCGACTGCGTCAATACTACATTGGCACCCAGCACAGCTTCCTTCTCCACGCGAACACCTTCTACAACAATACACCTGCTGCCAATGAAACAACCATCTTCAATGATCACGGGAGAAGCCTGCAAAGGCTCCAGCACACCACCAATGCCTACACCACCACTCAGGTGCACACCTTTACCTATCTGCGCACAACTGCCTACAGTCGCCCAGGTATCCACCATTGTTCCTTCATCCACGTAAGCGCCAATATTTACATAGGAAGGCATCAACACCACATTCCTGGCCACATAGGCACCATAACGGGCCACGGCATGAGGCACAGCCCTGACACCCAGTTCCTTGTAATTCTTTTTCAACAGCATCTTATCGTAAAACTCAAATGGCTCCATACTCCATGTCTGCATCGGCTGGATGCCAAAATATAAGAGGATGGCCTGCTTCACCCACTCATTCACCTTCCAGCCATTCTCAGTTGGCTCCGCCACGCGTAACCTTCCTTTGTCCACTTCTTCTATCACCGCCCTTATGTCATCCTGTATGGCCTGGTAAGTCAGCATTTCACGCTTTTGCCATGCTTGTTCAATAGACTCTCTTAACTTCATCGAAATTTTTTTGCAAACTTAACTGAACTGGAGTAATTGCTCATTACAACCTTCTAATAAACAGGAATGAAAATTGGCTTTGACGGAAAGAGAGCTTTCCACAATACCACGGGGCTGGGAAATTATAGCCGCACCCTCATCAGGGGCCTGGCAACCTGGTACCCCGAACACGAGTATTACCTGTTCAATCCAAAACCTTCACGAAAATTTTCCAAACCGGTATTCCCGCAAGTTCATGAAGTATTGCCTGCAGGATTGATCAATAAAACCTTTTCTTCCGCCTGGCGAAGTAGTTGGGTTAAGAAAGACCTGGAGCAATTGGGTATTCAGTTATACCATGGCTTAAGCCATGAGATACCACACGGCATTCAGCATACCGCTATACGATCTGTGGTTACTATTCATGACCTTATCTTTGAAAGATACCCGGAACAATTTGGAAAGATCAATGTGCTGATATACCGCCACAAGTTTCAATACTCCTGCCGCAATGCCAACCACATTATAGCCATCAGTCAACAAACCAAACAGGATATTATAGACTGGTATGGCATAAGCGAAGAAAAGATTGATGTATGTTATCAAAGTTGCGATCCTGTTTTTGCCGAGGTCATCGCAGAATCAGAAAAGCAACGTACCAGGAAGCGATATAACCTGCCGCAGCAGTTTTTCCTGTATGTGGGTTCCATTATTGAACGAAAAAATTTGCTGGGCATATGCCAGGCAATGTATATTAATGGTAATAGTTCTCTGCCATTGGTAGTGATAGGAGATGGACGTGCCTATAAGCAAAAGGTAAAGGAATATATACATGAAAAAGGGTTGTCATCGCAGGTCATTTTTCTTTCAGAAACCCAGCCAATAGGTAAAGACACGAGAGAACTGGCTACTATTTACCAGTTGTCCACGGCCCTTGTTTATCCTTCCTGTTTTGAAGGTTTTGGCATACCGGTATTGGAAGCCATGTGGTCTGGAGTTCCCGTGATCACCTCCTCGGTTTCCTGTCTTCCGGAAACAGGAGGCGAAGCAGCATTGTATGTCGATCCTTCCAATCCTGAATCAATGGCTGGTGCCATGAAACGCATCCAGGATAATGAAGATTTGCGTAGGGAAATGATCATCCTTGGCCACCGCCAGGCAGAAAATTTTACACTGGAAAAATGCACCGATGAAATTATGCGGGTGTATAAAAAATTGATGAAATGACTAAAGCATTTGAAAAAGATATTGAAGAAAGCCTTCGCATAATGAAAGAAGGTGGTGTGATCCTTTATCCCACAGATACTATCTGGGGATTGGGATGTGATGCCACGAATTCCGAAGCTGTAAAAAGGATCTATAATATTAAAAAGCGGGATGATTCCAAAAGCATGATCATACTGGTTGCAGATGAAAGGGAATTAATGCAGTATGTGGCGGCCCCCGATCCACAGGTTTTTGACTTCATTCAAGAACAAACCAGGCCCACCACCATCATTTTTGATCATGCCATTGGGCTGCCCGATAACCTGGTGGCAGAGGATGGGTCCATAGCCATACGCCTGGTACAGGATGAGTTTTGCCGGCATTTGATAAAGCGTTTACGCCATCCCGTTGTTTCGACTTCGGCTAACATTAGTGGTCAGTCATCACCACAATCTTTCAATGATATTGCCCCGGAGATAAAAACTGCCGTTGATTATATTGTTGATTGGAGACAGAAGGATACCAGGCCCACCCAACCTTCCCGCATTATCAAATGGATGGGAAATGGTGAATTTAATGTGATCCGGGAATGAGGAAAAGATTTGGACCCGTAATATTGATAAGGGTAGCTAGTTTGTTTCAATAGATTAATATACTAACCGATCCATCTTTCTAATCAACCTTTCAACTTTTCAACCTTTCAACCTTTCAACATTTCAACACGTCAACTTTCAATTCCCAGCCTTACAACTAGTCTATTGTTCCACCAATTACCCATTACAATATCTTTGCGCCGATGGATATTCAATGCAGTGATAAAGAATTGGAGATATTAAAAAAGGTGGCACAGGCCGCGGCGGCCTTGAACTATCCCTGTTATTTAATTGGCGGATTTGTACGGGACAAGATCCTTGACCGGCCAACTAAGGATGCAGATTTTGTCTGTGCCGGCGATGGATTGGAACTGGCCAGGGTAGCAGCTTCTCTTTTCAAACCACTTCCTAAAGTTTCCTATTTTAAAAATTTTGGTACGGCACAATTTAAAATGCCTGATGGCTTTGACCTGGAGTTTGTAGGCGCCCGGCGGGAAAGCTACCGTTCCCATTCACGCAAACCTGATGTAGAAGCAGGTACACTGGAAGAGGATCAGAACCGTAGGGATTTTACCATCAATGCTTTAGCCATAAGCCTGAACCAGGACAATTTTGGTACGCTGATCGATCCTTTTCATGGCTTGGAGGATATGAAGCAGGGTTTGATACGTACGCCAATGGATCCTGCTCAAACCTTCAGTGATGATCCCTTGCGGATGATGAGGGCAATTCGCTTTGCCACACAATTACATTTCCGTATTTATCCTGAGACCTTCCATGCCATTAAGAAAAATGCGGAACGCATCAGCATTGTTTCCCAGGAGCGCATCACTGATGAACTGAACAAGATCATCATGACGCCTAAGCCATCCATAGGATTTAAATTATTAATGGAAAGCAACCTGTTGTCCATGATATTCCCACAAATGGTAGAATTGGCAGGAGCTGAATTTATAGAAGGCAAGGGGCATAAAGATAATTTTTACCATACACTGCAGGTACTGGATAATGTAGCAGAGAAATCTGACAACCTCTGGTTGCGTTGGGCTGCTATCTTGCATGATATAGCCAAACCTGCCACCAAGCGGTTTGAAGATGGCTTTGGTTGGACCTTCCACGGGCATGAAGTGGTAGGGGGCAGGATGGTGCCTAAGATCTTTAATAAACTGAAGCTTCCCTTAGGCGAACCCATGAAATACGTCAAAAAGCTGGTAGAGTTGCACCTGCGTCCTATCTCTTTAACCAAAGAAAATATTACCGACTCCGCAGTACGTCGCCTGCTTTTCGATGCAGGTGAAGAAATAGAAGACCTGATGATCCTGTGCAACAGTGATATTACTTCAAAGAATAAGGTCAAGGTGAAGAGATACATTGAGAATTTTGAAATGGTGCGCAAGCGATGCAAGGAAGTGGAGGAAAAGGATCATATACGGCAATGGCAACCACCTATTACTGGTGAGATCATTATGGAAACTTTCGGCATTTCCCCTTCAAAACCTGTTGGTATCATTAAGGATGCCATTAAGGATGCTATACTTGATGGCGAAATACCCAATGAATATGAAAAGGCCTATCAATTCATGTTGCAGAAGGGTGCCGAGTGTGGTTTAGTTCCGGTTAAATAAGCCGTTTTGGCTATATTTGGGGTTTATTGAATGTGAAATCACACTATGGCTATACTGAAATTCAGAGTATATTTTGAAGAAGACGACAGCGTATACCGGGATATTGCTATCAGGCATAAACAGAGTTTTTTAAACCTGCATGAAGCTATTCTAAAAGCTTTTGAATTCGATTCTAAACACCAGGCAACATTCTACCGCAGCAATGACCAGTGGCAGCGGGGAAGAGAGATCACCCTTGAACCTTATGACAAACAATACCGGGCTGCTCCCTTATTAATGAAGGAGACAACCATTGGTTCAGAAATAAAAGATACCAACCAGCGTTTTATCTATACTTATGATTTCACAAAAGGGTGGACCTTCCTGATTGAATTGATCAATGTATCAAAGGAAGAGAATCCCAAGCTTACTTATCCTGCCATGGTACGCAAGGAAGGTATTGCACCCAGTCAGTATGGAACCAAAAGTCTGCTTGGTGAACGCTTTGCCGATGTAGAAGAAAAGTATGACCTGACCAAGGGTGCTGAAGGATTTGGTGAAGAAGGAGAGGAGGGCGTTGATGACCAGGAAGCAAGTGCAGATGATACGGGTACAGACACAGGTGATGAATTTTAAGTCCTTTAATAAAATCTGAACATTTTATAATAACTCTGTCAGTGGCAGGGTTATTCTTTTATAGACCATGGCAACAAAGAACAAAACGCTTATTGTTATTGCAGGTCCTACGGCAGTTGGTAAAACTGCTGTTGCTATTGACATCGCCCGCCATTTGCAAACAGAGATCATTTCAGCCGACAGCCGCCAATGCTACCGCGAATTGAATATTGGTGTGGCCCGTCCCTCGGAAGAGGAATTGTCTGCAGTGAAACATCATTTCATTGCCTCGCACTCCATACATGAAAAAGTAAACGCTGTAACATTTGAGCAATATGCGCTTGCTGCCCTTGACAACATATACCGGGACCGTGATATTGCAGTGGTAGTGGGCGGTACAGGCCTCTACATAAAGGCCTTGCTGGAAGGTATGGATGAAATACCTGGAGTGCCGGAGATATTGCATAATGAATTGATCCATGAATACAATAAAAATGGACTTGAGTGGTTGCAGGACCAGGTTAGGACATTAGATCCTGCATTTTATGAAAAGGGAGAGATTCAAAACCCACAGCGTTTATTGCGTGCACTGGAAGTATGGAAGGCAACTGGCAGGTCGCTCATGGATTTTCGCAAAGGAGAAAAAACACCCCGTTACTTCGACGTCATTAAGATTGGCCTGCAATTACCCCAGGCAGACCTGCACCATAATATTAATAAAAGGGTGGAGGCAATGATGGAACATGGATTGTTGGAGGAAGTGCGGTTGCTGATACCATGGCAACACCTGAATGCGCTGCAAACTGTTGGATATAGAGAACTTTTTGATCATTTCAATGGTGAAATTTCATTGACTGGAGCTATCGAACGGATAAAGATCTCAACCCGGCAATATGCAAAGCGGCAGCTTACATGGTTTAGAAAAGACAATGAGTATCATTGGTGTTTACCTGGCGTTACCCATGTACAGAGCTATTTGCGAAGCATTTCGGTCTCCTGAAGATTATCCTGCACTTCATTGTCTTCCCTTTTGTGCAGTTTTTGATTTTGTGGAACAATTATATAGAAACAGGCACCCTTATTTTCTTCAGCTTTCGCATAGATCAATCCATTATGATTCTCTATTACTTTTTTACAAAGAGCCAATCCAATTCCGGATCCCGGGTACGCCTGCCTGTCATTCAATCTTTTGAACAAGCCGAATATCTGGTCTGAATATTCAGAACTGAATCCAATACCATTATCCTGGAATTTGATCTCATAATAGGTTGATTCCCCGGGTAGCCCACGCGCTCCTTTTTCAATATCATTCAATTCTTTACTGGTGATCATAATTTGTGGAGAAACTCCTTCCCGGGCAAACTTGAATGAATTGTTGACAAGGTTGTAAAACAACTGGGTCATTTGAAGCGGAATAGCTTCAATTATGGGTAGGGTATTTGATTCAATGCTTCCTCCTGTCTGGCTGATAGTCAGATCAAAATCCGAACGCACTCCTTCCAGTATCTTATTAAGGTCTGTCTGTTCATAAAGATCCTCTTTTCGCATGCTGGAGAAGCTTAAAATATCCCTGATCAAAACAGACATGCGTTCTGCTGACCGCATGATCTTGTCCAGCTGTATCTTCCCTTTTTCATCCAGGTGTTCCGATTGAGTTTCCTGGAGGTAACTTCCAAAGGCTCTTATCTTTCGCAAAGGCTCCTGCAGGTCATGACTGGCTACATAGGCATATTGCTCCAGCTCCTTATTCGAGCGCTCCAGTTGAGTAATGTTGTCCTTTAGTTCTTCCTCATACTTTTTGAGCTGGGTAATATCCTGGAACGAAGCTGTTAGTCCATCACCCATTTTTACAAGCGATACCAGTAACCATCGTTGCGTTTGACCATCTTCAAAATAGGCTTCAAAAACAGAGGATTGACCTGATTCCACAACTTCTACGTATTGCTCAAATAGGTTTATATCTTTTACCGAAGTACGAAATGCTTTAATATTATTTCCCATCACTTTGCTGGCATTAATGCCTATCAGTGTTTCTATTGCCTTGTTGGCAAAAGCCAGGCTGAAATCTGTGATAACACCGTCCTTTCTTAAAGCCTTATAATTGACTATTCCATTTTGAGAGGTATTCAGAACAGATTCAAGAAATCCTTCCAGCCATAGTCTCTTTTGAGAAAGAAATAATGTAGAAATAAAAGTGGAGATAATAATGGTAACGGCCAGTAGTGCAAAGACAACGCTTACTATATTGTTGGCGCGCATCGAATCTTTCAGCTTTGCATTCCTGCTTACCAGCAATTCATTTTCATGGGCAACACCCCTGTTGATGATCTCGTGAATATCAAATAAATAATCCAGGCGCCAGGCTTCCCCGGATTGAATGATCTCGGCGATGTTCTTCTGTAATATGGTGTATATCTGCCCGCTGATCATGGTTGATAAGGAATCTACCAGCCGCGTTTGTTCCTTGTTATCCTTAACAAGGATTTTTAGTTCCGCCAGTTCACCATTGATCTGTAAACCCTCATTCTTATACAGCTTATAGAAATTATTCTCAGGTATAGAGTCGTAAGTGGGACTGTAGATCTCAGCGCTTTTAAAATGATTGGAAAGCCGTTCAAATAAGGTTATAACATTCCGCGTATGATTGACCGCATTATTATATTCCTTCATGTTATCAAAACTCATGCGGTTTAAAATGATCACCACTATCAACAATATGAATGAAATACCAAAAGCATAAAAAGTTCTTTTACTCATTTGCTGACGCTTCTTTAGATCTTAAACCAAGAGGATAAATACAAAGGGAAATATTTTAGTATTTCAATAGCCTGGAAACCTTAAACCAATAAAATTATGTAAAGAACGGTTGTAAGTTTCATGGTAATGAGGTTTCTTTATCTTTTTATTCTATGAAACAACTAATCCTTACTACTTGTCTTTATCTCTTTTCCCTGTGTGTCTATTCACAGGATTCAACTTCTCTTAGCAAAATGCAGGCCGGCATCCAATTGAACACCATACCTTACCTGTCCGTCAATAATTCAGATACATTTTACAGTAATTCCCTGGTGGTGGCACCATTTATACGTTATTATTACCAGGGGTTTGGAGTGAAATATGCGCCCTATTTTATCACTGGTGGCAGCAAGCCGGGTATCTACATGCAAACGGTTACTGCAGGCTACGAGCAATACAATAAGGAACATATCAACCTTGACCTTTCCTATACCCATTTTTTCTTTTCCGGCAATAGTACCATTCCTTACACACCATTAAATAATGAACTCTATGGTTTTATTAGTTTAAAAAAACCATGGCTGGCACCTTTATTAAGCGTTGACCTTGGCTTTGGTAAAGATGAATCAGGCCAGGAACAGGCAGGTCTTAATGCTGCTGCAGGCCTCAGTCATAGCTTTACCAGTAATGGCACGCATTTGTTTTCCTCTATTGAAATTGATCCCTCCCTGTTGGTAAATGGATCAGCCAATGATTTTTATTCTTTTCTTACTTCTTCTAAATACATCACCCATAATAAAAATTATGGAAACTACATAAAGACCAATGGACGGGCCAGAAGACAGACTGGAGGTGGTTCTACGGGCTCACAATCAACAACAAAGGCAGGTAGCCCGTTTGTATTCAGTAATATGGAGTTGAATGTCTATTCAGATCTTACAGCACACCATTTCGAGATCATACCTGTTGCCAGCTTGTATTTTCCCTTAGAAAAAACATTACCGGTTTCAGGTTACTGGGAATTGAAACTGGCCTATGATTTTTAAAACTTGAAGCCTACCGTACCAACTATATTGCTTGCTGTATTTTTTAGATTGGCTGCATAATAAGGAGCGCTTTCAAGCCTGTATGCATAATTCACATCCTTATTGATAGCATAAATATAAGTAAGGTCAATAAAAAAACCTTTGTTGCGGTAACCAAGTCCGCCGCTTAGGTTCATCTTGCTTCCATTTTCACCTTTGATATCCTGGTAAGGATTACTATAATAAGATGCTCCCAACCTTGCCATAATGGTCGTGAATTTTAATTCACCACCCACCCTGAAGTTAAAAGCGCCTTTATAAGCCTTGTCAATTGCATTATTCAGGGATTTCAGGTAATTCTTTGTGGTTTCATCGCTGTTATTATCAGCGTCCGGCTGAAAAGAAGATGCCTTATAATTGACATACTCAACATCAGCAGTTATAAATCCTCTTTGTTTTGTCACATCCTGTATCTCACGTATTACATACGATATGCTTCCAATAACCTTGTACGGAGTTACCAGCAGGTATTTGAATTCAGAAGGCTGGTCATTCATATAGCTTTTTGAATTATCCTTCCAGGCACTGTCTGCAGGAACATCATCATTCACTACTACTGAGGCCTCATAATTATCCGTGAGGGAATAAAAGGTGGGTGTGTGCACGGCCAGGCCTAATCTCCAGGCTTCAGCAGGTTTGTAAATAACACCTGCCTTCAGGTTTACACCCACTCCTGATGTATGCAGTTTGTCTGTAAACATGCCATAATCAAAATGGTTATTGGGATTAGTTGTGGCATCTGCTTCCACAAATTCAGATTCTTTTTTATAATTAAGGATAGGGACACCAAAGCTTCCCCCTATCATGATCTTATCCTTAAGGTTCACGGCCATTCCAAAAGAAAATTCATTAATGCCTCCACGGTTTTTAATTGACTGTTGCTGCAACAATCCAGTGGCTACCGGGGCGCTTGTTTCAAATCGGTTTATTTGTCCTGAACTGTTCTTTACAGCATCTACCCAATAGGTATTGTATGCAAGACTGGCACCTAAAGGAAATTCCGTTTCAACTCTTGAATCTTTGATGCCGCTGTTGTTTAATTCTTCAGCAAATTTCTGTGCAAAGGAGCTTTGCGTGTTTTTCCCCTTGTATATGATATCACTGTTGAAATCAGCTGTATGATTAAAAGCTATACTGAATGATGTATTTCGCACATTGCCCCGGCCATCGCCACTACCCATAACAAACCCTGTTGTTCCCAAAGCGAACCTTTGGGTTTTATCCTGGTCCGTAGTACCCAGGTAAGTGCCTTTGGTCTTTCCGGATTGGTAAAGAGGGGTAATGATAAAATCACCTGTTTTGAAAAAAGCAAGCCCGGCAGGGTTCACATAATTGGCTGTGATATCGCCTCCCAGGGAGCCCATAGCGCCACCTATAGCTTGTGTACGTGCACTTCCTCCTGGTGTATACCATGAAAAGCGAAGTGCATCAGCAGGCTCCTGTGCCATTACAGCAGCGCAGCAAATGATACCATGTATAAAGAGTACTGTTTTCTTCATAATAAAGCGTTTTATAATAGGGTTCTTCCAGGACAAAGCAATCTAATAAGGCCACCTAAAAGGTACCTTTAGGATAAAAAGGCATTGATTCATTTTAATTTCTTCCCCTGGTAGCATTACCCCTGCTGCTGCCGGAACTTCCGGAAGAAGAACTGCCTGATGAAGAGGAGTTGCTGTTTGATGGCGCACTATAGGTTTTTGAATTACCTGAACTGCTGCCAGAACTGCCAAATACTTCACGTAAAAAACTTCCGGCGTTCGTACCGCTGTTCTTGTAATTATTATTGTTGCTGGCCGGTGCAGAATAAGTACGGGGAACACTGGAGGTGAACCCTTTTGGATTATTCGGTTGCACAGGTGTGTCAAAAACACGCAGGTTAAAAGTGCGCGGTTTATTGTAAACAGTGGCTTTAGGGTTGTAAACAACTACCGTGTTGCAATTATAATATGGATTATACAATACATTCCAGTAACCTACGGTATTCCAGGAATTGTAATATAAATAAGGATTGGAAGGATAATAACCATAGTAATAATTATCATCCAGAGTAGACCATCTGCGGTCACGAACCTTCATGCGTAGATAACGGTCGTCACGGTATTCATCTTCATTCTGATACATCCGGTCATCCTGCTTTTCTACACGCACATATTCATCTTGCTGGCGTGCAGGAGAAAAATAAACATCATCAGGCGTTTGTCCTGTTTTGTATGCTGAAGTACAACTGGCGAAAACAAATACAAGGGAAAAGAAAGGTATATATGATTTCATGGCAGATGATTTAGAGGTTAATATTACTTTTGCCATCTCACAGTAAATTTCTACAATTTGCTGTTAATTAAAAGATAATTGTATTACTGATTTTTCTGGTCTTTGTTTCCGCTTCAAAGTTCTGAAATGTTTTCCAGCTTACCATCAGTGTTACAGAATAAACAAGACTAAAAAGAGAGAATAAATTATAAACAAAAGTATGAGCAAAGAGATCACTTCAAGGGAACAGGATTACTCGCAATGGTACAATGACCTGGTAATAAAAGGAAGCCTGGCAGATTATTCCGCTGTCAGGGGCTGTATGGTGATCAAACCTTATGGTTTTGCCCTCTGGGAAAACATGAGGGATGCACTGGATAAAATGTTCAAGGATACAGGACATGTCAATGCTTATTTCCCATTGTTCATACCCAAAAGCTTCCTGAGCAAGGAAGCTGCCCACGTGGAAGGATTTGCCAAGGAATGTGCCGTGGTGACGCATTACCGTTTGATGAATGATCCTAATGGTGGTGGCATTGTGGTAGATCCTGAAGCCAAACTTGAGGAAGAACTGATCGTGCGTCCTACCAGTGAGACCATTATCTGGAATACTTATAAAGACTGGATTCAGTCATACCGCGACCTGCCCATATTGGTCAACCAGTGGGCTAATGTGGTGCGCTGGGAAATGCGTACAAGGCTATTCCTCCGTACAGCAGAATTCCTCTGGCAGGAAGGTCATACCGCCCATGCCACTCCTGAAGAAGCAATTGCAGAAACAAGGCAGATGCTGGAAGTATACGCCACCTTCGCCGAAGAGTTCATGGCCTTGCCGGTGATCCGTGGCGTTAAGACGGAAAGCGAACGTTTTGCAGGTGCAGTGGATACCTATTGCATTGAAGCGCTCATGCAGGATGGTAAGGCCCTGCAGGCAGGTACCTCTCACTTCCTTGGGCAGAACTTTGCCAAAGCATTCGACGTAAAATTCCTGAGTAAGGAAAACCAGTTGGAATACGTCTGGGCTACCAGTTGGGGTGTAAGCACCCGTTTGATCGGTGCCCTGGTAATGGCGCACAGTGATGATGATGGACTGGTATTACCTCCTAAGATCGCCCCACTGCAGGTTGTCATAGTGCCTATCTATAAAGGTGATGAACAAAAAGCACAGATAGGTGCTAAAGCTGATGAAATAATGAAAGGATTAAAGGCCCTCGGTATCAGGGTGAAATATGATGATAATGACAATGCACGTCCCGGGTGGAAGTTTGCCGAGCATGAGTTGAAAGGTGTTCCGGTTCGTTTGGCACTGGGGGCCCGCGATCTGGCCAATAACCTTGTAGAAGTAGCCAGGAGAGATACGAAAGCAAAAGAATCCATATCACTGGATGGGGTAGTGGAGCACATTGAAAAGCTGTTGGTCGATATACAACAAAGCATGTACAATAAAGCTGCTGCCTATAGGGAAGAACATATTACGAAGGTGGATAGCTGGGAAGAATTTGAAAAGGTATTGGATGAAAAAGGTGGTTTTGTATCCGCTCATTGGGACGGCACTGCTGAAACCGAAGATGCCATCAAAGAAAAGACTAAGGCTACCATTCGTTGCATTCCTTTGAATAATACCCAGGAAGATGGAAAGTGCATTCTTACCGGCAAACCTTCCAAGGAGCGGGTGCTCTTTGCAAGGGCTTATTAAGAAAGAGTCGGAAGCCAGGAGTCTGTAGTCGGGAGTCATGAGCAGTCTATAAAATTGTTGCCTGTTCTATATCTGTCATTACATTGTTTGTGGTTGAAAAATTTATTCATTAGCCATTTTACGATCTTCAGTTCAGAGCTCAACCTTCTTTGCAATACAATATTCCTATTGATTTGATCTTATCCCGCAAGTCTTCCTGGATATTCCCAGGCGGCTTGCGGGATTATTGTATGCTTCCTTCCCAGTTCATGATATCACTGGCAGCCATTATTGTATCATATTTTAAGAAGCAGCTGTCTTTCTTCAATATAGACTCCCGATAAATAATAATCCTTTCTATGCCTGGTAGTCAGGTAAAAAGGATCTTCCTCGTCTTGTCAACAATGACTGGGTAAAATACTAAAAAAATTAGCACTTCCTATCAATACTGGACTATTTTTTTATCCACCTGGTATCTTAGGTCATTTCGGGGTGATACTTAAAGAATATAAGAAAGTTGCAGGGCCAATGTAAAAACCAAGCAATTGATGGGATGTCCCGAAGATATCCCGAGGATATCCCGAGGATAAGCCGACGATAAGCCGACTCTAATAGGGTCGGGATATCCTCGGGATATCTATGGCTTATGCATGGGTTAACAATGGAAGATGATGCAACCTGGTATAGGTTGACTATAGAATCCTTGGAAGAAAAGCAGAGCTATGGAACACGGATTTTGGGGATAATTTCATTGCTTAACCGGCAATTGCTCCCGGGTCAAACGGCTAGTGTCGAGCTGGGAAATTTTGAGATATAAACCTTAACCCTGCTTTTGTTTAGTCATAGGCTTGAAACTGTAGGTCTTAAATATGAATATCTTATGTAAGGTTATTGGTATTCAGAACAAAAACCATTTTTCCTTCAAATAGCAATTAGATAAGTTTTAACCAATTTATCTATCATACCTGCGTTATAGTGAAGAGATAAAGCTATTTCGTGTATTTGCGCAATCATTTCCATAATGGCAATTATCATGTTTTTAGCTCTATTTCTTTCGTAACTTTAAAAGAACGAAAAGGCCATAGTTATAGCAGGGCTTTAATTGCTTGATTGGAATTTCTCCAGCTTGTGGACAATGACCCACACAATGATACTCAAGGATCCTATCCTTAATAAACCACAGCAGCTAACTGCAGGCACTAATTTCTGTGAACGGAATATGTTTTAAGCCAGGCATTCCTACAATTTGATTTCTTGATATAAAAACGATACGTTATGACATCATCAATTAAGTGGATCGTATTATGCCTGATGTTTGCGGTTATTTCAATATGGTTATATACAGCCATTGATAGTAACTGGTCTCAGGAGAATCACGCGAGCATCTGGTTGACAATTTGCTTTTTCCTTTCCGCAGTAGCTACAATTTTATGTGGCTTCAGTGCTATAGAAAATAACGATGAACTGGCAAGGAAATAAGCAAGCCAGGTATTCCATGTATTTTGTGTCGATACACCCTGGGAGGAAATGAATCTATACTTTTCACTGGCCTAAAAGGTAACGGTGAGGCCGGGGTGTAATATTTTATTGCAGTATTGGCAATAAACTTCTTAAAAGCTGGTTATTTTAATGTGACACCAGGTAATTATAATCCTTCAGCAATACCTCGAGGAAGTCGAAAGGAGAGAGTGGGGTTTCGATTTTTAAATGGGTCTTTATCTTATTGCTGGCCATTTCTGCCAGGTTGTAATCATGCCGCTTCTTGGCTGAATCCAGTATCCCCTTCAATGCATTGATATCCCTGTCGCTGAGCTGCATGACCTGTGGGAAGGAAGGTACATAGGTATTTTCCACTTCAAGGAAAACAGTGTCTGAAATAGATCCTTTTTTGGTAACACTGATCACGAGTGTATGGGCCAGCAGGTCGCCCAATCTCTGGCCTTTGGCTGAATTGACCAGGATGATATCTATGAACAAAAGCACCATGGGAATGCCTATCTTCCAGAGGTAATCGAAATCGCCTTCCTTTGCTGCCACAGGTGCAAATAGCATTACCACTACCACCATGTAATCTGATGTACGAATGAGCCAACGGATGACATATTGCCCTATGGCAGGCTGACCACCATTCTCATTGACCACCTTCAGGCGCATGATCCTTTTTCCAATGCTTTGGCCATTCATGGTGATCTCGCAAACCAGGTGATAGAAAAGATATGGCACTATGAGTAACATGATCATTGCCCAAAGCATATTTTCTGATCCCCTTCCGGCAAACCAGATAAGCACCCGTGCAGCTACTACCAGGTACATTACTAATACTATAGAATCAAGCAACCAGGCCAGCAACCGCTTGTAAAAAGGTGCTGCTTCAAATTCAAGGTCAATATTAAAATTGGTTAAAACCCGGATGGTTGACATGCTATCTGTTATTCTAATTACAAAAGTTTAAACTTAGTTTTTCTGAACTAACTATCGTAAAAATAGTATTTTACGACTTCAAATTACCCTATTGCGCGAAGGCCTGTTCATAAAAAAAAATAAAGACCGCTGGGAGAGAGTTCAGCAGGAATCGGCCCAGGGCGCCGATGAAATGGCTACTGATTTTGTGAAGCTGGTAGATGACCTGGCCTATGCTAAAACCTTTTATCCCACCAGCCGGGTCACCCGGTATATTAATTCCCTGGCTGCCCGTATTTACCTGAAGATCTACCAGAACCGAAGGGAAGAGTCAAACAGGCTACTGAAATTCTGGAGGTATGATGTACCTCTTACAGTGAAAAAGCACCATACCATTATCCTTATTGCCTTTATCATTTTTGCACTTTTCTTTTCTGTTGGCTTTTTTTCAGCCTCTCATGAACCTGGATTTGTACGAGAGGTTTTGGGCGATAATTATGTGAATATGACGGAGGATAATATAGAAAAAGGCAATCCTTTCGGTGTATACCAGGATCCTAATTCTTTTGTCATGTTCATGCGCATCATGGTGAACAATATCCTTGTTTCCTTCATTTATTTCTTCAGGGGTATTGTGCTTGGGATACCCAGCCTGGTTTCCCTGGGCAAGGAATCTATACGACTGGGTGCATTTGAACATATGTTTTATGTAAAAGGACTGGCAGGCAAGGCTGTTACTACGGTGCTGATTCATGGTATGCTGGAACTCACAGCCATTATTATTGCCTGCGCAGCTGGAGTGGTAATGGGTACCAGCTTTTTATTTCCCGGAACGCGGCGTCGGGTAGATGCTTTCCGCGAGGGTACGAAGGACGGTATCAAAATGATCATTGGATTGGTACCTGTCTTTGTATTAGCTGCATTATTCGAAGGCTTTGTTACGCGGTATTATAAAATGCCATTGCCTTTGAACCTGGCCCTGTTGTTTTCTTCCGTGGTTTTTATTGTCTGGTATTTTATCATCTACCCTGCACGTTTATCTGCCAGTACTCAAGAACCGAAGGAGGTGCATGCATAATAATTGTTTTAAAAAATATTATCTCCGTATATCAGCAGTTACACTGGCCTGCATAATCCACATGGCTGCATGGTCACAGGATAGCTCAGGATACCCGGATAGCCTGCCCGCTGTCTCGGAGGTTGAGGATACTGTTATAACGCAGGTAACCAGTGAGGAAGGTAATACTGAATTGTTTGATACCATAAAGGAGCCCTTACAGGTGGTGGTAAGGAAAGTTCCTGATACAGTAGTATCACAATTAAAGAAGGATGAAAACTACTGGTACGTCAATACGGCCCCGGAGCGTGAAAAGAAAAAAGCCCCTGTTAAGGATCCATACTGGTACCGGAGCGCATGGTTCACTCAATTACTCTGGTTCCTGGTATTGGGAAGCTTTTTGGCGATCATGATCTGGTTCCTGGCTTCCAGTAATATATCCCTGTTTCGTAAAAAGAACGTGGCCATCAAGGATGTTGAAGAAATGGAACCCGGTGAAAATATTTTCACGCTTGATTATGGAAAGGAGCTACATAAAGCCCTTGCAGCAAATGATTTTCGACTGGCCATCAGGTTATGGTATTTGAGTACGTTGCGCGACCTGTCCGAAAAGGAATTTATCACATACAAGACAGGCAAAACAAATAGTGATTATGTAGCCCAGTTATACAACACGCCTTTGTATAAAAAGTTTTCTACCCTTACCAGGGTATTTGAATATACATGGTATGGTGAACTGGCATTGAACCATGAGCGCTATGCTCTTTTGCAAAAAGATTTTGAAAGTTTTAAAGCGCAACTGGCCCAATGAGAAAGTACACCTTCCATATCATTGCCGGCCTGGTAGCCATTGCATTCCTTCTCATCCTGGTCTTTTCAACAAAGAGTAAGAAAATGGATGAAAGGGTCACTTTAAAGCAATCGGATAAGATACCCTATGGTACTGCCGCTGCCAAAGAACTTTTGCCTGCTATTTTTCCCAATGCCACCATCTATTACAATAAGTTGTACCCGGCTTATTGGGATTCTCTTGACATGGAGCAGGGCAACCAGGCTGTGATCATCATGGCTGATCAATTCAATGCTGATGAAGATGAGATCAGCAGAATTATATCCTTTGTGAAAAAAGGTAATTATGTTTTCCTGGTAGCCAAGTCTTTCTCTTACGAAGCAGTGCAGGCTTTTCATATCTCCTATAATGAGAATACTATAGACCAGTTGATCAACCGTGAAAATGACAGTCTTCGTTTGCGGTTGGAAAAACCGGTTTTCGCCTCAGACAGGGTTTATTTATATCCAGGAAAAAAGTATGAAAGCTCAATATATGCTTTGGATACTTTGCGATCAAGGGTATTGGGCAGGGGAGAAAATGGCAGGCCTGATTTCATACAAATGCAGTCAGGGAAGGGAAGTATTTTCATTCATGTTGCGCCATTGGCATTCAGCAATTATTTCCTGCTTCATAAGGATAACGTTGGCTATTACCAGTCTGCGCTATCCGTTATTCCTTCTTCGGTCAATAAAGTTTTATGGAATGAATATTACCTGGTGAAGCCTAAAGGAACTAAGGATAAGGAACCAAACTGGTTAGGCGTATTGATGAAATATCCTGCCTTCAAATGGGCATTATTGACAGGTATATTAACACTGTTGATCTTTGTGCTGTTGGGTATGCGCCGTATGCAAAGAATGATACCGGCATCTGTGAGGCCTCATAATGATTCACTGGATTTTATTAAAACAATGGGGCGCCTTTATTTCGACAAAAAGGACCATAAGAACCTGGCAAAAAAAATGGCCAGCTATTTTCTTGACCATGTTCGTTCTAATTATAAAGTATCAACCTATACTTTAGATGAGGAATTTGCCCGGAACCTGCACTATAAAACAGGATATCCCGAGCAGGAGATTGCACAACTGGTGAGATTTATCAATGACCTGGATGGGTTGCCGGCAATATCTGATAGCCAGTTGACCCATTTTCATAAACAACTGGAATTATTTTATCAAAATACCTGAAATGGAAGAACCGATTTTTGAAATACGAACCGACCTTTCTGAATTGAATGATGCTGTTAATGCCGTGCGGCAACAGATCAAAAAGATCATTGTGGGCCAGGATGATATGGTGCGCCTGATCATCACCGCGCTGCTTGCGGATGGACACGTGCTGATAGAAGGTGTACCCGGTGTGGCAAAGACACTGACTGCCAAACTGGTGGCCAAATGCCTGGCTGTGCAATTTTCGCGTATACAATTCACGCCTGACCTGATGCCATCTGATGTTTTGGGAACGCCTGTATTCAACCCAACGAATGGAACATTTGAATTTAAAAAAGGTCCTTTGTTCAGTAATATCGTCCTGATAGACGAGATCAACAGGGCACCTGCAAAAACACAGGCGGCCTTGTTTGAGGTGATGGAAGAAAAGCAGATCACGGTGGATGGAAGAACCTACCCCATGGCAGTGCCATTTATGGTGCTGGCCACCCAGAACCCTATTGAACAGGAAGGCACTTACCGTTTGCCGGAGGCTCAGCTTGACAGGTTTTTATTCAAGGTGTTGGTGCCATACCCAAGTGAATCAGAGGAAATGGAAATACTGACACAGTTTCACCAGATGGGCAATACCAATGTATTGTCCACCATTGAGCCGGTGTTGAAAGCAGAACAACTGGTATCGCTCCGGAAGCAGGTGAAGAATATTGTTATAGAAGAAAAATTGCTGCAGTTCATTGCCAAACTGGTGCACCAGACAAGGAACCATAAATCCATTTACCTGGGTGGATCGCCCCGTGCTTCCCTGGCGATCATGAATGCATCAAAGGCCTATGCCGCCATTAATGGTCGCGACTTTGTAACACCGGAAGATATACTGGAAGTAGTTCCTCCTGTGTTGCGTCACCGGATCATTCTGTCACCTGATAAGGAAATGGAAGGTGTATCGGAAGATGCAGTACTTCGCCAGATCATTCAAACCATGGAGATTCCCAGGTAATGCTGCAAAGAATTTTCGCCATATGGGATTCGACCTCATTTTACCTCAGTAAATTGGTTTATTACTGTGGCTTTGGCATTGCTGTGATTTTTGCTTTAAGTTATTTTGCAACTCCATTCTTCAATATCGCATTATTGCTATTAATATGCCTGTTGATAAGCATATGCATTGACGCCTTCATTCTGTACCGTAAAAAGGATGGGCTGGAAGTAGAGCGGATTACAGGAGAACGTATGAGCAATGGGGATGAGAATAAAGTGGTGATCGATTTAAACAACCAGTATGAATTCAAAGCGCATTGCCTGCTGATTGATGAATTGCCCTTCCAGTTCCAGGAACGCAAATGGAAAAGGGTAGTGGAAATAGAACGTGGGGCAACAGCCCATTTGCAATATGTGTTGAAACCAAATGAACGAGGTGAATACCATTTCGGGAATATCAATGCTTACGTGAAAGGTCCCCTGCAACTGGTACGCAGGCGTTTTATCTTTCGCCATGAAATAACAGTAAAAGTCTATCCTTCCTATATCCAGATGCGCCGTTTCGGATTGATGGCTGTGGCACATCACCTGCAACAGACCGGCGTGAAGCGCATGAGGAAGCTGGGACACAGTATGGAGTTTGAGCAGATCAAGGAATATGTGCGGGGCGATGATTACCGCACTATCAACTGGAAGGCCACGGCACGCAAGGGTGACCTTATGGTCAACAATTTCACAGATGAAAGGAGCCAGCAGATCTATTGTGTCATCAATAAAGGAAGGGTGATGAAGATGCCCTTTGAGGGTATGACCTTACTGGATTACGCCATTAATGCATCCCTGGTCATTTCCAATGTGGCGTTGCACAAACAGGACAAGGCAGGCCTGATCACTTTTTCACAAACGCTTGATGCCTTTCTACAGGCAGATAAAAAACCTACCCAGATCAACCATATACTTGAAGTGTTGTACAGGCAGGAGACCAATTTCCTGGAGCCGGATTTTGAACAATTGTTTTCCATTGTTCGCAACCGCATCAATCACAGGAGCCTGCTCATTCTCTTCACCAATTTTGAATCTATCGAAAGCCTGCAAAGAGAGCTTCCCTTCTTAAAATTGCTGGCGCACTATCATTTGCTGATGGTGGTATTCTTTGAGAATACTGAACTGAAGGAACTGACAGAGCAAAAGGCTACTACTATTGAGGATATCTATATCAAGACCATTGCTGATAAATACCGCCATGAAAAAAAACTTATTGCCAAAGAACTGCAAGCCCATGGCATCATTGCTGTATTAAGCACGCCACAAATGCTCTCTATCAATACCATGAACAAGTATCTGGAGTTGAAGAACCGCCAAAGCATATAAGGTAAATTGCCGGCGGCAATTTGTTTATGGTTTATGGTTTTTTGTTTCTGGTTCGTTAGATTGGAGGGAACTATGAAAAGAAATATACTTTAATTGAGGGGGGCGATTTGCCTAATAAGCAAATGAAATAAGCGAGCGATGAAAATATAAGGTAACACTGTTAATCTCAATAAGAAGCCTTACCTGTAGTAAAATAAAATAATTCATTAGAGATATGCCACACTTAATACAGAATTAAAATGCTTAATGAAATAATTGATTTTTATAAAAATAAATTTCCATTAAAGATTATTGTCATTAATTGGGATGAATATATTTTAAATATTTGCGGTGAAGGGTGGACCTTTAACACGACATCTTGCTGGCGAATTATCAATCAAAGAGGGCTTTACGGGAGTGATGATAAAGAAGTGGAGACCTATATTAAAAATCTGGAAGGAAATTTCATTTTAAAAATTGAACATCTTAGTAATTTGAAAATTGATTTATCTTTTGTATTATCAGATAAGACAATTCTCCAGGTTTTTTGTAGCTCATATTTTGAGCCTTGGGTTTTTCGCATTGATAATCATAAAACATTTGTTGCGTATTATGATCCTCTATCAGACATGTAATGATATTTGCTGGTATGTTTCTCTTTCCCGATGAGTTAACACATCAGTGGCCAAGCATAAACAAAAGATGTTTAATCACAAATGTGAATGCCTTAGAAGGCCCTCCTTATCAACTTTTCAACTTGTTAACCTGTCAACTCACGCATTTTCCATATAAATACCCAAACCTTAAACTTTTATTCCTTCCCCTCCCTACATTTGCCGGCCATGCAAGCAATTCCAAATGTTTACGAAGAGGGGAGGGTGCTACTGATCAATAAGCCATTACGGTGGACCTCCTTTGATGCAGTGCGAAAGGTGCGCAACCTGACCAGGACAAAAAAAGTGGGTCATGCAGGCACACTGGATCCCCTGGCTACAGGATTGTTGATTATCTGCACGGGAAAGTTTACCAAGAAGATCAATGAGTACATGGCACAGGAAAAGGAATATACCGGTACCATTACACTGGGCGCCACTACGCCCACTTACGACCTGGAAAGTGAACCCCAGGACTTCAAACCAATTGATTCAATTACCCCTGAACAGATCAATGCTGCCACAGCGGCTTTTACAGGCCTGATCCAACAGGTGCCACCCATTCACTCCGCCATTAAGAAAGAAGGGAAAAGAGTGTATGAACTGGCTAGGCAGGGAGTGGATGTAAAACTGGAAGCCCGGCCTGTAACTATTTCGGTTTTTGAGATCACGGCCATAGAAATGCCGGTTGTGCATTTCAGGGTGGTCTGTTCTACTGGTACCTATATCAGGAGCCTGGCCAATGATTTTGGAGCAAGCCTGGATTGTGGGGGTTATTTGAGCAGCTTATGCAGGACAAGAATTGGTGCCTTTTCATTAAGTGAGGCACTGTCCATGGAAGCATTTGAAAAACAGCTAAGGGATCAGAAGGGATAATCAATTCCCAACTGGAACTGCCCGTTCAACAATTGCCAGTTATAGAACCATTTGTTTTGTTCAGCAGGATTGCTGGCATCAGGTGTTGGGTTCTTTACTTTATATGCATATTCAAAGCGCAGCTTCAGGAAGCCAAAATCTACCCGTAAACCGGTTCCCGCGCCAATGGCAATATCTTTCCAGAGTTTATTCAACCTGAATTCTCCATCGGGAAAATCAGGATTCTTTCTCAGGAACCATACGTTTCCTATATCAGTGAAAAACGCGCCATTCAAAATAACACCGCTGATATTGGCGAGGTAGAACCTGTATTCTGCATTGGCCTCCAATCGCATATCTCCAAAGCGGTCAGGATTGTTGAAACGGGTAAAAGACTTTATAGAGGATCCGGGTCCTAATCTTCTAACGCCCCATGCCCTCATACTGTTGGGACCACCCACAAAGTATTGCCTGAAAAAGGGCAGGAAGAGGTTTAAAGAGTCTAAAGATGATGTAGGTATTCCATAGCCCAATCCACCAAATATGCGCCAGGCAAAAGCTGACCTGCGAATACGATGCGTTTGCCTGAATTCTGCATCCAGCTTGACAAACCGGTATAGGTTTGTATCCAGGAATTTGGATGGTATGAGGCTGGCTGCAAATCCTGATATTTCTCCACCTACTGTCAGCAGGTTGGTGACATTCTTACTGCCACCCGCCCGGTTATAGTTGGCAATTGTGGAAAGCACCAGGCCTTTATTGAAAATATAACGGTAAGATTTATTAGAATCTATTAACTGCAGCAAACCTGCCTGCCTGTTAAGAAAGTAATATTCAATATTGGGGAAGCGAATGCCTAACAATTTATTGCCCCATGTTTTTTCATAGCCCCATGAGGTATTGACAGATTGTACTGTATAATACTTATACCTGTCAGTATAGGAAAGATTAACACCCAGGATAGTTCTTACATTTTCATTGCTTCCTTTGAAAAGGGGAAGTTCATGAGGTACTTTACGTGGGAATTGGATCGTATTGCTTAAGGAATATTGCTGCGTTTGTATGGTAGTTTGATTGGTAGCCGATTTACCATTCAGCTCGATGCCATAACGCAAATTGGTAACCGCCAGGTTGGCTGCCCGGGCAAAGTTCCTGTTTTGAAGGCCAAAGTTTATACCCAATCCCAACAAATTGCCCGGTTCCGGGAAGGTGGTCAGGTTGCGGCTTCCTTCAAGGTTAGCACTGAACTGGTATTTGCGGGAAGGTGTAAGCTTGATATCAAAGTCCACTGTATCCTGTCCAATACGAGGGTAAGGCGTAATGGTGACTAACCTCCACGCTGTGAGGGCATTAAATTTATTTTGTGTTTTAAGGTAATTGCTTTGTTTATATAAATCTCCCTGGTGCAGGTAGATATAGTCTACAAGCTTGCGGTTCTTGAATAGGGCCGGATAGGAAATGAACTGGTATTTGCCAATATTTTCAATGGTAGGATAGTAAAGCGCCGTATCCGCACTAAGATCAGGGAATACCCTCACTTTGCCTATAAAATACCGGATAAACCGCGCAGAATCGGGACTGGTGCGTAAGCGAAATTCAACATCTGCCGTAGGGTTCAACCGCCGCTGCCTCAGTTTCTCTAGTTGCTGCGCTTGTTCTATTGGATCAAGGGTAGGACGTAATAGGGCAAGTCCTACTGTATCCCATAGTACGAGCATTTCATCACTTGTATAACGGAGAAATCCATTGTCCCTGTAGATATCTGAAAGGCGGTTGATCTCCTGCGATAGCACGGGCGTAGAAAAAGGATCGCCTTTTTTTATGAACGTTTGCCCCATAGACTCATTAGTGAGTTTTTGCAGGGTATCCCTGGCAGGGCTATGGATAATACTTTGGTCTGAAGTATCGATCAATAAGTTATATGATATGGAATCGAGCTTGAATAGTTTTGCAGAAACAACATTGAAGTTGATGGTAGTGCGGTATTGGTTGCCAATGGTATCTATCTCAGTGCTATAATTAATAGAATCCCGGTAATAACCCAAGGAAGTCAAAAAGCCTTTCATGAAAACAATGGACTTTACGGCATTGCTGCTATCATAGACCGGTGGCGATTTCAAAACCTGGGCTACCAGGAACTTTTTTACCCAGCGAACACGCATACTGTCGTGTAATTGCTGGTCAAGACCTTCAGTCAACACTTTTTTTTCGGTGGTGCTAAAGTTATCTTGCAGGTTAATATTGGTCTTGTACACAAAAGGAGTATTTACAGGATAATCCTTAATGGTGCACGAAAAGAAAAAAACAGATAATGCGGCTGCCAGGAAAAGGTAATATCGTATGTAAGGTTTTGCCGCGGAAACAAACATAAAGTAAAGCCAGTCTAATGCTTAGTAAAAAAGAAATCAAAGATATTCAAAGTTTGGGCCTAAAAAAACACAGGGAAGAAACCGGCCTGTTTATAGCAGAAGGACCAAAAGTGGTGAATGAACTGGCCCAGGCACTTCCAGGTGAACTGCAAATGATCTATGGTTTGAAAGACTGGATCGAAGAAGCAGGTCATTTATTCGATAAGCACAAGCTCACGGAGATCTCGGAATCTGAATTGGAAAGAATGTCGCACCTGCAAACTGCACACCGGGTATTGGCCGTATTCAGACAGCTGCCAGCTAAAGAACCATTGGCAAAAGGTTTTACACTGTACCTGGACACCATACAGGATCCGGGCAATTTTGGAACTATCATCAGGATAGCAGATTGGTTTGGTATCAGCGATGTAGTATGCAGTACTGGTTGTGCAGATCTTTATAATCCAAAAGTGGTTCAATCTACCATGGCCAGCATTGCCAGGGTGAATGTCTATTATGATGAAGAAGGCCTCTGGCTCACCAGGCATAAGGATGTTCCTGTATTTGCTGCCGCACTAGAGGGCAAATCCGTTTATAGTTGCAATAACGTATCCAGGGGCATACTATTGATAGGCAATGAATCAAAAGGCATCCGCAAGGAATGGTTGTCAATGGCTACAGAAAAGATCACCATACCCAGGATAGGGGAAGCTGAGTCATTGAATGCAGCAGTGGCCACCGGGATCATTTTATCGCATATGATGAAGAACTAAGATTAGAGAACTAAGATTATTAAGATTAATGAGGATTATTGAGGAGAATATCGAACAGATGAACAAAGAATATCGAATGATGAAGGTTTTCGCCGGATAGGGTTTTATTTGATTCAGTCTTTTCTTAGGATGTAGGATGAATAATAATCAATAAGCAATGCTCAATTTTCAATGTTCAAGTAACAGAAAGAACTAGGATTTTATTGGAGTAAAAGGATTTTTGAGGTAGATGGAAGTCTTGGTTATTACACCTATTTCTATTCGATTTTAGGGATCGCAATAATTATTTGGTGTATGTCCTTATTTTTTACTTATATCTCTCCTTATCAACTTTTCAACCTGTTAACTTGTTAACCAGCGTACTCAATTAAACCTTATCGCCTTGATCGGTTGCACGCTTCTTACAATGAAGGAAGGAATGAACAGTACCATCAGTGAAACAAAAAGAGTTCCTGCGCCTACAGCAACCACCTGCCACCAAATGATCTTTACCGAGGCACGGTCCATATAGTAAGCGTCTTCAGGAAGGCGGACAAAGCCTGTAGATTGTTGTAGCCATAGCAGTGTTAATGCCAATATGGTCCCTCCAATGATGCCCATAAGGGTAATGATGACAGAATGATGGAGGAATATTTTTTGAACCGTCCAGTTGGTAGCTCCCAGGGATTTTAATATACCAATCATGCGCAGCCGCTCCAGCACCAATATGATCAGGCAGGTAATAAGATTGATCACAGCAATCACGATCATGATGGAAATAAGCACCGTACTATTAGTATTGATAACCTGAAGCCAGTCGAAGATATTAGGATAGATCTCTTTCACTGTTTTGGTTTCCCAGGTCTGGGGTATCTCATCGTTGTTATATATGGCATTACTTACCTGGTCCATCTGCTTATAGTCCTTCAAAAAGATCTCGTACCCACCAATTTGATCATCCGACCATCCATTCAACCTCCGAATGAGCTTTATATCTCCAATGGCAAATGTTTTATCATATTCTTCAATACTGGTTTTATAGATACCAACAATTGTTAGTTTGTCAGGCCGTAAACTTCCATCAGGACGAACAAAATAGATCAGGATACGGTCATTTAATTTCAAATGCAATTGGTTGGCCGTATAGGTTGAAACTACGATCTCCCTTGAGTAAGTACTATCATTAAACTGTATCCATCGACCCTGTTTTAAAAAGGATGCCAGGTGCTGAAAATTATAAGTTGAATCCAGGCCTTTCAGCAGGACACCTTCCATTTCTGCATTCGTTTTCAAAATAGCATACTTTGTCGCAAAGGGATGCACTGTTGCCACCTGGGGCATATTCTTTACAATGCGCAACAGGCTGTCATTGGATTCAATAGGTTCTTCTTCTGCTATGCTTGCCTTCATAGGCTGCCGGTAACCAATGCGCACATGACCCCAAAAGCTGAAGACCTTTTGACTGACCGTATCCTGGAAACCATTGACAAAAGACAAGGTAACGATCATGACCGCCACACTTATAATGGTTGCAGCCACAGAAAGCCTTATAATGAACCGGGAAAATGATTTTTGTTGGTTAAAGGCGATGCGCTGGGCTATAAATGAGGCTACATTCACAATGAAAAGTTATTAAAGAAAAGAGTTTCAGGCACCTGTAAACATAAAGCATCCTTTCGGTCAGCGTTTTCGTCTTTAGCTGCGTGTAGTTCCTACTGGAATAAATAGTCACTACGGCTTTTTTCCGGGCCAAAAATAGAGCCTCGTTTTTTAAAAAGCTTATTTTTAAAATTAATGAAAAGAAGATCACTGTTGCTATGGCTCATATTTATCGTTGCAGCCGAGTGCGCCACGGCACAAACAGCTAATGAAATTTATGGATCTACTATAAGATCTGCCAAATTATACCGCTTGGGCGACCAGACATCCTTCCCTGTGATCGATATCAATGGCAATGATGCCCTGCAAATGGAGTTTGATGACCTGGATAACAGGGTTAAAAACTATTATTACACCTTTCAGTTGTGCAATGCAGACTGGACCCCTAGCATCCTGCATCCGTTTGAATACATCAAGGGATTTCAGAATGTGCGCATAACTACCTACCGGAATTCTTCTATAGCCATGACAAGGTATGTAAACTACCAGGCACAGGTTCCTGACAGGAATTGTTATCCTTCAAAATCAGGGAACTATTTATTAAAAGTGTTCCTTGATAGTGACACTTCAAAGCTTGCTTTTACTAAAAGATTTGTTGTAGTGAATAACCAGGCTACTGTTGGCGCACAGGTGCAGCAGCCCTATAATGCCCAATATTTTAAGAGCTTCCAGAAGCTTTCCATTGCAGTAAAAACAGATCCCCGCATTCAATTATTTAGTCCATCCGATCTGAAAGTAGTGGTATTGCAAAATAATAACTGGCAGACTTCACTTTACATCGATCGTCCTACTATAACCAGGGGTAATTATTATGAGTATAGTGATGAGAGCATTACAGCTATGCCTTCCGCCCGGGAGTTTCGTTGGCTGGATCTGCGTAGCCTCAGGTTGTTAAGCGACAGGGTGCAGCGTATGGACGTTATAAATGATTCTACACATATTTATGTAAAACCAGATCCCTCGCGTACAGGAATGCCTTACATATATTATAGGGATCTGAATGGGAGCTATACGATCGAGACTATGGAAAGCATCAACCCGTTCTGGCAGGGTGATTATGCCTTTGTGCATTTTAGTTATTTTCCACCGGACAACCGGCCTTATGAAGGAAGGGATGTGTACCTGTTTGGTGAGTTGACCAACTATGGAACTGACGCTACAGCAAAAATGGAGTTTAATAAAGAAAAGGGCGCTTATGAAAGAATATTATTTCTAAAACAAGGATATTATAACTATGCGTACATGACGAAACCCTTTAAAGGTCAGGGATATCCCGATTTTAGCCAGACAGAAGGTGATTACTGGGGTACTGAAAATGCCTATACAGTATTAGTGTATTACAGGCCATTTGGCGCGAGAGCTGATGAATTGATAGGATATACAACGCTTAATTCAACATTCCAGAGACAAGGGTTTTAGGGAAGTAATATTTAAGATTTAATATTTAATATTTCAGTTGCTCATGCAAATGAATTCCGCTACCGCTTAAAAAAATTATTAAATATTAATGCTGGCATCTTAAATCATTTATATTTGCAGCGGCAGGTCTTATACGGCCAGCTCCTGCTGAACTCCCCCAGGACCGGAAGGTAGCAAGGGTAGGCGGTTGTAGCGGTGCGATGTAAGTAGCCTGCCATTTTTTATTGACAATTGTTTATTTTCAATTGTCAATTATGAATAGCATAGAACTTCAAAACCGCCTTAAAACATTTGCTTTGCGCCTAATACCTCTCTGCGAAGCACTTCCTAAAAAGAAAATTTCAGCAATTATAGAAAGTCAGATTTTACGATCTGGTTTTTCTGCAGCAGCCAATTACAGATCAGCCTGTAATGCCCAATCAAAAAAGTCATTTATTGCCAAACTAAGTATTGCATTGGAAGAAATAGATGAATCAGTTTTTTGGTTGGAAATAATAAGAGATGTTAACTTGCTGCCGCAATCAAAACTTGACCTGATTATTGTGGAAGGAGTTGAACTAACAAAAATATTAGGAGCCTCACGAAGATCAGCGAGACAAAAATTGACAACTAACAATTAAAAAATTATCAATAATGAAGTTTTTCATTGATACAGCCAACCTCAGCCAGATAAAAGAAGCAAATGAATTAGGCATTTTAGATGGTGTTACTACCAACCCTTCATTGATGGCCAAGGAAGGCATAAGAGGCCAGGAAGCTATTAACCAGCACTACAAGACCATTTGCGAAATGGTGGATGGAGATATAAGTGCGGAAGTGATCGCCACGGATTTTAATGGTATTGTAGAAGAGGGAAAGAAGCTTGCTGCTATTCATCCAAATATAGTGGTGAAGGTGCCGATGATCAAAGATGGCGTGAAGGCTATTAAATGGTTTTCAGATAATGGCATTCGTACCAATTGTACACTGATCTTTTCAGCCGGACAGGCCATTCTTGCTGCCAAGGCTGGTGCTGCTTATGTTTCTCCATTTATTGGCCGCATAGATGATACTGGCTGGGATGGTATGATCCTGATTGAACAGATCGCCAATATTTTTGCGATCCAGGGATATAAAACTGAAATTTTAGCCGCATCTATTAGAAGCTCTAATCACATTGTAAAAGCTGCAGAGTTAGGTGCAGATGTGATCACCTCACCATTGGAATCAATCCTTGGTTTATTAAAACATCCATTAACCGATATTGGATTGGCTAAGTTTTTAGAAGATGCGAAGAAAATGTAAGTAAAGGGATCTTTATCCTTTCTTTTTGTTCTGCATTTCTTCAAAGATCTCATCTTTTGTTTTCAGGGGCTCAGTGAAGCCCCTTTTTCTGATATAAATTGTGGTTTGCTTACAGACTTTAGGATTACTCCTTAAAATGGCTTTTATGATGACTGTCTCAGCTTTATAACTACTATCAATAAATAAATCATTTCCTTTAAAAAAACCGGTATTGCTTTCAAGTCTTACCTGTGTGGAATCCAATGGTATCCAGGTGCCATCAGCTAACTTTCCATCTATATTGATATAATTATAAAAGCCCTTTTTAAGGCTGTCTGTATATAAATTAAAATAAATGCTGTCTACTTTTTGGGCATGAGAACTGGCATTCATTGATAAGGAAAAAAGGACCAGGAATGTGTTTCTCATGCTTAAAGGTTAATATACAAAGTTCCATCAATAGACGAAAAGATCATATAAAGGGTTGTTGTCTTAACAGAAAATATGGTCAAAGAGGTCTTAATACTTCGTTAAGGGTAATATTACGGCTTACCATTATTCAAGGAAGTTTGTTTGACTCGCGTATTGAAACCTGGAATTTTATGAATCTTTTTTTGCCCAATAACAATTGAGACTTATTTTTGCGCCTCAGTGAAAAAAATATTGGTACATATCCATCATCATGTTCTTGCCCTTGGGTGAGCCCGTTGATGTATGTATTACAAATAACAAAGGCTTACCGTGAGGTGAGCCTTTTTGTTTTACTGCTTTTGAAGAAGCTTTAGTTATTCGTAAAAATTGAAAGATGGTCTTAAAAATTGCGATTCAGAAATCAGGTCGTTTGCATGACGATAGTATACAGTTATTAAAAGATTGCGGTATAGCGGTTAAGAATGGTCATAACCAGTTAAAAACTGTTGCCGATAACTTTCCGCTGGAAGCCTATTTTTTAAGGGATGATGATATTCCGCAGTATGTAGAAGATAATGTTGCCCATATCGGTATTGTCGGAGAAAATGTTCTTTTTGAAAAGAACAAATCTGTGGACGTAGTGGAGCAACTGGGATTTGGAAAGTGCAGGTTATCTATTGCGGTGCAAAAAAACGATCAGTATAGTGATTCCTCATATTTGCAGGGAAAGAAAATTGCCACCAGCTACCCTGAGTTGACAAGGCAATTTTTAAATGTCAATAATATACAGGCTGAGATACATGAGATCAGTGGATCTGTTGAACTGGCCCCAAGTATTGGCCTGGCAGATGCTGTTTGTGACCTGGTGAGCAGCGGATCTACCTTGTTCATGAATGGATTGAAGGAGGTCCAGACCATATTGAAAAGCCAGGCAGTGCTGGTAAGGTCTAAAGAATTGGAAAGCGGACAACAGGCTTTGCTGGACCAGCTTTTGTTTCGAATCAGGGCGGTAAAGAAAGCTAAGAACAATAAATATGTATTGCTGAATGCGCCGAATGATTCACTGGAAAAGATCATTTCATTACTTCCGGGAATGAAAAGTCCAACTGTACTCCCTTTGGCGGAGAGTGGCTGGAGTTCAGTGCATAGTGTATTAAATGAAGATGAATTTTGGGAAAAGATAGAAGCTTTAAAAAATGCGGGAGCCCAGGGTATCCTTGTTATACCTATAGAAAAAATGATCATTTAAAGCAATGAATTATGCGGGTAATTAATAAGCCATCAAAAAATCAATGGAAGCAATTGCTGGAAAGGCCATATGTTGATAATTCAACGGTGCTGAATTCAGTAAAAGAAATATTAAAAAGCGTTGAGAAGGGTAGGGATGGAACGCTAAAAGAGCTTACTAAAAAGTTTGAAAGAGCATTACTAACTGAATTAAAAGTAAGTGAGGAAGAATTGGCAAATGCGGAGAAAATGGTCCCTGGTGAACTCAAAACGGCTATTCAGCAGGCAAAAGAAAATATCAGCAGGTTTCACCAGGCCCAGGTAAGGCAGGAGGAAAGGATAGAAACAATGCCCGGAGTAGAATGCTGGAGGAAATCAATTGGAATAGAAAAGGTAGGGCTATATATCCCAGGGGGTACAGCACCCTTGTTTTCTACTGTGCTGATGTTGGCTATTCCGGCAGTAATAGCAGGTTGTAAGGAGATCATTTTATGTACACCTTGTAATGAAGAAGGGGATGTGCACCCTGCAATTTTATATACGGCAAAGTTGGTTGGTGTAAACAAGATTTTTAAAATTGGTGGAGCGCAGGCAATTGCTGCAATGGCTTATGGCACAGAAAGCGTTCCAGCAGTGTATAAAATTTTTGGCCCGGGTAATCAATATGTGACAGCTGCCAAACAACTGGTGCAAATGCAGGGAATTGCTATTGATATGCCTGCAGGGCCAAGTGAAGTTTGTGTATGGGCAGACGAAACCGCCAATCCTTCCTTTGTGGCAGCCGATCTGTTATCCCAGGCAGAGCATGGACCTGATAGCCAGGTGCTGCTGGTGAGTACACAGGCTGAAGTTATTGATAAAGTCATAGAAGAAGTGAACAGGCAGGTGCAGATGTTGCCCCGCAAAGACACCGCTTTAAAAGCCCTGGAAAACAGTAAAGCAATTATTTTAGAAAACTCAGACACTGCTATGGACATGATCAATACCTATGCCCCAGAACATTTGATCTTGTGTTGCTGTGATGCAGACCAAGTAGCAGAAAGGATCACTAATGCAGGATCAGTATTCATAGGTCATTATTCACCGGAGAGCGTAGGGGATTATGCCAGCGGTACCAATCATACACTCCCCACAAATGGCTTTGCGAATGCCTACAGCGGGGTCAGTGTTGACAGCTTTGTAAAAAAGATCACTTACCAGAAATTATCCAAAGAAGGGCTGGCAAGTATTTCAAATACCGTGGTGCAAATGGCAGAAGCTGAAGGATTGGAAGCACATGCACAGGCAGTCCGGGTGAGAATGCAACAGAATTAGATATATAAGAAGCTTGCTATTAAAAATAAATGACCATTATTAAAGCCCAATAACAACAATGAACTTTGATCTTAATAAACTGGTTAGGCAAAATATCAGGGATCTGAAACCTTATTCATCTGCCCGCAGCGAATATAGTGGCACAGCCAATGTGTTCCTTGATGCCAACGAGAATAGTTATGGTTCGCCATTAACTAAATGGTACAATCGTTATCCCGATCCATTGCAGTGGGAATTAAAAAAGAAAATAGCTGCCATTAAAAATGTTCCTGCTGAAAACATGCTTCTAGGTAATGGCAGTGATGAATGTATTGACCTGTTGATACGGGCATTCTGCGAGCCTCAAAAAGATAACCTCATCATTTGTCCTCCTACCTATGGCATGTATGAAGTTTACGGCAATATCAATAATGTGGAGGTGCGTGAAGTGCCTTTATTGCCCGGCTTTCAGCTCAACCTGGAGGCCATTGAGGCTGCGATCGATGAAAATACCAAGTTGATCTTTATTTGTTCTCCCAATAACCCTACTGGTAATAGTATGGAAAGGGAAGACATTGAAATAGTCCTTAATAATTTTGAAGGGATAGTAGTGATTGATGAAGCCTATATCAATTACAGCAGGCGCCGGTCCTTTGTTGCTGAATTAAAAGAATATCCAAACCTTGTGGTTATGCAAACTTTTTCAAAGGCATGGGGGCTGGCAGCCCTTCGTTTGGGAATTAATTTCGCATCGGATGAAATCGTTAGCATCCTCAATAAGATCAAACCTCCCTACAACATCAACCAGGCAACCCAGGAACTGGCTTTAAAGGCACTGGATAACCTGGAGGATGTCAACACCATGATCAGGGATACGGTGAAGGAACGAGAGGAATTGGTTAAGGAACTGGTGCAGTTACCTATGGTACAGAAAGTGTACCCTTCTGATGCCAATTTTGTTTTGGCAAAAATGGATCAGGCTACCCAGGTATATAATTATTTAAAAGAGAAAGGCATTATTGTGCGCAACAGGAGCAATGTTGTCCTGTGTGAAGATTGCTTACGTATCACAGTTGGTACGCCAGAACAGCACAAGCAGTTACTTAAAACATTAAAGGAATATAAAACTATTTAAGATGGAAAGCGGACATTCATCAGGCAGGGGGAAACGGGTATTATTTGTTGACCGTGACGGAACAATGATCCAGGAAGTTCCGCCATTTTACCAGATCGATTCATTTGATAAAGTATCATTTTATCCCTATGTATTTAAATACCTGGGAAAGATAGCAGAAGAACTGGATTATGAACTGGTGCTTGTTTCTAACCAGGATGGACTGGGAACAGATAAATTTCCCGAAGAACAATTCTGGCCACCGCATAACCTTGTCATGAGTTCATTTGCCAATGAAGGGATCATCTTTTCTGAAGAATTGATAGATCGTAGCATGCCTGCGGAAAATTTACCTACCCGCAAACCTGGTATAGGAATGTTTACCAAATACCTGGATAATCCGGAATACGATATCGCTAATTCATATGTTATTGGTGATCGCATTACGGATGTACAACTAGCCAAGAATCTTCATTGTAAAGCCATCTGGATAAGAAATAATCCAGACCTGGGTGGTGCTGAAGTAAAAGATAGCCTGGATGAATTAGAGAAAGTGGTCGCTTTGTCCACGAAAGACTGGAAAGATATTTATGAATTTTTAAAGCTGGGCAGAAGGGTATTCCATCATCATCGCAAAACTGCTGAAACATCTGTCGAAATATTGCTGAACCTTGATGGCTCTGGCAAATCAAATATCCATACCGGGTTAGGTTTTTTCGATCATATGCTTGACCAGATAGCCCGTCATGGCATGCTTGACCTTGACATACAGGTAAATGGAGATTTGGACATAGATGAACACCACACAATGGAAGATACCGGGATAGCGCTTGGTGAAGCTTTTATTAAGGCCCTGGGGGATAAAAGAGGCATTGAAAGATATGGGTTTGCTTTACCTATGGATGAGGTGGAGGCCAAAGTATTAATTGATTTTGGGGGACGTAACTGGATTGTTTGGAATACAGATTTCAGCAGGGAAAAAGTAGGGGATGTGCCCACTGAAATGTTCTTTCATTTCTTCAAATCCTTTTCCGATGCAGCGCGGTGTAATTTAAATATCGCATGTAAAGGGGAAAATGAGCATCATAAAATTGAGGCTATATTCAAAGCTTTCGCAAAAGCAATCAAAATGGCAGTTAAAAGAGATCCACTGAAACACTACCTGCCTTCAACCAAAGGAGTACTATAAGACATTGATATTCGTTGCATTCAATATTAAATAGAAACATCCTGTTTATACATGTTTTTATTTGGCACAATTGTTATTTCTTTTTTAAATGGGGAATAAATTGTGTGTTATGAAAGTAATTCTAAGTGTTTTGGGGTTTGTACTTCTTACCAGTTTTTCAGGCAAAAAAGTTGATGTTCTTGATGGCATCTGGACGGGCGTTTACCGCGCAGATAATGTAAGTGAACGTGTGCTGGTTAGATTTGATGATCAAAATGGTGTAGAGTTGTACAATGGTGAGGTAGAGGATAGCAATAAATTTACCGGTACCTATGAACTGGTAGGTGATACCCTTCTGAAATTTTCCTACCAGACACCGGATGGCAAGAATTTTAGTATGCACGGTACCGTTAATAAGAAAAGGAACTATGTGGATGGGACCTGGGAAGCCAGTGATAAATTAACGGGAAGCTTTTACCTGAAAAAAGAGAAGATAGAGGAAATGTTTGTTCAGCCTTAAGGATTGACATAGAACTTACCTTCTTTCATTACTAATATAAGGTTGCGAACATCCGATATGGCTTTCGAAGGATCACCTTTTACAGCAATGATATCGGCAAGTAAACCTTTTTTTATACGGCCTGTTTTTTCTCCGTATCCAAATACATCTGCATTGACAGAAGTGGAAGAGCGTAATACGTCTAATGGCTTCATGCCATACTCAACCATTAATTCCATTTCCCTGGCATTATCACCATGAGGGAAAACTCCAACATCTCCACCCATGCAAATGATAACGCCATTTTTAAGTGCTGATTGAAAGCTTTTCTTTTTAGCAGTGATACGTGCAGGCTCAGGGTCAATATTTTTCTTCCAGCCAGCATATTGTAATATGGCTTCCCCTGCAGCCAATGTTGGGCAAAGTGCCACATGTTTTTCTTTCATTAACCGGAATATTTCCTCATCACCGTCATCGCCGTGTTCAATAGTGCTGACGCCTCCCAGGATTGCCCTGCGCATGCCTTCCTTAGTGGATGCATGTGCAACAGTTTGTCTTCCGCTGCTATTGGCAATGGAGGTAGCTGCCGATATCTCTTCCACACTAAAGGTAGGTGCGGCCTGCCCATCACGTCCCCATCTGTAATCAGCATATATCTTTATGAGGTCAGCCCCTTTTGATATCTGGTTCCTGGCTTCATTACTCATTTCTTCAATATTGCCTACTTCTGCTGCCCCTTGTGGAAGGTCAAGGTCTGGGTTAGCGTAATTTGGACCATAAGCACCCCTGGCTACAATGGCTTTTGTGGCAATGATCATATGCGGTCCGGGAACTATCTTTTTCTCTATCGCTTTTTTTAAACCGGCATCATCATAAGCTGCTCCTTCGGTGCCTAAGTCTCGAACAGTAGTAAAGCCAGCCAGTAAAGTAGCCCTTGCATGTTCTACGGCCCTGGCAGTACGTTCTGCCCTGCTTTCCTTTAAGACCTGGTCATTCCAGTTTACTTCATTATAGGGATGCAGAAAGAGATGGGAGTGTCCTTCAATCAATCCTGGCAAAAGCGTGGTACCTGCTAAATTGATTACCCTTGTGTTGGCAGGTAATTTAAAGGCCATGGGTCCACATGCTTCTATTTTATTGCTTTTAACCAATACGATCCAGTCACTATGCATCTGCTCGCCGTCAAAAACACGGTCTGGTTTCAACAGGTAAAAGCTGTCTGTTTGTGCAAATGAAAAAGTGAAGCTTAAAAGAAACGAGAGAAGTAATGCCATTTTCATCATCGAAAGATAAGCATACTATAAACACGTTTCCAGGGCTGACGTTCATGAAAAAGAAATGGAAGCAAGTTGATGATTATTTAACCCTGGTCCATGTATCGGTCTTTCCTAATAGGGAAAAGCCAATGTAACCCCGGACACTGAGTGTCCTCTGATCTTTCAATCGCATATAAGCGCTGTATTCCTTGCCATCAGAAGGATTATAGATACGGCCATCCGTCCATTCACCATCATCATATTTAAAGTCTTTCAACATGACAAGTCCGATAAGCGGATGACTGCGTTTATCGGGGTCAGCGTTTTTATGATCTACCTTTGGTTTTCCTGTCGCATCCAGCGCATCCTTTAACCAGATGATCTTTCCATAAAAACGACTGTTCTGTTTGTAAATCTGTATATGGCCTTTTCCTGTACCATTCTTCCATATTCCTACAATAGCATCTGCATTATCTTTTGTTGTAAAAGAATGCAGACCTAATAAGGGAAGTAAAAATAACAGTGCCTTCATAAGTTATAATTTGATGAGTTCATAAATAAAAAGGCTCATCACCTTTATATCCTAAGATTGTTCCAGTTTAAACTTACTGCTTAGTTTTAACAGGGAAAAGAAAAAGGATGCAAAAATTAAAGGAAAGGATGCATATAAAATATATAAAACTCTAATCCTCAACCTCTGCGTATACATCCCTGTATTCTTTTTTCATTTCAAATACAGCCCTTGCAAAAGAGCATATTGGATGAATTTTCAGATGCCGGGATCGGGCAAATTCAACAGCTTTATAGATCAATTGGTCACCTACATCCTTCCCCCGTAAGGCCTTATCAACTTCTGTATGTTCAATAATTATTGATCCGGGGTCTTTTTGGTCATAGGTCAATGCAGCCACTGTGTCTTCATGGCCATCCTGAATAAAAAATATACCTCCTGACCCGTTTTGTTTGTGTTGTATCAGCATAGGTTTCTGTTAAAGCTTAAATTATTTTTGTCCAAATGCCGTGCCCTTTGCATATTTGCATACGAAATGGTACAGTTAATTAACAAACAGTGGTGGTGGCATACAAACTCAAATGGGGTTCTGTAAGCTATTGCCATAGTTTATTCATCATATTCAGAGCCCCTATCAGGGGCTTTTTTATTGCCTGTCCCTTTCAATAAGCATTATAAAGAAGAATGAGTATGCAAACAGAAGCTAATACAGTACATGAATCCAGGATCAGGGGTAAGAAAATAAAGATCACCACAACCATTACCAGGAAACTGGCCGATGTGTATACACCTGTGGGCATCTACCTGCGTCTCCGGGATAGGTTCAGGGATACGGTCTTGTTGGAAAGTACAGACAGTCATGTGGCGGAGAACAGCTATTCCTTTATAGGCATCAATGCTATTGCGGGCATAGAGATCAGGGATAAGGATTATGTGGCCTTTAAATTCCCGGGACAGAATCCTGAAAAACTGGGCTTAAAAAAGTCAGATGATTTGAAAGAGATCCTCTGGGAGTTCATGAACCATTTTGAAACAGAAAGCGATGATCCTAAAACAGCCTGTTTGGCTCAAGGAGTATTTGGATATTTTAATTTTGAAGCAGCAGGTTTTTTTGAACATATAGATTTTAAACAGGGAGACCCTGTAAACAAGATCCCCCTGGCCCGGTATAGGTTGTACCAATATGTCATTGCCATCAATCACTTCAAGGATGAACTGATGCTGTTGGAAAATAAAGTGGATGGCCTTGAAAGTGAAGCGGATGTGGTGCAATCTCTTATTAATAGCAAAGATGTACCTACCTATCCTTTTTCATCTGTTGAAGCTGAAACATCCAATATAGAAGATGAGGCATACCGGCAGATGGTGTCAAAAGGAATCAAAAGCTGCCTTAGGGGTGATGTTTTCCAGATCGTTTTAAGCCGTCGATTCCAACAATCCTTTAAGGGAGATGAATTCAATGTATACAGGGCTTTACGGCATATCAATCCTTCCCCTTATCTATTCTTTTTTGATTATGGGGATTACAAATTATTGGGTTCCTCGCCCGAATCGCAATTGGTCATCAAAAACGGGAAAGCAATAGTTCATCCTATAGCTGGTACCTTTCGCAGGTCAGGGGATGATATAGTTGATCAGCAGCGGGCAGATGAACTGTTGGCAGATGCCAAAGAAAATGCCGAGCATGTGATGTTGGTTGACCTGGCAAGAAATGATCTCAGTACGGTTTGCACTAATGTTAAAGTCGAGCATTTCAGGGAAGTACAATATTATTCTCATGTCATACACCTGGTCAGTGAGGTTACAGGTTCTGTTTCCCACGGTGTCAATCCTTTTGAGGTTTTGTTCAAAACTTTCCCCGCAGGTACATTAAGCGGAGCTCCAAAGTACAAAGCAATGCAATTGATCAATGAATATGAAACTACGCCCAGAAGCTTTTATGGTGGTGCCATTGGCTATGTAGGTTTTGATGGAACCTGCAACCATGCCATTATGATCCGCACCATGCTCAGTAAGGAAAATACTTTGATATACCAGGCAGGTGCAGGCGTAGTTGCTGCGAGTGATCCTGAAAGTGAATTACAGGAGGTCAATAATAAATTAGGTGCATTAAAAAAGGCTATTACCATGGCCAATACTATTAATTAAAGCATATGAAGATCCTGGTCTTTGATAATTACGATTCGTTTACCTACAACCTGGTTCATTTGGTAAAGAAAATAGTTACCGATAAAGTAGAGGTATTTCGCAATGATGAAATCGCTTTGGAGAAAGTGCAGGAGTATGATAAGATCATATTGTCTCCAGGCCCTGGTATACCTTCTGAAGCCGGCCTGTTACTGCCTTTAATAAAAGAATATGCAAAAACCAAATCCATCCTTGGCGTATGCCTCGGTCACCAGGCCATTGCAGAGGCTTTTGGAGGCACCCTTATTAACCTGTTAACTGTATTTCATGGTGTGGCTACACCCATCCGGATCACTAATAAACATTCGCAGGTATTGAATGGTTTGCCACAAAACATTAAGGTAGGCAGATACCATAGCTGGATAGTAAGTGATACATCTTTTCCGAAAGAACTGGAAGTGACGGCTATTGATGAGAATGGTTATATAATGGGTTTACAGCATAAGACCTATGATGTGCAGGGTGTGCAATTCCATCCGGAAAGCGTACTGACACCTGAAGGAGAAACGATAATGAGAAACTGGCTGGTGGGTGCACCTAAATAGTTTACAGGTAGAATGTGATTACTGATAAAGCGAATTTCAATGAAAAAGATCTTACAACGATTATTTGAACATAAGACCCTTACCAGGGATGAAGCAAAAGAAGTGATGCTGCAAATAGCAAAAGGAAGTTATAACGACACAGAACTTACTGCGTTTATAACTGTTTACCTCATGCGCAGTATTACCATTGCCGAACTCCAGGGGTTCAGGGATGGGCTGCTTGAACTAGCTGTACCCGTGGACATGGAAGGACAGAAAGTGATGGATATAGTTGGAACGGGCGGCGATGGAAAGAATACATTTAATATATCCACGCTTGCCTGTTTTGTGGTGGCGGGTGCCGGGAAAAAAGTAGCTAAACATGGGAACTATGGGGCTACTTCTGTAAGTGGAGCATCGAATGTTATGGAAACGCTGGGCTATAAATTCAAAAACAATAATGCTCAGCTGAAGAAGGAAATGGATGCTGCTAACTTTACATTTCTTCACGCTCCACTGTTTCACCCTGCATTGAAGGCAGTAGCTTCCATACGAAAGAATATAGGGTTTCGCACCTTTTTTAATATGCTTGGCCCAATGGTGAATCCTGCTAATCCTGCCTACCAGTTGGTTGGTGTATATAACCGTGAAATGGCTAGGATTTATAACTACCTGTTGCAGGAAACTGGCAACCCTTTTACCATTATCCATAGCCTGGATGGGTATGATGAGATCTCTCTGACCAATGACACTAAGGTGATTACCAATAAGGGTGAAAAAGTATATTCACCAGAGGAATTGGGTAGACGCACTGTATCTCCCCTTGATATTTATGGAGGATCTACTGTTGATGAGGCAGCCAAAATATTTTCCCGTGTTTTGAAAGGTGAAGGAAGCTGGGCTCAAAACGCAGTTGTACTGGCCAATGCTGCCATGGCTCTGGAATGTACGGGTGATTTCAAAGATTATAATGAAGCCTATGATACGGCTGTAGATAGTCTTGAAAGCGGGAAAGCCTTCAAGTCTTTTCAAACTTTAATTTCAATGCAGTAATGAATATCCTGGAAAAGATCATAGCCCGGAAGTCAAAGGAAGTAGCAGCAAAAAAAAATGATGTGCCTGAACAGGAATTGGAGAAAGGGCGTTATTTTTCAAGGCAGACTTTATCACTTCGTAAGAGACTGCTTGATGATAAGCATACAGGCATCATTGCTGAATATAAAAGAAGGTCGCCTTCCAAAGGCATTATCAACGACAGGGATAGTGTAGAAGCAGTGACAATGGCGTATACGGCATATGGCGCTTCGGGAATTTCAATATTAACGGACCTTGAATTCTTTGGAGGATCTTTGGATGATCTCATCAGCGCAAGGGATAATGGTATTCCCCTTTTGCGCAAGGACTTTATGATTGATGAATATCAAATTACAGAAGCCAAAGCGTATGGGGCGGATGTCATTCTTTTGATAGCTGCTTGTTTATCACCTTTACGGGTTAAACAATTAGCTCAAAAAGCAAAGGAATTGGGACTGGAGGTATTATTGGAGTTACATGATGAAAGCGAATTAGATCATATTTGTGAACTTGTTGATCTTGTTGGTGTAAATAACCGGAACCTAAAAACATTTGAGGTAGACCTGGAGCATTCTACCAGGTTGGCAGAAAAGATCGGGAGTGATTTTGTAAAGGTGGCCGAAAGTGGTATCAATGATGTGAATAATATAAGGTATTTAAAAGCTCATGGTTTCCAGGGATTTTTGATTGGAGAGTATTTTATGAAGCAGAAAAGCCCGATGGAAGCATTCAAGAATTTTAGTTACAGCCTATAAATTCATGTATTCATATTTCAACGATAGCAAGCAGTTTTCAAAGTACATGGTATCGATTGCCTTAGCTGATTTTTTAAACCGGTTAAAAGCAGGACATGAAAATTAAAGTATGCGGTATGACCACCATGGACCAGTTACACCAGCTGGAGGATATTGGGATAGATTTCGCAGGGTTTATTTTTTATCCTAAAAGTCCCAGGTTCGCAGGCAAACAGGGATTAACCGGAACAGATGTAAAATCAGCAAAACTTAAATTGTACAAGGTGGGTGTTTTTGTAGATGCTTCGTATGATGAAGTTATGCGCAAGGTTGATGAGTTTGGGCTTGATATGGTTCAACTTCATGGAAGGGAAACACCTTTCGAATGTTCAAAGATCGCCGACTACATTGATGTTATAAAGGCGTTCAGGTTCATGGAGAATGATCATGTGGAATGGATGATCAAGGATTACTATAGTGAAGCTGATATGTTTCTGTTTGATACCGGTGTTCCTGTATCCAAAGATGAGGCCGGAAATACAATGCTGTATGGTGGCACTGGCAGAAAATTTAACTGGAACCGGTTAAAAGGTCTTTCCATACGAAAACCGTTTTTCCTGAGTGGTGGAATTGAACCAGGGGATGCGCAATTGGTTAAGGATTTTATGCAGGAGCCAGTAGCGAAAGATCTTTTTGTAGTGGATATTAACAGTCGCTTTGAATTGGCACCGGGCATCAAAGACATGGAAAAAGTAAAGCAATTTAAAAACGAACTGAATTCATGAATATGGAAAAAGTAAACCTGTTGGAGAAGTTTTCCTTGTTTAAGGAGCAATGGAGCCCAAAGATCGTAGGAGAATTAAATGGACAGCATATAAAGCTTGTGAAATCCGAAGGAGCTTTCGTTTGGCACAAGCATGAAAATGAAGATGAATTGTTTTTAATAGTGAAGGGAAAATTAAATATGGAGTTCAGGGATAAAACAATCGTATTGGAGGAAGGTGAATTCCTAATTGTCTCCAGGGGAGTTGAACACAGGCCCGTGGCTGTTGAGGAAGTATGGATGCTATTATTTGAACCTGTGGCTACACTGAATACAGGTAATGTTGTTGATGAAAAAACAAAACATGCATTGGATAGGATTTAAACTCTTTATTACCCGGCTAGAAAAACTTTAATAATGAACGAAACTCAATCATATATATCACCGAGTCCGCAAGGATACTATGGTCGTTTTGGCGGCGCTTATATTCCTGAAATGTTGCACAGGAATGTGGAAGAATTAAAAACGCGCTACCTGGAGATCATGCACGAGGCCGAATTTCAACGGGAATACCAGCAATTGCTGCAGGATTATGTGGGCAGGCCAACACCTTTGTACTTTGCAGGACTCTTAAGCCGTAAATACAATACAAACCTGTTTTTGAAGAGGGAAGATCTTTGTCATACCGGAGCGCATAAGATCAATAACACTGTAGGACAGATACTGCTGGCATTACGCCTTGGCAAGAAACGTATCATTGCTGAAACAGGGGCAGGGCAGCATGGTGTGGCAACAGCTACGGTATGCGCTTTAAAAGGAGTGGAGTGCATTGTTTATATGGGGGAAAAGGATATTGAACGACAAGCACCGAATGTTGCCAGAATGAAAATGCTGGGAGCTAAAGTGATACCTGCAGTCAGTGGCAGCAAAACTCTAAAGGATGCTACAAACGAAGCTATCAGGGACTGGATCAACAATCCTTCAGATACGCATTATATTATTGGAAGTGTGGTAGGTCCTCATCCATATCCCGACATGGTGGCACGCTTTCAAAGTATCATTTCGAAAGAAACTCGCTGGCAGTTAAAAGAAAAAACGGGTACTGAATTACCGACCCATGTAGTAGCCTGTGTAGGTGGTGGATCTAATGCAGCAGGAGCGTTCTATCATTTCCTTGATGAACCCTCTGTAAAGATCATTGCGGTGGAAGCTGCAGGCTATGGTATTGATTCTGGAATGAGTGCCGCCACGACACGCCTGGGGAAAGAAGGTGTGTTGCATGGTAGCCGGAGCCTGGTCATGCAAACTGAAGATGGCCAGGTAACAGAACCTCATAGCATCTCTGCTGGCCTGGACTACCCTGGAATAGGGCCCATGCACGCCCACCTTTTTGAAAGCGGCCGTGGACAGTTTCTTTCTGCAACAGATGAAGAAGCATTAAAAGCTTCTTTTGAAGTAGCCAAACTGGAAGGCATCATACCTGCACTGGAAACAGGCCATGCTTTTGCAGCTTTGGATCAATTGTCATTGACAATGGAAGACAGGGTAGTGCTTTGCCTGAGCGGCAGGGGGGATAAAGACCTGGCTACTTATATGAAAGTGATGGATGCGTAAAACGGTTAAATCAGTAGAAATAACAGTGATCAATAAATAGATAAGAAAATGAAAAGTAATAATGCAACGTATAGTGGTTTTGAGTTTGAGGTAGATGGATATCCTGCGCTTGCCATCATTAACAGTGATCTCAAAAACCTGGAGAATAAATCTCAATACCCTTATTCTGTATTTATCGAGTTGGTACCGGACAGCTTTAATGAGAATGGTCACCCGGAAGACGAAGAGTATGATTATTTAAATGATGTAGAGAAAAAGATCATTGAATACCTGGAAGGTCAGACCCAGACAGTACATGTGGGCCATACAACGCTTTATCGTACCAGGGAAATTATATTTTATACAAAGGACAGGGATGCAGTATCTAACTTCCTGGAAAGCTTCCTGGAAACAATCGAAAGGGAAAGCAGCTTTGATATTGAAGAGGACAGCAGCTGGGAAAATGTTTCAGCTTTTTACGAACTACTATGAGCAGATTAAATAATTTATTTCAACAAAAGAACAAGAGGATCTTAAATGTTTATTGCACTGCAGGATATCCTACCCTGCAAAGCACCATAAATGTTATGCGTTCTTTACAGGAAAATGGTGCCGACCTGATAGAATTGGGAATGCCTTACAGTGATCCTTTAGCCGACGGCCCGGTGATACAGGCCAGCAGTTCAAAGGCCTTGCAAAATGGCATGACGATTCCAACTCTTTTCGCGCAATTAAAAGACTTCAGGAAGGATATTACTGTCCCGGTGATTTTGATGGGTTATTTAAATCCGTTGTTGCAGTATGGTTTCGAAAAATTCTGCGCCAAAGCCGCTGAAGTTGGAATAGACGGGATCATCATTCCGGATATTCCCATGTATGAATTTGAACAGGAGTACAGGGCTATTATTGAAAAGTATGGATTGGATTTCATTTTTTTGGTCACTCCTGAAACATCAGAGGAAAGGATCATAAAACTTGATCAATTAAGCAGTGGATTTTTATATGCCGTTTCTTCTTCATCTATTACCGGATCTGATAAAGATTTTTCTCCTGTAGAAACCTACCTGCACAAGCTACAGTCATTGAAGCTAAAAAATCCGGTGCTGGTGGGGTTTGGAATAAAGGATAAGGCAACATTTGAAACAGCCTGCAAATATGCCAATGGTGCAATTATCGGAAGTGCATATATAAAGGCGCTGGAATCAGATGATAATGTGGAAATGGCTACCAGGGAATTTTTAAATGGAATATTAAATTGAGCGGAAGACGGGACTCGAACCCGCTACCTACAGCTTGGGAAGCTGTCGCTCTACCAGGTGAGCTACTTCCGCTTTGATAACGCAAGAAAGTTACAATGAATCTCGCAATAATAAAATACAACGCCGGAAATATTCAATCAGTATTAAATGCGCTGGATCGTTTGGGATACAACGCCATTGTTACTGATGAAAGAGATAAAATACTGGGTGCTGATAAAGTGATCTTTCCCGGTGTAGGAGAAGCCAGCAGCGCCATGAAAAGTTTGCAGGACAATGGTCTTGATTCTATCATCAAAGAATTGAAACAGCCCGTATTGGGCATTTGTGTGGGCATGCAATTGCTTTGTCAGCATTCAGAAGAAAATGATATAGACTGCCTGGGAATAGTTCCGGTGAAGGTCAGGAAATTCCAGGCACTGGAAGGTTTAAAGGTTCCCCAGGTAGGGTGGAACAACATTTATAATCTTAAGTCAGCATTGTTTAAAGATGTAGACAACAATAGTTTTGTTTATAATGTACACAGTTATTATGCTGAGGATAGCGCTTATACTATTGCCAGCTGCGATTATGGCATAACCTATGCTGCGGCCGTACAGAAAGATAACTTTTACGGTGTGCAGTTTCATACTGAGAAAAGCGCCAGAACCGGTGATAAGATCATACAAAACTTTTTGAATTTATAATGGAGATCATACCTGCTATAGATATAATAGATGGCAAATGCGTTAGGCTCACGCATGGCGATTTCAACCAGAAAAAGATCTATAATGAGAACCCCCTGGAAGTGGCAAAAGAATTTGAAGATGCCGGTATACGGCGGCTGCATCTTGTTGACCTGGATGGTGCAAAAGCAGGGGTAGTAAAAAACTGGAAAGTGCTTGAATCCATTGCAGGCAAAACCTCGCTGGTAATTGATTTTGGGGGAGGTGTAAAAACAGAGAAAGATGTTCGGATAGTGCTTGATTCAGGTGCTGTTTTTGTGACAGTAGGCAGTATAGCGGTAAAGGATGAACCATTGTTTTCTTCCTGGCTGAGTGCCATAGGAGCTGAAAAGTTTCTGCTGGGTGCAGATGTAAAGGATGAAAAAATCACGGTAAGCGGGTGGCTGGAACAAACAGATATTTGGATCTATGATTTTATAGAAAGCTACCAGGCCAAAGGCATCACACGAATTTTTTGTACCGATGTTTCTAAAGACGGTGCAATGGAAGGCCCTTCACTGGTTTTATATAAAAACATAGTAGAGAGGTTTCCTAAACTTCATTTTATAGCCAGTGGAGGTGTCAGTAATATGGATGATGTGTATGCCCTGGAAGAAACGGAGTGCAGTGGGGTTATAATTGGCAAGGCAATCTACGAAGGGAAAATATTATTAAAGGATCTTGTGAAACTGAAACAATAAATATGCTAACCAGGAGGATCATACCCTGCCTTGATATAAAAGATGGCAGAACTGTTAAGGGTACCAATTTCGTGAACCTGAGAGATGCCGGTGACCCGGTTGAACTTGCGGCTAATTACGCCCTTCAGGGTGCAGATGAACTGGTATTCCTGGATATTACGGCAACTGTGGAAAAGAGAAAAACGCTGGCAGAATTGGTAAAACGCATTGCTCATACTATCAATATCCCTTTCACAGTAGGGGGTGGCATTAAAACGGTGGAAGATGTGCAGGTACTACTGCAATCAGGAGCAGATAAAATTTCTATCAATACGGCAGCTTTTCATAACCCGGGCATTATTTCGGGTATTGCAAATATGGCGGGCAGCCAGTGTGTGGTGCTGGCCATTGACACCAGGAAAGAGGATGATGGCGAGTGGTACGTGTACCTGAACGGGGGAAGGACCAAAACTGATATGCTTTGTTATGACTGGGCAAGTAAAGCGGTCGACCTTGGTGCGGGAGAGATCCTGCTCACATCCATGAATCATGATGGGACCAAACAGGGATTTGCCCTGGATATTACCAAAAGACTTTCGGAAAGCTTACCTGTGCCGGTCATCGCGTCTGGTGGTGGTGGTACTATGGAACATTTTGCCGATGTATTTATCAAGGCTAAAGCAGATGCCGCTCTTGCAGCCAGTGTTTTTCATTTCAAGGAAATAGAGATACCAGATCTGAAGGAATACCTTAGGGAACAAAACATTCCTGTGAGAATATAGATCAATTGATTCCAGGATCAGCTGATATCCTTTCCCCGGATATTGTTCCTTTTACCCAATTGCAGATGCTTTAATAATAAAATACCTTCGCAATAATGAAAGTCGATTTTAAGAAATATGTTGATGGGTTGGCACCTGCCATCGTCCAGGACTATACTACCCAAAAAGTATTGATGCTTGGGTTTATGAATGAGGAATCATTGAAGAAGACAGAGGAAACAGGACTGGTAACTTTTTACAGCCGTTCCAAAAAAAGACTATGGACAAAAGGAGAGGAAAGTGGTAACCAATTGCAATTACGGCAAATTCTTCTTGATTGTGATAAAGATACCCTGTTGATAAAGGCAGATCCTAAAGGACCTGTTTGCCATACGGGGGCTGATACCTGCTGGAGTGAAAAGAATCATAAGGAAGACTTTTTGAATTACCTGGAGCATATTATTGAATTAAGAAGAACGGGTGTTGATGAAAAATCATATGTAAGGCAATTGTTTAACAAAGGAATTAATAAAATAGCCCAGAAAGTAGGGGAAGAAGCAGTGGAACTGATCATTGAATCAAAAGACGTTAACCAAGCGTTATTTTTAAATGAGGCCGCTGATTTGTTATTTCATTATTTGATATTATTGCAAGCGAAGGACTGTTCTTTAGCTGACGTTGTGAAGGTTTTAGAACAAAGACACCAATCAAAATAAACATGAAAAATATACTAATTGCACTTCTTCTCTTACCTGCTTTTGTGTTTGCACAAACAAAAGGGTTTACCATAAAAGGAAAAGTGAGCGGGATCGCTGATGGTGAGGTAAAGCTGACCTCCACGCAGGATGCGCACCAGGTGCTGGCTACGGGCCAGGCTAAAGGTGGAGAATTTACCCTGCAGGGAACTGTTCCTGAACCAAGCTTACTTTGGCTGGTAATGGGTGCTGAACAGCCTATTTATATTTATGTGGAAAACACAGAGATAAAGGTAACAGGTACCAAACAAGACATTAAGAAGATCAAAATAGAAGGTTCGTCTTCTCAAAAGGACTTTGATGAGTTTCAATCAACTTTTAATCCACTTATTGGTGAGTTAAACGGTTTTGCTGCACAATTGCAACAGGCAGGAGAGAGCAAAAAGGAAAAGTTAATGGTGCAATATGATTCAGTTGTATCTCAGATCAATAAGGAAGTAGGAAATTATGTTGCCAACAAAAAGAGTTCCTATGTAGCACCTTTTGTATTGTTTGTAACAGCACAATTAAATCCTAATCCCACCCAGCTGGAGCAGTATTATAATTCTTTGGATGCGCCTATTCGAATATCTAATATTGGTAAAAGCTTATCGGAATTTATTGCTTACAGCAAGGTAGGTTCTATTGGAACACCTGCACTTGAGTTTACCCAAAATGACACAGCAGGAAATGCTGTTTCACTTTCCTCATTCAAAGGAAAATATGTGCTGGTAGATTTCTGGGCCAGCTGGTGCCGCCCCTGCCGTGCAGAAAACCCGAATGTGGTGAAAGTGTACAACAAATTTAAGAATAAGAATTTTACAGTCCTGGGAGTATCACTGGACCAGGAAAAGGCAGCTTGGGTAAAAGCGATTGAAAAGGATAAACTAACCTGGACACATGTAAGCGATCTTCAACAATGGAATAATGCGGTGGCCCAATTGTACCGGGTGCAAAGCATACCGCAGAATTTTCTCATCGATCCTAAGGGAAATATAGTAGCCAAAGACCTTCGGGGTGAAGATCTTGAAAAAAAGCTTTGCGAACTACTGGGATGTAATTGATCGCCATACCTGACAAAAAATACTATAACCGCCACTTTCTGTTGATCGTGGCGGTTTTTTTATCTGGTAAGGGTTTTATACAATCCTACTTGAACGGGTAAAATGGTCAGTTAATATCCTGTCCTTTCTTTAATTTTTCAATGGCATCAGATAGAAATTTCCTGTTGGCATCATTAGGTGCCATAGGTTGGGCCAGGGCAGCATATTTTAATGCATTTTTATAATCACCGTTTGCGGCATATCCTCTTGTTAATCCCATTAAAGTAGTGAACTGACCGGGATTCTTTTTGTAGTTCAACTGGAATACTTCCAGTGCTTCCCTGGTTTTCTTTTCAGCCAGTAAGGACCGTGCATATTGATGTATTTCCTGCATGTTGGCCAATGGCAATGCAGATTTCATCAATGCCTGTGCTTCCGCTGTTCTACCCAGTTTCTCCAGGATCTGGGCTTTTGTGGCCTTGGGCTGAAAAAGAGCGTTACCTCCAAAAGTTGGTCCTGATGCAGAATCAGACCAAAGTAATGCCTGTTCCAGGTTGACATTATGCTGCAGGCACCATTGTGCTGCCTGGTCCCAGGCCAGCCAGAAAAATCCTCTTTCGCTTCGAAGCTCGTTTCTAAATGAATTTAACTGGTCCTCTATATAATTAGTGGAAACTTTAAATGGTATCATCATATTTTCCCATTCCAATGCCACGGTTGCTGAATTTTCTGTCTGGTCCATAAATTCATATTTCAACCATTCTACTTTTTCATTCAGCTTTACTGGTTTTACTTTGACCTGTAACACATCTTCTTTAGGATCGTAATAATAACTACCCCAGGAAGTGGCGTTTTTTGATAAGATCAAGGTGCTTTCATTGGGATCATAAGCTATAAAGAATCCATAACGGCCAGCCTTGATGGGTTGACCTTCAATGGTTACGTCATTGGAAAATTCAATGGTAGTGTTCTCATTGGCACCTGCACGCCAGGGAGAAGATTTGCTGGACCCAAATCCGGGATCTATATATCCTATTGGTATAAGCTGACCCCATATTTTGCCTTCCCGCCCCTTCACGCCCGGGCGGTCATAATGAATGGTAATATCTGTAAGACCTACTCTTTCTCCAACAACTGCCTTTTTATTGCCACCGCTAGGCAAACTTGTTAATGTGATTTGTGCCATAGAAACAAGGTACAAACCCATAAATAAGGATAATGAAAGGATCTTTCTCATAGCAAAGTTTTTCTTAAATCTAATTCGCATTATGACCATGCTGCTCATTAATATGACGGAAGACAATCATGGAAAAGGAATGGTAATGTGTATGGATAAATGGCTTTGTAAGACTTTGTAATATATGCTTCTTTAAAAGTTCAAAAGAATAGAGCTATTATTTTCAATCGCCTGATTAATTACTTACGATTAACACCGGGATGTTTAACTGGTGACGTACTGCATCAATGGTTTCTCCATATAACCAGTCTTTCATTCCTTTATGTCCATGGGCCCCAATGATCAGCATATCGGCGTTTGCTTCTTTTACCAGCCTTGGAATTTCCTTATTCCTGTTTTTAAATCCCAGCTTGCTTTCTGCTATCAGCCCTTTGCTTGTTACGAAGGCAACATACCGATCCAGTTTTTCCTGGTCATGACGGGTTTCATAATCATCTGCCTGCTCTCCCCATATACGTGCAGGTGCACTTTCAACTATATGAATGAAAATGATATGAGATATACTGCTTGCCTGGCCCAGGGCAGAGGCCAGCAATAATTCATCCTTATCACTAAAGTCCAGAGCTACAGCAATCCTTTTATACACCGGCACATCCTTATCTAATAGTATGGAAGGCGTTTTTTTATGTAACTCAAGAGATACATCCTTAGGCCGACGTTTGAGCATAGGAAATATAATGATCAGCACTAATAAGGCAACAAACAATATCCCAAATAATATTATGACCATTTTCCAAAAAGTATTATCACTGGTGGTAAAATAAGTTGAAGCTTGCTCTATCACCATCCGCAGGTTTAAATAGACCAAAACAGCTGTTATGAGCCAGGCCAGACCTTGCACCAGTGGCTTTATAGTAAAGATTCCCATTTCTTTCTTATCACTTACAAAATGGATCAGTGGAATAATGGCAAAGCCAAGTTGCATGCTTAATATGACCTGGCTTAGTACCAGCAGGCTGTCTATATTTGATTCGCCATTGATAAGAATCACGATTACAGCAGGAATAATTGCTATCAACCGGGTAAGCAGCCGGCGCATCCATGGGTTGATGCGTATGTGAAGGTACCCTTCCATAACAATCTGGCCTGCCAGGGTACCGGTAACTGTGGAACTTTGGCCAGCAGCTATCAAGGCTACAGCAAAAAGAATGGGTGCCAAATGAGACCCAAGCATTTTATTCAATAACAAATGTGCTGTTTTGATTTCAGCAACATCTGTCAGTCCATTATAAAAAAATACAGATGCTGCCAGAACCAGGATTGCAGCGTTCACAAAGAAGGCAAGATTTAAGGCAATGGCACTGTCAACGAAATTTAGCTTCAAGGCCCGCCTGATTCCTTGTTCATCTCTTTTGAACTTACGGGTCTGTACAAGTGCAGAATGAAGGTATAAGTTATGAGGCATAACTGTGGCACCAATAATTCCAATTGCAATGTACAAAGCGGCATTATTTGGTATAACAGGAATGAAACCTTTAGCCACTTCGCCAAGGTCCGGTTGGGCCATAATTATTTGAATCAAAAAAGAAATTCCAATGATGGCTACCAGGCCAATAATAAAGGCTTCCATTTTACGCATACCTAACCGCTGTAATATAAGCAGCAGGAAAGTATCAAATACTGTGATCAATACAGCCCAGAGCAAGGGAATACCAGTTAGAAGTTGTATACCTATAGCCATGCCTAACACTTCTGCCAGGTCAGTTGCTGCTATTGCTATCTCTGCCAGGCCATATAGACAATAATTCAATGATTTAGGATAAGTTTCGCGGTTGGCTTGCGCCAGGTCCCTTCCTCGTACAATTCCAAGTCGGGCTGCCAGGCTTTGCAACAGCAAAGCCATTAGATTACTCATTAGCAAAACCCATATCAGCTTATAGCCAAATTGACTGCCCCCGGCAAGGTCAGTTGCCCAGTTGCCCGGATCCATGTAACCAACACTGACCAGGTAAGCAGGACCAAAAAATGAAAACATACGTTTCCATACAGGCATGGAAGCAACAGTTGTATCTACACTCTGATGAACCTCGCTTAAAGATTCATGACTAAAGGTCTTGCTCATATGTTACAAAAATGTTTTGGGCGAGTTGTTCACTAATGGTTATGGTACTGTTCTTCATTTTTATTTCAAGTGAATGATCAAAGTCAAAGAACTTTTTGATCTCCAGCTTAGTTCCTATACCTATTTGTTTGTGATGCAGTAATTCCAGCATTTCTGATGATTGATTAGTTACCTGGCAAACTTCAGCAGGCCGAAGAGCAGGTAATTGGTGAAGTGGTATTTTGCGGATATTTCTAACCCTTCCTTTGCTGTCAGGAATAGGATCTCCGTGAGGATCGTATGAGGGAAAGCCCAGAAAGGCATCAAGTCTATCCACCAGTTTTTTATTGCCAACATGTTCCAGTTCTTCTGCTAGGAGATGCACTTCTTCCCAGCCAAAATTCAGTTTATTGCAAAGGAAATATTCCCATAATCGATGCCTTCTTATTATTCCTAATGCAATTTTTTTTCCTTCTGCACTTAGCGTGAATCCATAGTAAGGCTTATAATTAAGTAATTTTTTGGCATCCAGCTTTTTCATCATATCTGTAACAGAAGCTGGTTTGGTCTGTAATTTTTCAGCCAGGGTATTGGTTGAAACAGTGCCTTCTGTTTCCTGTAAAAGAAAGATGGTCTTTAAATAATTTTCCTCGCTAATTGTATAATTCAAGGGTTGTCTAATTTAAAATTTAGACAAAGCTAAAAAAATGCTTCCATATAGTATAAAGGAATAATGCAGGTATTTCTGTTATTTTACATCAAATACTACCTATGTATAAGCTTGGCTATATTTTCTGTTTTCTGGTTTTATTGGCATGTCATTCTAAAAAAGCAAAAACAGGAACAGGCGAAACAGGATTTACCTATGAATCTTTTTCGGATTTGTTTCCAGCAGTTAAGTTGCCTTACCAAATTACAGACACGAGTCTGCTGAAATCAAAAGATACTACCCAGATAAGGTCTACTGAATTTGCCGGGTTTATTGCGGATTCTGTTAAAAACCAAATATTTACAAAGGGTGCGAAGCTTAAATATTATGCATTGGCTAAAATTGAAGTACCTAAAGCTGAAACTTATTATATAGTAAAGGTTATTAGTGGTTCAAAGAAAGCAGCACTTTTGATCAGCTTTGATGGAAAAGGTAAATATGCAACCAGTTTTCCGTTCTTAATACCAGATGATGATGCTACCACTTCCCAGGCCAGTTCAATAGATAAATCTTTTACCATTTCCAAAAATGTAGTTCAAAAAAAGGATGGTGAATTAAAGGGCGAAGGAAAAAATGTGTATGTATATAGTGCTGACACAAGGCAGTTTATTTTGATAATGACAGATCTTTTGGATGAAAGCAAACGTGACCTGATCAATCCAATTGATACCATGCCAAAAACAAGGAAGTTTGCCGGGGATTATATACAAGGTAAAAGAAGTCTTGTTTCTATTAGAAATGGTCGTACGCCTAACCAGGCATTGGCGTTCATACATGTTGAAAAAAATGAAGGCGAATGTACAGGTGAATTAAAAGGTGAGATTTTATTTACTTCTTCTAATACTGCCATTTTTAGGCAAGGTGGAGATCCTTGTATATTACAATTTAACTTTACCACTTCTTCAGTAACATTAAAAGAAGAAGAAGGTTGTGGAAACCATAGAGGATTGGATTGTACACTCAATGGAATTTTCACCAAAAAGAAAGAGGTTAAATCAAAATCGAATACTAAAAAAACAACAAAAAAATAAGGCAGTATTGTGTAATTCATACACATTATCTGTAATTTCATTACTTTGCCCAGCTATAAACAACAACAAATGGATTTCAGATCATTTAAAGTTCCTTATCCGGTTGATGACCGCTATTCGAAAAGAGTGGCTTATTTCTCAATGGAATTCGCTATTCACCAGCCTTTAAAAATATACAGTGGGGGACTTGGCTTTTTATCAGGTTCACATTTACGTAGTGCTTATGAACTACGCCAAAACCTTATTGCTGTAGGTATTTTATGGAAATATGGCTATTATGACCAGGCACGCAACCAGGACCAAACGCTCCAGGTAACCTGGATGGAAAAACAATACAGTTTCCTGGAAGATACGGGGATAAAATTCGAGGTAACTATTCATGAACACCCGGTTTGGGTTAAAGTGATGTACCTGCCACCAAATACTTTTAATTCCGCACCGTTGTTTTTAATGACAACAGATATACCGGAAAATGATTACATATCACAAACTATTACGCACCGCTTATATGATGCCAATGTAGCCACTAAAGTGGCCCAATTCATCCTATTGGGTGTCGGTGGTGCCAAATTGCTTGATGAAATTGGATTTAATCCTGAAGTATACCATCTCAATGAAGCACATGGTCTTTCTGCTGCCTTTTACTTATACCAGAAATTTGGAAGGAAGAAGGAAGAAGTGAAAAAAAGGCTTGTATTTACCACCCATACTCCTGAGGAAGCGGGTAATGAAAAACATGATATCTACTTATGTCATAAAATGAGTTACTTCTGTGGTCTTACTGTAGATGAAGTGAAGGAACTTACCGGAATGCCAGATGACCAGTTTAACCATTCGCTTGCTGCCCTGCGTTTTGCACGGATTGCAAATGGTGTGTCGCAATTACATGGAGTGGTATCAAGGCATATGTGGGAGAAGTACGAAAATATCTGTCCCATTATAGCCATAACCAATGCACAGAATTGGCGGTATTGGTCTGATAAGCTTTTATACCGCTCTGGCGAGGAAGGCCACGACCTGATATTTGATGATCGTAAAAAATGGATGAAGAAAAGAGCTTTTGAGATCGTTGCTGACCAGACAGGTAAGATATTCAATCCAAATGTTTTTACCATTGTATGGGCCAGACGATTTGCAGGATATAAAAGAGCTGGTTTGATCTCTACTGATAAAGAGCGTTTTGAAGCATTATTAAGCAATACAAAATACCCTGTGCAGATCATCTGGGCGGGTAAACCTTATCCTGTTGATTATCCCGCCATTTCTGAATTCAACCACCTGGTTCATTTAAGTAAGAGTTATAAAAATGTGGCGGTGCTGATAGGCTATGAGTTGGGATTGTCTAAAAGACTAAAACAGGCTGCTGATTGCTGGCTGAATAATCCAAGGGTTCCCCGCGAAGCTTCCGGAACCAGCGGTATGACTGCTGCAATGAATGGGGCCGTCAACTTTTCAACCAATGATGGTTGGATCCCTGAATTTGTTCATCATGGAAACAATGGATTTGTCGTTCCACCGGTAGACTATACAGGGATGACAGTGCAGGACCAGGATCAATATGATCTTGACCAACTGTACGAGATATTAAATAAAGAAATGCTTCCACTTTATTATGACAACCATAATACCTGGAGACAAATAGTTAAGAATGGGATGCGCGATGTGCAAATTCAATTTGACAGCAACCGCATGGCTGAAGAATATTATGACCTGTTGTATAAAAAGGAATATGTAGCTGCCCGTAAAGGAGTAGTGGCAGATGACATGGCCCATTAATAGGGAAGGATAAGCCTCAGGCTATTCCTGGTTGTTCAATATATCAACAAGGTCTTCAATTGATCTGCTGGCTGGGTAAAACCCGGCCAGTTTTTTTATAACCCCTTCCACCAATGCATCCGGGCAGGAAGCACCGCTGGTAACAAGTATATTTACCGGTTCTTTACCAGGCAAATAATTTTCGGTCACCAGTTCCATGGTGGTGTGAAAATTAAAATGTTTGATAGCATCCCTGGAGAGGATCTTTTCTTCGTTATTGATATAGTAAGTAGGCAATTTTTCTTCACACAATTCTACAAGATGTGAAGTGTTGGAAGAATTGTAACCCCCCACAACCACCGCCAGGTCGGCTTCGGTTTGCAACATGCCGGTTACCGATGTCTGGTTATCATTGGTAGCATAACACAGTGTATCCCTGGTATCTGCAAAGCGTTCTTTAATATTATTCTCATCAAGGCCATAATGAGACATCATAATTTCTTTCAGGTAGTCAGCAATGGCCTGCGTATCACTGGCTAGCATCGTAGTCTGGTTTACCACGCCTATTCGCTGAAGATCTTTTTCCAGGTTAAAACCTGCGGAGACCTGGTGTTTAAAATCTGTATAAAATTGCTCTGAAGGAAGTTCTCCTGTAATATATTTCCCCAATTCAATGGCCTGGTCCATATCCTTCACTACAATGGATGGTGCATTGGAGGCGGCATGTGAAAAGGTAGCCCTTGTTTCTTCATGAGTGGGTTTGCCATGAATAATTATGGTGTAATTGCTCCTTGCTATTACCTCGCTCCGGTTCCATACTTTTTCAACAAAGGGACAGGTGGTATTGTATTTTTCTATGGGAATCCCCAGGTCTCTAAGCTGCTTTTCAATTTTGAGCGTGGTGCCAAATGCGGGTATCAATACTATGTCTTCCGCCGTCAGTGAATCGAAAGGTATTAATTGTTTGCCCGAGTTATCCTGGAGGAATTGTACGCCGCTGGCTTCCAGGTCTGCATTCACCTGCGGATTGTGGATCATTTCACTTAACAGGTAAATGCGTTTGCCGGGGTTTTCTTCAATGGTCCTGAAAGCAATATCAATAGCATTCTCCACGCCATAACAAAAACCAAAATGACGGGCCAGGAAAATCCTTACAGGCCCAAAATCCAGCAGTGTGGGAGAGAAGTCTTTTTTCATCCTGTCTTTTTCCTTGCGCTTTTTTTTAACGGCGGAAATAAGTGGACTGCGATAAACAAGGGGAACATCAAAACTTTTCATCGTATGCAAAATTAAGGCTAAGGGTAAAAGAGGGCCTTTATATAATTGGAATTGCTCATTTTTTAACAGGGAAATAGACAAAATATTCAAACATTTTCACCTTTATTGTCAGCCGCCTTAACTTCACCATTTTACACAATGAAAACTTCGAACAAAGAATGGATCTGCTCAACTAATGTGTATGAGGTAAACCTGAGGCAATACTCTGAAAGTGGCAGTTTTTGGGCCTTTGCTGAACATTTGCCAAGGCTTAAAGATATGGGTGTGGAGACGCTTTGGTTCATGCCCATTACTCCTATTTCTGTATTGAATAGAAAAGGAACTATGGGTAGTTATTATGCCTGTTCTGATTACACTTCCGTTAATCCGGAATTTGGAAATTTTGAGGATTTCAGGTCATTAGTAAAGAAGGCGCAGGAAATGGGTTTCCGCATCATAATGGACTGGGTTGCCAATCATACAGGCTTGGACCATGTGTGGACAAGGCTTCATCCAGATTGGTATAAGAGGGATGAAATGACAGGGGATTTTAAACGTGCATCGGGGATGGATGATATCATAGAACTTGACTACACCAACAAGGACATGAGAAAAGCTATGATTGAGGCCATGAATTTTTGGGTCACTGAATGTGATATAGATGGATTTCGGTGTGACCTGGCTTTTTGGGTGCAGCTGGATTTTTGGGTAGAAGCAAAAGCTGTATTGGATACAATAAAACCTTTATTCTGGCTGGCAGAATCCGATCCTCTTGATCACCCGGAATACATGCAGGTTTTTGATGCAGCATATACATGGACCTGGATGCATCGTACCGAAGAATTTTATAAAAGATCCTTCTCTTTATACGAGCTCCTGCAGGTGTTGGATCGTTACCAGCAGGCCCCCGGCATTAATGCCTGGTTTACATCCAACCATGATGAGAACACCTGGAATGGTACTGAATACGATAAATATGGAGATGCGGCGAAAATGCTGGCTGTATTTAGTTGTACCTGGCAGGGAATTCCACTGATCTATAGTGGGCAGGAACTGCCTAACCATAAAAGGTTACTATTCTTTGAAAAGGATGTTATTGAATGGAATGAACAACCGGCATTACATTCTTTTTACAAGGCATTGTTGCATTTGCAACGCTTCAATCCTGCGTTGAGGTGTGACAGTAAATTATCCAGGGTGCATAGCTCGGGAGATGAAAAGGTACTTTCTTACCTGCGCATAAAGGATACAGAAGAAGTGTTGGTATTTTTAAATTTTTCAGCGAACCATGTCAGGCTTGAATTGCTTGATAACCGGATAACAGGAAATTTTAAAGAGCTCTTTACAAGGGAGCCAGTTGATTTTGCTAAAAAGAGAGTTATAGTCTTACCTGCCTGGGGCTTCCTGGTTTATATCAAAACAAATGAATAAAGCTTTTGTGATATAATTTATACACGGGTATTAGATCCTTATTTTACGTTCACTTAGTATTACCATTTGCAAAAAGAAGAATCACTTATCTTCGCACCCGCTATGACACAAGAACAATTGAAAGTTATGAGGGACCGTGTAGTTGTCCTGAGGAGGTTTCTTTGACGTCGATAACCGAAGAGACAAAATAAACCAGGATAAGCAACTTTCCCTGGCACCAGGGTTTTGGGATGATAATGCCCGTGCTACGTCTATTTTAAAAGAAATTAAGCTCAATGAATATTGGATTAACCTTTACGAGCAGGTAGATGCTGCAGTAGAGGATTTTGCCATTCTTTTTGAGTTTTGGAAAGAAGGCGAAGGGTCTGAAGAAGAAGTAAAAGCTGCTTTTGATAAGGCCAAAAACGCTATTGAGGATACTGAATTTAAAAGTACCCTTAATCAGCCTGAAGATGAATTACCAGCAGTTTTACAGATTAATTCAGGGGCCGGTGGCACAGAAAGCCAGGACTGGGCGGAAATGCTTTCCCGTATGTACCGCATGTATGGTGAACGTCAGGGCTGGAAAGTAACCATTCTTGACTGGGTGGATGGTGATGGCGCTGGTATAAAGACCTGTACCCTGCAATTTGATGGTGAATTTGCTTATGGCTTTTTAAAGGCAGAAAGTGGCGTACATCGCCTAGTCAGAATTTCACCCTTTGACAGTAATGCCAGAAGGCATACCTCGTTTGCTTCAGTCTTTGTTTATCCCCTTGTAGATGACACCATAAATATCGAGGTTAAGGATAGTGAAGTAAAAATGGAAACCGCTCGAAGCGGAGGTGCAGGAGGGCAGAACGTGAACAAGGTCGAGACCAAGGTGATGTTAACCCACCTTCCTACAGGCATTGTGGTTGTATGCCAGACAGAACGCTCACAATTGGGAAATAGGGAAAAGGCCATGCAAATGCTTAAAAGCCGATTGTATGAAGAAGAGCTGCGCCGTCGGGAAGCTGCTAAAGATGTTACCAATGCCAGCAAGAAAAAGATAGAGTGGGGCAGCCAGATAAGAAGTTATGTTTTTCATCCTTATAAGATGATCAAAGATCATCGTACTGATTATGAAGTAGGTAATGTGGGTCCTGTGATGGATGGAGAGCTTGATGGATTTATAAAGGCGTACCTGATGAGTGAAAAGGAAGCGGAATCGTAAATACTTTTAAGTAAGTGATCCGATGGTTTCCTGACATTTTAAAATTGCCTGTCATTGTATATAAAAATATTTTGAAACAAATAATACTTCAATTAACAATATGAGCTTAGGATATTTTTCGTACCCGATGCCTGTAAATGAGCCAGTCTATTCTTATGCACCTGGAAGTGCGGAAAGAGAAGCGTTGAAAAAAACTCTGGCCGAACTGAAAGGAAGCCAGGCAGACATTCCTATGTATATAGGGGGTAAAGAAGTAAGAACCGGGAAAACTATTGCCATACACCCACCACATGAAACTTCGCACCTGTTAGGTCATTTTCATGCAGGTGATGCAAGCCATGTTCAACAGGCAATAGCTTCCGCTCTTGAAGCCCGTGAGGCGTGGAATAATACCAGTTGGGAGAATAGAGCCAATATTTTCCTTCGTGCAGCTGATCTTATTTCAACCAAGTATCGTTACCTCATGAATGGTACTACCATGCTTGGTCAAAGTAAGAATGCCTTCCAGGCAGAAATAGATAGCGCCTGTGAATTAATTGATTTCCTTAGGTTCAATGTTCATTTTCTGAGTGAGATATACAAACAGCAACCAATCAGCGCCCCAGGTATGCATAACCGCATGGAGTACAGGCCACTTGAAGGATTTGTGCTTGCTGTAACTCCTTTCAACTTTACTGCTATTTCAGGAAACCTACCTACCAGCGCAGCTATGTGTGGGAATGTGGTAGTTTGGAAGCCAGCCAACACCCAGGTATATTCTGCCCAAATGATCATGAAGGTGTTAAAGGAAGCCGGACTGCCGGATGGTGTTATCAACCTTATTTATGTTGATGGCCCAACCATTGGTAAAGAATGCTTTGCTCATAAGGATTTTGCCGGTGTTCATTTTACAGGGTCTACGGGTGTATTTAACCAGATGTGGAAGACAATTGGTGAAAATGTTGCTAATTATAAAAGCTATCCCCGGATAGTTGGTGAAACAGGTGGAAAGGATTTTGTCCTTGCACATAAATCAGCAGATCCACAGGTAGTGGCCACTGCTTTATTAAGGGGTGCGTTTGAATACCAGGGCCAAAAATGCTCTGCCGCTTCAAGGGCTTATATACCCTCCAACATTGCTGACGAGGTTAGGAAGTTATTGATAGATGGTGTGAACAGTTTTAAGGTTGGCCCTGTAGACGATTTCAGCAATTTTGTAAATGCGGTTATTGACGAGAAGAGTTTTGATAAGATCGCATCTTATATTAATGAAGTAAAGAATACTACAACAGCCTCTATACTAGTTGGTGGTAAGTTTGATAAGTCAAAAGGATATTTTATTTACCCCACTATTATTGAAGCGCAGGATCCAAAATACATCACCATGTGCGAGGAGATCTTTGGACCAGTGCTTACCATACATGTTTATGATGCCGAAAAATTTGAAGAAACTTTGCATCTTGTAGACACCACATCTCCTTATGCATTGACGGGATCAATCATTTCACAAGACAGGTATGCGGTTGATCTTGCCACCAACGTATTAAGAAATGCAGCGGGTAACTTTTATATTAATGATAAGCCTACAGGTGCCGTAGTTGGCCAGCAACCATTTGGTGGTGCAAGGGCAAGTGGCACCAATGATAAGGCGGGCTCGTTACTCAATCTTTACCGTTGGTTAAGTGCCCGGACTATTAAAGAAACATTTGTACCGGCTACAGATTACCGTTATGCATTCCTGAAGGGTGAGAGCGAAGGCATTTAATTGCAATAATTAATAATCTTTTATAAATAAGCCACGGTTGTGGCTTATTTTTTTTGTTGCAAACTATCTACATTAAAAAAAATTCATGCATCATTTATAACATCCAATACAAAGCGGAGCGTATTTATACTTTTAAAAGTCAGGTTTTTTACGGAGTAACAACAAGCGTATTTAACCTCGTTAACTAAAAAAGGAGTTGCATAAATTTTGATTTGTACAATTAATTTTATTGTTTTGCCATCGAAATTTAAACTATACAAAAACTCAAAAATGACTTTATGAGAAAATTAATTTTAGTATTTGCCTCTGTTATTGCGTTAAGTTCTGCACATGCACAAACTGGTAAAAACCAGGTAGGTGTTGCCCTTGAAGTTGGTTTACCAATGGGTGATTTTGGTGATGCTTTTAAAACTGGCTTTGGTGGATCTCTTAAGTATTTACATGGTGTTGGTTCTGCCGGACAAGTTAGTTTAACATCTGGTTACACAACTTTCAGTGCTAAAGATGTTCCATCTGATTATAGCGTAAAAGCTTCAATCATTCCTATTTTAGTAGGTTACCGTCACAACTTTAGTGGTGCTTATGTAGAGCCACAAGTAGGTTACGGTATCTATGGTTCTAAAGTTAAAGGTGGTGGATTTGATGAAAGTAGTTCTGATGGTGCTTTCACATGGGCTATTGGTTTAGGTTATGCAATGGAGCAAGGTCTTGACATTGGTGCCCGTTATCAAAGTGCTTCTAAAGATGGTTCTACTACCTCATTAGTAGGATTGCACATTGGTTACAATTTTTCATTAGGAGGCGCTTCTTCTTCTAAATAAGATCACTAATATCTTTATTGAGGGGCTGATATTTATCAGCCCCTTTTTTATTTATGTTATATTCTTCCTTGTGGTAACTATCGGGTATTGTTCGCCGGTAACATCCTTTGTTAAAAGATAGTTACCCAGGGAAGCGAAGTTGTTGGATTCCAGTTTTTTCTATAATTATAATGGTTCATACTTGTCTCAATTGTTGAGCTGTACAATTTAAAATAATTGTAGAAGGCATAGAATGGTATATCCTCATCAGGAAATATATGTTTTTATCGGACTAACTTTGAAATCGATAATTGAATTTCAAACCAAAAAAAGATTTTTATGAGAAAGGTAATTTTAGTACTAGCCTCTTTTTTTGTGCTTAGTGCCATAAAAGCACAATCTGGAAAAAATCAAATAGGTATTGCTTTCGAAGTTGGTTTACCAATGGGAGACTTCAAAGATGCTGTTAAAACAGGATTTGGAGGATCTCTTAAATATTTACATGGTGTAGGTACGGCCGGTCAAGTTTCATTAACTTCTGGGTATACCATATATAATGCAAAGGATGTCCCAAGCGGGTACACTGTTAGATCATCAATTATTCCTATTTTATTGGGTTACCGACAAAACTTCAGTGGTGTTTACGTAGAACCACAGGCAGGTTACGGTATTTATGGTTCTAAATTTAAAGGTGGTGGTGTTGATGAAAGCAATTCAGATGGAGCTTTCACCTGGGCTATAGGGGTAGGGTATGCTATGGAGCAAGGCCTTGATATTGGTGCAAGGTATCAGAGCGCTTCAAAAAACAGTGCTACCACTTCTTTAATTGGTCTTCATCTTGGTTATAATTTTTCTTTGGGAGGAACTACTACTTCTTCTAAATAAGAACATCACTACAACATTAAAAGGGCTGAATTTTCAGCCCTTTATTATAAATGCATATTACCAAGCAGGCTTTTGAAAAGATCAGAAAATCATACTTTATTTGGAACAGGGTCGCTATTATTAAACTACAGCATCATTACTAATTAAGAGAATTCATATTATATTTAAGGCTGAAATTGCAGCCCTTTTTTATTACCAATAACTACTGTTTATGAAAAGATATTTATTGATATTTGGAACAATTTTTTTATCATCTCTAATCCAAGCCCAGGTATCTTACGAGGTACATGCAGGTGCCATCCTTGCCAATGTAGATGAACGTTATGATAGCCAGGAAGGCTTTAATGGCAAATACAGGTTATCTGAACGAATTGGTGTAGGCGCCATGATACCCATTACCCAAAGTTTAAGTTTCAGGCCCGAATTGAATTTTGTAAGTAAGGGTGTAAAGATCAATGAATCTTATTCACTTTCTATGGGGGGCTCTAACTATAGTGTATCCGCCAAAGGAGCCATGAAGCTTTCTTACCTGGAACTACCACTTAACTTTGTTTACTTGCAACCTTCTCAAAAAGGTGCTTCATTTTTTATTGGTGCAGGTCCTTCTGTTAGCCTCGGACTTTCTGGCAAGGCTACTGCGCATATAATAGAAATTTCAGATGGTGACAGGGTGGAAACAGACCAAACTGCAAATGTGAAATTCGATGGCAAGGAAAATCCGAATGATGACAACCAGCATTATAAAGCGGTTGAATTTGGAATCAATTTTCTTACAGGTTTCCAGTTGAATAACAAAATGTACATAGCCGGAAATTTCAACCAGGGACTTACCAACATTAATGTGGATAAGGCAGATAACGGTAAAACACATACTATGTATTTCGGCCTCACACTGGGGTATTTTTTTAAATAATGTCAGTGTAACTGATAATTTGGCCGTAAATCACTTTACGGCCTTTTTTTTGCAATGAGCCCGGTATAAATATTAATCTATGAAAAAGATCAGTTTAGTAGTTTTGATTTTAGCCACGGGCGCAACAGTTTTTGCGCAGTCACCTAAGTTTGGATTAAAGGCAGGATTAAACATTTCCAAATTATCCAATGTTCCAGGATTGAACTGGAATAACCGTCTTGGCCTGAATGCAGGCGCCTTAGCACATATACATATAACACCCCAGTTGGCTTTGCAACCAGAAGTTGTATATTCCGGGCAAGGTGCTAAATACACTATTAATGGGGAAGAACATACACTGGGATTGGATTACATAAATATCCCGCTTCAGTTGCAATATATGTTTGATAATGGATTCCGTTTACAAACAGGTCCACAATTGGGATTCCTGGTCAATACAAAAGATAAAGTGAATGGTACGGATAGCCAGTATTTTACTTCTGAAGATTTTAAGAGCACAGATGTTGCGTGGACATTTGGCCTGGGATATTTAACTTACTCAGGATTAGGTATAGATGGCCGCTATAACCTTGGGTTGTCAAATATCAATAAAGCTGGTGGCAATACTTTAAAAAATAATGTTTTCCAGGTGGGATTATTCTACATGCTCGATAATAGTCACAAAGCACAATCAAGATAATTTACCATTCAAAAAAAATTACCGGAGGTCGCAAATTGCGGCCTTCTTTTTGCTTAAAGAGGACAACCTAAATATTAACTTATGAAAAAGATCAGTTTTTTTGCCTTAGCTCTAACTGCAACCGTTTTTGTGAATGCACAAAGCAAACAGCCAACCTTAAGAACAGAAATGGAAGTCACTCCCCGTCTTGGTATCAAAGGTGGCGTAAACCTGGCTAAAATGAATCATGAAGGATATTCAAGCGCATCTGAGTTTGAATCCAAATCAAAAACTTCCTACAATGGTGGTTTATTCATAAACATCCCGGTAGGAACTAATTTCAGGTTTCAACCAGAGGTAGTATACAGCAGCCAGGGTGGAAAGAATACCCAGGTAATTCAGACCCCAACCGGAAACATCACGTCTAAGTACGAGATGGACCTGAATTACATAAATGTTCCCCTGATGTTGCAGTTGCAAAGCACAACCGGTGTGTTTTTGGAATTAGGCCCACAGTTTGGTTATTTGATCAATGCAAAAAATAAAAGCATTAGCTCTGGAGCTGGTACAAGCAACAGCGAAATGGATATCAAAGATCAATTGAATAAACTGGATATTGGTGCTTCAGGAGGAATTGGATATCTGTCCCGTATTGGTTTAGGTATCAATGCACGCTACAATTATGGATTTACCAATGTTCTGGATGAGAACAATGCTAATTATGTAAGTGGCCAGAAATTAAAGAACAGGGTTTACCAGGTTGGATTATTCTTCCAGTTTGGTGCTGCTAAATAATTATTTCATTAATAATTAAAAAGAAAGCCGGGATTATTTCCGGCTTTTTTTTATACACTTCATATTCTTCAATGTAAATTAGTATTTCTCAGTGTACACATATCTAAAGGCACTTCTACTGATCTTAATTCCTATTTTTATAAAAATATTGCTCCCTTGAAGTCATTATTAAACGCACAGCATATTCAATTGACCATAAAGCGTTTGGCAAACCAGATCCTTGAAAACCATATCGATCCCGCGCAAACTGTCCTTATAGGCATTCAACCCCGGGGTATTTTTTTGTCCGATCGTATAGCCAGGGAGATCAGTGCAGAAAAAGGCGATGCTGTATTCCCTTATGGTAAACTGGATATAACTTTTTACCGTGATGATTTAAGAAATGAACTGCATGTTCCCAATAAAACAGATATTTTGTTTTCGATCGAAGGCAAAAAAGTGATCCTGATAGATGATGTGCTATATACAGGGAGAACCATAAGGGCTGCCCTCGACGCATTGATGGATTTTGGCCGTCCGCAAAAAGTGGAATTAATGGTATTAATAGACCGAAGGTATAGCCGTGAACTTCCCATTCAACCTGACTATACCGGGAAATCTATTGATTCCATTGTTACCCAAAAAGTGAAGGTTCTGTGGAAGGAAAGAGATGGAAATGATGAAGTGGTGTTGATGGATTGATTTCCTTACTCATTACCATGGGAATATTTATAGAAAATTATGAATCGTTACCTGTCGTAAACCTGATTCTGTTCTCAAAAACTGTAAATGCTTTATATTTGATTTTTAATGGCGCTTTCTACCCGACATCTTCTAGGAATAAAAGATCTCACCCCGGCAGATATTTCCTTATTACTCGATACGGCAAAACAGTTTAAAGAAGTTTTACAAAGACCTATAAAAAAGGTTCCTTCCTTACGTGATGTGACCATTGTGAACCTTTTTTATGAGAATTCCACCCGGACAAGGATCTCATTTGAACTGGCCGAAAAGAGATTGTCTGCCGATACAATAAACTTCAGTGCTTCCGGATCTTCTGTTTCTAAAGGCGAGACCTTGCTCGACACTGTGAATAACATCCTTTCTATGAAAGTAGATATGGTGGTTATGAGACATAGCGCCAGCGGAGCTCCCCATTTTTTAGCCAAACATATTCCCGCATCCATTATTAATGCCGGCGACGGTATTAATGAGCATCCTACACAGGCATTACTGGATGCTTTTTCCATTATTGAAAAATTTGGCACTTTAAATGGCACCAGGGTGGCCATTATTGGAGATATCATGCACAGCCGTGTTGCCCAAAGTAACATTTACCTGTTAACGAAAATGGGGGCTGAGGTAGTGGTTTGCGGACCACCTACATTGATTCCCAAATATATTGACCAGGCATTTAATGTGCGTGTGGAATACAACCTCACGAAAGCCCTTGAATGGTGTGATGTGGCCAATGTGTTGCGTATACAACTGGAAAGGCAAAACCAGGTGCTGTTTTCTTCATTAAGGGAATATAGCCTGGTGTATGGTATCAATAAAAGAATACTTGACAGCCTTGAGAAAAAAATTACCATCATGCATCCTGGCCCTATTAACAGGGGAGTGGAATTGGATAGTGATGTAGCAGACAGCGATCAATCTATCATATTGCAACAGGTAGAAAATGGTGTTGCAGTTCGTATGGCGGTATTGTACCTGTTGGCTGGTGATCGGAATTCATCTTAACTTGCTCCTAATTTTATTACATGCGTATAGCTTTATTTCCCGGTACATTTGACCCTGTTACATTTGGCCATTTAGATATCATAGAACGGTCAATTCCACTATTTGACAAACTATACATTGGCATTGGGATCAATTCTAATAAAAAACCTATGTTTTCTGCCGAGCAGCGGGTGCATTGGTTAGAAGAGATATTTAAAAATGAGCCTAAGATCGAATCAGTTATCTATGAAGGACTAACTGTGGATTGTTGCAGGAGGATACAGGCTAATTATATTTTACGTGGCATTCGCTATGTCAATGATTTCGAGTACGAAAAGGCCATCGCAGATATGAACCGGAGCCTTGATGAAAATATAGAAACGGTATTCCTTACCTGCCTGCCAAAATATACATCGGTAGCCTCAACCTTAGTAAGGGATGTTCTACGATATGGTGGCGATGTTTCTCAATTTGTTCCGGATGTAGTTTTAAAAACCATTCGCCAATCTGATCCTAAAATACTTTTTGCCTAAGCGTGGTCCAATAGTTTCACTCCGGCATGAATAACATCCCTGATGGACGCATGAGTATTGGACAAATAATGGTCTAATGCTGTTAATGGTGCCCATTCACACTTTTCAATATCTTCCTCGGTTTGCGGTTTAAACTCTTTTTGTTTTGAGCTTTTGATAAGATACCAGTGCGATTCCTTGATGATGTGTTCACCAAACTGGTGGTAGGTATGGTAGGTCACCGTAAGGGCTCTGTCCATTTCTATTTTTTCTAATCCTGTCTCTTCTATTACCTCCCGCAAAGCGCATGTTTCAAGATCTTCACCCTCATCCAGCTTCCCTTTAGGAAGGTCCCATTTCCCTCTTCTGAAGATCATCAGTACCTCATGGTCTTTTGTATAAACAAATCCTCCGGCAGCCTTAATAAGGTGCAGTTTCTTTTTGAATGTATTCAAAACAGCGTCCACGTCATGGTGCAGGAAAACCCCTCTCCTGATTTGCGGTTGTTCCATTTCATGGATCATTGCCTTTACGGTGTGCTGGTTAAATTCATCAATAAAAACGGTCTCTTCATGGTGCAAGAATTCTTCTACTTCAGGAGTGATCTCATTAACCAGGTAGAGCGGTTTATTATTAAAATAAATGATCTGCTGCATAAGCTAAGTTAAGCAGGAAGAGAGTTACAAATAAATTGACACCAGGAATTTTGAGCTAGGGGCTAACTCCATTTTTTTATCTTCGCCGGATGACAGATTCTATCGTAACAGCTGAGAAACTATTACAGGCAGACGCAGTTCGGCTTAATCCTAAGACCCCATTTACCTGGGCTAGTGGTTGGAAAAGTCCAATCTATTGCGATAACAGGAAGGTTTTATCGCTTCCCTATATCAGGGAGTATATCAAAAGTGAGCTATGTAATGTGGTATTTGAAAAGTTTGCAGAGGCAGAAGCCATAGCTGGTGTGGCCACGGCTGGTATAGCCTGGGGTGCAATGGTAGCAGACCAGTTGAAGCTGCCTTTTATATATGTTAGGCCGAAGCCAAAAGAACATGGTTTGGGCAACCAGATTGAGGGACAATATAACCCCGGCCAGAAGATAGTAGTGGTGGAAGACCTGGTTTCTACGGGTAAAAGCAGCCTGCAGGTCGTTGATGTGCTCAGGCAGAATGAAGTGGAAGTAATAGGCATGGTTTCCATATTTAACTACAGGTTTCCGCAGGCTGCTGAAGCTTTTGAACAGGCAGCCGTACCCATAATTTCATTGACAGATTATCCCAACCTTATAGCATTAGCACTTAAAAAGGCTTTGATAGAGCCCTCTGAAGAAGAGATTTTGTTAAAATGGAGGTCAGACCCTGCAAACTGGAAAGGAGTTTCCTAAATTGGTATTCAAATAATTATTTATGAAGAAACTGCTGGTTATGGCTTTTGCCGGAATGATCCTTTCCGTTGGGGCATCTGCCCAAACAAAGGCTGCGCAAACAGTCAAACTGAGTACCCCCACCGTTCAATGTGAAATGTGCAAGAAAAAGATCGAAGAATATTTAAAAAGGTATGATGGGGTTACCTCGGTTAATGTCAATTATAAAAGAAAAGAAACAACCATCAAGTACCTGACTGACCGCACCAACGAAGAGGTTTTGAAAGCTGCCATTGCTAACGCCGGCTATGATGCCAACGAGGTAAAGGCCAATCCTGAATCTTATAAGGCGCTCCCCAGGTGCTGTAAAAAGCCTGAAGATGGTGGGGGAATGCCCAAACACTAAGCCCTTCTTTAAAACGATTTTAAGTCCCTTTTTAAGGGACTTTTTTATTTAACTGTATTTCATCAAGCCTGTGTAATCCCTGGTAATGAATGGGCCTGCTAACGTAAATTCCGGCCTTTCCCACCTTCACATTTCCATCAGCTTTTAGTAAGATATCCTTTTGAGATAAAGATTCCAGGTTCAGTTCCATTGCTTTTCGAAGTGGGATAGTGCCTGAAAAAGGTATTGTAAAATCAGATTGTTTATTGACCTGTATTGCTGTGTCCTGAGTAAAAGTGCCCATAAATGTGCTATCCAGGTAAATATTTGCCTCTGCCTCCTTGACAGTTACGCCAAAATCATTGGGGTTAAAATAAGTAACATTAAAGCCAACCCTGGCTTCCTGCAAACTTAAATTCCTAAGACCAAACTCATCTATTTTCCTGAATTCAGGGTCTTTTACCTCTTTGCAACTTATCATACTCCCAGCCAAAAGAAGGAGGGAAGGTATAAGAATTCTCAATTTCATATTTCTTAATAGGGCAAATATCATGCTGAGTAAATATACTAAAATGTTGATAAAGTAAGTACTAAAATGCTTAGTATTTTTGAAAAATAAATGCTTCTTGGAAATGCCATTAGAATTAGTATATTATATTCTCCTAAATATATAAAATACAGTTTATTATAATTGTTATTTAATAAATAATTTTGATGTTATAAAGTGAAAATTATTGTACAATTCATATAATTATGAATCAACTCAACAATAAAAAATTTTAAGTGATAATTAATTGATTTTTAACCATAATTGAACTTATACTTAAGTATAACTTCAAATAAGTGATTGCATAGATTATTTAGTATAAATAACCAAAATCCACATTGATTTTAAAAGATGAAATCTTCAGTTTTAGCCCCTCAATTTGAAATTTGGGAACATTATCATCTGAAAGATTCGGGTGGTAGGGAAAGCCTTTACAGTTAGTTTTAAAGGCATCAGGAAATTTCCTGGCTTTCGATAGATGCCGGGAATTTTAAATCTCTTATCAACAAAATTTATCATTTATGTGGTATGACACATTAGCAGGTAAGTAAAATATTAGCCTCCACTTTGTGTATGGTCAGTGGAATCCACAAACCCTTTATGTAATTTGCATACAACCACATTATTCCCGATGGCTAACTGATGAGATATAAATTATTTACCTCATTTATTTTCATATTATTATTTCCACTTATTTCCTGGACACAGGATTTTTCTAATAAGGGCAGGGAGTTCTGGTTGTCCTATTCTTACCATGTCGGAATGGTCGAAGGGGGAAATCCAACCATGACTATTTATCTCACTTCTGAGGTGCTTACCAGGTTTACTGTAGATGTTTTCGGAGGATCAGTGATTCAATCCGGAGTTATCCAGCCAGGAGCAGTGGTCAGTGTAACCATCCCAAATCTTTATTTTATAAATGATGAAGGATTGTTTACCAATAGGGCTATCCGTGTCCTTGGGGATCAACCCCTTGTCGTTTATTCTTATATAACCAGGAGTGCTGCCAGTGGTGCTACGCTTTGTCTTCCGGTAAATGTTCTTGGTAAGGAATATTATTCTGTCAATTTCACACAGGAATCCAACGAGCTCAACTCGAATTCCTATTTTACCATTATTGCGGTGGAAGACAACACTACGGTGGAAATTACTCCTTCAGCAGATACCAAAAACGGTTGGAAAGCCAACAACACGTACTCAGTCAATTTAAATAAAGGTCAGATCTACCAGGTTTTGGGATATACCCCCGATGCCAGTGGCGTAGACCTTACAGGATCCAGGATCAGGTCCATAGCCAGCGGAACAGGTGGATGTAAACGTATTGCTGTTTTTTCGGGTAGTGGAAAGATACATATTCCCCCAACCGGTTGTGCCATTAGCAGTTCAGATAACCTTTACCAGCAGTTATATCCCACAGGAACATGGGGTAAAAAGTACCTTACAGTTCCCAGTAAGAATAATCCTTATAACTATTACAGGGTTATCAAAAATGATCCGTCAGCCTCAGTTTATGTAAATGGGGTACTTGTTCCTTCTACATCATTTATTAATAATTCTTACTACCAATTTTTTAATAACCGCCCCAACGAGATCATATCGGATAAGCCCATTTCAGTAGCTCAATATTTCACTACACAAGGTTGTGACGGAAATAGCAATACTGTCCCTAACGACCCGGACATGATCATCTTAAACCCGGTAGAGCAAAATATTAATAATGTTACGCTTGTCAATTCAAATCTTTTTGCTCCACCCACCAATCAGTATCCCCATCAACACCATATACATGTGATCATGAAGAATGGAGGCAGCGGCATTTCTTCTTTCCAGATAGATGGAGCCAGTGTTTCTCCATCATTATGGACAGTTCATCCATCGGATCCGGGTTATTCTTACCTGTATCTAAGTAATGTAAGCCAGGGATACCATCGTATTTCTTCAGATTCAGGCTTCAATGCCTTAGCCTACGGCTATGCCAATGCAGAAAGTTATGGTTATTCTGCCGGTGCCAATGTAAAAGACCTTTACCAGTTTGTCTCTGTCAGGAATGTATATGGGACTGTAAATTTTCCCGGAACCTGTAAGAATTCACCTTTTTACCTGGCAATGACCTTTCCCTACCAGCCAACCCAGATCAAATGGGTTTTTAATGGCCTGTTACCTGACATTACCATTACTGCGCCGATGTATGATTCAACATGGAATATTAATGGAAAGCAGTTATTCCGTTACCAATTGCCGGCAGCATTCAACCTTCCGGGAACTGGTACATTTCCCATAAAGGTATTGGCCCAAAATCCAACGCCGGACGGCTGCAGCGGGGAACAGGAGATCAATTATGATATCCAGGTGTATGACCGGCCTTCGGCTTCTTTTAGTTTTAGCACCAATGGTTGTTTATCCGACAGCGTTCGGTTTACAGATGTTTCTAACGGCAATGGCCGGCCGGTGGTCAAATGGCTTTGGGATTTTAATGACGGGAATATATCTGGCATTCGTAACCCTGCACATTTGTATACATCTCCGGGTTCTTATAATGTCAACTATTCCATCATTACAGATATCGGTTGCATTTCTGATACCGCCAGTAATAAAATAATCCTGTCCAATCCGCCACTGGCAAAGTTTGGTATTGAAAGCCCGTATTGTATTGGACAACCCATACGTTTCATTGACTCTTCTTCAAGTAGTTCATCCGCCATTGTTAAATGGTATTGGAATTTCGGAGATGGAAGTCCGGAAATGGTTACCTCTTCCAATGCAGCTCAATTACATAGTTTCTCGAAAGGAGGAACTTATACTATCTCACTAAAAGTAGAAATGGCAGGTGGCTGTCAGAGTACTGTATTTACAAGAGCAATATCCGTTACACCCAGGCCGGTTGCCTCATTCGATTTTGGTAATGCCTGCCTTCCATCCGGCACCATGCAATTCACTAATAATTCAGCTATCAGTGATGGCTCACAGGCAGCGCTTAGCTATGCATGGAATTTTGGAGATGGAGCAAAGGCCACCCAACCATCACCGGCTCATTCCTATGCTTCTGTCGGTCCCTTTGCAGTTGAATTGAAAGTGATTTCCAATACAGGATGCAGGGATAGCATTACCAAATCAGTCAACACCATTTATGCCCAGCCTAAAGCGATCTTTTCCCTTCCTGCTGCAATCTGCCTGGGTGATTCTGTTAATCCACAGGAGGCATCTATAGCTTCAGGAAGCTCTGTTTTAAAGTGGAATTGGGACTTTGGTGATGGATCGGTTTCTACACAGCAAAAGCCTGTGCATGTATACACTGTTGCCGGAACCTATAAGGTTTCACTGGTGATCACTTCGGCTGTTGGCTGCAACTCCGATACGGCTATAAAAAGTATTACTGTGAATCCTTTACCCACTGCTGCCTATAACATTATATCACCTGCCTGTGTGGGCAAAAATGTGAGCTTTGCTGATGCTTCAAAGGCCAACGCAGGTTTTATAACAGATTGGAAATGGGATCTTGGAGATGGAACAATACTCAATAAAAATACAAATGAAACGATCACCCACACCTTTAGTGTTGAGAAAAAATACCAGGTAAGTCTGCAGGTAAAAACAGATAGGGGATGTACTGCTTCGGTGTATACCCGGGAGATCACTGTGCACCCATTACCGCTGGCCGCATTCACCATGCCCGGTAACTGCCTGGCCGATCCATATTCCCAATTCAGGGACAGCAGTTCCATAACTGATGGTTCACAAAGTGGATTCAGCTATTCATGGAACTTTGGTGATCCCAATGCCAATTCCGCCAACCCGAATACATCTGTTGTAAAAAATCCGCAACATAAATATACTGGTGTAGGTTCTTATGATGTTTCCCTTACTGTGACATCTGGTGATGGATGCACCGCTTCTACTAAACAAGCGTTTTTTATCAATGGCTCCCTGCCTAAGGCCACCATTACAATTAATAATGGCACTGAGGCCTGTAGCAATAAGACAGTAACTATAACCAATAATTCAGGTGTGGATGTAGGAAGGGTAATTAAGCTTACCATTCAATGGGATCATGCTAACGCTCCGGCTATAGCAGATACTATTGCCTATCCCTCTGCAGGAGCGAAATTAACTCATACATACACAGAATTTTTTAGCCCGGCTTCAAAACCGGTTGAGATAAGAGTAGTAGCCTGGTCAGGTGAAAATTGCAGTAATGTATATGCTCAAACCATCCTGTTGAAGGCTACACCTCAATTAGGTTTTGACTCCATACCCTCTGTTTGTGCCAATGTTAAACCCTTTATTATTTCGGAAGCACAGGTATTAAATGGGGTACAGGGTTCAGGCACATTTTCTGGAAAAGGAATTACGCCTGCAGGTTTGTTTGACCCTTCCCTGGCAGGTGTGGGAGATCATATTATAAGCTATACCTTTTCAGCTGACAATGGTTGTGAAAATCATGTAGAGCAGTCTGTTAAGGTATCGTCGCTACCCATTATCAATGCAGGGCCCGACCGGGTGCTATTGGAAGGAGGCAGCGTTGTACTGTTGGGGACTGGGTCTGGCAATAACATCAGTTACGCCTGGTCGCCGGTGCAGGGATTGAATGATCCTTCACTTGCGCAACCAACAACTACTACGGCCATGGATATGGAATATACCCTGGTAGGTACTTCAGCAGATCTCTGCAGTGATTCAGACAGAGTATTGGTACAGGTACTTAAAAAACCATCCATACCCAATACTTTTTCACCCAATGGTGATGGAATACATGACAGGTGGGAGATCAGGTACCTGGAAAGTTACCCAGGGGCTACCGTGGAAATTTTTAACCGGTATGGACAACCGGTATTTAAAACTATTGGTTACAACAAACCATGGGATGGCACATTTAAAGGAAGTCCCTTACCGGCAGGTACCTATTATTATATTATTGAACCAAAGAATGGCAGGCAACCCATGTCGGGATTTGTAGATATTATACGTTAGCAATATGAACCGATCACTGTTGATATTATCCTTACTCATCACCGGCTCCCTGCATGGTGTAGCCCAACAGCGACCGCATTATACGCAGTATATCCTGAACAATTATATTCTGAATCCTGCTTTATCTGGTATTGAGAATTATACCGATGTAAAGATCAGTGGGAGGGACCAGTGGGTGGGATTGGATGGCGCACCACGGACTATGTATCTTACTGTACATATGCCTATTGGTAAAAAGGATTATAAAACATCTGCTACTTCGTATAATATTCCCGGCGAAAACCCCAGGGGTACCAATTATTGGTCTAATTATACCGCTTCCGAGCCGCACCATGGTATCGGCTTTTCTGTTATGAATGATAAAACAGGGTTGTATAATCGTTTTTCTGCTAATGTTTCTTATGCCTACCACCTGGGCTTATCCGCGCGAACCAATATAGCCGCAGGCTTTGCTGCAGGTATTCAAAGTATCAACCGTGATGGCACCAAATCAACTTTCAATAACAATGATCCTACCGATCCGGCGCAGGGTAATACTTCTGACATTTACCGGGTCAGGCCAGACCTTTCTGCCGGCATCTGGATATATGCTGCAGATTATTTTGTTGGTCTTAGTGCCCAGCAGGTGATCCCGCAAAAAGTTTCTTTTACCGATGACACTTTGGGTTTTAAGATAGTTCCCCATTTGTTTGCCACAGGCGGGCTCAGGTTCCTGCTCAGCGAAGACGTCAATGCCATTCCCTCAGTAATGGTAAAATATGTATCTCCTTTAGACCCTCAATTTGATGTTAACCTGAAGTTGCAGTACCAGGATCTTTTTTGGGTAGGAGGGAGCTATAGATTTAAAGATGGGTACGCGGCCATGTTGGGATTGAACGTTGCGAATTCATTCAATATTGGTTATGCCTACGATTTTACCCGTACTGCACTCAACACGGTAAGCAGGGGCACCCACGAGATCATCATAGGTTTTTTGATCGGTAACCGGTATGGTGATACTTGCCCCAGGAATGTCTGGTAAATGTTTTGAGAGGAACGTGTACCTGGTATTTATAAACTGATGCTAATTACAGGCGGATCACCTTTTTATCAGACTTCAAAGCTTTGATCTTTTCCAGTTTTACCTTAAGGCTGATTTTAGCGTCTCTTATTGCTGACAGGCTCACATCAGGTATCGGGCTGCAGGTAGTAAGCTGTGCATGGGACATTTCTGATTCCACCTTTTCCAGTTGAGAGAGCACCTGGTCACAATTGGTTTGCATGCTATCCAGTTCGATTTCTGTTAAGGCGTTGGACAAATTGGTATTGATCCTTGACCAGTCAATTTTTTCGTATTGTGCCTTTAAGTTCTGCTCAATATGCTGCCAGTTGATCTTTTCCAGTTCTTTATTGTACTGCTGTTGTGCCATGGCCTTTTCTTTCATTGTCATGGCATCTGCAATCTGTGTTTCAACCTCTTTCCATTGCAGGGTTTTCATTACCTTTTTTGTAGCAGCAACCGTCGAAGCCACCTGTTGTTTTTGTTCCTGTGTAAGGGAAGCATCTACATCATCCTGGGCCACCTGGATATAGTTGGATGCCTGTGGATCCACAGAATGTTCTTCAGGTACTACAGTCTCCCTTTGTTTAGGGTAAAGGCTCTTTTCATTAGCTGGTGAACTTATGGCAACGGTAGCCTTTGAAGACATAACAGGAACAGGTGATATGGATTCAGCTGCTGATGCAGTTTCCTCGGCTGAACTGAATAAAGCAAAAGGATTGGCCATGGTATTATAGGCAAACGCATAGTTACCTTGTCTTTTCTTTTCCTTAATGATCAGTACGGAGTTCAATGCTATAATACAGAACAGGGCTGCCAGTACACCGGCCAGTTGACTGAACTGAAATCTTTTTTTCTTTTCCATACCTACTATTTTTTCAATCCTGTTCAATAATGAATTCTTGCCTGTAGCACCTATGGCTAAAATATGCGGGGATGCAGTGGCAGCTTTTTCAAGTGTAAGTAGCGCCGCTGCATAACTTACTTTGTCATACCCGAATTGTAACACCAGTTCATCGCAGCATGATTCCCTTTCTGCTTCAATGTTCTTCATGAATTGTTTAACAAAAGGATTGAAATACAAGATGGTATGGATAATGCTGATAACCAGGTTTACCAGGTAATCGTAGCGTTTTATATGAGAGAGCTCATGGAGTAATACAGCTTCCACCTGCTGAACAGATAAATTATTCAGGCTGGCCACCGGTAATAGAATAATAGGTTTGAGGTATCCAATAGTAAGTGGTGACCTTACAATGCTTGACACATAAACCCTTACCTTTTTGCTGATGTTTAAATTCCCAGAGATCTTTTGCACAAAAAGACGGTAGGTTAGGTCCGCTTTTTTGATGCCTTCTTTTTTGATCTTTTGGACAAACAGGTAATTATTATATAAGCGCAGAGTTGGAAAAGCCAGTAAGCTGAGATAGGCAACAGATGCTGAGATCAGCAGGATGTTTAAAATACTGTCAGTTTCGGGAATAGATTGATCAAAGAATGCTATAGTTGAAACAGGATTACTGGTATAAAACTGTATAAAGCATATGATAAACCAAACAAAGCCGGTAATGATGGCGATAACCGAAAGCTGGTATTTTTTGTGAGACCCGGGTTTGAATAAATAACTAATGGCCAGGAATAAGCACCAGAGCAATGCCATTTGCCAAAAGCTATTAAGTGTGGCCCATCCGAGCGATTGCAGGAAATGGGACTGGCTCCAATTGGCCATAGTTTACTGTTTTTTCAGGTTGTCAATAAGAGTCTGAATCTTGTCCAACTCCTCAGCGGAAACTTTTTGCTCCCCGCTACCCAGTGCCTGCAAAACTAATTGAGTTGAAGATCCTCCGAAAAGAGAATCGATCATTTTATTTAAAAGGTGTTTTTGCGTCTTCTCCCTGTTTACCGCAGGTTGATAAACGTGCGTTCTCATAGACTCATCTCTCTTTACCAGACCTTTCTCGTGCATGATCTGCATGAGTTTAAGCGTAGTGGTATAGCCTACATCCTTAGATTTGGCCAATTCCTCGTGAACTTCCCGCACAGTAGCAACATCCTTATGCCAAAGGATATTAAGTATCTCTAATTCACTTTCCGTAGGTTTAATATATTTCGCCGCCATAAAAAAGCATTTACCGGACGAATATACGACCATTTTCGTATTATAAAAATAGGCCTATTATATTTAATATTTATTAACAGTTTTTAAGGATGAGCGGTTGGAAAACATTTTAAATGAGATTAATTACCGGGGGACCAAACTATCAATAACATTGATAATGCTATAAGAATGGGGTTATTCTCCAGCTTAATAACCCATTTACTCAATCGATTATTTCTTGCCTTCAATCAAATCATTGATAGCTTTTTCCATTCTTCGTTGCCTGGTTTCCTCTGTCCTGGCTTGTCCTAATGGCAATACATACCGTTGTTTGTTACTGTATGATAGTGTTTCAAAGAATTGCCTGGCCTTGCTGTTTTTATCAAGCAATCGTTGGAAGTCTGCCGGCACTTCCACTTCCCGCGGTTTAGTATCAAGTTCTAGTGTCACTTTTACTTTATCACCACCTTTGATACCTGTCTTGCTACGAATATCAGCACTTACACCAATCATAAATTTACCCCCCATTACGGCAATGGTATTTCTGTAAGTAAAATCGTTTACAGTAACAATTACCGGTGGCTTTTTCCCTGCTCCAAGTTTTTCCACCACTTCATCTGGCACATTAATTCCCGTATTGTTTCCCAGTTGCAGTATTGTGGTATTAAAACTTACCTTTTTTGCGTCAGACATAAATATCAATATTTTATTTTAATGGTTTGTACTAGTTTTTTTATTGGAATTAGATGTACTGTAACGTAAAAGTATTAATTAATGTGGAGGTATTATCATTCCTGCACTTTACTTATAATAACAAAAAAAAATGTTCATCAGTCTTGATAAAATCCTCCAGTAGCATTGCAATTTCAGTCTCAGTTACCAGCCGTTTTATTTATCTGGATGGCTGTTTCACCTTTCTTCCTCTTTTGTCAATGTAAAACCATTTGTCGCTAATCCAGGTAGAATATTCTCCAGTTGATTTGGTTTCACAAGTCATGGAGACTTTCGCCTTGCCTTTTTCAAAGGGCCAGGCGCAGGCAAACTGTGGTTGGATAACAACCTTCCCTGTTGCAGCGTCTGCATAGCCAATTTTTTCATCCTTAACTATCCGGAAAAATCCATCTTCAACGTAATCAGGCCCATTGTCAAAAGGGAAAACATTGTATAGGATGTTTTCTTTCCTATCAATTGCAACAAATCCTTTTGGCGGCAACGACACAATAGCATACGTTCGAAAAGTATCGGTAAAGCAAAAAGAATATTTCCCTGCCGGAATGATGATGTCTCCATAAAGGTTCTTATAACCATAGCCATCATTAACAGAATCAATATAAGACACCCATATTTTGTTACCATCTGTTTTCTGTCCAAAAACTCCATGAAAACAACACAGTCCGATAAAGATTAGGAATACAATTCGGTTGGTTATCATAATTGGCTGCCAAGGTTAAAATGTAAATGTGGCATTTGAAAGACGTCGGTTTCAATAAACCACAAAAGCAAAATAGTGATTTAAATTGTTATATTTAATGTCAAGCAACAATTTTAAAAACATTCTGTTGGCAGTAATTTTTTCTATTTGCTGTTATCTTCTTTCATCTCCAGATTCATTTGTTGTCCATACAAAAAAAGTTGTGGAATAAAAAGCAGGAAAACGGATAATTGCCAGGATGAAAAACCTTTACGAGCTATAAATAGGCAAACTATTATAAAGGCAATAACTATTGAAGCAATGTTTATTTTATAAGCTGTTTTCAAATATCCGTTGTCAGCCCAATTACGCCAACTACTTATGACTCTTATATTATTGTTTTTTGCAAACGTTTGTAAGAAGTGTATAAGCTTTAAATTATCATTTGGATCGACTTTGGTGGTGTTAATAAAAACAGTTTTATTATCCGTTATAAGCTTTCGCAGAAAACGTCCGTTGTCTATGACTATAGTTCTGATGTTGGCAAGGGGCAAGTCATCCACTTGTTTGTAATTAAACACAACTTTCTTTTTCCATGTAAAATGCAAATGCTCATTTTTAATAGAAATAGTCAGGTGTCCAACGGTGAAATAATAATAAAGCAATAAATAAATAACGAAAAAAAACAATCCCAAAATAGAACTGCCTATTTGAAATCCTAAAAGAAGCAGCCCTATAAAAGCAAATGGCAAAAGAAAAAGTCCGAACAGAACTCTAGATTGTCTAAATATGGTAAGCTTAAATGGTTGCAAGGTCAAATAAAATTACAGGCAATTAGAAACAGTTTTGAAATGGCAGTGTTACGTATCCAACTACCAGGTTACAGTTAACTAGTCGATTGTAGATATTTCGGTCAATTTATATTCATTAGTCCTGGTTCTGTTAAGCCCATGTTTAGAGTTTATAGTAGATACGTTCTTCAATAAGGTCGCCTTTGTTGTCGTATAAGTATTTCCACATTGATCTATAGCCTGTCCCATAGGATAATTCTTTGATTAATTTATCACCTTTCTTCCATGTTGTTGAAGTAAAGTCCTTCCCGGTAATCACAGTTGTTTCTTTTATGGTTCCATTATTTTCATATTCATAAAATAATTTGTTTAAAGTGTCATTGCTATTAGAAACACTGTAAGAATGATCTAACTGATTGTCAAAATAAATGTAATGGATGGTAGATAACAATTTAGAATTGTTGTCAAGCATCTTTTGCATTGTCAATATGCCTTGATTGTCATAAACATGATAAAGAAAACTAGTGTCATATAATGCTGTTCTTTGAGAAATAAGCCTGGCAGCCTCCTGAGAATTACCTGGGCGGTTTCTTATGCTAATGATAGCTTCTATTTTTAATTTTCCGGAATCATCATAGCTTTTAATGATTGAATCTAGTAGCAATCCATATTTTTTTTGGGCATGTGCCTTCAGTAATCCTTTTTCATTATAATAATCATTGACTTCCCTCCACAATACTTTTCTTCCGCCATTATCAATATCGAAATGCATTTTAGCAATTTGATGGCCAGTTGAGTCATATTTGTAATAGGTTAAACCAGATAACTTATTTGCAAATTCCTGACCATCAGAATAGAGGTAAATTGATTCCTTAGTTTCAATAATACGACCTACATTATCAAGAGCATTTTCATATTTGATGGATTGTGTTAGTTCCCAGCCCTTTTCATCATTCGAGGGAAAGTTACAAGCGAACATTGATATGGGTAGCAATAAAAGGAAGATGTCTTTCATAATTGCGGTTAACGCCCGAAGCGTTTGTGGATTGCTTGTAGTCTGTAGCTTCACCTTAGCCTGGCGTTAATTTAAACAGTTTTTATTACAGAAAGTTAGTATAGCAGGAACTATTTCACAAATATTCGTGTTAGCTGCTTTGCTTTTCTCAAAGTATTTCTTTCTTTTCTTCCCCGATGAGTCACCGCTTTAGTAGCCTGCTTCTTGGAGCCTCTCATGCGGGACTCATGGGCTATCTGTGTTCCGCAATCTTTTCTTCACTCGTACAATACACCATAAAATCCCTGTAACCCCTTTGGCTCCATTTGTAGTAAGTGGCAGAATTACAGCATATTCTATTCTAGGATAACTGCATCGATCAGTTTCTTAAAAAAACTAACAAAATATAATAAAAGGTAAAAGTAATTCCGGCGATGAGTTCCGCGCTGGATATCTTAAAGTTTTATCTGCTGCTGCGGTGACTCATCGGGAAAAGAAAAGCATACTAGGAGGCACTGCCAGCGATGCTGCATTTTCAATTGCAGAAACTTCTGATGGGGGCTATATAATGGCTGGTCAAACAGCTAGTAAAGAAGGAGATGTTAGCAATAACCACGGAAACACGGATGCTTGGGTGGTGAAGCTCGATAGAACTGGAAATAAGCAATGGCAAAAAACATTCGGTGGAACAGGTAGTGAAGGATCTCAATCTATTATTGAAACTTCAGAAGGAGGCTATATTATGGCGGGCTGGACCAACAGCAATGACGGTGACATAACCGGTTACCATGTTGGTTGGGGGATGAACATTGGAAATATAGACGGGTGGGTGGTAAGACTAAACAAAGATGGGAACCTCTTATGGAACAAAGCATTTGGGGGTAGCAGTAGTGATAGAATTAATTCTATTATCCAGGGCATGGATAACAGCTATACAATAGCGGGAGATACAAGGAGTAACTATGACGGTGATGTGGGCGCCAACCATGGTGATGATGATGCTTGGACTGTCAATATAGATAAAGAAGGAAAGATTTTATGGCAAAAAACCCTCGGCGGATCGGATGGGGATATGGCCTATTTTATTACACCTACGCGGGATGGTGGTTATGTGTTGGCAGGTTTTACTTCAAGTAATGATGGTGACGTAAGCGGTAATCACGGTGGCGAAGACGCTTGGGTGGTAAAGTTGGATCAGAGGGGAAACAAACAATGGCAACGGACACTCGGTGGATCAAGCGGCGACATAGCTCGAGCTGTTTTTCAACGTGCCAACGGAAGTTACGTGATGGTAGGATCTACAGGCAGTAACGATGGCGATGTAATCGGTCAGCTCCATGCTGGAGGCGCTTGGATTGTTACAATGAAAGATCATTAATAATAGAATTGAAGTAAATCGCCACTTATGGTCTTCAAATGCGCAATTTTCTTATTCAGGGAGTCTCTTGTAAGGTACTCGCGGATTTATAATGTGTCACTTCACAAAATCTTTGTTTATTCTTAAAGTAGAATAAACAGGAAGTATAAATATAAGCTTCATTGTGTGCTTCTCAGCCAGCACTGGTGCGAACCTATTGTTAGGGGTTGCTTTACTTTAGAACTGATTATTAGCATAAATCTTGGAAGAATCTTTTAGATAGAAGTTTATAACTATATATTTGGGAAAACTAACTATTATGAAATTAGTGGCTCTCTTGGCAACATTTTTATTCATCCATTCTTCGTTTGCTCAAACTACTGTTTTTTCCAAGACATTTGGCACATTAGAATTTATAGAATTGGATCATGGTCTTGCTCATGTAGTAGATGGAACAGTTGAAAATGTACAAAACACCCCCACTGGAACACACGGCTGGCTAAAAGATCTCGAGATTGTAAAAGTTACTGATACCATTGAAGTAGCGCCAAAGGCTAATTTCGGAGTAGTATATATGATCAAAGCAAAAGATACAGTAGATATTGCTGTGGCAATCGAATGGATCTATCCGGAAAAAGTCACAAATGAAAAAGGTGAGAAGTTCAAATCTATAAAGTATACCACGAAGCGGCCTACAAACATTCCATCTGCTTCTTCATACAGTCTTGACGCATCCTACGAAATGGTAAAAGGTGAATGGAAAATGAACATGTATATCGAAAATAAAAAGGTGTACACTAAAACATTTTTCCTTCTTTAATCGTATGACAGTTTTTTCGAAACACCATTGTGTCTACCGGAGTTTCAACTAAAACAGAGTCTTTAGAAAAGGCTACGACCTTGAAATAAGTTCCTCGGGCAATTACTAATGTGTCTCCTTTTGCGGACCAGGCATCTGGAACTATAACATCAAAATCATCATATCTGTATACAGAATCTGTTCTTTTATGATTACGGAAATTGTAATAATAAAAAAAACATTGGCCATTAGGGAGAAACTTATAACAAGAGTTAAGTTCGCCGATAACTTCTTTATCACCAGTAATATCCCAAAAACAGTCACTCTTCAGGACATCATCGAGATGTAAACTTTGGGAACTATTACAAGATAACAAGCAGAAAGTGAAAAATACTATAAAAAGTATATTCATTTAATTAAGATGAAAACAGAAGCAATTTCCACACGCTAATGATTTCAAAGTTGCTGATCTCTATTGCTTTATTGCTGTTCGTTAACCTTTGTGTGTTTAAAAGTGTCAAATAAATCTCGCCAATATTTGTTTGACAAAATTCCTACGTAGTGTCGACCTGAAATTGTCAGATGAATTGCAAGCCATAAAAGAAATATTCCTTGAATTTTTATATCACCTGAAGAATGTCCATTCAAAGAACCTCCGATTGAGTAATAGCTGATGATGGCTGAATATGAAACCACTTTAAATAGTCCGAGAGTTAATGTTAAACCGAGTGCTAATACTCCAGGTTTGTGTCGCCATACAAAAAGTATATATGTTACAGTCAGCATTACCAGGCCAATATAATGTTCGTAGGAGAAAATTATGGTTGTTGTTGATACAGTCCATATCAGAACTATTGTATAAACTGTCAAGATAATTAGAGGTATAAAGTCTATAAGATTCTTGATTTTATCCTTTGTCATAGTTAGAGATGGTCTGACTTGCAATTACAGCCTAACGTTATAGCATTGGTGAAAATAGGGGATTTGATATTCGCCTGACGATGCTAAAGCCGATGCCAAATAAAGATATAAAGTTTAGCGTATGTTTGTCAGTGTTTTTGCCAATGCACACTGTTGCCTGCTGCTTTTCAACCAGAAGCTACTATTAAAGCACGTTCTTCAGCCAAGATTCCATTCGCTCAATTGGTCTACAGGATTCGGCAATCTGCCTTCCAGCCATTGTCTTAATATAGCTGGTGTAAATTCCTTGTCTTTCGATTCGATCACCCATGATAAGTATTCGCCTGGTCCACCATTCAAATAAGGAGCAGGCGAAACAGGGTAAAACAAAGTGGGAAGACGCTCATTTAAAGACAGATAGTTGATTACACAGCCAAATTCTTGAACAACATGCCAGGAAAGAGGGTTAACAATATCAATTTGGAACTTTACCCACCAAAGACCATCATCGCCAATACCTGTTCCAATGGGTGATAGAATAGCAGGCACTCTGGCTAAATAATCAATTAATGGTTGAAATATTAAAGTTTCCATGGAGAATATCTTAATAATCCGGTTCTTGGCAAAGAAGCAAATTTGTATGTTCCGTTACGCTGGCTTAGCACAGAAATTGAATTATATTTTATTGTCCAATATAGCACTTCAAACGCTTTTTTACTATACACATGTTACTGGCTGCCGGTTTCAGTCAAGAATTGGAAATCCTAAAGAGATTTTCCACGTTTTTATGTAGGAGTATTTAAATGTCCCTAAATCTTTTACAGGTTGCAATGCATCCTCAATTTGCCTATGGTTGGAATACATAAAGTCTGTGATTTTTTTCACTGCTTTTTTGTCTTTCACCAAGTACAAGTTTCGAGCATTGCCGCCTTTAATTGGTTCTAAGGAGATAAGTTTGCCGTCGAAATAGTCAAAGTGAAAAGTGCTTCGTTTTCTTGTAAGTTGATTAGTAAAGGTTATTGTTTCATTTTCCGTGTCAATGACTAAAAAGTTAGAGTCAAAGAATAGACGCCCAAAGCCTCCTAACAAAATTATAAGCGCTACAAGAAATAAAATAAGGCCAGCAAGAGTAGTATTGTGAAATCCGAAAACCAAAAAATAGATAATAGCAGATATGCCGCCAATCAATGAAATAACTGTTAGCCAATAACCAAATGTTCTAAATTTTCCTTTTATTACCATTTCAAAATAACATCTTAGCTTGTTGTAACTCCTGTTAGATTAACGCTAACGCTGAAGGTTTTCCCGCAGTGCAGGTAGCCTGTACTACACCAGCTACAGCCTAGTTCTGTCTTTAAATAGCGGTTTACACTTTAAAGATAATTCACAGCCTGTATGCTCGGCAACATGGGTGTTAGCCACCTTGAATTCTTATGAAACTATTGCTTCCACTTTTGAACTGTCCCACGATATATTCTGCCTCAAGAATTAATAGTAAGGCATCATCTTTATCTTTTCTATGCCTAAGCATCTTTGGGTCGTTGCTAATAATGTTTGAGTAATAGACCTTTCGTTGATTTATATAATAACTTGCCTGATAATGAGTTTTATACATGACTTTATTTGACAAATCCCTGGTATCTTCTTTGTCAGTAAAGGAAAGCAACGCTTCCGGGTACTGCTTTATATCGTGTGATAAATTGAAGTCATTATGCTTCACCAAAATAAGTATGGGGGTGGAATTATTATAATAGTAAACCGTCATCTGTGTGCCTCTATCATCTTGGTCTAACCTCACTACTTTATAAACTGAGTCAGACTTTACGTAAAAAGCAAGAAAACCTACACCCCTTTGACTAAGAAGTCCAGTGTAAAAACATGAAAGAGAAGAATCCTTATCAATTCTTCCAGATGACTGACCTATTTTATTAACAAGCGTATCAGCACCTGGTAGCACTTGACAAATTAGCTGTGAACTGAAAGTAGCAGACAGAAAGAGCAATAACGTTATAGCTTTGGAGCACTTCATAAGTTGCGTCTAAAGTGAAAAAGCTTTGTTCAGTGGTTGCACCTAAACTTTGCCTTTGACCAAATGTATTATAGAAAGTCCAAAGCTGAAAACTTGCTTTTCAGAAAGCATTGGTGCAAGCATTCATGTAAAAGTGAAGCCTACCTTCTTAAATTCGGAGGTAAGTTTTGAAAAACGGATTGAAGGTATTATCAGCTGTAAGGAAAACTACTGTGCAGCAACGAAAGCCAGCAACACCAGAATATTTGGAAAACCCTTGAAAGTCAACGTAACTTTATGAGAACAACCAGCTATCTCTTTACATAGGATACCCTTGTTGGCGGTTCGGCTTTCGTTTTTCAAGGTCTTCAACTCATTTTTAGTAATCCAAAGTTCGTGTCCAACTGTGTCGGTTATGTCTCTATATCTTATTATGTCACCAAGAAATTTGGAGTTGTCGAATTTTGTCGGCTTAATGACTGCGAACTCGTAAAAGTGGTCTTCGTGTCTTCCAAGTTTAATGTTGTCAAAATAAATGGTATCGTTTTGAACTCTAAATGTCCCTTTAGTTTCTGTCACACCAAAACAAACCTTTCTCTCGGTGAATGTGAAATTGTGTTTTAGTTTTAGAATTGTCATACAATTAGCTGCTCCTTCACGTTGAGCTACAAGAACATCGTTTCCTTCAAGTTTGTCAAAGTCAACAAGTCCGAATGGTTTATAGAATGTCAATAATAAAACTGCTGTCAACAGTCCAATATTTATAAACCTGCTTTTTTGTTTAAAACGTTCTTTAATAACGAAATAAATTTGTCGCAGTAGAACAATAGCAAGTCCGAAAAACACTGCAGCCAATAGAAGAAAAGCTGGAAACGCAAACAGTCCGAGTTTCCCTTCCCAATAATAAGTCGTATTAACCAACAGAAAGAAGGCAACTGTCGTTATGATTAGTCGTTTACTTTTCAAAGTCGTGTAGTGTGTCGTTGAAGCTGACCGCCAACGGGAAGGGGATTTAAGCAGTATGGGAATTTGGAATACTGCTGTTTCACCCTTTATCCCAAAGCAAAATAGAAATTGTTTTGTTCAAAATATATTCTTCTGCCCATATTGCTTGAAGCCCATGTTAGCAGAGGTTTTTACCAAGCTCCCAGAGGCATCATTATATATCTCTTCCAGTCAGCGCCCTCCTTCTTATAAACGAACAATAGGTTGTATCCAGCCGAATCTCCCACCATGTGGATTAAAGTCAGAAGCGCGTACCTGCCATTACGTATGAAAATAGGTTCGCTAAATTGAAAATACCCTTTGCCCACATTTTTATGGAAATACGGCCATCCCCTTTGTCTGTCATAAAGAATGGCTTGAAGTGTGTCTCTAAGAAGTCCTTTCGAGTTTTCAAACAAACTGTCTTTCCATTGCGCTCGATGGCGACTTTTGAGTTTTTGTAGTACAATTTCATTATCGGCTTTTGTAAGAAAGAGTTTATTCATCTTGGTCTCTTGATCTCCTCCAGACAACTTGCCCGTTATTATGACATTTTGTGCTTCAGAAAAAGAGAGTTCAGATCGCAAGTAAATAAGTGTCCCTGTGTCCTGCCACCGTCTCATGGCATCATAAGTTATTTGGTTGGAAATATCTTGTCCAGAGCTTTGATGGCTTGCTAGTATGAATAAAATGATTGCAGTTAGGGTTCTCATAAAGTCACTGCTAACGGAACGAGGCTTTAAGCAGTACGGGCATTCCGTGCTTCTGCTGCCTCACTTAATTGCAAAAGTAAAATAGCTATTCTTTCGCTGAAAACATATTCCTCCGCCCGTATTGCTAAAAGCCTGCGTTATCACACGTTTTCATTCGCCTTGGTGTATCCAGATATACTTTTTGCCGTTCCAGTAAATGATACCACCTGCAAGAGCTGCTCCATCCTCATAATCTTCTATGATAATACCAGGTCTTGCCAATTTGATTTCTTTGCTGCCTAATATGTCACCGCTTTCTTTGTCAAATTGGGTCTCATAAGCGGTCTTTTTTGTGTAAATTTTCCACTTGTCAGCCCACTTGAAATCTTTGTCGCCACTGCCAAATGCAGTTCCTGCACCAAACAGAAAGTGTTCTCTTGTCCTGCCATGAATCAGAAGAATGCCTTTTCTTTTAGTTCCTTTCTCAATCACCAGAACAGCAATGTCCTGCGTGGCATCACCGCTGAAATCTGCTTGCAGAAACGAAGGTTTGAGAAATGAAGAAATGTCGTACTTCTTGTCCAGTCCTTTACTCTTTATAGCATCAGAAAACCAAGTCGGCAATGTTGGCGTTTGGCTGTGTCCAGCAATGAGCGTCACAAGAAAAATTATCAATAGGAACGGTCTCATAAAATGAGTGCTAACGTAGAACAGATTTCTGAAGCCAAGATATTCTGTGTTTCTTCTGCTTCACTTCTGTTCTATAGCTAATAAAGATATTGGGTTTATCGTTTGTTTGTCAGCCTTGGTTTAAGAAATCTGATGTTGTGTGCAATCGTTAGTGAAAGGATGCCGCCATCTTACCGAGGAATTTATCTGCCTCAGGTTTCTTTTCAGGTGGGAAACTAATGCGCAGGTGATGCATCAGTTTATCCGAAATGATTGTTTTCAAATAAAACACACCTTCATCGTCTGTGCCGCTCACCACAAACCACTTTGACTTTAAGACAGAATAAGTCACACTATTTCTTTGTAATTGATCTTTGTACTCCTGTTGCAATGCTGCCCTCGTTCCTTTGCCGAATGTTTCTACAGTCACCAATAGTGCACTATCCAACGTGTTGTCGTAATACTGAAGTGTTCCAGATGCAACAAGAAGACCCGGCTTGAAATAAGCGGGAAGTAGAAGATGAAAACCATTCTTGTGGTTAATCGATTGCCAATTCTTTTGGGCTGAACAGAGAAAGACCAGATGAAGAGCTATAAAGAAGAAAAATAATCTCACCATTAGCAGTTAGGTTTTGGATTGTATACAACAACGTTTTTTAGCTTTAAGAAGTTGCGGCGTTCATTGATACTGGGCCACAATATTGCACCAAAGCTGCATAAAGGTATTTTGTTCAGCCTTTGCAAGCAAGCCGAATTGCTTAAAGCTGCTTTTGTAGGCATAGCTAATGTGGTTATTGCACCTGTAAAATGCGGAGTATCTGAACTAACAGCAGTATTGGAATTGGTGCTGTCATCAACAAGGTCAATAATTTAATGCTCTGGCTCGGAAAATAACGCCAATTGAGCAATACTTTCCCAGCGACAAAATATGAAATCAGTGCAGATGTCAGAACAGTAGGAATAAAGAATACTATGTTGAACGAAAAATTGTGCGGTGCATAGCCTGGAACAATGCCAAATATGTCCAATCGGAAATAGTTTACTATAAGTGCAGTTGCAACAAGGCAGTCTGCCACTATGGCCCAACGAAAAAGTCGCCGTTGATGTCGATTAGGATGATTTGCAAGATTGTTCGATGTCATTAATTGTTCTTCAAAAATTCAGGCTGGGCATTGCTTGTAACGGTTAACAGCTTTATGCAGTACTGGCATTCATTTCTTCCCCGATGAGTCACCGCTTTAGTAGCCTGCTTCTTGGAGCCTCTCATGCGGGACTCATCGGCTATCTGTGTTCCGCAATCTTTTCTTCACTCGTACAATATACCATAAAATCCCGTAACCCCTTTGGCTCCATTTGTAGTAAGTGGCAGAATTACAGCATATTCTATTCTAGGATAACTGCATCGATCAGTTTCTTAAAAAAACTAACAAAATATAATAAAAGGTAAAAGTAATTCCGGCGATGAGTCCCGCGCTGGATATCTTAAAGTTTTATCTACTGCTGCGGTGACTCATCGTGAAAAGAATTAGTAGGTCACAAATTTCTTTTTTTGAACCTCGTTCATCCTTTGGGTTTGGATAACACCAGTACTTTAAATAAGTATGAAAAGCAATCGTATTTACTGCCTGTTCACCTTCTTCTCCTTGGGAATGTCGAATGTCCATTCTAGTTGTTACTAATATCTGCTAACGGTGACGGCTTTGTGCCTGTGGCGGCATTCCGTGGTTCGTCAGCCGTGAATAAAGATATGTCGCTTATTTAAAAAACTTCAGTTGAGCCTTTGTTCATCCAGCCGCCATAGCACAAAGCATATATGTAAAAGAGTAGCTTACCCTTTTAAAATTCGGAGGTAAGTTATGAAACAACTCTTTATTGGTTTAGACGTCCACAAAAAAACTTGGGCAGTAACCATTCAGGAAGATCATCTCATACTTAAACGGTTCACCATTGACGCAGATGCCGATCTTCTGATTGGCTACGTGGCAAGGCATTTCCCGCATCACCAGGTACAGTGTTGTTATGAATGTTGCTGCTGCGGCTATCATATCTATCATTCCCTTACTGCTGCTGGTTGGCAGGTGCTGGTGGTCAATCCAGGAGACATCGCAAGGGGTAATAAACAAGTAACCACAAAAACAGACAAGGTAGACAGTGCTCACCTGGCAAGAGAACTCGAGGCAGGAAGACTGAAAAGTATTTATATCCCCACTCATAAGCAGGAACAGTTCCGCAGTTTGTTCCGCAGACGTAATGACCTGGTCAAAAGCCTCAGGCGTATTAAATGTCATATTAAGTCCATGCTCTTGTACTATGGAATTGTATTACCAGAAAAATATGACAACATCAACTGGAGTAAGGACATGATCCAGTGGGTGTACAAACAAAGATGGTCTTATGCTCCGGCCACCGAAGCCATGAAAAGCAGGCTGGAAGAATACCTTTTCCTTCGCAAACAGTACCTGCATGTAGGAAATGAATTAAGGAGCTATGCACGCAAGCACTTTAAAAAAGATTATTACCTGCTCAGAAGCGTTCCAGGCATTGGTCCTTTGACAGCCATTGGAATGCTGGCAGAAGTAGGTGACATCAGGAGGTTTAGAAACATTGACCACCTGAGCAGCTATATTGGACTGGTGCCTTCCCTGCATAGCAGTGGAGAAAAAACCTACAGCCGTGGCATTACCTACAGAAGCAAGCGCCTCCTTAGAAGCTACCTTGTGGAAGGAGCCTGGGTAGCAGCTAAGCAGGATCCTTCCCTGATGGTCTATTACGAAGAGAGAAAGGGATGTGATCACAAAAAATTAATTATCAAGCTGGCTGCAAAGACTTTAAGCAGGATCTACCATGTGATCAAAACAGGTGAACGGTATGAACTACTGAAGCCGTAGACCTGATACATAATCTTATTACCTAAGGATCTTAATACTATGCAGAGAGAAAAACTATTTACAAAAGTGGCGACTGTAAAACATCGGTTGCAGATGCGTAAAAGTATATTGCTTCGCAAAGCATACAGCGCCACTTCCTTTTCTTTTACAAATGCCTGCAGCGACCCCAGGGCCGACTGCTTATAGGATGCTGAGACAAAGGTAGTAAGATGATAAAATAAGTAACAACTGAGAAAGAAAAGTAATCAAAAGGGAAACGGATTAATTGTTTTATCAGCTGCCAGGAATACTATTGTGCAACACCAAAAGCCAGCAACACCATAATATTTGGAAAACCCTTGAAAGTCAACGTAACTTTATGAGAACAACCAGCTATCTCTTTACATAGGAACCGATGTTGCCTGCATGTGCTTTTTGTTGGGGCTGTCATTTTTCGTTTTTGATGGAAACCAGTTTTACAAATTTTGAACTTGTTCCTGTCCAAAAAGAGTTTTGCAAAGTTTTGCCTTTGTCAGTAAAGAACACTTCAAAGGATAGTTGATTACTGTCGGCAAATGTGAGGTCAACTTCGTCTATGTCCCACCTGCGGTACTGCCAGGTGCCTTTGCCGAAAGTTTTTACGCTGTCAAGTTTTGCAAGTTCAAACGTCTTGTCCGGGTGAAGGTTGAGCACCACTTGCCCGGAGCTTTCAAGGGCATAGCTGCCAATCAATGATTTTTCATTACTTGCTTCAATCCTGTCCACCATGAACGCATGAAGAAAAGGAAGTGATAAGAGGATAAAACCCAAACCAATTCTTTTCCGTCCGTGTCCTTTGTCGGCGTTAAATCCTTTAAACAGAAGAATGATACCTGTCAGTGGTATTATGATGTAAAGTGGTATCATCCAAACAAACTCCATGAAATGTTCTTTCTGTCTGACGGAACTAAATGAATGCTTGTGTCAGCATTGCAGGCAACGCTTAGTATTTAAGCAATTATACGCAATGTATATTTTTTTAATTAGCTCACTTTCATCACTTTTCCACTGCGCTATTTTTATTGCGCATTGCGCCAATCATCCGTCCCATTCTATTTCCTCTTGTTCCAAGGACTGTCCAGGGCACTTTCACAATCACTATTTTTCTTTGACAGCATTCAAATAATGGCTGGTTTTTAAGTAAGCAGGGCTTGCATGCTCAATTCCCCAACCCTAAAATAAGGTGGCTTGAAAAACAAATAACATATAATTTACCAGGGAACCAAACCCATAGTCAACCTTAAAAGTTAAACCCATTTTAATCCCTCCACTAATAAACGAAAATCACTACAATAGGATACCCTTTCTCTATTCTGTTTATTTACCCTCACCCAGTCCATGGAAAGAGCAGGATATCCCGAAGATATCCCGAGGATATCCCGAGGATAAGCCGACGATAAGCCGACTCTTATAGAGTCGGGATATCCCCGGGACATCTATGGCTGATCCATAGGATATCGTTGGGAAATGGTTGCCTTTGGCAAATTTTAGGGGAGGAAGAAAGTGCAACTGGTGACTGCTTACCCGGGAATACCTGATCGCTGCATTTATTAGATCAACAGCGCATTGCTTTCTCATAGGGGTAGGGTAGCTTTGAGGTATGTCAAAGATCATAACAGTCACGTTTAACCCAACGATAGACAAAAGCACCTCAATAGCTGCCCTGATGCCTGAAAAAAAGCTTAAGTGCGCTGCACCCAGGTTTGAACCTGGTGGTGGTGGCATCAATGTGGCAAGGGCTATCAAAAAGCTGGGGGGAGAAGCTTTGGCTGTTTACCCGGCCGGAGGGTATTCCGGTAAGTTTTTGAATGAATTGATGGCCCGGGAAGGGGTTACCATGCATGCTGTACCGACAAAATCTCATACCCGTGAGAACTTGATCGTGTTTGACAGGTCTACCAGCCTGCAATACCGCTTTGGTATGCCTGGTTCTGAGGTGCTGGAAGAAGAGTGGCGCCAGCTTTTGACTGATATTGAAAATTCCGGAGCTGAATACATCATTGCCAGTGGCAGCCTGCCGCCGGGAATGCCGGACGATATTTTTGGATGGATAGCCGATATAGCCCGTAAGATCAAGGCTAAATTAATTGTGGATACTTCCGGGGAAGCCCTGAAAAAGGCTGTGGACAAGGGGGTATTTCTATTAAAGCCTAACCTTGGAGAACTGAGCTCCCTTGTAGGCAAGGAGGAAGTATCGCACGAATCGGTGGATGAAATAGCCAAAGAGATCATTGGCAGGGATTGTTGCCAGGCCATTATCGTTTCTCTTGGATCGGCGGGGGCACGGTTAATCACAAAAGATGAGGTAATACAGGTGATACCCCCGGTGGTAAAACGCCTGAGCACGGTAGGTGCCGGAGACAGCATGGTAGCCGGTGTTATCTTAAGTTTGTCCAGGGGTATGGACTTAAAGGAAGCCATGAAGTATGGGGTGGCCTGTGGCACAGCGGCTACCTTGAACCCAGGCACAGAACTTTGTAAACCTGAGGATGTGGAAAAACTCTATAAATTAATGAGTACTACGGGTGCTCACCAGCAATAAATGGGTTTAAAGTAAAGCTCATCCAATAAAAGCAACATCAAAAGCCTGAACCTTAATTTCTATAAAGAAAAAACCCTTTCCAATAGGGAAGGGCTTAAAATAAAAGTCCCCCGAAGCAGACCGGGGGAACTTTTTTTGTCTCTCACAAAGCAGAACTATCTTAAATGAATTGTATTTGCTGTTACTGATTTTGAGGCAGTTACTTTTATAGACTGTTCAGTCTTCCATTTCGCTGCACCGGTTTCAGAATTATTTTTTTCTTTGAAAACCGAGGCAAGGGTAGGAGCAATTACCAGGGATACAATGGACATAAGTTTGATCAGGATGTTCATGGATGGGCCTGAAGTATCTTTAAATGGATCTCCAACCGTATCTCCTGTCACTGAGGCCTTATGTGGATCAGAGCCTTTAAAATATTTCTGGCCATTGATATCTACCCCTTTTTCAAAGCTTTTCTTGGCATTGTCCCAGGCGCCACCTGCATTGTTCTGGAACATACCCATCAATACGCCACAAACAGTTGCACCTGCCAGGAACCCGCCTAAAGCTTCCGGTCCAAGCAGAAAACCAATGATCAATGGAGAAATGATAGCGATGGCACCCGGCAGCATCATTTTTTTGATGGATGCTTCCGTGGAGATGGCAACGCACTTATCGTACTCAGGTTTTCCTTTTCCTTCCATAATGCCCGGAATATCGCGAAACTGGCGGCGCACTTCTTCCACCATAGCCATGGCGGCCTCGCCAACCGCACGGATAGCCAGGGAAGAGAAGATGAAGGGGATCATTCCACCTACAAACAGGCTGGCCAATACATTAGCATTGTAAATATTGATACCATCCATTTTAAAACCGTTGGCATTGATCACACCAACATAGGCTGCAAACAAGGCCAGTGCTGTTAAGGCAGCAGAGGCAATGGCAAATCCTTTTCCTGTTGCTGCAGTGGTGTTACCTACTGCATCCAGGGTATCTGTTTTTTCACGTACTTCTTTTGGCAGTTCGCTCATTTCGGCTATACCACCAGCGTTATCTGCAATTGGTCCAAATGCATCGATAGCAAGCTGCATGGCAGTTGTTGACATCATACCCGCAGCAGCAATGGCCACACCGTACAAACCGGCAAAAGCATAAGAGCCATAAATACCGCCTGCTAAAACCAGGATAGGCAGGAAGGTAGATTCCATACCTACCGCTAAACCACCAATAACATTGGTAGCATGACCGGTGCCTGACTGGCGTACAATACTGTTCACAGGGCGTTTGCCCATAGCAGTATAATACTCTGTGATGATACTCATTAAGGTACCCACTACAAGGCCAACGGCGATAGATCCGAATACATTCATTTTGGTAAATGCAAAACCCCTGAGGTACATGTCACCGTCAGGCAGCAGGAAGCTTACCAGGAAAAATGAAGCAATGGCTGATAAAATGATAGAACCCCAGTTACCCATATTCAGGGCTTTCTGAACCACGCTGGTACTGATACCCGCGTTATCTGAAATGCGTACGAAGAAGGTACCGATGATAGAGAATATGATACCTACGCCAGCAATGAGCATAGGCAATAATATAGGGGAGTAGCCATTGAAAGTATCGTTAAGTGCAGTACCGGCATTGTCAGTCACCTCGTGGCCCAATACGATGGTAGCTAATACGGTAGCTACATAAGAACCAAAAAGGTCAGCACCCATACCTGCAACGTCACCTACGTTATCACCCACATTATCTGCAATGGTGGCGGGATTGCGGGGATCGTCTTCAGGAATACCGGCTTCCACCTTTCCTACCAGGTCAGCACCCACATCAGCAGCCTTTGTATAGATACCTCCACCCACACGGGCAAAAAGGGCAATACTTTCAGCTCCTAATGAAAATCCTGTAAGTACTTCTATGGCGCGGGTTACTTCATGACCTGTTGACAGGGCATCCGGAGCAAACCATTTGATCAATACTATAAATAAGCCTCCAAGGCCCAGGACCGCTAATCCTGCTACACCCATACCCATTACAGCACCGCCCGTAAAGGACACATTCAATGCTTTAGATAAAGAAGTGCGGGCAGCATGTGCGGTTCTTACATTGGCTTTAGTGGCAGCACGCATTCCAATATAACCGGCAAGTGCACTAAAGAACGCACCGATAAGAAAAGCCACTGCTATGAACCAATGTGATTCTGCATTCCTGCTTCCCATATAGCCTAATAATATGGCCACAATAATTCCGAAATAAGTAAGGATCTTCCACTCTGCCCTGAGAAATGCCATAGCACCTTCGGCAATGTAATTTGCGATCTCTTTCATTCGGTCCGTGCCAGCTTCCTGTTTACTTACCCAGGCAAATTTCCACAAGGTGTAGAGCAAACCAATTAATCCCATAACGGGAACCAGATAAACGTAAGAATTCATATTGCAGTCTTAAGTTATTTATTTACCCCTCCCGAAGGTTTCGGATTTGAGGACGGCAAAGATAGGGGTTGAAATGTCTGAACCATATTTTATGGCATTTTTTTGAAATGGATATAAGGCAACGTTAGCCTGGAAATGTACCTGTTGTCATATAAAGGAAAAGAAAAGGCAAGCCGGTAGCCTATTGATTTCTTTATAATTCTATCATCTGGAGGGGTTGTCCCAGCGTTTCCAGTTGCACCTGCAGCCTGGTGCAATTGGTATCTGTTATGAATATTTGAGTTTCCTCGTCAGCGCAAACTCTTTGCAACAAGTTAGTAATACGTTCTTCATCCAACTTTTCAAAAACATCATCCAGTAACAATAGGGGCGACAGGTGCTTTTCTTCTTTAATGATCTCCATTTCTGCCAGCTTCAAGGCAAATAACAGGCTTTTGCGTTGACCCTGGGATGCAATGCTTCTAAATGCCTGTTCACTTAATTTGAAAAATAAGTCGTCTTTATGTATTCCCCCGGAGGACCTCTGGATCATCAGGTCCTTTTGTCGGTTATGTTTTAGTAATTCCTGCATGCTCACATGATGCAGCTCTGTTTCATAAAACAGGTTAATGTCCTCGTAGCGCTGGCAAATATCATTGTACAATTGCTTCACCATGGGCAGGAACCTTAAAAGAAATTCGCGCCTCTTTTCGAAAATGTGATCTCCTTCTTTAGCGAGTTGTTCATCAAGGATATCAAGGACAGTGATGTCTTTTGTATAACTATCGTTATAGGAGCGCAGGAAAGAATTCCTTTGTTGCAGTATCTTGGTGTAATCTATCAGGCTTTGCAGGTAGTCATGGTCTAATTGGGAAAGCAGGGTGTCTATGAATTTCCTTCTTTCCTCGCTGCCTCCAATGATCAATTGGATATCATCCGGTGCAATGATGACACAGGGATAGCGACCAATGTGTTTGGAGAACTTCGTATAGAGTTCATCGTTCACGGAAAATTCTTTCTTCCCGGTCTCCCGGAGAATGCAGACCGCTTTTTCCTGCTTTTCATTTAACTGCAGGTGACCTTCAATTCTGAAACCTTCCTGGCCCTGGAGGATATTGTTACTGTCCTGGCGTGTAAAATAGCTTTTAGTAAAACAGAGATAGTGAATGGCATCTAAAAGATTAGTCTTACCCACACCATTACGTCCGCAGATACCTATGATACGCTCAGTGAATTGAAATTCCTGCTGAAAGTAGTTCTTAAACTGGAACAATGATATGGATCTGACTGAAAGACTCAAGCGGGCTGTTTTCTTAAATTAATTGTTATTGCTGCCTACTTCAATGGTTCACCTGGATGAAAATGTATGGTAATGCACTGTGAGCTTATTGGAGAGAAGCCGCCACCAGTTCGGCAATATCCATCACCCGCACATCGGCTTCTTTTTCAGCCGCCTTTACACCATCTGTGAGCATGGTATTGCAAAAAGGACATGCAGATGCTACAATTTGAGAGCCTGTGTCAATAGCTTCATTGGCTCGTTCCCAGTTAACCCTTGTGTTGCCTGGTTCTTCTTCTTTGAACATCTGTGCACCACCGGCACCACAGCAAAAGCCTTGTTTACCACAACGTTTCATTTCCACCAGTTCGGCATCCAGCGCTTCCAGCACTTTCCTGGGTGCTTCATAAACCCCATTGGCCCTCCCCAGGTAGCAACTATCATGGTAGGTGATCTTTCTACCTTTGAATGTACCTGAGTCTTTCAGCCGTATCTTACCTTCATCTATTAGTTGTTGTAAAAAGGTAGTATGATGCATGACCTCATAGGTGCCTCCCAATTCGGGATATTCGTTCTTGAAAATATTAAAGCAATGAGGACAGGTAGTCACGATCTTTTTAATGCCATAGTTATTCAGGGTTTGAATATTCTGGTAGGCCATCATCTGGAAGAGGAATTCATTGCCAGCTCTTCTTGCAGGATCCCCGGTGCACATTTCTTCTTTTCCCAGGATGGCATAGTTGATCTCCACTTTATTTAAAATAGTGGCAAAAGCCTTAGTTATTTTTTGAGCTCTCTGGTCAAAGCTACCGGCACATCCTACCCAAAATAATATCTCCGGTGTTTCACCGGAAGCAAAAAGTTCGGCCATTGTTCTTACCTGCATGCTATAATTTTTCTTCGCTTCAAAAATAAGCTATGAAGCTTTATGGTAATGAAAATAGATACCGGTAACAATATGTGTTTATTTTTGAAGGCTTACTATGAATTGGAAAGGATTTTGGGAAAAATGGTCCAACTGGGAGTTATGGCCTTTTGCACTTCGCTATCTTTTTATCAGTCCTGTATGGGCATGGTATTGCCTGCGTTCGGGATCGCTATGGTTTTTTTCTTCTTCTAATCCTACTATTACATTCGGCGGCTTTGAAGGGGAGGGCAAAAAGGAAATGTATGAACTGCTGCCTTTGAACACCTATCCAAAGACCATTTATATTCAACCCGGAGAACTATTTCCTTCAGTGAAGCACCGCATACAGGAAAATGGTTTTACCTATCCATTTATAGTTAAGCCGGATGTAGGCATGAAAGGTCTTTTGTTCAGGAAGATAGATAACGAAGCAGCCCTTGAAAAATACCACAGGATGATACCTATGGAATACATCGTACAGGAACTGGTGGAGTATCCGCTGGAGGTTAGTGTATTTTATTACAGGTATCCCAACCAGGAAAAAGGGGTGATCACGGGCTTTATACAAAAGGAGTTAATGGATATCACCGGTGATGGCAGCAGCACCATTTGGGAATTGATAGTTGCCCATGATAAAGCAAGGCACAGGCTGGAAGAAATGCGTATCAAGCATATTGAATCACTGGACAGGGTGTTGCCTGAAGGAGAAAGGTATATATTGACCCATGCGGCTAACCTGAATAGGGGAGCAAGGTTCACCAATTTAAAACATTTAATAGACGCAGACCTGTTGAAGGTGTTTGATGCACTCAGTCATCCCACACAGTTTTATTATGGCCGGTACGACATAAAATGCAGGTCGGTTGAGGATCTGAAAAAAGGAGTGCATTTTAGTATCCTTGAATTTAATGGCAGCGGGGCAGAACCTAACCATGTATATAATGCGGGGTACAGTTTATGGCAGGCTAACGCAGAATTCATTAAACACTGGAAGGTGCTATATGAAATATCGCGGTACAATAAAGATCATGGTTTGCCTTACTGGTCTTTTAAGAGAGGATGGGATTTTTTAAAGGAAGCTAAAAGACACCTGAAATTGCTGGAACAATATGACAGGGAGATACTGGTTTAATAAAGATCAGTAATTGAAAAAAGGATAAATGGTATTTTCGAAATTAAGCACCTGGATATGCAAAAGCTGGTACGTATTTTTTTTACAGGTCTATTTATAAGCTTCCTGGGTTCCCTTCCACTGGGCACGCTGAATATTGCAGCTATGCAGATAGCCATTGCAGAAACTGTAAAAGCTGCACTTTTCTTTTCCTTGGGTTCACTCACAGCAGAGATCATTTATGTGAGGCTATCACTGGTAGCCATGGATTGGGTGCGCAAGCAGCAGAAAATATTAAAGGCGCTGGAATGGGTGACACTGGTTATAGTGCTGGCCCTCGCTGTTTCCAGCTTCTATACAGCCATGCACCCGGGGGTGCACAAAAGCCCGATTCTGAATACTTCTTTGCATCCTTACTTCCTGGGTTTGACTATGAGTGCAGTGAACCCGGTGCAGATACCATTCTGGTTTGGATGGAGCACCGTACTATTTACCAAGAATATTCTATTGCCGCGTAACAGCCATTACAATACATATATAGTAGGTATCGGCCTTGGAACTTTGTTAGGGAACTGTGTTTTTATTTTTGGTGGAAGGATCATAGCAGACCGCATCAGCAGCAACCAGAATATATTAAACTGGGTGATCGGTGGCATTTTCCTGGTCACTGCCCTGATACAATTGTATAAGATACTAAAGCATAAAGATGCGCATCATGATATTGAACATCCCGAAGAGCTGACCCGTAAATTCGAAGGACATTTGGATGAAATAAATAAGCACACTTAAACAAATTGATATGTTGAATCAATCTATTATTGCTGAGCTCAAACAGGAAGCAGTACAAACAAAAAAGATACTGGAAAAAGTTCCCTTTGATCAATGGCAGTGGAAGCCCCATCAGAAATCAATGGCGCTCGGAAGGCTGGCCTCTCATGTGGCAGAATTGCCAAAATGGATCACTATGTGCATCAACACTGATGAACTGGATTTCAGCAAAAGGGGATACAAGGCAAACGTTTTTGAAAGCAGGGAGCAGTTATTACAGCAACTGGATGAAAATGTGCAGGAGGCGCTTTCAACCCTGGAGAAAACAAGTGATGCGCAATTACAGGAAAACTGGACCTTACGCAATGGAGAACATGTGATTTTTACACTGCCGAAGATAAACGTAATACGTTCCGCAGCTATGAATCATATGATCCACCACAGGGGGCAATTATCCGTATTCCTTCGCCTGTTGGATATTCCTGTTCCAGGTATGTATGGACCAAGCGCAGATGAATCCTGATATATAGGTTGTGAAACAGAAGGTTTTTTAGCCTGAGTACTGACCATGGTCAATAAATGGATGTATAGAATAAATGTAGCTTTGTTTTAGTTCTTTTTTTCCAACCTAAAACTTAGCTATATGAACAGCGTACAACGCCTCGAATTCTGGGGTGAACACCACCATCCCAAATGGCTGGATATTTTGCGTGTAGCACTGGGCGTCTTTCTTTGCTTCAGGGGAATCAACTTTGCTACACACATGGGTGAATTGATGAACGTACTGACAGGTAGCATGCCTTTTAGCACCTTCATGTTAGTATTGATAGGCCACTACGTGGTTTTTGCCCATATAATGGGAGGTTTTCTCCTTGCTGTAGGTATGCTTACGCGCATGGCCTGCATCATACAGATACCTATTTTAATGGGGGCCATTATTTTTGGAGAATTCTCTGAAACTTTGAAACCGTTATCTGAAGCCCTTATCTCTGTAGTGGTATTGGTATTGCTGCTTTATTTCTTTGTCATCGGCAGTGGTCCATGGTCTTTGGATAAAGCTTTTGAAAAAACGGATCAATAGGATAGGATTTGTAGCCATAATATACTGACAAAACATGGTGCTACCCTTAAAGTGGGGGATTATCCTGGTTGCTTAAGAGGTTTGCCCACAGCAATGGAACAATCATGGCCGGTTTGCCCATGAGCAGGGTTTAACCTGGCACCTGTACTATCCATTGGCAATGAATTCCATATAGCTAAAGAATCTTCACGGGACAATGTTTTTGTTACCGCCGGCTTAACAGGTGTGGAAGGATTTGTTTTACCTGGCGGTGCATTTAATGGAACTCCTACAGCAATATCACATCTATGTCCAGGCAGGCCATGAGCCGGGTTTAATTTAGGAAGAGCGCCTGTTGGCAAGGTTGTAGTTATAGCACTGGTTGCAGCAGGTGAGGAATTGAGTGGTGCCCCTACAGCAATATCACATCTGTGTCCTGGTTTTCCATGCGCGGGATTTATTCCTGCCGCTGGTGTCAGGCTATTTTGGGAGATTATAGGTGGTGGAATTTGTGTTGCCAGGTTACCTGCAGGTTGTGGTATAACAGGTAAATCTTTTGATGTTGCGGGTAAAGACGCCGAAACAGGCAATGGATCACCTACCGCTATATCGCACCTGTGACCTGGTTGCCCGTGTGCCGGGTTCCGGGCAGTACCTGCGGTGGAATTGCTTGCAAACATTACTCCCGGCTTTGGATGATAGTATTGAACATAACTTCTCTGGTTATCATCATTGCAGGAGCCAAGTATCATCAATAGTATAATAAAGGATAAAAAACTAACCGTAGTTCGCATGGCAGCTATTTTAATAAATATACAAAAATCTTCTGCTTATATGGATGCAGTTGCCAATGAAAAGCAAGCCCGGTATAAACCCCGGCGTTTCAGAACTTAACCACTATTTTAGGTAACACCTTTACCAGGATAAGAAAATACCTGCCCCTGGGAAAGAGCAGGTATTTTTTAAATAGTGGTCATTTGACCAATGCTTACCATGATAGAATAGTGCTGGTCCTTAGCTTTTCAAAACTTTATAAAATACGATCATAAAACAAACCAGTATAAGAATGGCAAAGTCTGTGATCTCTTTCCGGTCAAGCTTGGGGTATAATGTAAATAGCAGTAGTTTCCTTAAGAAGTTCATAGGGGTACAAGTTTAGGATTTTTACGGTGCGACAAGATAATAAGTCTATATGGAATATGCAAGCAGTCCATGAATAGTAATTTATTATGCAGACCTAAACGCTGTATAATCAAGTGCCTGCAAAAACTTTACCTGATAAATTCTTTTCTCAAGATGCGCATCAGGACTTCATTTCAGCCACCCAGCTGTCCCTGTCATCGGGACTGAACTTCCAGGGGGCGAAATTGTTTTCCACATTGCTGTACATACCATTCCATTCAGTGGGCTGGTTGCTCTCTTCCAGTGCCAGGTATCTTTTCAATTGGTTGATGATGCTTAAAGGACTGATCAGCACAGGACATACCTGCACGCAAGCCTGGCAACTGGTACAAGCCCATAGTTCTTCGGTGGTAATATAATCATGCAAAAGTGTTTTGGAATCTTGCTGTCCGTCGGGATTGTTATCTCTTAAAGTACCCACTTCTTCCATACGGTCGCGGGTATCCATCATGATCTTTCGGGGTGATAATTTCTTGCCTGTCTGGTTAGCCGGGCAGGCTGCAGTGCATCGGCCACACTCAGTGCAGGTATAGGCATCCAGCAGGTTTTTCCAACTCAGATCATTGATGTCTTTGGCTCCGAATTTTTTATGTTCTTCATTGGCTGCTTCTGCAGGAATGGTTTCGGGCTGCATGGCATACAATACTTCCCTTTGTATCTCGGGCATGTTATCCATTTTGCCCTGGGGTTGCAGGCGTGCATAATATGTATTGGGAAAGGCCAGCAGAATGTGTAAATGTTTAGAGTAGGGCAGGTAATTTAAAAAAACAAAGATGCCGGCAATGTGCATCCACCATGCGGCTCTTTCAATTGTTACAAGGGAAGCTGCACTTAGGTTTTGAAAAACAGGGGTAATAAATCCGGATACCCAGAAAGATGCAGTTTGGACCTCAGCGTAATGACCATAACCTTTAAGCTGAAGCGCTTTATCTGCTGCATTCATTATAAGAAATAAAGACATTAACACTATCTCGAAGAACAATATATAGTTAGCATCACTTTTGGGCCAGCCATTTAATTCTTTCATATTCAGCCGGCGCACATGTACTATGTTTCTGCGTATAAGAAATACAATACAGGAGGTAAGCACTAAAAAGGCCAGCACCTCAAAGAAATCCAGCACAAAGGAATAGACATTACCAAGGGCAGGGGCAAATAATCTATGTGTGCCCAGGATTCCATCCAGGATGATCTCAAGGATCTCCACGTTGATAATAATAAAACCTGCATAAACAGCAAGGTGCAGGAATGCAACCAGCGGCTTATCAAACATTCTTTTTTGCCCGAAAGCCATGAGCAGCACATTTTTCCACCTGTCGGGGTGAGACTCTATTTTTTCATCCCTGCCCAGGTTGATATTCTTTCTTATGAAGATTGCTTTTTTTGTAAACAACCAGATTGCTGCTGCCACAAGGACAATAAATAAAATTTGTTGCACCAACTGCATATAGATTTGCTAATTTAAGCGCTGTAAAAATAGGAGCTAAATATGGAAACTTCGCAAAACAGGAATTGTGTTTTAGACAAGGAAGCCATCAACAGGAAGATGAAACGCATGGCATTGGAGATAGCCGAGCAGAATAATGACGTAGCCGACCTGCTCATTGCAGGTATTACGGGCAATGGTGAAATAGTGGCTAAGTGCCTTGTTGAGGAACTATCTAAATTAAGCTCCATTAAGACAAGCCTGATCAAGGTAATAATAAATAAGAAGCAATTAATGGATGCATCATTAGAGCCAGCAACAGATGTGACCAATAAAAACGTCATCCTGGTAGATGATGTGGCAAATACGGGTAAAACCATGTTGTATGCCTTAAAACCATTTTTAGCTTCACGACCTGCAAGGATCCAAACCCTGGTACTGGTGGAGCGCAGCCATAAGCTTTTTCCTATTCAGACAGATTATGCCGGGCTGTCATTGGCCACAACCTTACAGGAACATATAAGCGTGGAAACGGAAGGTGATACGATAACAGGCGCCTGGCTGTATTAACCCCATTCAATAGGAATGCTAATCTTAAAAGCTGATCCAGTGGCCTTTAAATTTGCCATTAGATAATTCCAGTGTGGGTGCAGGGATCTTCAACACATTCAAAACAGAAAAGGCTGTCCGGAGAAACCTGCTTTTGGTTTTGATCCTTGCCAGGTCTATATCAGGTGAGAGATACCATTGCCTTCTTCGCTTAAGGTCCCGCCTGTCAAAAACAACATTTCCTTCTTTATCATATGCCAGGTTTTGATAACCGCCAAACATATTATCTGCTCCATACCCAATAGCAAGGTTGAGCCAGGGGGGTAATCCGTCTATACCACATGTTGATGAAAGGTTTATGCTTAACCAATAAGTTTGTGCATTATAATCTTTTAGTAGTCTTTCCGGGAGGCTGCTGCCGAATAGATCGTTGGCTCGTTGTTCCAGTGCAGCAGGTTTGTATTTTTTTTGAAAGGATGAAAACTTCAGGCTGATCTTTTGCTCTTTCCATACCAGTGCCTGGGAAGCAAAAAGAGTAGCACCAAAAAGATCGGCAGCTGCATCAGGCCAGCTCCATCCCCATTCAGCCGACCTCCCATCGAGGTATTCAATAGAAAGCATATAGGCCAGGCTGGTACCTGTGCCCAAAACAACTGACTGGCGGTCATTCATGCCAGCCCATTTCCACACGGTTGTATTGACACGGGAACTATGATAGGCAGTCCATGCATGGCCGATCTTATCCATCTGCAGCCATTCGCCGGCGTCATTAAAACTGTGAAAAGATGTTCTGGGATAACCTTTATACCAGGCTTCATTTAAGAATATAAATGATCCGCCATACACTGCTGCCATACCTGTTGCTGCCATCCATTTACGTTCGCTAAAATTAATTGTGGAAGCAGGTAATAATGCGCTATCCCTGTTGTGGATATGGGCATTGTACTCCTGGGCATTTGCAGATAGGGCAATAAAAATAAAAACAGATACGAGCCATTTTCTCACCTTTCAAATGTACGTACACTTAACTTCGCATTGTATTAAAATGGAAGGATAAAAACGGTAATGCCATTAACTGGCATCAGAATTTTAAATAGATAAACTCCTTTATTTTAGATAACAGTTAAAATATTCAAACCAATAAATTCTATACGATGGATGCTGCTATTCAACAGAACGTAGATAAATGGCTGAACGGAGCTTTTGATGAAGAAGTAAAGAACCAGATACGGGAACTACAGAAAAATGGATCTGATGAACTGGCGGATGCATTTTACCGCACCCTCGAATTTGGTACAGGTGGGTTGCGTGGTTTAATGGGTGTGGGCACCAACAGGATGAACAAATACACGGTTGGTATGGCTACCCAGGGATATGCCAATTACCTGAAACAAAGTTTTCCGAATGAACAGGTAAAAGTGGCTATTGCCCATGACAGCCGCAACAACAGCCGTTTCTTTGCTGAAACCGCAGCAAATGTTTTTGGCGCTAATGGAATCAAGGTTTTTTTATTTGAAGACCTGCGGCCTACACCTGAACTTTCTTTTACCATCAGGCAGTTTGGATGCCAGGGGGGCGTAGTGTGCACAGCATCGCATAATCCGAAAGAATACAATGGTTATAAGGCCTACTGGAATGACGGGGGCCAGTTGGTGCCACCGCATGATAAGGCTGTAATTGCAGAAGTGGAAAAGATACATGATGTGACAGACGTAAAATGGAGCGGGGGAGAAGCCAATATTGAAATAATAGGTAAGGATGTAGATGAAGCTTATGTAAAGATGGTCAAAGGCCTGAGCGTTTACCCAGAGGTGATCAAAGAGCAGAAAGACCTTAAGATCGTATATACTCCCATACATGGTACCGGTATTAAATTGGTGCCGGCAGTGCTTAAAGCCTTTGGTTTTGAGAATGTGCATATAGTAGAAGCACAAGCCATTCCAGATGGTAATTTTCCCACTGTAGTTTCTCCCAACCCGGAGGAAAGTGAAGCCATGAGTATGGGATTAAAACAAGCAGAAGCAATAGATGCAGATATACTGCTTGGTACAGATCCAGACGCTGACAGGGTAGGCATAGGTGTGAAAGACAACAACGGCAAGTGGGTGCTGATGAATGGCAACCAGACAGCGGTACTGGCTTTCAATTATATGATGGAAAGCCGCAAGGAAAAGGGTATTGCACAACCCAATGATATGGTGGTCAAGACCATTGTTACCACAGATCTTATTGACGTAATAGCTGCATCACTCGGAGTTAAATGCTATAATGTATTAACGGGCTTTAAATGGATAGCGGAATTGATCAAGGAAAAGGAGGGAAAGGAAAACTATGTAATTGGTGGAGAGGAAAGCTATGGTTTAATGATAGGCTCGCAGATCCGGGATAAGGATGCCGTTTCTGCTGTGGCCTTATTGTGTGAAATGGCAGCTTATGAAAAAAGTAAAGGCAAGACCCTGTTTCAAAAACTCCTGGAGCTGTATAGTAAATACGGTTATTACCAGGAGGATCTTATCTCCATTACTAAAAAAGGAATGAATGGTCAGCAGGAGATAGCTCAAATGATGGAGGACTTTAGAAATAACCCGCCAAAAGAACTTGGAGGCGTTAAAGTAACCCAATTGCTTGATTATCAAAAGCAGGTGAAGACCGATCTTCTTACTGGTCAAACTTCAGCCATTACGCTTCCCAAATCCAATGTCCTGCAGTTTATTCTTGAAGATGGTAGTAAGATCAGTGCCCGCCCTTCAGGTACAGAGCCAAAGATCAAGTTTTATTTTAGTGTCAATACTAAATTGGAGGCCATTGATAAATTTGCTGAAGCTCAGCAAAAAGCCAGGGGAAAGATCAAAGGAATTATCCAGGATATGAAGCTGTAATTGGTTTATAAACTTCTATAAAATTAAAAAGTGCTCTTATGGAGCACTTCCTCTTTTTTAGGCGGATGGACTTAATATTTTGATTTGTTTATTTCCTCGTGAGGGCACAAAGAAAAGGGGAAATCTTCAACCATACAAAAGAGAATCGCTGAAATCCCCTATTTAAGGGTTGATCTGGGCTCACCTACCGGTACAGATCTGAAGGTAGGGATGAGTTTGGGAACGCTTGCCTGGTACTGTTTATAGCTGTTACCATATTCTTTCACCAGTTTGTCTTCCTCGAACCTGATTGCGATCAATGTATACACTGTAATGACAGTGTCAGCTATTAATACGGTCCATAAAGGGAAGCACAGGAATGCACCCCAGATAAACGCAAAAGTGCCAAGGTATAATGGGTGCCGTACATATTTATGAACGCCCGAAATGATCAGCGTGCTATGGCTGTCTTCCTTCACCAGGCTTAAAAGCCCGCTTAAGCTTATAAAATACTTTTTTATGCAGATAAACATGATAACCAATCCGGTTAAAGCTATCGTGACTCCTGCTAACCTGGAAAACATGGTGGTTTTGAAAACAGCCATTGTTTCAATACTAAACTGATAATATAAAATGTACACCAGGAACACAAAAGCGAAGATTGTATAGACCAGCCTGTAATACCGGAATTGATTGCCGAGGATAACAGCCAGCTTAATTTTAATAGCAATGCTGGCCAGCAGGCTATGCAAAAGGCAATAAACGGTCCATAAAAGAAAAAGAATGATATGATTTCCAGGCATCTATAAAAGTACTCCTTTAGCTTTTTATGGAAAGACATCTCCATAAAATTATATTTGCCGCATGAGAAGGTTTGAAGATACGTACCGTCATAAGGGACTTCGTAAAAAGCTGGTGGAAACAGTTAGGTCGAAAGGCATTACAGATGAAAAGGTGCTGGAGGCAATAGAAAGGATACCAAGACATTTTTTCCTGGATTCAGCCTTTGATGAAGTGGCTTACGAGGACAAGGCATTTCCTATTGCAGAACATCAAACCATTTCTCAACCCTATACAGTAGCCTATCAAACGCAGTTACTGGAATTAAAACCTTTTGAAAAAGTATTGGAAATAGGTACAGGCAGTGCCTACCAGGCATCAGTATTGGCGGAGTTGGGTGTGCAGGTATATACAATTGAACGACAGAAAAAGCTGTTTGAATCCAATAAGCGGTTTGACTTCATTAAAAGATATCCCAATATCAAATTCTTTTATGGCGATGGCTATGAAGGATTGCCCACATTTGCTCCTTTTGATAAAGTGCTGATCACAGCAGCAGCTCCGGATATACCTCAAAAACTGGTGCAGCAAATGAAAACGGGGGCCATGATGGTCATTCCTGTTGGTACCGGGGAAGTGCAGGTTATGAAACGCCTGACCAAGCAAAAAGATGGCGGTCTTAAAGAAGAAATATTTGATCGGTTTAGTTTTGTTCCCATGCTGGGAGGCAAGAACGATTAATGATATTGAAGGTAAAGAGTATACAATAGTCAGTTTTCCTTTATTATCTTTCCTATTTATTAATCACTCAATCATTCGCTGTGTTGTCAATAACCAGGCACAGTGAACCATGCTTATGAGAATAATACCTTTTGTCATTAGTCTTGTAGTTACGCTGGGCCTTGTATTTGCTCTGAATACAAAGATCGGGACCATACCTCCCCTGGGAAAGTTTCTTAGCCCCCAGCAAGGGTTTTGGCAAAATGCTGAACCTTGTGATGCAAGGCTGGATGAAGATCTGCGTTTTCCAGATCTTAAAGGAAAGGTGAAGGTATACATGGATGAGCGCATGGTACCTCATGTATTTGCGGAAAATGATGAAGATGTATATTTCGTACAGGGATATCTCCATGCCAAATACAGGTTATTCCAGATGGAATTTCAAACCCATGCAGCAGCAGGAAGGTTGAGTGAAATATTAGGCAATAACCCACAGATCATCAACTATGACAGGCTGCAGCGAAGAATGGGTATGGTGTATGGTGCGGAAAATGAATTGAAAGCTGTTGCAAAAGATGCGCTTACGCAAAAAGTATACGATGCCTACACTGCAGGTGTGAATAGTTATATCAACTCTCTTTCTGCAGGAAACTTACCTGTGGAGTATAAACTACTTGACTTCAGGCCAGAGCCATGGACCAATTTAAAAATAGCATTGTTCTTTAAAGTGATGTGCAGTGACCTTGCAGGGCAGGAATATGCAAAGGATATATCCTTCAGTAATGAAAAGTCCCTGTTTTCAAAAGAAGAGATGGATATGTTATATCCCCAGGTTTCAGATTCATCTGTATCTATTATTCCTAAAGGAACAATATTTGAATCCCCGTCGGTACATCCTGAAATTCCTGCCAATGCAGATTCGTTTTACCTACAGAAAGATTCTATTGCTGAGCCGGTAAAAGTGCCAAAACCCTTTGAGGTCAAGGGAAGTAACAATTGGGTGGTAAGTGGCGCAAAAACCAAAAGTGGTGCTCCCATCTTATGCAACGACCCTCACCTTAGGCTAACACTTCCTTCTATCTGGTACGAAATGCAATTACATACACCTACAATGAATGTGTATGGTGTAGGATTTCCAAGTGTTCCCGGAATAGTTATAGGCTATAATGATAGCATTGCTATTGGGTTAACAAATGCCGGCAGGGATGTAATGGATTATTACCAGGTGAAATTCAAAGATGCTTCCCGTAACGAATATTGGTATAAAAATCAATGGCAGGCAGCAGAGCATCGCATTGAAAAGATAAAAGTTAAAGGTGGAGCAACTATTATTGATACAGTGGCCTATACTGTCTTTGGACCGGTGACGTATGACAGGAGTTTCACTACTGCTGACTCTAATACGAATAAGGCTCTTGCTATGCGATGGACAGCTCATGATCCTTCCAATGAAGTGCTGACATTAATTAAGTTGAACAGGGCTAAGAACTATTCAGAATATAGCCAGGCAATAAAAGAATTTGCCTGCCCCGGTCAGAATATAATTTTTGGATCTACCAATGGTGATATAGCTATCTGGCAGCAGGGTAAATTTCCTGCAAGATGGAAGAACCAGGGGTTGTACGTGATGCCGGGGGAAGATGATACATATAGCTGGCAGGGATTTATTCCCCAGGGTGAAAACCCGCATGTGCTGAACCCGCCTGATAATTTTCTTCAGAGTGCTAACCAGAGAGCAGTGGATTCGTCCTATCCTTATTTTATTCCAGGGGATTATTATGTGCCCCGGGGTAGGTCCATCTACAGGCAACTGAGCCAAATGCAGGACATTACCCCACAGGACATGATGCGACTGCAGGGTAATGCTTATAGTACATTAGCTGGGGATGCAATGCCGTTATTTTCAAAATACCTCAAAACAAATGAGCTTAGTGATAACGAATTAAAATATTGGGAAGAGGTCAGCAAATGGAATTTTGAATATACAGGCCAGGAAAGGGCGCCTACTATATTCCAAACCTGGATGGATAGCCTGGAATCTGTGATCTGGTCAGATGAATTTACGCAGGCATCTAAACCTGTAACAATACCTTCTGAACAGATACTCCTGGAGAATTTATTAAGAGATTCAGCTTTCCGGTTCGTGGATAATATCAATACCCCGGAGAAAGAAAATCTCTACCAGGATGTAACGCTCTCTTTTAAAAAAGCCGTGGGCGAATTGGTTAAAAATGAGGATGGGGTAATATGGTGGAAACATCGGAATACTTTTATTCAGCACTTATTAAGAGATGCCTTGCCTGCGTTTGGAAGGACCGGGTTAATGTGCAATGGATGGAGCACAACTATCAATGCTTTGACTAAAACACATGGCCCTAGCTGGCGCATGGTTATTCATCTTACAAAGCCCATAGAAGCTTATGGAGTTTATCCAGGTGGGCAAAGCGGTAATCCAGGCAGTAAATTCTATGAGAATTTTATAGATACCTGGGCTACCGGTAAATATTTTACCCTCTGGATGATGCATGAGAATGAATCTTCTGATAAACGAATTATTGGGCAAATAAACTTTACCAATTCCTGATGAGCATGAGATTTTTATTAGCAACACTACTTACAGCAGCATTTGCATTTATTGCCGGGATGTTTTTACCCTGGTGGAGCATAGCCATTGTTTCATTTTTGGTTGCGCTGTTTTTATTGCCAAACATCGGCCTGGGTTTCCTATCCGGGTTTCTTGGGATCTTTATTCTGTGGGGGTTTTTATCATTGTGGATAGATTTGAAAAACGAAAGCATTCTCTCCGGCAAAATAGCGCAGATCATTCCCCTGGGAGGTTCGTCTATTTTATTGATTCTTGTGACTGCTTTTGTTGGAGCCATCGTGGGGGGATTTGCAGCGATGGCAGGAAGTTCTTTAGCGCCGGTGATGGTACGTAAATAAAGAAAATATATATTAAAACTAAATGAAAGAGCTCTCCTTAGTACCTGGGGGAGAATGAATATTTTCTTTCTCAATAAGTTAGGTATCTTCAGGCAGTTTAAAATATTTTCGTCTGTACAAAAACGTTCAAATAAAATTGATTGCCTAATTTCGGGCATCCAAAAACCAAGGAATAATTATGGCATTTAGTTCTACTACCATTCAACCTGTTGCAAAACCTGTTAATGAACAGCCTGTGGATAACCACAATAATGCAGCCGCAGCTTCTTTATTGAGTATGCTTGTACTTTCAGTGTACGCCGCACAAAAAAGCAAAAAGAATTTCCGTAAGCTTAAACGTAAGTTCTTATGGACAGCTTTTAAATTAAAACTAAAATCTCTTTTCAGCAGCAGGCCAACTGACCGCCAATTAGTGCTTTATATCCTTTTGGGTATCCTGGCACTGGTACTGGTATTCTATTATCCTATTGCCGCCCTTATCGTAGCTATTGTTGGATTGATCCTGTACCTGACAGGTAGTATCTGATATTAAGAATAATATTTTTTAATAAAGGACTGTGTTTCACAGTCCTTTATCTATTTAAGAAGGCCTCGATTTCACAATTTATTGAAGAGTGAAAGCGTATTTTTGTTGCTTTAAAACTGAAATTTTCCTGCCCAGGCAGGGTTCACCCGGCGAGTGTCCTATAAATTTCTATTATGGCTGTATTGCATAACCGTATCTCCCAGGCGGAGCTTAAACAACGTTTGTTCGAAGAAAAAGAACACCGGACCACCATTTCCTTCTATCATTATTTTCCAATAGAAGATCCCAGGGTTTTCAGGGATGAACTCTATAAGAACCTGGACACCATTAAGGTTTTCGGGCGTATCTATGTTGCACACGAAGGGATCAACGCCCAACTGAGTGTTCCCGACAGCCATTTTGATGCATTAAAATCGTATCTCTATTCCATTAAACCCCTGGAAGGGATCAGGTTGAATGTCGCTGTGGATGATGATGGCAAATCCTTTTGGGTACTTAAGATCAAGGTAAGGGACAAGATAGTAGCAGACGGCATTACAGATCCCAGTTTTGATATGCGTAACAGGGGAAAGTATGTAAATGCTGAGGAGTTTAACCGACTTACTTCAGATCCTGATACAATTGTGGTGGACATGCGTAACCACTATGAATATGAAGTTGGTCATTTTGAAAATGCCATTGAAGTGCCATCCGATACTTTCCGTGAGCAATTACCCATGGCAGCTGATATGCTGAAGGAGGCCCGTGATAAAAATATTATCATGTATTGTACGGGAGGTATCAGGTGCGAAAAAGCCAGTGCCTACATGCTGCACCAGGGTTTCAAAAATGTTTTCCACCTTGAAGGGGGCATAATCAATTATGCCAACCAGGTAAAAGAAAAAGGCCTTGAGTTGAAATTTAAAGGTAAAAACTTTGTTTTCGACAACAGGTTGGGGGAACGGATTACAGAAGAGATCATTGCTCGTTGCCATCAATGCGGAAAACCAGCTGATACGCATGTTAATTGTGCCAATGAGGCCTGCCATCTGCTTTTTATTCAATGTGAAGAATGCAAAAACTCCTTCGATGGCTGTTGTACCAAAGAATGCCAGGAAGTTATCCATCTTCCCCTGGAAGAACAAAAAATAGTCAGGAAAGGCATTGATAAGGGCCGTAATATCTTCAACAAGTCCAGGGCAAGATTACGTCCACGACTTGCAGACTTAAATAAAAAACTACCTTAATAATTATAGCGGCTGTTGCCTACCTTAGCAAGCCATTTCTATACCGTGAGGAAAATCGCTGCTATTTTATTGATCTGCTGTCTTTTTTTTACTCTTCTGGGGTACCACATTATTTATAAGGTCAGGCTTTCGGGTATCAAAACTGAAATGAAAGCGAGATTGCAATCCCATATTACTAATGAAGTGATGACTCTCAGGTTTAACCAGGCGGATAAATCAGAATTGGAGTGGGAAGATGGATCAGAGATACGGTACGGAAAGGAAATGTATGATGTTATAGATACAAGCACAGTAGGCAACCAGTTCGTGGTGCATTGTATCCATGATAAAAAAGAACAGGAGTTGGTAGAGAACTATCAAAAGCTTCATGATGATTCCCCATCTCCATTGCAAACAGGGCTCATTAAATTAATGACTACCAGCTTCCTTTCTGCCGCAATGCTTCAATACATCCCAGTACATTATCATAACCAAATAAATTACCCTGTATATACAGCATCAGTTGCTAATGGTTATTTTTCTTCTCCAGACCAACCCCCCCGCACTGCCTGAGCTTCTCAGATCTTGTTTTACATATCCTGCTCATGATATTATGCAATAAACCATAGGGAGCAGGTAGTCAATAAAAAGTATTTTACAAACTATTCATGCAATGAAGCAAATTTCCATTGTTATTATTTTTTTATTCTGTGCAGTCATCTTGCATGCACAGGAAACCCTTAAAGGAAAAGTTATCGACGCTCTAACCAGAAATCCTCTCCAGGGCGCATCTATAAACACCATCGGCAAAGGAGTGGCCTTTACAAATGAAGATGGCTTATTTTCCATGCCCTGTGATGTAAACAATAAACTCACCATAACTTTTCTTGGATACGAGCCTGTAGAAAAGTTTGTAAAGAATTGCAGGGATGAACTGGTAATTGAGATGGTGCCTTTCAGCCATTCTATGGAAGATGTGGAAATAACAACTACCTCGGCACAGAATAAATCAGTATTGTATCAGCCGGCATCTATAGCCAAATTAAATACACGTGAATTAAAAAGAGGCACTGGCCTTTACCTGGATGATGCAATCAATGCAAATGTTCCAGGGGTAGCCATGCAAAGAAGATCCGTTTCCGGAGGTCAGCAATTTAATATCAGGGGTTATGGAAATGGGGTAAGAGGAACAAATGGCGTCAGTAGCAATTTTGATAACCAGGGTTCCAAGGTTTACTTAAACGGCATTCCACTTACCGATGCTGAAGGCATTACTATTATGGATGACATTGACTTTGGCTCTATTGGTAATGTGGAGGTAACAAAAGGTCCTTCAGGTACTTTGTCAGGACTGGCTATTGCAGGGGTGGTAAACCTGAATACCATAAAGCCAGAACCTGGTATAACCAGTCTAGGCCAGGAAGTCCAGGTAGGCAGTTATGGTTTGAAAAGATTCACTACAAATTTTCAAACAGCAAATGAGCATGCTTCTCTTTTGGCTAATTATGGACACCAGGAATCAGATGGATTCATGTCACACACAGCATCCAAAAAACAATTTGTCAACCTTGCTGGCAATTTTCAATTAGGTCCTAAGCAATCATTATTTACCTATTTTGGGTATAGTAAAAGTTACGACCAAAGGGGAGGAGAATTGACAATAGACCAGTATAACAACCTTGATTATAGTGGTAATCCTGAATACATCAAAAGGAATGCTCATTCAGAGGTTAACAGTTTCAGGGCAGGGCTGGGTCACCGTTATCAATTCAATAAGAATATTTCCAATACTACAACTGTATTTGGTACGGCTATGAATACCAATGCCAGTTCTGCGGGTGGTTGGACTGATAAAGACCCCGTCAATTTTGGACTTCGATCTGTTATTGATACTAAATTTCCTTTGAATAATGAAGTCGTTCTTAGTGGGATCACAGGTGTTGAAACCCAACATCAGTATGCACAAACAATGGGATATACCATGGTAGCTAATGCTGCAGATCCAAACGGCTACTGGGTGGTGGGTGCAATGAGAAGTAACCAATCGACTTATACAGGAACATCATCTCTATTTACAGAATGGACCCTTTCTTTACCCAGGGAAATTTCTATTACTGCAGGTCTTGGGTGGAGCAATATGAATATTGAATTGAATGACCGTTTCTATGTTGCCAACAGCACTAATCCGCGTCAGTATAAAAAAAGCTATAGTAACATGCTCTCTCCCCATATTGCTATTAATAAAGTATTTAACAAACAGCTTTCCTTATATGCTTCCTATAGTAAGGGGTACAAAGCACCGGTAAGTTCTTACTTTTTTATCCCGGCTACAGGTAAGTTGAATACGTCATTAAAGCCCGAAGTTGGAGGTCAATTTGAAATGGGTTCTAAGGGTTTATTGTTCCATGATAAGCTAAGCTACCAGGTTGCTGTTTTCGATGCCCTTTTCTCAAATAAAATGACAGCTGTAGCTGTTCCACTTGATGGCTCTGTAACAACAACTGCCTATAGCTATGTTGCCAATGGTGGAAAACAAGACAATAAAGGCATAGAAGCCCTTTTGAAATATACTGCATATGAATCTTACAAAGGGTTTGTAAAGGCTGTAAAACCTTTTGCCAACTTTGCATTCTCAGACTTTACCTACAAGGATTTTAAGTTTCAGAAGTTTAAAGCAGGAAGTAATAACACTGCCGTAGATACGGTTGACTATAGTGGTAAAGATGTTGCAGGCGTTCCCCGGGTTACTTTTAATATTGGGTTAGATGTACTTACGAGTTACGGGTTTTATGGAAATGCTTATTATTCTTACAAGGACGCCATGCCTATTACATCTGATGGAAAGGAAATGACAGATAGCTATAGCCTGTTGAATGCAAAGCTTGGCCTGAGAAGAATGCTGTCAAACCATTTTGATGCTGATCTGTATTTTGGTGTTAATAACATTACAGGTACTCAATACTATTACATGGTTTTCGTGAACCAGTTGCCGGATGCCTATTTACCAGCTCCCAATAAAGCAAATTACTTCGGGGGTATTAATCTAAAGTACAATTTTTAAAAAATCAGAAGTGTGGCAGCTTATGTACCTGCCTCACTTCTTACCTTTTATTATATGAGAATATTTGGCTTATTAATGATTATAGGAGTTAGCCTGACTGGATGTGGACGCTTTGGTAAAAAGGTTGGAGGTGATGATAAAGACAGGATCGTTTGTGTTTCCAAGCAAATGACTGAATTTCTTTTTGCACTGAATCTTGGTCATAAAATAGTGGGCATTGACCTCACCAGTACCTATCCAACTGAAACAAAAAAGCTTACCACAGTGGGCTATCACCGTCATCTGAATGCTGAAGGCATTATTTCCCTTGAGCCAACGGTAGTGATCCACCAGGGCGACATAGCACCGGCTAACGTAATGGCGCAGGTGCAGCAAGTGGGCATTCCTGTGAAAGTATATCCTCCGGGATCTACCATTGACAGTGCTAAAATGGTGCTGGCCATGGTAGCCCATGATTATGGTGCGGATAGTATTGCCAGGCGGTTAAACCAAAACCTGGACAGGCAATTGCAAATAGCAGATTCCTTTGTTCGCAGGTTTCCCACAAGGCCAAGGGTACTTATCATACACTTTGGGCAACAGCGTAACCAGTACTTTGTTATGGGTACAAGAGGAACAGCCAATGCCATGCTTACCCTGGCAGGTGGTGACAATGCCGCTGATACCAGTTCATTCAGAGATCTCAGTGCCGAAGTCATTGCAAGAGAACAACCTGACGTTATACTGGCAACTGATTTTGGGTTTGACAGGCTGGGAGGAAGTATGCAAAAGTTTATGGATTTACCTGGAATAGCTTTAACACCAGCAGCTAAAAATGGAAAGATCTACAGGATAGAAGAGCATGACCTTGTTTACTTTGGACCACGCACAGGGGAGAACATAATTAAAATTGCCAAATTGATTCATCAATAGACAGCTCATGCTCCTCTTAAAAAAAACGAGTTATAGTTCTATTTATTTGACCCTAAGCTTATTGCTTGTTGTCGCCATTGTACTTTCTGCAGGCACCGGAGCTGTTTATTTGTCCTTCCGGGAAATTAGCTCCCTCATTGCACACAAAGCTTTTGGTAACGGAATAGTGAACCCGGTTCATGAAGGATTATTTTTCCAGATCCGCTTGCCAAGAACGATTTTATGTCTTTTTGTAGGTGCAGCACTTTCAGTTTCCGGCGCATTGATGCAATCCTTATTTCGCAACCCAATAGTAGAACCCGGACTGGTGGGTACATCAGCAGGTTCTGCTCTTGGTGCAGCTCTTTTTATTGTACTGGGAAGTAATTCGTTTTTTTCTCACTTATCATTTATGAGTGAGTTGCTGATGCCTGTCTGCGCATTCCTGGGAGGGTTAGTTGCCACTGTCATTGTTTATTATTTTTCCGCTTCTCTCAACCGTGTCAACATTTCTGTTATGATCCTGGCAGGCATTGCTGTAAATGCTATTGCAAACGGAGCAACCGGCTTTCTTGCCTATATTGCCCGTGACCCGCAGGCACGATCTATTACTTTCTGGAACCTTGGATCCTTTGCAGGTGCCAACTGGACAGCTGTTGCTTTTGCAGGGGCATCAACAATAGTTGGTTTCTTTCTTTCCCTGCGATTCGCTAAATCTTTGAATGCGCTTCAACTGGGCGATACTGAAGCCGGGTACCTGGGAGTTAATACCGAAAGGCTCAAGATCAGTATTATTTTAATCAATACTCTTTTAGTATCAATAGCAACTTCCCTGGTGGGGATCATTGCTTTTGTTGGTTTGATTATTCCTCATTTATTAAGGCTGATGAAGGGTTCTGATAACCGGTACCTTATAATTGGTTCGGCTTTATTAGGTGCCATTGTGCTTTCCATTACCGATATGGTTTGCCGGGTAGTTATTGCCCCCGCGGAGATGCCAATTGGAATCATTACTGCATTTATTGGTGCACCGGTATTTTTATGGCTATTAAACAGGATGAAGAACAATGGGCAAAAAGGAGGGTTCTATGCTTGAAGCAAAAGATCTATCCTTTAAAATTGCGGGTAAGCATTTATTACAATCCACCAGTGTAAATTTTAGAGCAAATGCTTTTCATGTCATAATGGGTGCCAATGGAGCTGGAAAATCCACCTTATTAAAATTGATGGCCGGGGATATTCAGCCTACGACAGGGGAGGTATTGTTTGATAGCAAAGATCTTCGCAACTATACCCGTTTACAATTGGCAAGAAGAAGAGGTGTATTGTCACAACATTATAATATCACCTTTCCCATAACGGTTGGTGATATGGTTATGATGGGGAGGTATCCCTATTTTGACAATATACCTAACCAAAAGGATATTACTATTCAGCAACAGGCAATGAAATTGATGGGGGTGGAAGCCTTTTATGACAGGGATTACAATACTTTATCAGGCGGTGAAGCCCAGAAAGTCCAGATGTCTCGTGTACTTTCACAAGTGTGGCAGGAAGAAACCCTGGAAAGCAAAATTATATTCCTCGACGAACCTGTATCACACCTGGATATAAAGTATCAATACCAGTTACTACAGGTGGCAAAAGATCTTTGCCAACAGAATATTACTGTAATCGCTATACTTCACGATATCAACCTTGCTATCAGCTTTGCAGACAGGCTTCTTTTAATGAAACAGGGTGTCATTAAGTACGATCTTTCTTCAATAGGTGAGATATCCACCGAAATGCTTGAAGATGTATTTGATGTAAAACTCCGTTTACTTCATCCCCAGGGACATAAACCTGTAGTAATCTTTTAATCTCTAAAACTTCTTACACCTGTCCTTTAAACTAGGTTTCCAATTTACTTTTTACTGATATTTTGATAACGCTGCAGCTATTAATTTAAAGTTTTCTTCTTCTTCCAGGTCTTGTGGTGTAAACAGGGTTCCTGTTACTTTTTCATAAAGTTCAATATATCTTTTAGATATCGTTTCTACCCATTCGTCACTCATAGCAGGTACGGTTTGTCCTTCCTTTCCCATGAATTCATTTTGTATCAGCCATTCACGTACAAACTCTTTGCTCAATTGTTTTTGTTTTTCTCCCTTTTCCTGCCTCTCCGCAAAACCATCTGCATAGAAATAACGTGAAGAATCTGGTGTATGGATCTCATCCATCAATACTATCTGCCCATGGCGCTTGCCAAATTCATATTTGGTATCAGCTAATATCAAACCTTGTTTTAATGCCAGCTCTTTTCCCCTTTCAAATAAGGCAAGAGCATATGTTTTTATTTGCGTCCATTCATCCCTGGGCACGAGGCCTTGTTCAATGATCTCATTTTCAGAAATATCTTCATCATGTCCTTCACTTGCTTTTGTAGAAGGAGTTATTAAAGGAGTAGGAAAAAGGTCGTTTTCTTTTAAGCCATCAGGCATTAATGCACCGCATAAAACCCGCTGACCATTAGAATAAGTACGCCAGGCATGCCCACATAAATTTCCTCTCACCACAACCTCAACTTTAAAAGGTTCACATTTATTTCCAATGGAACTATTAGCTGTAGGTGTTTCCAACAACCAATTGGGACAAATATCAGAAGTGGCCTTGAGCATAAAGGAAGCCAATTGATTTAATACCTGTCCTTTATAGGGAATGCCTCTTGGCAAGATCACATCAAATGCGGAAATCCTGTCAGAAGCAATCATGACCAGCAGGTTATTATTGATGGTATATACATCTCTTACCTTTCCCCTATAAAAAGTGGTCTGTCCCGGGAATTGAAAATTTGCCATGCCCCGAAAGTAAATGGAACTGATCTTATATAAGGTGATGAGGGTTTGAAAATTTCAACAACTTATTCGAAGTCGTCGAAAATAATTTCCCGATGATTGGCCAAATGCTTATTTTTCCGCGTAGAAATACAGGTAATATTGGTCGGCCCGGTTGCCATAATTACATATTTCCCAAACTAAAATAGACACTATGAGAAAAAGCCTGAGTTATTTGGCTGTATTGCTTGCTGCGATCTTTTTTTCACTTTCCCCTGTTATTGCTCAAAATATTACAATTAGTGGTGTGGTAAAACACAGCACTACAGGAGAAGGCATTCCCTCGGTTTCTGTAACTGTTAAGGGTGGCACCCGGGGAAGTTATACCGATGGCAATGGAAAGTTTGAATTAAAAGTACCCACTTTGCCTGTTACATTAGTTTTTAGTTCTATTGGATTTGATCCTAAAGAAGTAGTGGTGGACAACGCATCCACATCCATTAGTGTCAATCTTGATCCTGCAAGCTCATTGGGCCAGGAGGTTGTTGTCTCTGCCACACGTACACCACAGAGAATACTTGAATCTCCAGTTTCTATTGAACGTGTAAATGCTGCAACCATCAGAAATGCACCTGCTGCAAACTATTATGATGTAATAACCAACTTGAAGGGTGTTGATGTTGTAGCTTCTTCCCTGACATTTAAAACTCCAACCACCCGTGGTTTTTCCGGCAGTGGTAACCTTCGTTTCAACCAGATAGTGGATGGAATGGATAACCAGGCACCAGGTTTGAATTTTTCAGTAGGAAGCGTTATCGGTTTGACTGAACTGGATGTAGATAATATGGAATTGCTTCCGGGTGCTTCTTCCGCTTTGTTTGGTCCGGGAGGAATGAATGGAACTTTATTGATCAATAGTAAAAACCCTTTTAAATACCAGGGTCTTTCTTACCAGGTAAAGACTGGTATAATGCATATTAATGACCAGGAAAGAGGTGTATCTCCTTATTACAATTGGGCACTTCGCTGGGGTAAAAAGGTTTCTGAGAAATTTGCTTTTAAGATCAGCACGGAATTGATCCAGGCCAAAGATTGGTTAGGTCGTGATTACCGTGATTATAAGAGATTTGGTACTTCCGGTCAGATAGTGCCAGGAACAAGAGAAACAGATCCTAACTATGATGGTGTAAATGTATATGGTGATGAAACTTCAGATCCCAGGATCCCAACTTTCAGTTCCATATTAACTTCTATCGGTACTGCTGTTCCTTTTTTAAAGGACTATATAGGTACTATAACACCTGGAATAGCTACGGATATGAGAGTATCCAGGACCGGGTATACAGAAAATGAGGTTGCCAATCCCAACACACTGAACTTTAAATTGTCCGGTGCATTGCACTATAAATTATCCTCCCGGATAGAGGCAGTTCTTGCTGGCAATTGGGGAACTGGTAATACAGTCTATACAGGGAGCCAGCGTTATTCCCTGAAAGATCTGAAGGTGGGCCAGTACAAACTTGAGCTCAATTCTGATAAATGGTTCCTTCGTGGATATACCACGCAGGAAAATTCTGGTGAATCTCATAACCTGACTGTAACAACTCAATTATTCAATGAAGCCTGGAAACCTAGTTCACAATGGTACCAGGAATATGCTTTTGCCTATCTGAATGCAAGACAGGCTGGGCGGGGAGATATGGAATCTCATAACATTGCAAGGAGTGTTGCGGATAAAGGAAGACCTGCTGCAGGTACCCAGCAATTCAGAACCTTATTTGATAACGTAAGATCTTTACCTATTCCCACCGGGGGTCTGTTTGTGGACCGTACAGACCTTTATATGGTAGAGGGTCAATATAATTTATCTGATGCTGTGAAAGTTGCTGAAGTTTTAGTAGGAGGTAACTGGAAGAAGTACGTACTAAATAGCCAGGGAACGTTATTTGCCGATAAAGAAGGACCGATAAGTATAAATGAAATAGGTGCTTATGCGCAGGTTGGAAAAGAGATTATTAAAGACTACCTGAAGTTGACTGCTTCCGGACGTTATGACAAGAACGAAAATTTCAAAGGTAGGTTTACACCGCGTGTTACAGCTGTAATAAAGCCTGTTAAGGACCATAATATCCGCCTGTCTTATCAAACTGCTTACCGTTTCCCAAGTACCCAGCAACAATGGATAGATCTGAATGTAGGTACAGGAACTTTATTAGGTGGTAATAAAGCGCTTTGGGATAAATATGACCTGGTAAATAATCCGCCAAACAGTGTTTCTCCCCAGGGTGTAATTGGCGAAACCATTCCTTATACCGAGGTAAAACCCGAGTCAGTTACAACATTTGAAGTGGGATATAAGGCACTGATACAAAAAAAGCTTTTGATAGATGCTTACTACTATACAGGTAATTATAAGGATTTCATTACCCGCAGGGATGTATTGCAATTATCAACTACCAAGGGTTATTCAATTGTAGTTAATTCACCTGAAAAGGTTAAGACCTATGGATGGGGTATCAGTGCAGAATATTTATTGCCTGCAAATTTCGTTGTGAACGGTAATGTTTCTTCCGACACAATTAAAAACGTACCGGCAGGCTTCCGTGCTTTTTTCAATACTCCGAAGTACAGGACGGTATTAGGTTTTGGCAATACAGGTTTCGGACCTAACAACGTACTCGGTTTTAATATCGCATGGCGTTGGCAGAAAGGTTTCTTCTACGAGAATGATTTCACTCAAGGCGACCTTCCTTCCTTTAATGTTGTAGATGCTGCTTTTTCCGTAAAGGTTCATTCTATCAAATCACAATTCAAAATAGGAGCCACCAATGCAGGGAACCAATATTACCGTACTGCAGTGGGTAATCCAAGTATTGGTGGATTGTATTATGTAAGTTTTGCCTACAACGTGTTATAAGAGAAAACCAAAAGAATTTAAAATTATTATATGAAATTGAATGTTTATAAATGGTTGAAGCCTTTTGTGGTTCTTACAGGCGTAGTTAGCTTGTTGGCTGCCTGTAATAAAGACAACCTGACTCCTGAACCTATTGCGCAACCTGCTCCTGCTTCTAGTTCTATTATCGATGCCCTGAATGATCCTGATTTTACTATCCTCAAAGCTGCAGTAACAAGAGCAGGGGCCAATTTGACGGCCCTATTGAGCGATAAAGCCGCTGTATATACCTTTTTTGCACCAGCCAATTCAGCTTTCCAGGCCATTGGCATCACCAGCCCGGCAGCTGTGGCAGCATTCAGACCCGGTCAGTTGGACACGCTATTACGTTATGGATTAATAGGCGGGCAAATGCTTACGGCAGATAAAATACCAACCAGCTTTCCCAATGCGCAGGAGCCAAGTTCCCTGGTATTAGCAGCCCCCTCGGCCTCATTACCTCCGGGGTTAAGGATGTCTATTTTTCCTTCAAAAAGAGGAACAACTGTATGGGTTAATAATATACCGGTGATCCAGGCAGATATTTTAGCAGGTAATAGTGTGATCCATAAGGTGGCCGTATTGGTGGCACCACCTTCACAATTCTTATGGAACCGCATTAATGCTGATCCGGATCTTACCTATCTGAAAGCTGCCATCCAGAGAGCAGACAGTGGGGCAGTAGCCGCCAGTTCATTACAGGCCGCCTTATTGAACCCTGCAGCCAACCTTACAGTATTTGCCCCTACAGATGCTGCTTTCAAGCAGATATTAACTGGCCAGATCACACTTGCATTAATACCCATCGTAACGGCACAAATGATACCTGTCATCACCCAACAACTGATTGCAGGCGGAGCAACCCCGGAGGAAGCTGCAGCGCAAGCTCCAGTGATTGCACAACAGCAGGCTCCTGCCATTGCCCAGGGCCAGGCTGCTACTTTGGCTGCTACTCCAGATGTGTTTCAGAATCCTGCCTTGTTTGGTGCTTTATCAGCCCAAACTGTAAAGGGTCTTGTTGTATATCATTTACTGGGTTCCAGGGCCTTTACTGTTAATTTCCCAACTACCGCAGCTAATGTGCCTACGCTACTGAATAGCGCCCTTCCAAATCACCCTGGAGTGACGTTGCAGGCAAACTTTGGTGCTACTGGTGTAACTGATGCCACTGTAAAAGGCGCAGCTAATCCTACTGCTTCCAATTTGTTGATCAATCCAACACCTGCCCCTGCAGGTTCCAGTGACCAACTCTATATCAATGGTGTGTTACACAAAATTGACCAGGTCTTAAGGCCACAATAATTTAAAAGCATTTCCTATAAATGAAAACGCCTGATAATAAAATTATCAGGCGTTTTTCTGTAGGAGTTGGAAATGAGAATTAACCGAATAAACCACCTTTTTTCAGGGTTCTAACACCCTCAGCGATTTTAAATCCATTTTGATATATTTCAATCTTGTAGTTTCCTGTTTGGAAATGATCCTGGCGCAAAGGAATAGACACTGTCTTACGTGTACCCTGCTCGTATTCGGCAGTGGTTTTGAAAGTGTAAGGTCTGTCACCATCTGTGCGTGTGGTCAATGTGCTGGATCCAAGGTTTGGATCGTTAATAACATTGCCATCAGGACCAGTTACAATTACATACATATCGGCAGGACCTGAACGGGCAACACGATTCTCCACATCAAAAGAAACAACAAGCTTGTCTACACGCTTTGCAGTTGTTGTTACTTTCTCTTTACCATTTTTCTTTTCCTTGATAGGAGTGATTTGAATGTTAGAAGCAGTAAATGTAGAGGCTACGTCAACAGTTTGTGCCAGCTCTTCTTTTTCTGCAGTTGTTGTTTGCAGGTTAGTGGCCAATACATCTCTTTCTTGTGTAAGATGAGTATTGTTAGCTGCTAATTGCTGATTTTCACCTGTAAGTCTTGAAACCTCAGCTTCCAGGTTAGCTATTTTTCCGTTCAGTTCAGAGATCAGTAATTTAGCTCTCCTGTAGTCAGCAGCAGTAGAGTTTTTATCACGCATGATCCTGTTGATCTCATTCTTTAATTTCGTGATATCACTCTGACGGTCGCTTAACTGGCCGCTCAAATTATTGTTGCTACCTGTTATAGAATCGAGGCGGGTTAAGGCATCATTATATAACACCTGTACAGAATCCTTTGCTGTCATTGCAGTGTTAACTTCTGCAGTTTTAACCTGGATCTGTTTTGTTGAATCATTCTTGTCGTATAAGAAATATGCCCAGGTACCTAATAAACCTGCGGCTAACACACCAATCAATATATTTTTGGTTGTGTTGTTACTCCTCACCGGGCGATTTGGGTTGGTTGAATTTTCCGCTGAAGGATAATTTGTATTTGCCATCGTTGTAGGGGTTTTAGTTAAACGATATTTGATTTTTATTGGTTAGATCGAAAACTTACTTTTGAGATTTTACGCACCTGTTCGAAAACCGTGCCAGAAAAAATGTATAAGAGTTTGTAAACATGAGTTCAGAAAAGATACTTAATGATCTTAAGAAACAAAACTTTAAGCCTGTTTATTGGCTGGAAGGAGATGAAGAATTTTTTATTGACCAGGTAATAAACTATGCTGAAAACAAAATTTTAACAGAAAGTGAAGCAGGTTTCAACCTTACGGTGTACTATGGACGGGATGCTTCATGGACTGACGTAGTAAATAGCTGCAGAAGGTATCCAATGTTTTCTGAAAAACAGGTAGTTATACTCAAGGAAGCACAGGGAATGAAGGATATTGAAAAGCTTGAAAGTTATATTGAAAAGCCTCTTAATTCAACCTTTCTTTTTGTTGCCTATAAAAACAAAAAACTGGATGGCAGAACGAAGCTCGCCAAAATGCTTAAGGATAAGGCTGTGTTGTTCACCTCCAAGAAATTATATGATAATGAACTTCCTGACTGGACCAGTGGTTTAATAAAATCTAAAGGATTCACTATTACCAATAAGGCTTTATTCCTGCTCATTGATCATATTGGTAATGACCTCAGCCGCCTTAATAATGAGGTGGATAAACTGGCGCTCAATCTTGGTACCCGGAAGAATATTACCGAGGATGATATTGAAAACTTTGTTGGTATCAGTAAAGAGTTTAATGTATTTGAATTGCAACAGGCAATTGCATCTAAAGACCTGTACAAAGCTGTACGCATCATTCAATATTTTGAGGCCAATCCCAAAGCCGCACCTCTTCAATTGATATTTCCATCTTTATACAATTTTTTTAGCAAGGTGTCAATGATCTATTCTGTCCAGGCCAGGGATGAAAGGTCTGTTGCTACAGCCATAGGTGTAAATGCGTTTTTTGTAAAGGATTATATTCAAACGGCTATCAAGTTCAGCCAGCAGGATATAGAAAAAGTATTGTTGCTGCTTTATGAATATAACCTTCGCAATATAGGCATCAACGATTCCGGAACTGAAGATGCAGACCTGTTGAAGGAAATGGTGGTTAAAATGATAGCTGCCTGATAAAAACTTACAAAACTTCCAGGCTGTTTTCTTTGTCTTTATGTAATTGTTCTATCAATAGATCAAGCGAATCATATTTAACCTGTTCGCGTAAAAATTTTTTGACGGTCACCCTTAATATTTTTCCATAGATATCCTGGTCAAAATCAAAAATATTGACCTCCACTTTTTCACCAGGCCTGTTAAGTGTGGGTCTTTCTCCAATACTTAGCATACCTTTTTTAATTTTTCCATCTAATTCAACATTCACAGCATATACCCCATGGCCCAGGTGGATCTTTTCCTTACTTGTATATTCCAGGTTCGCTGTAGGGTATCCTAGTTGCCTGCCTAGCTTATCCCCGGGAACTACCTTCCCTTCAAAAAAGAAATCATAGCCAAGCAACCGGTTAGCAGTTTCTATCTGGCTTTCCTGTATAGCCTTCCTGATCTTTGTGGAGCTTACTCCAATAGAATCCAGTACATGTTTAGGAATTTCCAATAGTTTATATTGAAAATGTGCAGCATTGTTTTCCAGCAAACGGAAATTTCCTTTTCGATCATGGCCAAAATGGTGGTCATAACCAATAATAATACTATGTGGATGAAACTTACCTATGAGAAAATGTTCTATGTATGCTTCTGCAGATTGGTCTGAGAATTCTTTTGTAAATGGCACAACAACCAGGTGATCTATTCCTGTTCGTGATAATAATTCGATCTTTTCTTCAAGTGTATTGATCAAATGCAAATGAGTATGTGGATGGACGATCATCCGTGGATGTGGATCAAAAGTTATGATCACTGCTTCACCAGTAACAGCACGTGCTTCGGCTTTCAAGGCCTCAATGATCTGCTGGTGTCCTTCATGTACACCATCAAAGGTTCCAATGGTAATAACCGAATTTTTAAAACGGGGTAGTTGATCTATACTGCGATGCACCTGCATGGGCGCGAAGATAATAACAGTTTACAGTGGTTCAGTGGGTTATGTTTTTATAAAGCATGTATAGCTGGTAGTACCGGCGCCATTAAAGTTCTTTTATCTTTGTCACATGTCATTGTATTCTAAAAGGGGAGTGTCCGCACAAAAGGAAGAGGTGCATGCAGCAACCAGAAATATTGATAAGGGTCTTTACCCCAAAGCATTCTGTAAGATCTATAAAGACTTATTGGGAAACGATGAAAACTGGATCAATGTAATGCATGCCGATGGTGCAGGCACAAAAAGCATACTTGCCTACCTGTACTGGAAAGAAACAGGAGATGTTTCTGTTTGGAAAGGTATAGCACAGGATGCCATTGTAATGAACCTTGATGATCTTCTCTGCGTAGGTATATATGATAAGATATTGTTTTCTTCTTCCATAGATAGAAATAAGCACCTCTTGCCCGGAGAAGTATTAAAAACATTGATAGAAGGGACACAGGCATTTTTAGATACTATGAGGGATTTTGATGTGGACATTGCCTTCCTCGGTGGTGAAACAGCGGATGTAGGTGATGTGGTAAGAACCATTGCAGTTAATGGCACTATGGCTGCCAGGTGGCCGAAAGATAAATTGGTAACCAATGAAAAAATAGCCAGGGGCAATGTTATAGTAGGACTGGCAAGTTATGGCAGGTCTACTTATGAAAATGAATACAATAGTGGTATCGGAAGCAATGGATTGACCAGTGCCCGGCATGATGTATTAAATAAGTTTTACGCGGAAAACTTTCCGGAAACTTTTGAACCTTCCTTAAACAGTGACGTGGTTTATATTGGTCAGCACAAATTGCTGGATCCCATCACAGTTTCATTTAGAGAAGAAAGATATGAAACCAATATAGGCAAACTCATTCTATCGCCTACACGAACATTTGCTCCGGTAGTAAAAACAATCCTGGAAGAACATTTTGATGATATCAATGGATTGATCCACTGTAGTGGTGGCGGACAGACCAAGTGTATGAAATATGTTCCGGACAATGTGAATATTGTAAAGGATAATTTAATTGCTGCCCCTGAGATCTTTAATATTATTCAACAGGCTAGTGGTGCAGATGAAAAAGAAATGTACCAGGTTTTCAATATGGGTTGCCGCCTTGAGATCTATACCAATGAAGAAACTGCCGGCCAGTTGATCAATATCGCCAATGAATTCGGCATAGATGCACAGGTGATAGGTAGGGTAGAAGAAGGCAATAAAGAATTGGAAATTATCACCGGCGATAAAAAGATCAATTATAATTTCTAAACTAAATAATTAAGTCCTGAATTAGCTTGCTTTTACATTTTCATGAATTATTGGGGTTAATCAGAAGCCCTTTGCGTATTCTTTGCGTGGTTCTCTCTCTTTGCGCACTTGGCGATACTCAGTAACGCAAAGAGTGCAAAGATGTTCGCAAAGGATCCTTTAGGTTAATATTAGTTCATAGACATAATAGAATAGCAGAGAGAAGAAAGATTAAGAATTTTGTGGAAGGAAAGTGAGGTGAACTTTGCAAAGGAATAGACCGAGGGTCTTAT
>NZ_FQUU01000054.1 GCF_900129295.1 Flavisolibacter ginsengisoli DSM 18119
ACGATTACCATCAGTGGTACACCGACTGCTTCGGGAACATTTAATTATACCATTCCGCTGACGGGTGGTTGTGGCAGTGTAAATGCCACAGGAACCATCACGGTTAATGCCAAACCAACAGCAAATGCTGGTTTAAATCAAGCAGCATGTTCAAATAATAACTCAATAACAATTTCAGGTGCAAGTGCAACTAACAATATTGGAGTCAGTTGGTCTACAAGTGGTACTGGAACATTTACAAATGGTGCTACTATAACACCCACCTATGCACCAAGCGCAGCTGATATTACAGCTGGCAGCGTTACTATAACACTAACTGCTCTTGGGAAAGCCCCCTGTGGGAATGTAACATCTTCTAAAACATTATCGTTTGTCAATGCACCAATTGCGGTTGCTGGCACAAATGTTTCATTTTGCTCAAATCCTGCTCAAGCAACACCACAAAATGCAACATCTGTTAATATTACAGCAGGTTCTAGTGCATCAAATTATTCAACCATAACCTGGTCTTCGAGTGGGAGTGGATCATTTACGAATGCAAATTCTTTGACAAACGCAACTTATACTCCAAGTGCGGCTGACAATGCTGCTGGGAGTGTTACACTTACTCTTACCGCATCAGGTAATTCGCCTTGTGCAAATGCAGTCTCACAAAAAACGTTAACTCTTACACCAAAGATTATTTTTAATGAAGCAGATTATTGGGCTGAGTTTGCTACCTGTTTAGGAATGGGAGTTGAATTTAGAGTTACTAATTTCCCAACTGGAGGAAATGGAAGTTTTGCCTATCAATGGATGGATAAAAACAATTGCGGTATTAGTGGCAATTCTAATCCAATACCTGGCGCCAATGGTACCTCATATTTGCCCACTAATAATGACTGTTATTGGTTACAAATAACATCTGGTGGTTGTACTATTCCACAAACACTAGTTAGCACTACTGAAAGAAATCGTCCCGGAGCTGATAGAGGGGGAATAACGATTAATAGTTCAAATGTGTGTGTTGGTGGTAATGCAACATTAACTGCCTCTAGTGAAGTTACCTACACCTATACATGGAGTCCTGCTACGTTTTTAAATACAACGAATGGGTCTAGTGTTATATTTTCAGGTGCTCCAGCGGGAACGTACACTTATACAGTTACAGGTACTAACTCAGAGGGTGGAGGATGT